>NZ_JNWQ01000045.1 GCF_000716875.1 Streptomyces novaecaesareae | reverse complement strand
GCGGGGCTCGGGGGCGGCGGGGTGCCGTGGATCGCGGCGGCGGCCGCCGGTCTGCGCAGCGCGCCGCCGAGGAAGAGCTCGGTGAGCGAGAAGGCGGCGTCGCGCGGGGCGAGCCGGCCGTCCTGGATGGACCAGCCGACGCCGGCGACGAGGTCGAAGAAGGCCTCGCTCAGCCAGGCGGCGCTCAGCTCGATGCGGAACGCGCCCTGCTGCTGGCCGCGCAGGAACAGCGCGTGCAGCCGGGCGATCTGGAGCTCCCAGAGGTCGTTGATGTCGTCGTTCTCGTAGAGCTGGTTCTCGCCGGCCAGGAAGGCGCAGAGCGCGGCGTCCGGGACGGCGGCGTCCACCAGGCGGCGCAGCGCGGCCTCCGCGTCGCCGTGCTCGACCGCGGCGGTGTCCAGCGCGGCGGCGAAGCGGCGCAGGCCGAGCAGGCCGACCTCGCGGATCAGCGCCTCGCGCCCCGGGAAGAGCCGGTGCAGCGTGGCACGGCTGATGCCGGCGGCGCGCGCGATCTCGTCCAGGTGCGCGGTCGGGCGGCGGGAGAGCACGCCGACGGCGGCTTCGAGGACGGTGTCGCGATCGGTGGCCATGAGCCGAGTTTAGCTCAGGTGAGACATCGATGTCTCAGAATTATTTTCCGAGTCTCAAATGAGCCGCCGGCCTTCGAGGTCCGGGCAGCAAAAACCGGGGGCGGCGGGTGCCGTCCCCGGTCGGGGTGCCGTGTGCCGCGGCCCGGCCGCGGGCCGCGCTCAGCTCTGGTTGTAGAAGCCGGTCTCGTCGAGCGGCCGGTCGATCACCATGACCTCGACCTCGGCCGGGGTGAGCAGGAAGACCCTGCGGGCGATCCGCTCGATGCCGCCCCGGGTGCCGAAGATCAGCCCGGAGGCGAAGTCGACCATCCGCTTGGCCTCGGCCTCCTCCATCTCGGTGAGGTCCATGACCACCGGGATGCACGCCCGGATGTGCTCACCGACCGTGCGGGCCGCCTCGAAGCCCGTCGGCCGCAGGGAGACGATCTTCGCGGGCGCGGCGACGGACGGAACCGTCTCCTGATCGACCCACTCGTCGTCGTACACCGCGGCCGGGTAGTTCCCCGAGGGCATCAGCCACCCGTTGTGGTGCTCGTCGCGAAGTGCTCCCATGCCGCGCCTCCCTGCCTCGTCCCGTCCTGGTCCCCCGGGGGTGCGTGTCGTTTTTGACACGTCATCCACTCGTCGGAACTGTCCGAGTATCGCACTGATCACCGGTCCCGTGCCCGCTCGCGACCCCCGTACGAGTCGTGCCGCGCCGGAATCCCGGGCGGACCCGGGCAAAACCAGCAGACGCAGCACGGCGCCGTACGGTTGCGCGCGTAGACCATATCGGTAGCGGTCACGGCGTAATTGACCTTCTGTCAACAATGCGGAAACGATTTCGCCCGGCCGATCACTCGCCGGTCGAGCCGTCCACCAACTCGCGCAGAAGATCGGCGTGGCCGTTGTGTCGCGCGTACTCCTCGACCAGGTGGGCGAGGATCCAGCGGAGCGTCACTTCCCGGCCGTGGCGCAGCCGCTTGCCGACGGTGTCCAGCGGCAGACCGGCCGCCGCGCGGCGGGAGGCCTCGATCTCGGCGCGCCAGGTGGCGAAGTCGGCCGCGACGTCGGCGGTGTCGACGTTGTCGAAGTCGCCGTCCGGCTCGGCCTCGGTCCAGTAGTGGCCGGTGGCGATCTCCTCGCCGAGCAGGACGGCCTGGAACCAGTACCGCTCCACCTCGGCCATGTGCCGGACCAGGCCGAGCAGCGAGAGGCCGGACGGCGGGACGGAGCGCAGCCGCAGCTGGTCGTCGGTCAGCCCGCCGCACTTGAGCGCGAGGGTGCTGCGGTGGTAGTCGAGGAAGGCGGTGAGGGTGGCGGTCTCGTCGACGGCCATCGGCGGGTCCACCCGCGGGTCGAGTTCGGTCATGCGGGCCATCCTGGCGCCCGGACCCGGACGGGCGCGATCGATTTCTCCCGCCCTACGGGCGGACGACGGGAGTCCGGCGACGGGCCTTCGCCGTGCGCCAGAGCCCGACCACCGTGCCCAGGCCGAGCAGGGCGATCACGCCGGCCGAGAGCAGGAACGCCGCCGAGCCCGGGCGGTCCGCGCTGGCCGCCGCCGTGACGTACACCGCGGTGGTCGGCACCACGCCGATCGCGGTGGCGAGCAGGAAGGGCGTGAAGCCGACGCCGGAGAAGGCCGCGCCGTAGTTGGCCGCCTGGAACGGCATGCCGGGCAGCAGCCGCAGCACCAGCACGCTGCGGAAGCCCTGCTCGGTGAACCGCCGGTCCAGGGCGCCGAGCACCTTGCCGCGCAGGTACGGGCGCAGGGCCTCCCGTCCGAGGCCCCGGCCGAGCGCGAAGGCCAGAGCCGCCCCCAGCGTGGTGCCGAGGACGGCCAGCGCCACCCCCTGCTGGATGCCGAGCAGCAGCCCGGCCGCCGCGTTCAGCGCCG
Organism: Streptomyces novaecaesareae; assembly: GCF_000716875.1. GTDB lineage: Bacteria > Actinomycetota > Actinomycetes > Streptomycetales > Streptomycetaceae > Kitasatospora > Kitasatospora novaecaesareae. The sequence goes on along the minus strand of NZ_JNWQ01000045.1, from coordinate 53,491 downwards.
GCCGGGGCACGAACGCGAGCGTCCCCACCGCGTACACCAGGGCGAACAGCGGCCCGAACCAGTACCCGGGCATCCGGTCCGCCAGCCCTCCGGACAGCAGCTCCGTCGGGCTCCACAGCAGTAGCGACCCGGCCGCCGCACCGAGCAGGACGATCAGCAGCGCCAACCGCCACCAGGGCGAACGCGGCGCGGCGGGCGGTGCGGGGGCGGCATCGGGCTGGGACACCGCCCGAGCGTAACCGGTGCGCCGGGCCGGCGGTGAGGTCGGCGTCCAGCTCCTCGGGGGTGAGCGCGAGCAGGTGGGGGAGCAGGTTCGGCAGTTCGTCGAATTCCGGCGGGCGGTTTTCCGGGGCGGCTCCGGCGGTGCGGCCGTAACAGTCCAGGACGAGCGCCGGATGGCCCTGTTCGGCGAGCCGGGCGGCGGTCTGCCGGTAGAACGCGGAAATTCCCTTGGTGTCCGGCAGGACGAGGACGCCGGCTCCGGTGGCGACCTCCGGGCGGGCCAGGAAGGCGGCGAACCGGGTGCCGTCAGCCGAGGTCAGGGCGAGTGGCGCGGCCTCGGCCGGCGGTCACGTTTTCGGGGGCGGCTGCGTGCTCGGCGGTGGGCCGTTCGGCCAGGCGCAGCGCCCCGGCGCTCAGCACCAGGGCGAAGCCGAGGGCGGTGACCAGCCCGAAGGAGACGGTCAGCGAGGTGGCCTGGGCGAGGGTGCCGATGACCGCGGGGGCGATCAGACCGGAGGTGTAGGTGACGGTGGCGACGCCCGCGATGGCCTGGCTGGCGTTGTTGCCGCTGCGGCCGGCCGCGGCGAAGGCGAGCGGGACGATGACGGCGATGCCGATGCCGATGAGCGCGAAGCCGGGGATGGCCAGCGCGGGGCTGTCGGCGGCGACCACCAGCAGGCCGCCGGCGGTGGCGACGGCGCCGCCGATCCGGGTGGTGCGGACGGCGCCGAGCCGGCGGATCGCGGCGTCCCCGGCGAGGCGGCTGACCGCCATGGTGAGCGAGAAGGCGGTGTACGAGGCGGCCGCGAGGGTGGCCGAGGAGCCGGTGACGTCCCGCAGGTAGACGCCGCTCCAGTCCATCGAGGCGCCCTCGGCGAAGACCGCGCAGAAGCCGACCAGGCCGATCGCCAGCGAGCTGCGCGGCGGCAGGGCGAAGCGCGGCGGCTCCTCCGCGCCCTCCGGTGTCCGAAGGGCCGGCAGGCCTCGGCAGACGGGCTGGGCGAGCGCGAGCAGGACCAGCGCGGTGACGGCGAGCTGCAGCCGGGCGTCGAGGTCCAGGTGGGCGGCGAGGATGCCGAAGCCGGAGGCCACCAGGCCGCCGGCGCTCCACATCCCGTGCAGGCCGGACATGATCGAGCGGCCGAGCCGTTCCTCGATCTCCACGCCCTGCGCGTTCATCGCGACGTCCGCCATCCCGGCCGTGGCCCCGTACGCCAGCAGCGCCGCGCACAGCGCCGGCAGCGAGGGGGCGAGTGCGGGCAGGGCGAGCGCCAGGCACCAGAGCGAGATCAGTCCGCGCACCGCCGCCCGCCCGCCGTGGCGGTGGACGACGCGGCCGGCCAGCGGCATGGCGAGGCAGGCACCGATGGCGGGCATGACCAGGGCCAGGCCGAGCTGGCCGGGGGAGAGGTCGAGGCGGTCCTGGAGCCACGGGATGCGGGTGACGAAGCTGCCGCTGACGGCGCCGTGCACGCCGAAGACCACGGCGATGCTCGCCCGGGCCCGGCGCGGGGCGGTCAGTGGTTCCGGCGGTGGTGCGGTGGTCCGGTTCATCGGCGTTCCCTCCCGGTCGCGCGGTGCGGGGCGCGACGGTGCCCTGTGGGTGGCCCTGCTGGCAGTCAAGCGCAGCTGCGTGCGGGCTGCGCGGTCTCGTCCGACCGCACGACCGGACGGTTCGATAAACTATCAGGAAGGGACCCTGATAGAAACACTCCGACAGGAATGGAAGGATGAGCGGCCATGACCACCGCGCGTACGGCCACGCCGAGCACCGCCCGGGCGATCAACGACCGGCTGGCCCTCAACCTCCTGCTCGAACAGGGACCCCTGACCGCGACCGAGCTGCGCGACCTCACCGGCCTGTCCCGGCCGACCGTCGCCGACCTGCTCGAACGCCTCCAGCGCACCGGCCTGGTGGCCGTCGTCGGCGAACGCGGTGAACAGCGGCGCGGCCCCAACGCCCGGCTCTACGCCCTCGTCGCCTCCCGCGCGCACATCGCCGCCTTCGACGTCCGCGCCGGCGGCGTCAGCCTGGTCGTCGCCGACCTGGCCGGGCACACCCTCGCCACCGCCGAGATCCCGGTCGAAGGCGACGGCACCCCCGACACCGCCGCGGCGATCACCGCCACCCTCCTGCGGACCGCGCGCGTCGCCGGCGTCGAACGGCTGCACACCGTCGCGGTCGGCGCCCCCGGGCTGGTCGACCCGGCCACCGGACGGCTGCAGAGCACCGGAAACCTCCCCGCCTGGCACGCCGAACTCCTCGCCGAACTGCGCCGGTTGCCCGGCACCGAAGTGATCCTGGAGAACGAGGTCAACCTCGCCGGACGGGCCGAGCACCGGGTCGGCGCCGCCCGCGACCGCGACACCTTCGTCCTGATGTGGCTCGGCCACAGCGTCGGCGCCGCCGTCATCCTGGACGGGCGGCTGCGCCGCGGCTTCTCCGGCGGCACCGGCGAGATCTGCTTCCTGCCCGTCCCCGGCACCGTCGGCCTGCCCAGCGCCGACAGCTGCGAGGGCGGCTTCCACGACCTGGTCGGCAGCGTGGCGATCTGCGAACTGGCCCGCGCCCACCAACTGCCCGCCGCCCCTGCCGGGGACGCCTCCGCCGCCGAGGCCGTCGTCCGCGCGGCGCCACAGGCCGGCGAGGCGGGCGGACGCTTCCTGGACGAGCTGGCCGAGCGGATCGCGATCGGCGCGGCGAGCGTCTGCGTCGTGCTCGACCCCGGCTGCGTGGTTCTCGGCGGCGAGATCGGCCGGGCCGGCGGCGCCGAACTGGCCGGCCGGGTCGAACGGCGGCTGGCCCGGCTCTCCCCGCTGAGCACCGAGGTACGGGCCGGAACGGCGGGCGGCGGCGCCGTACTCGCCGGCGCGGTCCTGACCGCCGGGGACGCGGTGCGGCGGGACCTCTTCGGCGAACCGTAGCCGCGCTGTGCCGCCCTCGCTTCTGCCCGCCGCCGCCAGTACGGCAGGATGGCGCCCGAGGGGCGCGCACCACCAGGACCCTTGTCCCTCGAACCACCGTCAGGAGTCGCTCATGGGCCAGCCCGAGGCGCCCGCCAACCCGTACCGCATCGGCGAGGCCGCGGCGCTGCTCGGCGTCAGCGCCGACACCATGCGGCGCTGGGTGGATGCCGGGCGGGTCGCCGCCGCGCGCGACGAACACGGCCACCGGATCATCCCCGGCGCCGAGCTCGCCGCCTTCGCCCGGGAGCTGGCCCGGCCGGAGAACGCCGAAGCCGAAGGCCGCCCGTCCTCGGCCCGCAACCGCTTCCCGGGCATCGTCACCCACGTCGTGCTCGGCGACGTGGCCGCCCAGGTGGAGATCCAGGCCGGGCCGTTCCGGGTGGTGTCGCTGATCAGCCGGGAGTCCGCGGAGGAGCTGAACCTGGTCCCCGGCGCACCCGCCACGGCGGTCATCAAGTCCACCAACGTGATGATCGAACGGCGCTGACGCCCCACCGACGAGTCCCGGAACCGAACGAGAGGCCCGGATGCCGCCCCCGCACCTGCCGACCACCACCCTGATCGTCACCGTCCCCGGGGAGCCGAGCCACCGCGAGGGCATCGGCGTCCACAACCTCACCCCCTGACTCGCGGAGAGGATCCGATGAGCACCGACCGCAGCGCCCGCGTGCTGGCCGTCGCCCACCGAGGCGACCCGTACCGCTACCGCGAGAACACCCTGCCCTCCGTCGAGTCCGCGCTCGCCGCCGGCGCCGACGCCGTCGAGGTGGACGTCCAACTCACCCGCGACAAGGTGCCCGTCCTGCTCCACGACCGCACCCTGGAACGGCTCTGGGGAGACCCGCGCTCCATCGACCGGGTCACCGCCGAGCAGCTCGACGAACTCCGGCAGGGCCCGCTCACCGTCCCCACCCTCGCCGAGGCGATCAAGGCGGTCACCGCCGTCGAAGGCCGCCGGCTGCTGATCGACCTGGACGAACCCGGGCCCGCCGCCGCCACCTGGTCCGCCGTCACCGGACTCGGCGCCGAGCGGCAGGTCGCCTTCTGCGGCCCCGTCACCGCCATGCTCGCCGTACGCGAACTGACCCCCGACGCCGAGATCGCACTCACCTGGAAGCAGCCGAGGATGCCCGTCCGCGCCCTGCTCGACGACCTGCGCCCGCGCTACCTCAACCCGCCCTTCGGCCTCGTCACCCCCGAGTTCACCGCCGCCGCCGCGGACGCCGGCCTCGCCGTCTCCACCTGGACCGCCGACCTGCGCCGCACCATGCGCCGCCTGCGCGACACCGGCGTCGCCTCCATCACCACCAACCGGATCGGCGTCCTGCGCTCGGTCCTGGACGGCCGCCGGTGACGGAGCCCGGGCCCGTGCTGGGGCGGCGGGCCCTCGGACGGGCCCTGCTGGCCCGTCAGCACCTGCTCACCCGCAGCCGCCTCACGCCCGCCGCACTGATCCACCACCTCGGCGGGCTCCAGGCCCAGGCCGCACCCCAACCGCCCTACCTCGGGCTGCTCGCCCGGCTCGACCGCTTCACCTCCGAGCAGCTGAGCACCCTCATCGAGCAGCGGGCGGCGGTCCGGATCGCCCTCCAGCGCGGCACCATCCACCTCGTCACCGCCGAGGACTGCCTGACGCTGCGCCCACTGCTCCAGCCCGTACTCGACCAGGCACTGCGCACCACCTACGGCAAGCGGCTCGCCGGGCTCGACCTCGACGCGCTGGCCGCCGACGCCCGGGCCCTCGTCGAGGCGCAGCCGCGCACCTTCCAGCAGCTCGGCGCGCTGCTCGCCGCGACCCGTTCCGACCGCGATCCGGCCGCGCTCGCCCAGGCCGCCCGCTGCCTCCTGCCGCTGGTGCAGGTGCCGCCGCGCGGCCTGTGGGGGCACGCCGGTCCGGCCGCGCACACCACCGCCGAGGCCTGGCTCGGCCGCCCGCTCGACCCGGCGCCCTCCCCGGACGACCTCGTCCTGCGCTACCTCGCCGCCTTCGGGCCGGCCACCGCCGCCGACCTCAGGAAGTGGAGCGGCCTCGGCGGGCTCACCCCGGTGCTGAAACGGCTCGCGCCGCGGCTGCTGACCTTCCGGGACGAGCAGGACCGGCTGCTGTACGACCTGCCGGAGGCGCCCCGGCCGGACGAGTCCACCCCGGCGCCGGTGCGGCTGGTCGCGCCGTTCGACAACCTGCTGCTCTCGCACGCGGACCGCACCCGGGTGCTGCCCGAGGAGTACCGGGGGCGGGTCATGACGCAGAACGGGATCGTGCTCGGGACGCTGCTGGTGGACGGGCTGGTCGCCGGCTCCTGGCGGCTGACGGCGGAGCAGGACGTCGTCGTGCAGCCGTTCGCGCCGCTGCGGCGGGCCGACCGGCAGGCGGCGGAGGCCGAGGCGGAGCGGGTACGGGCCTTCGCGGGCGGGGCCGGGACTGTGAAGATCGAGGCGGCGGAATAGGCCGTTCGGGTGTTTGGCGGTGGCTCGGCGGGCGCGTCGTCGGGCGCTCTGCTGAGCTGGGTCGGTTCGGAATCGACGACCCCCCGGCGGAGGTGACCGTGTCGGTGGAGCGCCCGCCCGATGGGCAGCCCGACCACCGCAGGCCGTACCTGATGCTGCCGCCCGCCCTGCGGCAGTCGGCGGCCTGGTCCGCGGCGGTGATCCTGCTGATCGCCGTCGCCTCCCTGGTGGTCTTCGCCCTGGTCGAGCTGCGGGCGGCGACGGTGCCGATCGTCCTCGCGCTGCTCGGCGCCTCGCTGCTGTACCCGGTGGTGCCCTGGCTGGTGCGGCGGGGCGTGAGCCGCGGCCTGGCGGCCGGGCTGACCTGCGCGGTCCTGGTGGTGGCGGTCGGCGGGGTGATCGCGCTGCTGGTCAACTCCCTGGTGCACAGCGCCCCGCAGATCGCCACCTCGCTGCAGGAGGCCGGCCAGCGCCTGTCCGAGTGGCTGGGGCCCGTCGGGGCGAAGATCCGGCACGCCCTGGACAACGCCAAGGGCGAGACCAACTCGCTGCTCTCCACGCTGACCAGCGGCTTGCTGTCCGGGCTCGGCCTGCTCACCCAGCTGATCACCGGCGGGGTGCTGGCCCTCGCCCTGGTCTTCTTCTTCCTCCGGGACGGCCACCGTACCGGCGACACCATCCGCTCCTACCTGCCCGGCCGCAGCGCCGAGACCGTCGTCGCCTGCGCCGAGCGGGCCTTCGACGCGATGGCCGGCTTCATGCGGGGCACCACCCTGATCGCCCTGATCGACGCGGGCTTCATCACCATCGGCCTGGTCGCCCTCGGCGTGCCCGGGGCGCCCGGCCTCGGCGCCCTGGTCTTCATGGGCGCCTACATCCCCTTCGTCGGCGCGTTCCTGTCCGGCACGGTGGCGGTCCTGGTCGCCCTCGCCGACGGCGGCCTCGGCACCGCCCTGTGGGCCCTCGGGGTGGTGCTCACCGTGCAGATGATCGAGGGCAACATCCTGCAGCCGGTCATCCAGAGCCGCACCGTCGAGCTGCACCCGGCGACCATCATGGTCGCCGTGGTCGCCGGCTCCGGCATCGCCGGCATCATCGGCGCGCTGCTCGCCGTCCCGGTCTGCGCGGCGGGCATGGGCGTCATCTCGGTCCTGCGAGGCGCCCCCGGCCGGGGTTACCGCTGACGGGGTTGCTGATGACGGAGTTGCTGCTGACGGGGTGGTCGCGGCAGCATCGCTGATGCGACGTGAGTCGCGACAGTACTGGAGGGGTGACATCGAACTGTTCGAGGTCGGCGGCGCGGGTGCGGGGCCGTACGGGATCGCCGCCGGGCCGGACGGGGCGCTGTGGTTCACCGAGAAGATCGGGGTGCTCACCCCGGACGGGCGGCTCGACGGCCATCCGCTCCCGGGCGAGGGCGCCGAGCCGCACGGCATCGCCGTCGCCCCGGACGGCACCGTGTACGCGGCGCTGGAGCGTGGGCAGATCGCCCGGCTGGACGCCCGGGGCTGACGGCGGAGCAGCTCCTCCGGGTCGGCGAGTCGGGCCGGGACGTCCCGGGCGAGTGAGGCCGGGACGTCCCAGGCGGGCGGGGTCGGGAAGTCCCGGGCGGGGGGCGGGGATTCGGGTCCTGGGGCCCCGGGGTGGCGGGTCCAAGGGCCCTGGGGTGTGGAGGCGGTCTGTTCGGATCATGGATCGCCATCCATTCGCACGACGTTCCCAAGGAGCGGTCCTTGAGCGCCACCCAGGCACAGGGCGACCCCGTACGACCGCCAACGGCCGTACTGGCCACGGCGGTTCGGGCCAGGCGGCCCGGTTCGGCGGTGGTCAGGCTGCTGACCACCACCGACCACAAGACGATCGGCACCATGTACCTGGTGTCGTCGTTCGCGTTCTTCCTGATCGGTGGCATCCTCGCCCTGGTCATGCGTGCCGAACTCGCCCGGCCGGGGACACAGATCCTCTCCAACGAGCAGTTCAACCAGGCCTTCACCATGCACGGTTCGGTGATGCTGCTGCTGTTCGCGATGCCGCTGTTCACCGGCTTCGCGAACTGGATCATGCCGTTGCAGATCGGCGCGCCGGACGTCGCCTTCCCGCGCCTGAACATGCTGTCCTACTGGCTGTTCATGTTCGGCTCGCTGATCGCCGCCGCCGGCTTCGCCACCCCGCAGGGCGCCGCCGACTTCGGCTGGTTCCTCTACGCGCCGCTGTCCGACGCGATCCACTCGCCCGGCGTCGGCGCCGACATGTGGATCATGGGCGTGACGCTCTCCGGCTTCGGCAGCATCTTCGGCGCCGTCAACTTCATCACCACCATCATCTGCATGCGCGCCCCCGGGCTGACCATGTTCCGGATGTCCATCTTCTGCTGGAACGTGCTGCTCACCTCGGTGCTGGTGCTGCTGGTCTTCCCGGTGCTGGCCGCCGCGCTGCTGGCGCTGGAGTGCGACCGCAAGTTCGGCTCGCACGTCTTCGACCCGGCCAACGGCGGGGCGATGCTGTGGCAGCACCTGTTCTGGTTCTTCGGGCACCCCGAGGTGTACATCCTGGCGCTGCCGTTCTTCGGGATCGTCTCGGAGGTGATCCCGGTGTTCAGCCGCAAGCCGATGTTCGGCTACGCGGGCCTGATCGCCGCGACGGTGGCCATCGCGGGTCTGTCGGTGACGGTGTGGGCGCACCACATGTACGTCACCGGGCAGGTGCTGCTGCCGTTCTTCTCCTTCATGACCTTCCTGATCGCGGTGCCGACGGGCGTGAAGTTCTTCAACTGGGTCGGCACCATGTGGAAGGGCTCGCTGAGCTTCGAGACGCCGATGCTGTGGACCGTCGGCTTCCTGGTGACGTTCCTGTTCGGCGGTCTGACCGGCGTGCTGCTCGCGGCCCCGCCGATCGACTTCCACGTCTCGGACTCGTACTTCGTCGTCGCCCACTTCCACTACACGCTGTTCGGCACCGTGGTGTACGCGATGTTCGCCGGATTCCACTTCTGGTGGCCCAAGATGACCGGCAAGAAGCTCGACGAGCGGCTCGGCCGGATCACCTTCTGGACACTGACCGTCGGCTTCCACACGACCTTCCTGGTGCAGCACTGGCTCGGCGCCGAGGGCATGCCCCGCCGCTACGCGGACTACCTGGCCTCGGACGGCTTCACCACCCTGAACACCGTCTCGACCATCGGCTCGTTCCTGCTCGGCCTGTCGATCCTGCCGTTCCTCTACAACGTCTGGAAGACCGCCAAGTACGGCGAGAAGGTCGCCGTGGACGACCCGTGGGGCTGGGGCCGCTCGCTGGAGTGGGCTACCTCCTGCCCGCCGCCGCGGCACAACTTCGTCAAGCTGCCGCGGATCCGCTCCGAATCCCCGGCCTTCGACCTGCACCACCCGGACATCGCGGCCCGCGACGTACTGGAGAACAGCGGCAAGCCGGCCACCCACCTCGGCGACGTCGAACCGGCGACGTACGACCGGCCGCTGAGCCGGGCCGACCGGGCCCGGGTGGCGGCGGCGTCCTCGGCGGCGGCCACCACTCCGGCGGCCTCCTCCACTCCGGCGGCCTCCTCCGCTCCGGCGGCCACCGACTCGTCACCAGAGAGCGCCTGAGACCGCTCCCCTCCCTCACCCCTTCGTGACCAGGAAGGCCGGGTCGTGAACCACACCGTTCTCGCCATCGGCACCGCCGCCCTCACCGCGAGCGGCTGTGTCTGGTACCTGCCCGCCATCGCCGACCTCCAGGCCGGCGCCGACCGGCCCCGCTCCACCCGTACGGCCGCCGCCGCGTGCGTGCTGTGGTGGGCGGCGCTCGCCCTCGCGGGCGGACTGCTGCTCGTCGTGGCGGACTGGCGGCCGGCCGCGCAGATCGCGCTGGCCGGCCTGGTCGGCGGCACCGCGCTGCGGGTGCGGGCCCGGTGGGACCGGCGGCGGGAGGTGCGGGAGGCGGCCGCGAGCTGGGCCGCGCTGGACGCCGGGCCCGCGCCGCTCACCGGCCGGCCGTCGACCGGCGCCCTCGCCCTCGCGGGGTGGCTGGTGGTCGGCGTGGCCGTCGCGTCGCTCGGCGCGGTGGCGATCCTGCTGTCGGGCGGGGTCGGCCCGCGTGTGGTGCCGGCGGGAGTGGGCGGGGCGGCCCTCGCGCTCGCCTTCCTGCTGGTGGGGCTGGGGGACGTGCGGCGGCGGGGCCGCTGAAACCGGGCGCAATGGGGCCGTTCGGCCCTGGGGCCCGGCCGCCCGGTGGGCGATGATGCCCTGGGCCCCGCCGGGAGTGTGCGGGGGTGACGAAGGTGGAGCCGCGTGATGGCGACCAAGACGGAGGGCGCCGAGGCCTCGGCGCCGGTCCGGGTGTTCCTGCTGGACGACCACGAGGTGGTCCGCCGCGGGGTGCACGACCTGCTGGACGGCGAGCCGGACCTGGAGGTGGTCGGCGAGGCGGCGACCGCCGAGCAGGCGCTCGTCCGGGTGCCCGCGCTGCGGCCCGACGTCGCCGTGCTGGACGTCCGGCTGGGCGACGGGGACGGCGTCTCCGTCTGCCGTGAACTGCGCTCCCGGATGCCCGGGCTGGCCTGTCTGATGCTCACCTCCTTCGACGACGAGGAGGCGCTGCTGGACGCCGTGATGGCGGGCGCCGCCGGGTACGTGCTGAAGCAGATCAGCGGCACCGACCTGGTCGCCGCCGTCCGCACCGTCGCCTCCGGCCGCTCGATGCTCGACCCCGGCGCGGCCACCCGCCTGCTCAACCGGTTGCGCAGCGACGCCGAACCGGCCCAGCCGGCGACCACCGGGCCCGGGCTGACCACCCGCGAGCAGGAGGTGCTGGCGCTGATCGGCGAGGGCCTGACCAACCGGCAGATCGGCGAGCGGCTCTACCTCGCCGAGAAGACGGTGAAGAACCACGTCTCGCGGCTGCTCGCCAAGCTCGGTGTGGAGCGGCGGGTGCAGGCGGCCCTGATCGCCACCGAACTGCGCCAGGCGTCCGCCGCCGCACAGCCGTCCCCGCTGCGCGCGGGCCGCGGCTGACGGGACGACCGTCGGGCTCGACCAGCGCCGTCCGCAGGTACCGGTACGGCCGGCGGATCACGGGCGCGGGGTGGTCCACGGCGGACTACTGGCCCGCGGGGGAGCCGGCGTGGCGGGTGCGCCGCTCGCGCTTGAGCACCTTGCCGGTCGGTCCGTGCGGGACGTCCTCCGGTGTCCGGACGATCCGGACGGCGGCGAGGGCGGCCAGCCCGAACGTCGTCAGCGCCTCGTTGGCCGCGGCCAGTACCTCCTCGGCGCCGGCCTCCGCCGCCGCGTCCTGCAACTGCACGATGGCGACGGCTCGTTGGCCCTCCCCGGGGGCTCCCGGGAAGCCGACCACCGAGCAGTCCCGGATGAGGTCGGCGCAGTCGGCCAGCAGCACCTCCTCGATCGGCAGGCTGTGGAGCGGTCCGTCGACGGTGTCGATGACGTCCACCGTGCGGTCGAGGTGGTAGCAGCGGCCCTCGGCGTCGCGGCGCGCGACGTCGCCGCGGATGGCGAGGGGTGCGATGGGGCTCTGGTCACTCATGGCGGTCTCCGGGACGTGGGGTTCCAGGGGGTGGGTTCTCGACGTGCGGCAGGGCGCGTGAAGGGAATGCAGGCCGGTTGTTCCGGGCAGCCCGCGGCCGGCCACGCGGAGGCTTTCCGGGGGATTCCCAGGGAATTCGGTCGGGTCCGGTGACTCCGGCAATCGGGCGCCGAGTCGGAGTGTGTCGCCGGACCTTCCGGACACCGCGGTACGGCACCGGGCCGCCGCCTTGGCCTGTCGGCGGGCCGCCGGGAATGCCGGATCGACGGGGCAATCGGTGACCGCGGCGGCCGGCACGAAGGGACGTGCGACCACCGTTTCCGGCGCGTGGACCGTCGGCACGGCGACCGTGCGGGGAGCCGGGCACGGGCGTGTGGCCCGGGCGTGTGGCCAGGGCGTTCGCCGACTCCGGGCGCCGGCCGTAGCCCAGGGCGCGTCCACGGTGGACGATCGCCGGACGACCGGGATTTCGACGTGCGATATCGCTGAACACGTCGAGCAGGTCAGGAACGACCCGGGAACCACAAATATTTGACATGCCCGCCCCAATGGCGCCGAGAAGTACTCCTCCGTCCTCGGTGAACGGCGACTCTACCTTCGAACATGCATGGCGACAATGGACGTTGGGGGTGTTCTTCCAGGAAGTCGTGGCGGAGTTGTGAACCGTGCCCGAACGGTCCGGTCGTTCGGATAAGGACCGTGCCGCTGTCGCGTTACCGGCGGACCCGGAGTTGTCGCCATGATGCACTCCGCACATGCCGAATCCCCCTCCGAACTGCGCTCCTTCGACAGCGGCCACGGCCGCCTCGCCTCGAACATCCGGAGCTGGTCGGCACGTTGGCGATCAGCGGCAACGGCGCGCGGCGCGGCGGAGTTCCCCGTGCGGTGGCCACCGGGGGCGCCCGGCCGTTGGGGCTGACGACGTTGGAGACCGGGGCCGAACGGCGTGCTCGGGCCGTTACGACCCGACCGGGGCCTCCCAGAGCAGCCGGGTGCCGCCGCCCTCGGCCCGGTCGACGGCGAAGGCCCCGCCGACCCGGTCGGCGCGCTCGGCGAGGTTGCGCAGCCCGCTGCGGCGCCCGCCCTCGGGCACGCCCACGCCGTCGTCCGTGACGGTCAGCACCACCCGCCCCGCGAGGGCGCGCAGCGTCACCTCGACCCGGGTGGCGCGGGCGTGCCGGGCGGCGTTGCTGAGCGCCTCGGCCAGGACGGCCACCACGTGCGCGGCCAGCTCCTGCGGCACGTCGGTGTCCAGCAGGCCCTCCATGCTCAGCCGGGGCGCGAAGCCGAGCGGGCCCTGCGCCTCGGTGACGACCCGGGTGGCGCGGGCGCGCAGGCCGCGGTCGGGTTCGCTGTGGGCGCGCAGGCCGAAGATGGTCGAGCGGATGATCTTGATGGTCTCGTCCAGGTCCGCCACCGCCCGGGCCACCCGGTCCGCGGCGGCCGGGCTGTCGATCAGCCGGCCCGCGCTCTGCAGTGTCATGCCGGTCGCGAACAGCCGCTGGATCGCCAGGTCGTGCAGATCGCGGGCGATCCGGTCGCGGTCCTCCAGCAGCGTCAACTGCTCGGCGTCACGCCGCCGTTCGGCCAACTCCAGGGCGAGCGCGGCCTGGTCGGCGAAGCCCAGCAGCGGGCCGGTCTCCTCCGGCCCGAAGGCCGGCTGCCCCTGCGCCCGCGCCAGCAGCAGCACGCCCCGCCCGTACCCGGCGCCGGTGCCCAGCGGCACCGCCACCGCCGCGCCCAGCCCGTCGAAGCGGCCCGCCGGGCCGGCCGGGAACCGGGCGTCACAGGCCAGCTCGTCGCTGGTGACCGGCGAACCGGAGGCGTACGCCGCGCCGGACAGCGTGCCGTCCACCGGCACCGTCACCCCCAGCCGCGCCGACGGCGTGCCGCCCAGCGCGACCTCGACGGCCAGTTCCTCGGCCCGCTCCTCCGGGCCGGCCAGCGCCACCGAGACGTCCGCCAGCTCGGCGCCCGAGATCTCCCGGGCCCGCCGGGCGATCAGCTCGACCACCTCCAGGCGCGGCGCGCCCGACAGCAGACTGCGGGTGATCTCGGTGCTCGCCCGCAGCCAGCGCTGGCGCAGCTGCGCCTCCTCGTACAGCCGGGCGTTGTCGATCGCCACCCCGGCCGCGACCGCCAGGGTGGCGATCACCGCCTCGTCGTCCTCGTCGAAGTCCAGCCCGCCGCGCTTGTCGGTCAGGTAGAGGTTGCCGAACACCTCGCCGTGCACCCGCACCGGCACCCCCAGAAAGGTGTGCATCGGCGGGTGGTTCGGCGGGAACCCGGCCGAGGCCGGGTGCTCCGACAGCACCGGGCAGCGCAGTGGCCGCGGCTCACGGATCAGCTCGCCCAGGATGCCCCGGCCCGACGGCGGCGGCCCGATCTCGGCGATCTCCTCGTCGGACAGACCCACCGTCAGGAACTGCGACAGCGAATGCCCGTCCGGCCCGATCACCCCCAGCGCGCCGTAGCGGGCGTCCACCAGGTCGACCGCCGCCTCGACGATCCGGTGCAGCGCCTGCGCGAGGTCCAGCTCACGGCCGACCGCGAGCACCGCCTCCAGCAGGTTGTGCACCCGGTTCTGCGTCCCGCGCGCCGCGTCGATCCGCCACTGGAGCTCCTCCAGCAGCTCGTCCAGGCGCAGCCGGGGCATCCGCGCGCCGCCGCCCGCCGCGCTGCCGTCCGCTCCGCCCACCGCTGTCCTCCTCGTGTCCTGCCCGACCGGCCTGCCCGACCGGCCTGCCCGACTGGCTTGTCCGGCCGGCCTGCTTGCCCTGACCGGCCTGCCCCGACCGACCGGCCCGCCCCCGCCGTGGCGCGGCTCGGGTGCCGTCCGACCAGCGGGATCGCCGTGATCACGGTAGTGCCCACGTGTCGTCCGGGTGCACGGCGGGGTCGGCCGTAGGCTCCCCCGGGCGGGCCTTAGGTCCCGTGGCCGAGGGCCCTGCGGCCTCTGTTCCCGGGCCGTCCGGGGCTGCCAGGGTGGAGGAGGAGCGGAGGAACGGACGGGGCGTCAGCGCGCACCGTCGCCGACGCCGAACCACCGAGTGCCGACACCGTGGAGGAACGCGAATGAGCGAGCGCAGCGAGTCGACGTCAACCGTGCTGGCCGGAGTCGACGGCTCGCCGCAGAGCACCGCCGCCGCCCACTGGGCCGCCGAGGAGGCGCTGCGCCGCGGCGCGTCGCTGCGCCTGGTGCACGCCTGGCCGTGGCTGACCGACGGCGTGTCCTCCTTCGCCGAGCCCGACGACCTGCCCGACGCCGCCCAGCGGACCCTGGCCGAGGCGGCCGAGGCCGTCCGCGCGCGCCACCCGGAGCTGACCGTGCAGACCGACGCGGTGCTCGACGCGCCGATCGACGGCCTGGTGGCCGCCGCCGCGGACGCCGACCTGCTGGTGCTCGGTTCGCGCGGCCGCGGCGGCTTCACCGGGCTGCTCCTCGGCTCGGTCAGCATGTCCGTGGCCGGGCGCAGCGGCGCGCCGGTGGTCGTGGTGCGGGAGGCCGGCGAGGACGCGGACGGCGCGGCCGAGGTGGTGGTCGGCGTCGACGCCCACGCCCCGGAGGAGGAGGTGCTGGCCTTCGCCTTCCGTGAGGCCGCGCTGCGCGGCGCCCCGGTCCGGGCGGTGCACGGCTGGGAGCTGCCGCCGCTGTTCGGCTACGCGGGCGGGGCCGTCCCGGCGGGCGAGGTCGACCAGTTGGAGGCGCTGGAGGCGAAGCTGCTCTCGCTCGCCCTGGCCGGGCCGCGCGAGCGGCACCCGGAGGTCGCGGTGGTCGAGGACGTCCGGCTGGGCTCGGCCCGCGCGCTGGTCGAGGCCTCGGCCGCGGCCTCGCTGGTCGTGGTCGGCCGGCGCCGCCGCCCGCTCGAATTCGGCCCCCGGCTGGGCCGCGTCGTGCACGCTGTGCTCCACCACGCCGAGGCGCCGGTCGCCGTCGTCCCGCACGGGTGACCAAGGCCCTGCCGGGCACAGGGCGTACGGCCCTGTCGCCCGCCGGGGCCAGCGCGCAGGATCGGACGTAGTGAGGTAGTGCGGACCACGCGGTCGAGGGAGTGGACCGCTCTCCGGTCGAAGGAGTGGATCGTCATGACGCGCACCCGGACCCCCGCCCCGGCTGCGCACGGGCCAGGCGCTGATGGGGGCACCTCCCAGCCGGAGGCTGGGGGAGGGTCTGGCTGCTGGCCACCGTGCACGGCGTACGGCTGACGGTCTGGCACCAGGCCGTCGAGTGGCCGGACACCCGGTGGGCGCTGCGCGACCCGGCCACCGGACCGAGCCAGGTGCAGCTGGTGCTGCGCGCCGGTTACGGCCCGCCCGGCGCGGCCACGCCCCGCCGGGCGGTGACGGAGACACTGGCCGGGCCGGCGGGGTCCTGAGGGGCCCGGCCGCGCAGCGCCCGCCGGCGGTCCGAGCCCCGGAGGCCGTTCAGCGCGGCCGGTCGGCCGGGGCCAGTACCTGTGCCCTGAGCCGCAGTTCCGGGCTGTGGCGGAAGGTGAGGGTGAACTCCACCCACTGGCCGGCCCGCAGGGGCGGCGGGGCGGGGATCATCAGGTCCGCGTCTTCCGGGGACATCGCCAGTTCGCCACGGCCCGGTACGGGCAGCGCGGCCACCGGCTCCCAGCTGCCCGCCGCGCCCTGGTGCAGGTGCCGCTTGGGGATGATGCGCCCGCCGAACTCCCATTCGGCGCCGGTCAGTTCGTCCGGTATGTCGCCGGGGTTGCGGATCGTGAAGAAGGCCGCCGTGGCCGAGGCCGCGCCCGCCGTCGGCAGCAGCACCCAGCCCGGCCCGGCCTCCACCGGGCGGGAGCGGCCGGCCCCGCCGACCGCCGTCCACCCGGTGAGCAGCACCAGCGCCAGCGCCGCCGCGCCGACCGGCGGGCCGACGACCTTCAGCCGTTCCAGCACGCTCATCGCCGGTGCGTTCATCGCCGCGCCCCCTTCCCGCGCACCCCGTCGCCGCGCACCCCGTCGCCGCGCACCCCGTCGCCGTGCACCCGGGCGCCGCCGCGCCCCGGCGCCCAGGTGCGCAGCCGCAGGCTGTTGCCCACCACGAGCAGCGAACTGAGCGACATCGCCACCGCCGCCAACATCGGGTTGAGCAGCCCGACCGCTGCCAGCGGGATCAGCACCACGTTGTACCCGAAGGCCCACAGCAGGTTGGCTCGGATCGTCGCGAGGGTCTGCCGTGCCAGCCGTACGGCGTCCACCACCGCCTCGATGTCGCCGCGCACCAGGGTCAGCCCGGCCGCGCCGATCGCGGCGTCGCTGCCCGAGGCCAGCGCCACCCCGAGGTCGGCCGAGGCGAGGGCGACCGCGTCGTTGACGCCGTCGCCGACGACCGCCACGGTCCGTCCGGCGGCGCGCAGTTCGGCCACCACCTCGGCCTTGCGCTCGGGCGAGGCCGAGGCGTGCACCCGCTCGATGCCGAGTTCGGCCGCCACCGCCCGGGCGGCGCCGGGGCCGTCCCCGGTCAGCAGCACCGTCTCCAGGCCCAGCCCGCGCAGCCGGTGGACGGCTCGCCAACTGCCCGAGCGCAGCGTGTCGCCGACCGCCAGGACGGCCGCGGGCCGCCCGTCCAGCTCGACCACGACGCCGGTGCGGCCCGCGTCCCCGGCCCGCGCCACCGCCTCGGCCAGCGCCGGGGGCAGCACGGCGTCGTCCGGCCGGACCACCCGGACGGCCCGGCCCTCGACCGTCCCGGACACCCCGAGCCCGGTGACCGCCGCGAAGCCGTCCACGGCCGGCAGGGCCCCGCAGCGCTCCCGGGCCGCCGCCGCGACGGCCCGGCCGATCGGGTGCTCGGAGCGGTGCTCGACCGCCCCGGCGAGCCGCAGCGCCTCGGCTTCCGCGACGCCGTCGGCCGTGGCCACCGCCGCCAGCTCCATCCGGCCCGTGGTCAGCGTGCCGGTCTTGTCCATCACCACGGTGTCCACCCGGCGCAGGCTCTCCAGCACCTCCGGGCCGCGCACCAGCACGCCCAGTTCGGCGCCCCGCCCGGTCGCCGCCAGCAGCGCCGTCGGCGTCGCCAGCCCCAGCGCGCACGGGCAGGCCACCACCAGCACCGCGACGGCCGCCGTGACCGCCGCCTGCGGGGCCGCGTCCGCGCCCAGCCAGAAACCGAGCACGGAGGCCGCGACCGCGAGGACACAGGGCACGAACACCCCGGCCACCGCGTCCGCCAGCCGCTGCGCCCGCGCCTTGCCGGCCTGGGCGTCCGCCACCAGGGCGGTGATCCGGGCCAGTTGGGTGTCCGTGCCGACGGCCGTGGCCCGGACCACCAGCGCGCCGCCGACGTTCACCGTGGCGCCCGCCACGGCGTCCCCGGGGCCGACCTCCACCGGCACGCTCTCCCCGGTCAGCAGGCTCAGGTCGAGTGCCGAACCGCCCTCGACCACCACCCCGTCGGTGGCCACCCGCTCACCCGGGCGCACCACGAACTCCTGCCCGGGCAGCAGCAGTTCGATCGGCACCAGGCGCTCCTCGCCGTCCGCGCCGCGCAGGCACACCTGCTTGGCGCCCAGCTCGGCCAGCGCCCGCAGCGCGGAGCCGCTGCGCCGGCGCACCCGGCCCTCCAGCAGCCGCCCGGCGAGCACGAACAGCGGCACGCCGACCGCCGCCTCCAGGTACACGTGCGCCGCGCCGCCGCCGTCGGCGGTCAGCGAGAACGGCATCCGCATGCCCGGATCCCCCGCCCCGCCGAACACCAGCGCGTACGCCGACCAGCCGAAGGAGGCCACCACGCCCAGGCTGACCAGGGTGTCCATGGTCGCCGCCGCGTGCCGCAGGCCCTGCCAGGCCCGGCGGTGGAACGCGGCCGACCCCCAGGTCACCACCGGGACGGCCAGCGCGAAGCAGACCCACTGCCAGGCGGTGAACTGCAGCGCGGGCACCATCGACAGGACCAGCACCGGCACGGCCAGCAGGGCGGTCACCAGCAGCCGCCACCGCTCGTCCGGCTCCTCCTCCGCCGCCGCCCCGACCGGCGCCCCGGCGGCCACCGGCTCGGCGGTGTAGCCCGCCCGTTCGACCGCCGCCACGAGCTCGGCCACCGGCACCTCGGCCGGGTGCAGCACCCGGGCCCGGCCGGTGGCCAGGTTCACCCCGGCCGTCACCCCGTCGATCCGGCCCAGCCGCTTCTCGACCCGGCCCACGCACGCCGCGCAGGTCATCCCGCCGACCGCCAGATCGGTGGACACCAGGGCGTCGGCGTCGGCGCCGGCCCCCGCGACCGCGCTCATCGCATCCCGCCCATGTCGTGCCCGCCCATCCCCGGCGACTCCCCGCCCCCGCTGCTCGGCCGCAGCCCGGGTGCCACCGGCCCCACCTGCCGGCCCACCCCGTAGGCGACCACGAACACCACCACCAGCAGCAGGGCGAACCCCGCCAGCACACTCAACGGCCGGACGCCCGGCGACTTCGCTTTCACCTCCCACCAGTCGGACGGGCACCGCCGTCAGTTCCCGTACGCTCCACAATCCTCTGCGTAGTCGGAGATCCTCCGGGCAGCGCCCCGTGCCGTCGGTGCGCCGTCTACGATCACCGAGTATCCGGAGGATGCCCCCGGCTTCAGCCGGGGGAGGAATCCGGCTTCCCGCGTAGCGGGTCAGGGGCAGCTGAATCGCCGTCGAGGCGGTCCGGTGTCTCGGAATGGACGGCGTTGAGAGCGGCCTCAAGCAGGTGCAGGATCTCGGAGTTGATGGAACTTCGGTCCATAGCTGCTTGGCTGTCAGTCGTGTGTGCAAGTCTTCGGGGAGTCTGAGTGCGAAAAGGATCGTGATGCCGTCGTGACGACATCGATGTCGGCGGAGGAGACCGGGCATGCCCGGTACGCCTACCGCTTGCGCGTGTCGTCCACCGCGCTCGCAGCCCTTGAAGCCGAGTGGGGGCGGTGCCGGTGGATCTGGAACGAGTGCGTCCACCAGTCCCGGCAGGCGCACGTGTTCAACCGCAGTCGTCCCGACGGGACCGAGAAGCGCACTGCCGGTCCGGCGCAGCTGGACCGGATGCTGACGCAGGCCCGTGCGGCGATGGGATGGCTGCGCGAGGGAAGCTCGGTTCCGCAGCAGCAGATCATCCGGGACTTCGCGAAGTCCCGTGCGAAGGCGATCAAGGACGTCAA
Source organism: Streptomyces novaecaesareae (assembly GCF_000716875.1). Taxonomy (GTDB): domain Bacteria; phylum Actinomycetota; class Actinomycetes; order Streptomycetales; family Streptomycetaceae; genus Kitasatospora; species Kitasatospora novaecaesareae. Next base: position 34,197 of record NZ_JNWQ01000045.1, on the reverse strand, counting down.
GGCGAAGCTGCCGGTCAATCGACGCGCCGGGATGCCGAAGCCGAAGAAGAAGCGTGAGGCGCTGCCCTCCCTGAACTACACGCGGCGAGGATTCCGGATCAAGGACGGTCGTCTGCATCTTGCAGGCGGGATCGTGCTGACCGTGGTGTGGTCCCGCGGCCTTCCCGCCGACCCGACCAGCGTTCGCGTGTACCGCGACAGCGTCGGGCACTGGTACGCCTCGTTCGTCGTGGCAACCGAGACGCAGCCGCTGCCCGCCACCGGCAACGTGATCGGTATCGACTGGGGCGTGCGCGAGATCGCGACCACCACCAGCGACCCGTACGATCTGCCCCACCCGCAGCACGGGAAGAACGCCGCCGCCGCACTCGCGAAGTACCAGCGCCGTATGGCACGCCGCAAGCCCCCCAAGGGCAAGCCCGCGTCCAAGGGCTACCGCGACGCGAAGCGGCAGACCGCCAAGCTCCACAGGAAGGTCGCCGACCAGCGGAACGACACCGCCCGCAAGTGGGCCAAGACGGTCGTTCGCGACCACGACGCGATAGCCGTCGAGGACTTCCGACCGAAGTTCCTCGCCAGGACCACCATGGCCAAGAAGGCCGCCGACGCCGCCATCGGCGCGACCAAGCGAGCCCTGATCGAGATGGGCCGCAAGCACGGCAGGGCCGTGCATCTGGTCCACCCCGCGCACACCACGATGGACTGCGCGCACTGCATGGCGAGAGCCAAGCATGCACTGCCGCTGGGAATGCGCACCTACACCTGCACCGCGTGCGGAGTCTCATCCCCCAGGGACAAGAACTCCGCACACGTGATGCTCATCCGGGCTGGACTCGTACCCGGCTGACGTTGAGGGCATAAGACACGGCGGCCCGCAGGGCCACCATGCAGCCCGAGTCAGAAATCCCCCGGACGAAGGCGGCATCCCCCGCCTTCAGGCAGGGGAGCAGTCAACGTGCTCACCTCGGACCCGTCGATCCACTGGGGCATGCACGCCGTCCAGACCCGCTGACCCGGGCCCCGGTTCAGCGCCGCACGCTCCGCGGGCCCGTGACGTCGGCGCCCAACGCGCCCACCCGGGCCCGCAGTTCGCGGTCGGCGGTGACCACCAGGCAGGCCCGCGCCGGATCCCCGGCGCGGGCCTCGCGGACCAGCTCCACGATCCGGTCGTCCCCGCTGCCGCCCGCCTCGACCACCCGCACCTCGGGCAGCCCGGCGACGCTCCGGGCCGCGCCCTCCACGACCAGGACCACCTCCAACGGCCCGGGCCGCTCCGGCAGGCCCCGCGCGGCGACGGCGACCAGCGCGTCCCGCAGCCGCTCGGCGGCGCCCCGCCGGTCCCGCCACCAGCCGTCCGGCACCGAGCCGACCACATTCGCGCCGTCCACCACCAGCAGGGCCGGGGCGGCCTCGTTCTCTCTCATGGCCTGAGCGTGCCACCCCGGGCCGCGCTCAGCCGAACCGGCGACGCGCCCGGCAGGTCCGGCGCCGCCTGCGCGGGGGCCGTCCGGCCGTCCGTAAGGCAGCGAGCCCATGGAGACACGCATCGACGAGATCGCCGAGCGCATCCAGGACCTGTCCCCGGGTCAGTCGAGCGTGATCCGGATCCCGACGGTGCCGCGCTCGCCGCGTCGCAGCCGGCTGCCGAGCAGCGTCAGCACGCCCAGCAGGCCGTACTTCTGGCGCAGCAGGGTGCGGTAGGCGGCGGTGCGCTCGGGCCCGAGGATCTCGGCCGTCGCCGGGTACTGGTCGCCGGTCGGGCGGCCCTTGACGTCGCACGGGCCGACCAGCACGTCGGCCCGGTTGCGGATCCGCTTGACCTTCCAGGAGTCCGCGACGGTCCAGACGCCGAGCGCCTCCCCGTCCCGGACCACCCACACCGGGGTCGGCACGGCGGTGCCGTCCTTCTTGTACGTGGTGACGAGCAGGTAGCTCCCGGAGGAGAGCCGCACGATCCGGGCGAGCCGGTCCGCGGCGGAGGGGTCGGGCGTGGTCATGGCCGGAAGTCTAGGGCCTGTCCGGTGTGCGGCGGCTGGTCAGCGTGGCACACGGCGGCTGGTGCGGGCGGAGTGGACCAGGGCGCGGGCGCGGCGGGTGAGGCGGCGGTGGCTGCGGTCGCCGACGCCGGTGGCGCCGCCGATGCCGGTGGCGCCGCCGCGGTGGGCCCGTGCCGGGGCCGGGGCCGGTGCGGCGGCGGCGGTGCGGCGGCGGGCGGCGGTGTGGGCGGTGGCCCAGGCGGCGAGGGCGGTGGCGAGGACGGCGGCCGTCCAGACGGCGGGAGCCAGGCCGGGGGTGTCGCTGCTGGTGACGGGCGGCCGGGCCCACGGGGGGAGCTGGGAGGCGGCCGCGGCCTCCGGCGTCGAGCCGCCCGGGGCTGCGGCCTCCGGGGCCGGGGAGGAGGCCGGGGCGGCGGTGTCCTCGACCAGCTGTCCGACCGGCTGGACCTTTCCGGCGGCCGCGAAGCCCCAGTCGAGCAGGCTGGCGGCCTCGTCGTAGACCTTGCCTTGCGCCTCGGGGTGCATCACCGTCACCAGCAGGGTGCGGCCGCCGCGTTCGGCGGCGCCGGTGAAGGTGGCGCCCGCGTTGGTGGTGTAGCCGTTCTTGACGCCGATCAGGCCCGGGTACTTGCCGAGCAGCCGGTCGGTGTTGGCGATGTCGAAGCTGGTGCGCTGGCCGCTGAGCTTGTCCAGCCCGCCGGGGAAGCGCGCGGTGCGGGTGGCGCAGTAGGAGCGGAAGTCGGCGTTGCGCAGCCCGGCGCGGGCGAAGAGCGTGAGGTCGTACGCGGAGGAGACCTGGCCGTCCATGTCGTAGCCGTCGGGGGAGACGACCTTGGTGTCCTTGGCCTGCAGGGTGCGGGCGCGGGCCTGCATCTCGGCGACGGTCTGCGCGATGCCGCCGTTCATGTGCGCGAGGACGTGCACGGCGTCGTTGCCGGAGCTGAGGAAGACGCCCCGCCACAGGTCCTCGACCCGGTACGGCAGGTTCTCCTTGACGCCGACCAGGCTGCTGCCGGCGCCGAGGTTGGCGAGCTCGGCCGGGGTGACCTGGTGCTCCAGCGAGCGGTCGAACTTGGGCAGCACGGTGTCCGCGAACAGCATCTTGAGGGTGCTGGCCGGGGGCAGCTGCAGATGGGCGTTGCGGGCGGCGAGCACCTCGCCGGTGGTGGCGTCGGCGACCAGCCAGGAGCGGCCGGACAGTTCGGACGGCAGGGCGGGGGCCCCGGCCAGCGGCGCGACCTGGACGTTCGGGCTGGCGAGCCGCTCCCCGCCGACCGGGCCGGCGGCGTCCTGTTCGAGGGCCGCGAGGGCCATCGGGGCGCCGACGGCGAGCACCAGGGCCGAGGCGGCGGCGCCGGCCGCGGCCCTGGCGGCGGACGGGGGCTTCTGCTGCATGCGCTTGGGAGGCACACGGCGAACGTACCCGGGCCGCCGCCGCGCCGCCGTGCCTGCTGCTCCGTCCGGTGGCGGCCGGGGTGCGGTCGGCGCGCACGACTTTGGTGGTACGCGGTCGCGCCGAAAGTCGGATGTCCGGGCGGTGGCGGATTCCTAGGCTCGGGGGTATGAAGACCCTGCTCGGCTACCTCGGTTTCGTCCTGATCCTCGGCGGCGCCTCCGGCCTGCTGTCCGGTTGGCTCGGCGGCTTCCGGCTGTTCGGCTTCGTCCGCTTCCTGGTGCCGGACGGTCACGAGACCGTCGGGTACGCCACCCTGCTGCTGCTCGGCGTCCTGCTGGCGATCCCCGCCGCCCGCCGCGGTTAGGCGTCCTGCGTCCTGCGGCGGGCGTCCTGCGGCGGGCGGCGGGCGGCGGGGCCGCGGGGGTGGTGCGGTGCGGTCAGAAGGTGAGGTTCCAGGCGTCGATCGTGCCGGTGTCGCCGGAGGCGCCGTCCTTCACCCGGAGCTTCCAGGTGCCGTTCGCCGCGCTCGCGGCGGCGTTGACGGTGTAGGTCTTGGCGACGTCGTCGGCGCTGTCGTTGTTCGGGAAGTCCTCCAGGAGGTAGACCGTGCCGTCGGGGGCGACGAGGGAGAGGACGAGGTCACCGCGGTAGGTGTGCTTGATGTCCACGCCGACCTTGAGCGCCGCGGGCGCGTTGCCGGTGACACCGGTGACGGTGATCGGGCTCTCCACCGTGGTGTTGTCGGGGATCGCCACGTCGGCGGTGTTCTCGAAGTACTTCCCGGTGGGCGGGGTGCTGCCGCTGACGGCCTTCAGTGCGTCGACCTGGCCCTCGCCGAAGAAGGAGTTGACGGCGGTGGTGCCGGTGCAGCGGCTGTCCGTGGCGGGGCAGGCCAGGTCGTTGGCCTGGGCCGCCAGCCGGGCCCGGATGTCGGCGGGGGTGAGCGTCGGGTCGGTGCTCGCGATCAGCGCGGCCACCCCGGTGACGTGCGGGGAGGCCATCGAGGTGCCGCTCTTGGTCCCGTACTTGCCGCCGGGCAGGGTCGAGTAGACGCCGGTCGCGCCGTCGCCGCCGGGCGCGGCGACGTCGATGACGCCCCGGCCGAAGTTGGAGTAGGAGGCCTTGCCGCTGCCGCTGCCCGTGGCAGCGACGGTCACCACGCCGGGGAGTTCGGTGGGGATGTCGAGGCAGGCGTTGCTGATGGTCCGGGTGGTCGGAGTGGAGTCGTTCGGGCTCGCGGTGTCGGTGGTCTTGTTCGCCAGGTCGTAGTCGGCGTTGCCGGCGGCCGCGACCTGCAGCGACCCCTTGCCCTCGGCGTACTCCTGGGCGCGCTTGACGCCCTCGATGACGGCCGCCTGGTCGAGGTCGTTCGGGCAGTTGAACTGCCACGGGTCGGTGTAGTAGCTGTTGTTGGTCACCTTGAAGCCGTGGTCGCCGGCCCAGACGAAGCCGCAGACCGTGTTCTCGGCGTAGAACAGGGTGCTGGTCGGCTCGGCGATCCGGACCGAGGTGATCTTGACGCCCGGCGCGACGCCGATGACGCCCTTGCCGTTCTTCGCGGCCGCGATGGTGCCGGCGACGTGGGTGCCGTGGGTGTCCACGTCGCGCCAGGCGCCGGTGCGGGTGTCGGGCTTGCCGTACGCGCAGGAGACCGAGTCGGCGGCGTCGAAGTTCGGCGCGAGGTCCTGGTGTTGGTCGTCCACGCCGGTGTCGAGCACGCCGACCTTGACGGACGGGGAGCCGGTGGTCACGTTCCAGGCCTGGTCGGCCTTGATCTGGGTCATGTCCCAGCGGTTGGACTCGGTGAGCGTGGTGGCCGACTGCGCGGGGTTGGCGGGCAGGGCCGGGGTGTAGGCGTCGGCCGGCACGTCGGAGGTGCGGGTCGCGCCGACCTGCTGGATGCCGGTGACGGTCCGCAGGGCGGCGGCGAAGCCGGTGTCGGTCGAGTGGGCGACGAGGACGCCGATCGGGTCGTAACTCGCGAAGACCGTACCGCCCTTGGCGGTGACGGCGGCCTTGGCGGCGGCGATGTCGGCGGGTGCGCTGATCACCAGGTAGGCGCGGGTGCCGGCGGCCCAGCCGGCGGCGGTGCCCGCCGCGGTGGGGGCCTGCGCGGCCGCGGGGGCGGCGGGCGCCGGGACGCCGCCGGGGACGGTGGGCGTGGTGGTCGTGGGGGCGGCGGTCGCGAATGCCGTGGGGGTGGCGAGCGCCATGGCCGAGAGCACGGCGAGGGCTGCGGCCGGTCGGCCGAGCCGCCGGGGTATCAGGGATGACACGTGTCCTCCGATTCGGTCCGTGCGTGAGGGGGATCGCACAGGAATTGAAGGAAACATGCCAGATAGGGGAGGACTTGGGGAAGACTTTACGCCCGACGACTTTCCGCGACCGCCGTACGCCTTCTACTCCGAGCCGGCCGCAGGGTCGGCGGGGGCCGGGGAGGCGATGCCGTCCAGCAGGATGCCGAGGCCGGTGTGGAAGGCCTCCCGGTGGCTGTCCTCGGGGGCGCCGCCGGGGGTGCCGTCGGCGGCGCTCTGCAGGGCGGTGAGCAGCGGGAAGCGGTCGGCGAAGTCCGGTGCCAGGTCGGCGAGTTGGATGGATCGAGAGGTCCACCAGGCCTCGTCCGTGACACCGGTGGCGGCTGCGGCGGCGCGGGCGTCGGCGGTGGTGGCGGCGAGGCCGCGGACGAACTGCCAGAGGGCGGCGACGGCCCCGCGCAGCCGCCGGGGCGCCAGGCCGGCGGGCCGGAGGGCGAGCAACAGGGCTTCCATCGCGGCGAGTTCGGCCGGGCCGAGGACCGGGCGGGCCTGCGAGACCTGGAGCACCCAGGGGTGGCGCAGGTAGCAGGCGTGGAGCTCCTCGGCCCAGGCGGTGACGGCGGCGCGCCAGTCGTCCACGGGCGGTGGCCCGGCCGGGAGTTCGGCGAGTGCCCGGTCGTGCATCAGGTCGAGCAGTTCGGCCTTTCCGGGCACGTACGTGTAGAGCGCCATCGCGGTGCGGCCGAGTCGTTCGCCCACGGCGCGCATCGACAGTGCGGCCATGCCCTCGGCGTCGGCGACGGCGATTCCGGCGGACACGATCGCGTCCACACTCAGGCCCGGCTTGGGGCCGCTGCGCCCGGCGCGCGGTTCTTCGGGCGCGCCCCACAGCAGGGCGAGCGACCGGCGGGCGTCTCCCTGTCCGGCGTAGACGGTCATCCGACATCTCCTTATGGCGTAAAGTATCGCCGCGACGGCAACTCTTTATGCCGTAAGGTTACCAATCGAAGGGGTTTCGCGATGACACTGCCCGTCACCTTCGTCGAGGTCGTCGAGGTCCGCCGGATCACGCCGCGCACCGCCCGGATCACCTTCGCGGCCGAGGAACTGGCCGACACCGTCGGCACCGCGCCCGACCAGCAGCTCAAGCTCTGCTTCCCGCGCGCCGGGCAGGCCGAGCCGGTGCTGCCCGCGCACCAGGACGACCCGATGGGCTGGTACCGGGCCTACCTGGCGATCCCCGAGGCCGAGCGCCCCCTGATGCGCAGTTTCACGCTGCGCCGCCGGCGCCCCGGCACCCGGCTGGTCGAGATCGACTTCGTGCTGCACGGCGACACCGGCCCGGCCGCCGCCTGGGCGCTGCGGGCCGCGCCGGGGGACCGGCTCGGCATGGTCGGCCCCTCGGCGCTGTACGCCCCGCCGGTCCCCTTCGCCGAGGCCGCCGCGGCGGCCGACTGGGTGCTGCTGGCCGGGGACGAGACCGCCCTGCCCGCGATCGCGACGCTGGTCGGGGCGCTGCCGGCCGGGGTGCGGGCGCTGGCGTACGTCGAGGTCGCGGACGAGGCCGAGCGGCAGCCGCTGGAGAGCCGGGCCGACCTGGCCGTGCACTGGCTGCACCGGGACGGCGCGGCCCCCGGCGTCGTGCTGGCGGGCGCCGTCCGGGCCGCCGAGCTGCCGCCGGGCACGCCGTTCGCCTGGCTGGCCGGGGAGGCGGGTGCGGTACGGGCGCTGCGCCGGCACCTGGTGGAGGAGCGCGGCGTGCCCAGGCCCTCGGTGGACTTCGCCGGGTACTGGCGCCACCGGCTGACCCAGGACGACGCGCCGACCGCGGAGGACCTGGCGGACGCTCAGGAACGGTCGGCCGCCTACTGATCCCGCACGTCGATCCCGCGGGCCACAGGTGCGTGGGCGAACTCCCGGCCGCTCTGGCGCGGCTTGGTCGGCCCCGGCTGTCATGTCCGGTTTCAGCCGGGGTCGGCGGGGAAGGAACGGTGGGGCGGAGGGGCCGGGATTATGGCCGAGTCGACAAATAGGCAGCTGTCGGCAGACCTGCGGCCGGTGGCGGTGTTTCGCCACTGACGAGAGTTCGCCACCGACATTTCCGGTGCGGGTTCGGTCGGTTCCGGGCGGGTCTGATCGGTGAAAAGGGGCGGACATGGCCCGATTTCTGCCGTGAATTTTACTTTCTGATGGTCATTTTTACTTTCTGATGGGGATTTCCCCCCTTGTCGTGGTCGTGTCGGATGCGCTGGAATTCGAGCGCTGTCGGGACGCGCGGTCCGAGCAACCACGCGTCCGACCAGGATCCGCGTACGCTCGCCCGTGCTACCTGACGTCTCATCAGACGAAAGGATGTCCATGATCGGCTGGCGGAAATCCCTGCTAGCAACTGCCGTCACGGTCACCACCGCGTCCATGGTCCTGAGCTTCGGGACCGGCGCCAACGCAGCTCCGACCCCGGACCCGCAGAACGCCCAGGCGTCCGCGGACGGGACCCCGGTGCCGGTGATCGTGATCCTGAAGGACCAGATAGCCGACGCCCCGGCCGACCACGGCCACCTGGGGGCCCGCCAGCAGAAGACCGCCGACTCCCAGGCGCCGCTGCTGAACAAGGTCAAGGCGGGTGGCGGCACCAACATCAAGAGCTTCGTGGTCGGCAACGCCTTCTCGGCCACGGTCAGCCCCGCCCTGCGCGCCCAGCTGCAGGCGGACCCGGCCGTCTCCTCCGTGGTGGCGGACACCCAGGTCCAGGTCGCCCCGGCCGCCGCCGGCAAGGCCAAGACCGCCAAGGACGCCGCCGACACCGCGGCCGCCTCCGGCGCGAAGGCGCCCAAGGCCGCCGCCGCGCAGGCCGTGACGGGCAGCAACGGCCAGGGCGCCGAGGAGAACGCGACCAACACGGTCTGCCCCTCCGACCCGAGCAAGCCCCTGCTGGAGCCCGAGGGCCTGTACTCGGTCCGGGCCTACACCGGCAACGGCAAGCCCGGCGTCGAGAACCTGGCGACCGGCAAGGGCGTCAAGGTCGCCTACATCGCGGACGGCCTCGACCCCAACAACCCGGACTTCATCCGGGCCGACGGCTCGCACGCCGTGGTCGACTACAAGGACTTCGCGGGCGACGGCTGGGACGCGCCGACCGGCGCGGCCGAGGCCTTCGGCGACGCCTCGGCGGTCATCGCCCAGGGCCGCCAGACCTACGACGTCTCGAAGTTCGTCAACGCCTCGCACCCGCTCCCGGCCGGCTGCAACATCCGCATCCGCGGCCTCGCCCCGGACGCCGACCTGGTCGCCCTGAAGGCCGGCGGCGAGCTGATGTCCAACTCGTCGATCCTGCAGTCGATCGACTACGCGGTGCGGGTCGCCCACGTGGACGTCCTGAACGAGTCCTTCGGCGGCAACGTCACCCCGGACAGCGGCGCGCACGACACCATCTCGCTCTTCAACGAGCAGGCCGTCAAGGCCGGTGTCACCGTCGCCGTCTCCTCCGGCGACGCCGGCATCAGCGGCACCGTCGGCACGCCGTCGACCGACCCGTACGTGATCTCGGTCGGCGCGTCCACCGACAACCAGAACTACCAGCAGACCGGTTACGCGGCCTCCCAGTTCTCCAACAAGACCTGGAGCAACAGCCGCATCTCCGCGCTGTCCTCGGGCGGCTTCACCCAGGCCGGCCGCACGGTCGACCTGGTCGCGCCGGGTGAGTCGGACTGGGCGCTGTGCACCCCCGACGTCACCAAGTACACCGAGTGCACCGGCTTCAACGGCCAGGCCTCGCCGATCCAGCCCTTCGGCGGCACCAGCCAGGCCGCCCCGTTCGTCACCGGCGCCGCGGCCCTGGTCATCCAGGCCTACCGCGACACCCACGGCGGCGACTCGCCCACCCCGGCGCTGGTGAAGAAGTTCCTCACCGGCACCGCCAGCGACCTCGGCGTTCCGGCCGAGGAGCAGGGCGCCGGCCTGCTGAACGTCCGGGCCGCCGTCGAGGCCGCCCGCGGCTACGACGACGGCGACGGCACCGAGGGCGCCAAGACCGTCGTGGTCAACACCGGCCAGGTCGACATCGCCGGCACCCCCGGCTCGACCCACACCACCGACGTCTCCGTCACCAACACCAGTGACGAGCCGCAGACGGTGAGCGCCGCGACCCGCAGCTTCGCCCCGCAGTCGAGCAACCAGCAGACCGTCCAGCTGGACGCGTCCTCCAAGGACACCTTCAAGTACGCCACCAACGGTACGGACTGGGTGCAGAAGCAGGTCAAGTTCACGGTGCCGGCCGGCGCCGACCGCCTGGCGGCCTCGATCGCCTGGCACGGTGCGCCCAACCCGGTCACCAACGGCCCGGTGGTCCGCATGACGCTGCTCGACCCGTCGGGCCGCTTCGAGACCAACACCCGTCCGCAGGGCGGCGCCACCCCGGCCGACTTCGGCCTGGTCGACGTCCCGCACCCGGTGGCCGGTGAGTGGACCGCGATCCTCTACACCCCGGCGGGCAAGGGCTTCACCGGCCCGGTCCAGCTGGGCACCGCCACCCAGCGCGCGGTGCCGGCCGGCGCCGTGAGCCCGAGCAGCACCGAGCTGCAGCCCGGTCAGACCAAGACCCTCAAGGTCCAGCTGACCACCCCGGCGACCAGCGGTGACTCCAGCGAGGCGATCGTCGTCTCCAGCTCCAACGGCAACAGCACCAGCGTCCCGGTCGTGCTGCGCAGCCTCGTCCCGGTCAACCAGGACAAGGGCACCTTCACCGGCACCATCACCGGTGGCAACGGCCGCAGCGCCTCCCCGACGCAGAGCTTCACCTACGGCTTCGACGTCCCGAAGGGCCAGAAGGACCTGCGGGTCGGCGTCACCGTCGGCAAGGACTCCAACCTGCTCATGCAGGGCGCGCTGATCAGCCCGAACGGCACCCCGATCGACATCGAGGGCAACGGCCTGTTCGACGCGCAGGGCAACCTGACCGGCTCCGCGGCCGGCGTCTCGGCCACCACCGTCAACCCGGCCGCCGGCCGCTGGCGGTTCGTCCTGAACGTGCTCGGCCCGGTCAGCGGCCAGCAGCTCGCCCAGGACTTCACCGGCACCGTCGCGTTCAACCAGAACCAGGCCACCGCGGCCGGCCTGCCGAACGACGCGCACACCAAGCTGGCGGCCGGCAAGCCGGTCACCGTCCAGGTGAACTACACCAACAACACCGTCGCCACCCAGAAGATCGCGGCCGACGGCCGCCTCGACCGCCGGGTGGACGTGCCGCTGGTGCCGCAGGGCACCTCCGGGTCGGTCAACCTGCCGCTGAGCCTCAGCTCCTCGGTGCCGGGCTTCCTGGTGCCCCCGGGCACCGACCAGCTCAAGGCCGTCGCGGCGTCCTCGACGCCGGCCCAGATCGAGGTCAGCGCCACCACCGGCTCGCCGGACATGTTCGGCGACCTGAAGAAGGCCCAGAACGGCTCCACCATCTCGGTCGTGACCGACAACGGCAGCGCCGAGCAGCCGATCGTCCAGGGCAACTGGAGCACCTTCGTCCAGCAGATCGGCCCGTTCGGCAACGGCGGCGCCCCGACCGGCACCTCCACCATCACGGCGACCGCCCACACCCAGGCGTTCGACCCGGCGCTGGCCTCCAGCACCGGTGACCCGTACGCCGCCGCGGTGAACGCCTCGGCCCAGGCCGCCAACCCGGTGACCGTCGCGCCGGGCGCCACCGGCTCGCTGCAGGTGACGCTGACCCCGACCGGCCCGAAGGGCAGCACCGTCAAGGGCGTGCTGTACCTGGTGTCCGGCCCGACCGGCGTGGCCACCGCCAACAACTCCCTGGGCACCACCGGTTCGGTGCTCGCGGCGATCCCGTACAGCTACACGGTGAACTGACACGCGGTGAATCGACACGTCGTCCGAGCACTGTGAGGCCGAGGCCGTCCCGGATTCCCGGGGCGGCCTCGGCTGCTTTCCCACCGGCGGCAGGGCGAGGGTTCCGGGGGCGGGCGGTTGGGCACGTACGGAAACGGACGCATGTTCCTACCGACGTTCCTACCGATGTTCTACCGATGGGGAGTTCCGTGTCGTACGAGGCGATCAAGCACAGCGAGATCGAGGTCAACGGGGTGCGGCTGCACCTCGCCGAACAGGGGGAGGGGCCGCTGGTCCTGCTGCTGCACGGCTTCCCGGAGAGCTGGTACTCCTGGCGGCACCAGTTCGCGCCGCTCGCCGAGGCCGGCTACCGGGTGGTGGCGCCCGACCAGCGCGGCTACGCCCGCAGCGAGCAGCCGCAGAACGTGGACGCCTACAGCCTGTTGCACCTGGTCGGCGACGTGACGGCGCTGATCCGCGCGCTGGGAGCGGAAGAGGCGGTCGTGATCGGCCACGACTGGGGTGCCCCGGTCGCCTGGACCACCGCCGCGCTGCGCCCGGACCTGGTGCGCGGCGTCGCCGGGCTGAGCGTGCCGCCGCTGCCCGTCGGCGGGCCGCCGCCGCTCCAGGCCTCCCGGGCGGCCTTCGGCGAGGGCTTCTACCAGATCTACTTCCAGGAGCCCGGCCGCGCCGACGCCGAGCTGGCCGCCGACGTGAAGTCCAGCCTGCGCCGCATCCTGTCCGGCAAGCAGCCGGACGGCGTGCCGCGGCCGTGGATCGTCCCCGCGGGCGGGAAGCTGCTGGACACCATCCCGGAGCCGGAGCGGCTGCCGGACTGGCTCACCGACGCCGACCTCGACGCCTTCACGGCCGAGTACGCCACGCACGGCGAGCGCGCCTTCACCGGCGGGCTCAACTGGTACCGCAACATCGACCGCAACGCCGAACTGCTGGCGGCCTTCAACGGGGTGACGGTCGAGGTGCCGGCGCTGTTCATCGCGGGCGAGCAGGACCTGGTGAACGCGATCGTCCCGCCCGAGGTGCTGACCCACCTGCTGGGCCGGCTGCCGAAGCTGCGCGGGCACGTCCGGCTGCCGGACACCGGGCACTGGACGCAGCAGGAGCGGCCGGCCGAGGTCAACGAGGCGCTGCTGGACTTCCTGAAGTCGCTGGACTGACGGCCGGTTCGAACGTCTCGACAGGCCCGGGCGGCCGGTGCTCCGGCCGCCCGGGTGCTGCCGAGGAGACGACCTGGGGCCTAGACCGGCAGGAGGCGGGTGATCAGTTCGCCGAGGCGGTGGGCGTTGCGGCAGGGGTGCATCTCGACGACGCCGGCGTAGGTGAGGGCGGCGGAGTCGCCGGTGGGCCAGAGGGCGGGCTGTTCGGGGTTGAGCCAGAAGACCCGTCGGGCCCGGGCGGCGATCCGGCGCAGTGCGTCCGGGTTGGGGTCGCGGTGGTTGTTGCGGGCGTCGCCGAGGACCAGGACGCAGGTGCGGGGGCCGACGGCGTCCAGGTGGTGTTCGGCGAAGTCGCCCAGGGCGGAGCCGTAGTCGCTGTTGCCGTGGTAGCCCATGACCTTGGCCTCGGCGAGGATCCGGGCGGCCAGCCGGGCGGGGTCGTCGCCGTGGCGGAGCAGGTCGGTGACCTCGGCGGTGCGGTTGACGAAGGCGAACACCCGTACCTTGCTGAACTGTTCGCGCATCGCTTGGACCAGCAGCATGGTGAAGTCCGCGAAGCCCGCGACCGAGCCGGAGACGTCGCACAGCAGCACCAGCTCCGGCCTGGCCGGGCGGCGCAGCCGGTACGCGGGGCGCAGCGGGACCCCGCCGGTGGTGAGCGAGCGGCGCAGGGTGCGGCGCAGGTCGATCTGTCCGCGGGCGGCGCGGCGGCGTCGGGCGGCCAGGCGGGTGGCGAGCTTGCGGGCCAGGGGGTGGACGGTGCGGCGCAGTTCGGCGAGCTGGTCGCGGCCGGCGTAGAGGAAGTCGATCCGATCGGCGGTGGGGGCGACGGCGCGTTCGGCGATCCGCTCGGGGCCGCGCAGTTCGGCGACCCGGCGGCGGGCCTCGCCGGAGACGAGGGCGCGGAAGTCGCGGATGCGGCGGCGGATCTCGTCGGCGAGGACGCGGTCGGAAAGGTCGCGGTCGGAGGGGTCCGCCGTGCCGTGCCGCTCGCGCAGGGCGGCCAGGATCCGGGCGAGCAGGGTCTCGGGGGAGAGCCGGCCGAGCGCCTGCTGGGCGGACCAGCCGTCGGAGCCGGGCGTGCTGCCCGCGCCGTAGCGGCCGAAGGCCTCCACCACCTCGCCGGCCAGCCGGGCCTGGGCGGCGCGGTCGTCGGCGGCGAGGGCGGCGGCGAGGCGTTCGCGCAGGGCGTCGCGCAGCGGGTCGGGGCGGCCGAAGCGCGGCGGCTCCGGGTCGTCGGGGACGGGCGGCGGCTCGGCGCGGACGGCTTCGGGGGTGCCGACGCCGAGAGGGAAGAACAGGTCGAAGGTCGCGTCGAAGACCGCCCGCTGGCCGTCGGAGCGCAGCAGCGCGGCGGCCAGGCCGGCCCGCATCTGCTCGCGGTCGGCGAAGCCCAGGACGTCCAGGACGGCGGCGGCGTCCACCGTCTCGGCCGGGCCGATCCGCAGGCCGTGCCCGCGCAGGGCGCGGACCAGGCCGGTGAGGCGGGCCGCGGTGTCGGCGGGGGCCGGGGCGGTCATCCGAGGGTGAGCTTCTGGGCGGCCTTGCGGACGTCGTCCTGGTGCTTGAGGATCACCCCGAGGGTGTCGCGGACGACCGTGTCGTCCAGGGTATCGGCGCCGAGGGCGAGCAGGGTGCGGGCCCAGTCGATGGTCTCGGCGACGGACGGGGCCTTGCGCAGCTCCATGGCGCGCAGCGCGCCGACGATCCGGACCACCGACTCGGCGAGGGTGTCGTCCAGTCCCGGCACCTTGAGCCGGACGATCCGGCGCTCCAACTCGGCGTCCGGGTAGTCGAGATGGAGGAAGAGGCAGCGGCGGCGCAGGGCCTCGGAGAGTTCCCGGGTGGCGTTGGAGGTGAGTAGGACGAGGGGGCGGCGGGTCGCGGTGATGGTGCCGAGTTCGGGGACGGTGACCTGGAAGTCGCTGAGCACCTCCAGCAGCAGCGCCTCCACCTCGACGTCGGCCTTGTCCATCTCGTCGATGAGCAGCACCGTCGGCTCCTCGCCGCGGATGGCGGTGAGCAGCGGGCGGGTGAGCAGGAACTCCTCGCCGAAGATGTCGGTGCGGGCCTCCTCCCAGCCCTGGTCGCGGCCGGCGGTGATCCGCAGCAGCTGCTTGGCGTGGTTCCACTCGTAGAGCGCGCGGGCCTCGTCGATGCCCTCGTAGCACTGGAGGCGGACCAGCCGGGCACGGCCGATCTCGGCGAGGGCCTTGGCGAGTTCGGTCTTGCCGACCCCGGCGGGGCCCTCGACGAGCAGCGGCTTGCCGAGCCGGTCGGCGAGGAAGACGGTGGTGGCCACGGCGGTGGAGGCCAGGTAGCCGGTGGCGGCGAGCCGTTCGGCGGCGTCCGCGACCGAGGTGAAGAAGCCCGTGCCGTCGCCGTTCCCGTTGCTGCCGCTGGTCATCCGCCTGCCCCGTTCCGCGTCGCCGTGTCCGTGCGGCGCCACCCTACCGGCCGGTCACTTCGGTGTCTCGGGGGTGGACGGGTGGGTGGGGGAGCGGCGTACGGCGTGGTGCCGGTGCCGTACGCCGCCGGAGGGTCAGTTGACGAACAGTGCCGGGCTGCCGGCGACGGAGCTGTCGGTGACCGGGCCGTAGGTGGCGCTGAAGTAGCCGGTGGCGAAGCACAGGCCCGATCCGGAGACCAGGGTGAACGGCTGCGCCGAGAAGCCGATGGTGTTGCCGGTGTTCGAGGTGGTGCCGTTGATCCCGGTGGACTTCTGGTAGTTGCAGTTGATGCTGCCCAGGATGGTGCTGAGCACCACGGTGGTCCCCATCGTGCCGGCCGCGCCGGGGGTGAGCTTGACCGGGTTGCCGGGGGCGTCGCTGACCGTGTTGGTGTACGGCAGGTTGGTGACGGTGATGCTCTTGACGCCCGTGACGCCGAGGACGTTGGAGCTGCAGGAGCCGAAGGTCTGGGAGTTGAGCTGTTCGACGGCGCTGCCCGGGGCGGCCGGGTTGTCGGTCACGGTCGCCGAGAAGGCGGAGGCGGCACACTTGATGCCGCTCGTCCCGGTGGCGCTGTTGTAGAAGGTCGCGTAGCTGCCGGAGACCAGGTTGGCGGTCAGGACGTCGCCGACGGCGACGGCCGGGCCGCTCGGGCTTCCGGTGGTCAGTACGGCGGAGGCGGCGTCGGCGGGTGCCACGGCCGCGCC
This sequence comes from Streptomyces novaecaesareae, assembly GCF_000716875.1. Taxonomy (GTDB): domain Bacteria; phylum Actinomycetota; class Actinomycetes; order Streptomycetales; family Streptomycetaceae; genus Kitasatospora; species Kitasatospora novaecaesareae. The sequence continues at coordinate 18,376 of NZ_JNWQ01000045.1, read as the reverse complement.
GGCGAGGGCGAGGGCGGCCAGGGTGGCGGTGGCGAGGGTGCGGCGGATGCGCATGAGGGTACCTCTCTCCGTCCGGGGGACGGGTGGGGGAATCCCCGTGTGCGGGTGTGGTGGTGTGCACGACGGGGGAGGTGCATGGCGTACCGGGGGCTCCGGCGGGGCTGCGGGATCGGACGGGCCCGGCGCCACGGGCCCGCTCGTGCGGTACGGCGGTACGGCGCTACGGCGGTACGGCGCTACGGCGGAGACGGTGGAACGGCGCTGCCGAACACAGCAGCATTGCGGCACTGCGCCGAAGCCGGTGCGGACGTGCGGTGCTGAGTGGGGGTGCACGTCGGCGGCTGCCACCGCCGCGGGCCTGGGTCCGCCGTGGGAGCCCCTGGGGGTCGGCCGGTGGGGGCCTGCTCGCCCACCGGTTGGAAACCTGCCAGTGTTGTAAACCCGGTATTACGTCAATGTCAATACAGGACACAGGAGTTGGTGATGGATCGGGACTACCTGCGGAGTGCCGACGTGGTCCTGCTGCCCGGTGCGCGGACGGGCCGTGACCCCGCTCGGTCGATCAAGCCGGGCCCGCGCCGGATGCCCGCGTGTGTGGTCGCCGCGACCCAGCGCGAGCGGCTGCTGGACGGGCTGGTGCAGACCGTCGCCGAACGCGGCTACCAGCATGCGACGGTGAGCGACATCTGCCGCGCGGCGGGTGTGACCAGGCCGGTCTTCTACGAGCTGTTCAGCGGCAAGGAGGACGCCTTCCTGGCCGCGCACCGGTACGGCACCGGGGTGGTGATCCGGCGGATGTCGGCGGCCTTCTCGGCCGAATCGGACTGGTGTCAGGGGATCCGCAAGTCGCTCGGCGTGCTGCTTCAACTCCTCGCGGGAACACCGGCGTTCGCCACCATGGCGGTGATCGAGGTGGAGGCCGTCGGCCGCGCCGGGCGGCAGGAGCGCGAGCAACTCCTCAAGAAGTTCCGGGGGTTCTTCGCCGAGGTGCCCCAACTGCCGTGCGGCGTAGGGGTGCAGGACCTCGTGGATGCCGTGGTGGGCGGCGTCTACAGTGCGATCCACCGGCGGGTCGACTCCGGAGGGACCGAGCAACTGCCGGAACTCCTACCGATGTTGAGCATGTTCTGCCTGGCTCCGTTCCTCGGCCCGGCGGAGGCGGCCGTACGGCTCGCGACGGAGATCGGTGAAGATCCTTCGTGCACCCGTATTGACCGGGCCAATACCGGGCAGTAGCTTCCCAGTTACTCACCGCGCTCCGACCGGATCCGCCCCGCTGCCGAGGGCCGGAAGGCAAGGTCGTGCGGTGGAACGCTGTCCGCGCCAGGGCAACGTGCCAGTGCCTGCACACCCAATCCACCCACAGGGAGCACACATGGCCATGTCCGAGGACGCCGCCGCGGCGGCCGAGACCGAGCAGACGCCGACCGGGCCGAGAAGAGGCCGGGTACGGCTGAAGCGCACCGCCCTGATGGCCGTACCCGCCATCGCGGCCGGGGGCGTCCTGATGGCGCTGACCGCCCAGGGCGTGCTCGCCGCGCAGTTCTCCATCTCCGGCATGCCGTTCACCATCACCGCCGACGAACTGAAGGGCGACGGCTTCGCACAGTTCGGCGCCCTGGACTCGATGATCCCGGACAGCCCCAACGCGGGCTCCACCGGCGGCCAGGTGCTGGTCGCGGTGTCGGCGATCAGAAGCGCCCAGATCACCAACCTGTGCCAGAGCGTCGACCTCGGCGGCGTCAACCTGGTGATCCACGCGGGCGACGGCGGCACCCCCGTCACCGCCAGCAACCTCACCACCGACTCCGATCTGCTGTCCGGCGACGCGGAGTTCACCAACATCGAGATCGGCGGCGACGCCAGCACCTACACCAAGGCCGGACCGATCGGCAAGGGCAACCCCGGCGTCTTCGGGCAGCAGGCCGACACCGTCAAGATGACGCACGTGAACCAGCACAACTACGCGAGCACCGCCGTCGGGTTCAAACTGCCCAACCTGCGGCTGAGCTTCAGCTCCACGGGCTGCTGAGCATGGCGGCGTCCGTACCGGAGCCGGACGGAGCCGGCGAGAGCGCCGCGGCCCGCGCCGAGGGGGCGGCGGCCGAGGGGACGGCCGCCGCACCCGGAGCCGTCGCCCCGGCCCCCGCCGCGCCCGCCACCGGGCCGACCGGTGGGCCCGCCGCCCGCCCGGCCAAGCGCGACTGGCGGGGCAGGCGACCGTTCTGGGGCGGGCTGCTGGTGGTGCTCGGCGGCGCCGAGATCCTGTTCACGCTGAAGGCCCCGCTGCCCGTCATCCTGCACATCGGGATGGAGGGGCTGGCCGGGTACCTGGTACCGGCGGTGATGGTGCTGTGCGGCCTGCTGATCCTGTTCAATCCGGCGCAGCGGCTGTTCTACTCCATCCTCGCCGTCCTGGCCTCGCTGGGCAGCTGGGTCACCTCCAACCTGGGCGGCTTCCTGATCGGGATGCTGCTCGGGGTGGTGGGCTCCTGCCTCACCTTCGGGTGGCTGCCCGACCAGCCGCTGCGCCGGGGCCGGCAGCGGCGGCTGGACCGCCGCGAGGAGCGGCGGACGGCCGGGGCCGCCGGGGCCTGACGGGCGCCGACGGCACCGCCCCGCGTTCCGGTGAAGGGAGAGCACCGGGACGCGGGGCGGGCCGCCTCCTTGCGGAGGATCGCCTGACGGTCGGAGGACCTGACCGCCGGGGCGTTGCGATCAGATGGTCGAGGCGTCGATCACGAAGCGGAACCGGACGTCGCCGTCCAGCACCCGCTGGTACGCCTCGTTGATCTGCTCGGCCCGGATCAGCTCGATCTCGGCGGTGATGCCGTGCTCACCGCAGAAGTCCAGCATCTCCTGGGTCGCCGGCAGCCCGCCGATCATCGACCCGGCCAGCGAGCGGCGCCCGGTGAGCAGCGCGTGCGCGTTGACCGAGACCGGCTTCTCCGGCGCGCCGACCTGCACCATCGTGCCGTCGACGCGCAGCAGGCCCAGGTAGGCGCTGAGGTCGAGGTCGGCGGAGACGGTGTTGACGATCAGGTCGAAGCTGCCCGCGAGCTCGGTGAAGGTCGCCGGGTCCGCGGTGGCGCGGTAGTGGTCGGCGCCGAGCTTCAGACCGTCCTCGCGCTTGCGCAGCGACTGGCTGAGCACGGTGACCTCCGCGCCCATCGCGTGGGCGAGCTTCACGCCCATGTGGCCGAGGCCGCCCAGGCCCACGATCGCGACCTTCTTGCCCGGGCCCGCGCCCCAGTGGGCGAGCGGCGAGTAGAGCGTGATGCCCGCGCACAGCAGCGGCGCGGCGGCGTCCAGCGGCAGGTTGTCGGGGATGCGCAGCGCGTACGCCTCGTCCACCACCAGCTCCGCCGAGTAGCCGCCGTGCGTCGGCAGGCCGTCCTTGCCCGTGCTGTTGTAGGTGAAGACGACGCCGCCCTCGCCGGTGCAGTACTGCTGGAGGCCGGCGCGGCAGTTGTCGCACTCGCGGCAGGAGTCGACGAAGCAGCCGACGCCGACGCGGTCGCCGACCTTCCAGCGGGTGACGCCGGAGCCGACCTCGGCGACCACGCCCGCGATCTCGTGGCCCGGGACCATCGGGAAGATGCCGGTGCCCCAGTCCTCGCCGACCTGGTGGATGTCGGAGTGGCAGATGCCGGAGTACTTGATGTCGATCACGATGTCCTGCGCGCCCACGGCCCGGCGGGTGACGGTGGTCTTCGCCAGCGGGGCGTCGGGCTGCTGCGCCGCGTAGGCGGCGACGGTGCGGGTGGTGCCGGCGGCGGTGGTGCTCGTCGTGGTGGTGCTCGTCGTGGTGGTGCTGTTCGTCGTCTCGTTCGTCATGTCCCCAAGCGTGCGCCGGGTCGATGGGGGCAACCAGACCAGAGATCATCGTACGAGCGGCGGACCTAGGCAGGCCGGACGTACGACCCCGCAACGTACGCACGGCAGTATCAGCCTCGCCCGTCCCCGGCCGGCGGATCGCCCGCATACTGCAGACATGGACCAGCGCACCGAACTCAGCGAGTTCCTCCGATCCCGCCGCGCCCGGCTGCGACCGGAGGACGTGGGACTTCCGGACACCACCACCCGGCGCCGGGTGCCCGGGCTGCGCCGCGAGGAGCTGGCCCAGCTCGCCGGAGTCAGCACCGCGTACTACACCCGGCTCGAACAGGGCCACGGCGAGAACGTCTCCACCGCCGTACTGGACGCCATCGCCCGGGTGCTGCGGCTCACCCCCGCCGAGCGCGACCACCTCGGCCGGCTCACCAAGCCCGCCCGCCGCCGCCCCGGCCGGGCCGCCGCCCGGGTCCAGCGGGTCCGCCCCGAGCTGCAGCAACTGCTCGACGCGATGGAGGGCGTGCCCGCGTACGTCCTCGGCCGGCGCCTCGACATCATCGCCTGGAACCGTCTGGGCACCGCCCTGCTCGGGGACTTCGCCGCGATGCCGCCCGAGCAGCGCAACATGGCCTGGCACCTCTTCCTCGACCCGGGTGCCCGCGAGCTGTACCTGGACTGGGAGGGCAAGGCCTCCGACGTCGTCGGCATGCTGCGCCTGGACGCCGGACGCGACCCGGACGACCCTCGGCTCGCCTCGCTGATCGGCGAACTCTCCGTCAAGAGCGAGGAGTTCCGCCGCCTCTGGGCCGCCCACGGCATCCAGGACAAGGGCCACGGCACCAAGCGGCTGCACCATGCGGTGGTCGGCCGGCTCAGCCTGCAGTACGAGACGCTGCGCCCGGCCGACGCCGACCAGGTGCTCGTCACCTACCACGCCGAACCGGGCTCGACCTCCGCCGAGTCGCTGCGTCTGCTGGCCAGTTGGGCGGCCACCGAGTTCCAGGCCCGGGCCGCCGAGGAGACGGCCGGGTCCGCCGCCGAACAGGCCCGGTAGCGGCACCCGGGTCGCGCGCGGAGGCGCAAGGGGCCGATGGTCCCGGGTCCGCCCGGGGCGATCGGCCCTTCTCGTGCTCGGCGGCCCCGCAGTTGACTGGGCAGGACATGGACAACAGCAGCAGCACACACCCTGCCGACGGCACCGCCACCGCAGCCACCACCGCCGAGTACGACCGGCTGATCGCCCGCCACCACGCGATGCGCCTACGGCGCCGACTCCTCGCCCCGTCCGCCCACCGCCCCACCGGGCGCCGGGTGCACCTGTTCGTCGGCGCCCGCGACCGCGCCGACCTCTACGACTGGCAGGACCTCGCCGAACTCGTCCTGCACAAACCGTGGTTGAGCCTCACCCCGGTGACGGCCGGCCGCCTCGCCGACGCCGTCGCGGCGGCCGGCGACTGGCGCGACCACCTGGCCTGCGTCAGCGGCCCGGTCGGCATGGTGTCCTCCGTCCGAAGCCGACTCGTGGCGACCGGAGTCCCGTTGGGGCAGGTCCGGTACGACCACGCATGGCAACGCTGACGGGCCGGTCGCTGCGTGATCAGCGGAAGCAGTACGAGTCCGAGGAGGCGTCGCCGCCCGCGAGACGGGTCTGGTGGACGCGCAGGCCCCGGAAGTCGGCGCCGTGCGGGAAGAAGCGCTCGTCGATGCTCAGCCCGCCGGCCACCGGGTCGGCGTCCAGCTTGACCAGCCACGGCTCGATCCCGCCCGGGTAGAACTGGTCGTCCCAGGCGCCGTAGAGGGAGTTGGTGAGGTACAGCCGCCGGCCGTCCCGGCTGATCTCCACCATCTGCGGCGCCCCGCTCAACGGCCGCCCCGGCTCGGCCGGGTGCGGGGTGCGGGCGGTCACCCCGCCGAGGCGTACGGAGGAGGCGAGCCGGGGGTGGAACGGGTCCGACACGTCGAACTGGAACAACTCGCCGGTGCCCCAGGCGGACACGTACAGCCAGCGGTCGTCCACCGACAGGTTGATGTCCGTGACCAGCGGCGGCACCGCGCCGAACGGCTGCAGGGCGGGCGGCAGGTCCTCCGCCTTGGCCGGCTCGGCCGGGATGTCGATCACCTTGCGCGCGGTGAACGCCGCCCCGTCCCGGTACCAGAGCCAGATCGAGGACGAGAGGTCCTCCACGTTCGCGACCACCCCGGCGAACCCCCACTCCGCCTGCGGATCGTGCGCCGGGCGCAGCTCCAGCACCATCTGGTACTGGTCGCCGAGGTCGATCCGCTGGAGGTGCCGACCGGAGTCCAGCTCCCAGAAGTGCAGCGCGTGCCCGTACTTGCGGCCCAGCAGCAGCTCCGGCACCACCCCGTTCTCGACCATCCACGGGGTGCCCCACTCGCTGGTCACCGCCACATTGGTGCCCAGGTGCCACCAGACGTCGTAGGCGAAGTGCTGCGGCCCCCGCTCGGTCTCCCAGGCGCGCAGCACGTCGAAGGTGGTGTGGTCGAGGACCGCCACCCCGCCCGGCCCGTCGGAGCCCTCGCCGGAACCGAGGCAGGAGAGGAAGACGCCGCCCGGGCCGCAGTGCAGGGTGTGCGGGCGCGAGTAGCCGGCCTTGGCGGCCAGCTCCTCCGCCTCGACGGTCCTGACCAGGCGGGGCCGCACCGGATCCGGCCGGGTGTCCATCACGTGCAGCCGGGACGACCGCAGTCCGGGGAGGAGGAGGTAGCGCCGCTCCGGGTTCTCGTGGCAGGCGTGCGCCAGCGCGCTGGAGCAGGCGTTCCATCCGAAGTGGTGCAACTCGTCGCCAAGGGTGGGAAGTTCGGCGAAGTTGAGGACCTTCCCGTAGCTCGCCGACGCCGGATCCGTGTCGACGGTGAGCAACGCGTCCGGCTGCTGCCCCGCCCGGTCGAACCCCGCGACGTACGCCAGCCTCTCCGGCGGCGCGGCGATCGCCTCCGAGGCCGACCGGTAGAGCGACGGATCGCTGTGCTCGTGCTGCATGCAGACTCCCCAACTCGCCTTGTCCGTCCGGGAAGCGTTCCACACGAGCACCGGCGCACAGCAGGCGCACGAGGAGTGGTGGAGAGGCGCAGAGAGCACCGACGGCCCCCTCCGACAGCCCCGACGGCTGTACCCCGACCAGTTCTTCATGCCGGGTTCGACCGTCAAGCTGATCACCATCTCCGGTGCCTGGCACGCCCTCGGCCCGGACCACCGCTTCACCACGCCGGTGAACGCGGTCGGCGTCCGCAACGGGTCGACCCTCACCGGGAACCTGGCGCTCGTCGCCCAGGGCGACCTCACCATGGGCGGCCGGACCAAGCCGGACGGGTCGGTCGACTTCACCCCCATCGACCACACCTACGCCGACGACGTCCCGGGCGCCACCCTCACGCCGGAGGACCCGCTCGCCGGCCTGGACGAGATCGCCCACCAGGTCCGCGACTCGGGCATCACCACGGTCGACGGCGACGTCGTCATCGACGCGCGGCTGTTCACGCCCCCGGAGCTCAACCCCCAGCCGACACCCCTCATCATCAACGACAACGTGATCGACCTGCCGACCGGGCCCAACCCGGACGGCAAGCTGCCCGCCTCGTACACCGGCGACCCCAGGGTGGCCGCCTTCGTCTCACCGCCGTACCGCGAGTACGCCAAGCTGATCCTGAACGTCAGCCACAACCTCGGCGCCAACCTGGCCCTGTGCAACATGGCCGTGAACCGCGGCAGCAGCAACTGCTTCGACGGCTTCCCGGTCGTCCACGACTTCCTCAGCCAGACGGCGAAGGTCGACCCGACCCAGTTCCAGCTGGCGGACGGCCGCGGTGACGTCCCGGTCGACCGCGTCACGCCCACCGGGCTCAACCAGCTGCTCGCGTACTGGCTGCGCACCCCCGACGCGGACGCGTTCCGCACCTCACTGCCGATCCTCGGGGTGTCCGGCACGGGCGCGCTCTTCTGCACCACCGACTGCCCGGCCAAGGGCAAGGTCTTCGCCAAGCCCGGCACCATCATCGGCTTCGACCAGCTCAACCAGCAGTTCGCCATCAACGCGCAGACGTTCGCGGGCTACCTGGAGGCGGACGACGGCCACCTCTACACCTTCTTCGTCGGCGTCAACGGCGCGGCGGTACCGAACATCCAGGGCTTCTTCGACGTCAACGACGACGTCGACGAGATCGCCGTGATCCTCCAGCAGGAGGCGTGCCGGGAGGACGCCGCCCACCGGTCGGACCACAAGCCCGTCCTGTGACGGAAGGACCGACGAGGCTCCCGGGCGGGTCGAGCGGGCTATCCCACGTCCCGGCCAGCCGGCCGGGGGCCTCGTCGGTCATCGGCGTCGCGAGAGCATTGCGAGCATCACATCCCGCCAGCTCATCGATGCCGTGGACGGGGGCGGACGAGCCAGTACAGTCAGGCCCATGGAGTTTCGGGAAGACATCCTGGGTGCGCCCTACGAGGCGGCGGAGCTGGAGTTGCGGCCTGATGCCGAAGGGGCCGTGTGCGCGACGCTCGTGCGGCGGCTGGTACCGGGGGCGGAGCGGGCCGTCCTGTACATCCACGGGTACAACGACTACTTCTTCCAGACCAACCTGGCCGACCACTTCGCCGCGCTCGGGTTCTCCTTCTACGCGCTCGACCTGCGCAAGTACGGGCGGTCGCTGCGGCCGCACCAGTCGCCGAACTTCGTCCGGGACCTCGCGGAGTACGACGAGGAGATCGACGAGGCGGTGCGGATCATCCGCGAGGTGGACGGGCACCGGCAGCTGCTGCTGAACGGGCACTCCACCGGCGGGCTGGTCGGGGCGCTGTGGGCGGGGCGCCGGGCCGGGCGCGGGGTCGTGGACGGGCTGTTCCTGAACAGCCCGTTCCTGTCGATGCCGGCCGCGCCCGCGGTCCGGACGGCGGGCGGGCCGGTGGTGACGGCGATCGCGCGGCTGGCGCCGACCCGCGTCCTGCCGTCGACGCTGAACCCGCACTACACGCACAGCCTGCACAAGGACCACAAGGGCGAGTGGGACTTCGACCTCACCCTGAAGCCCGCCGAGGGCTTCCCGCTGTTCGCGGGCTGGCTGTCGGCGATCCACCAGGGGCACCGCCGGCTGCGGCACGGGCTGGGGATCGACGTGCCGGTGCTGCTGATGGCCTCCACGAAGTCCATCGCCACCACCAAGTGGCACAACGCCCTGCACCACGCCGACGCCGTGCTGCGCGCCGACGACATCGCGGCCCAGGGCCCGAGGCTGGGCCGGCACGTGACGATCGTCCGGATCGAGGGCGGCATGCACGACCTCGTGCTCTCCGGCGAGAAGGCTCGCACCCAGGTCTTCGCCGAGCTGGACCAGTGGCTCGCGGCGTACCTGGACGTGCGGCCCGTCGGGGAGAGCGCGTGACGGACGAGCCGGTGCCGGTCGGCCGGCGGACGGACCTCGGCTTCGCCAAGCTGATGCCGGACATCGACCGGGACGGCGCTTGGCTGCTCACCCTGGACGGCACCCCGCAGTCGTACGTCGACCTCGCCGATCCGACGCACCTGGAGTTCGAGTACACCCGGCGCCTCGGCCACCTCGCCGACGCGCTGGCCCCGGCCGGGCAGCCGCTGGACGTGCTGCACCTGGGCGGCGGCGCGCTGACCCTGCCCCGCTACCTGGCCGCGACCCGGCCCGGTTCGCGGCAGCGGGTGGTGGAGGTGGACGGGCCGCTGCTGGAGCTGGTCGCCGAGCACCTGCCCTGGCCGGGCCCGGATCCGGACGGCGCGGGGATCGCCGCGACGGTCGGCGACGCCCGGGTGGCCCTGTCCGAACTCCCTTCGGGATCGCGGGACTTGGTCATCGCGGACGTCTTCCACGGGTCCCGGACTCCGGCGCACCTGACCTCGGTGGAGTTCGTCCGCCTGGCGGCGGCCGCGCTGCGCGAGGGCGGCTGCTACGCGGCCAACCTGGCGGACGGCCCGCCGCTGGCCTTCGCCAGGGCGCAGGCGGCGACGGTGCGCGCGGTGTTCCCGTACGTCTGCCTGGTCGCGGAGGCGTCCGTGCTGCGCGGGCGCCGGTACGGCAACGTGCTGCTGGCCGGTTCCACGGCGCCGCTGCCGGCGGCGGAGCTGGCCCGGCTCTTCGCGGGCGACATCTTCCCGGCCCGGCTGGTGGAGGGGGAGGACCTGGCCGCGCTGGTCGGCCGCGCCGCCCCGGTCACGGACGCGGACGCCACCGACTCCCCGCCCCCGCCGGACGGCGCCTTCAGCGTCGGCTGAGCGGAGTCGAGCCGATCCCGGCAAGGGCCGCGCGTGAGAAGTCGGCGTGGCCGACTTCTCACGTCGAACCGCCGGCCCGCCCGGGCCGGACAGACCCTGGCCCGCCCGCGCCGGCCCGGCGCGTCGGCGGATCGGGCGGCCCGGACGGGGTGTCAGAATCGGCGGGTTCATGCCCGAGCGTGGAGCACGTCGAAGGAGCGAGCGATGACTGGCGGCGCGGAGCGGCCCGAGCTGGGAGCGGTGCCCGAGACGGCGCTGTGGACGCTGTGGCACCGGGCGGTGGAGGCACGGCGGCCGGACACCGTGCTGGCGGACCCGAAGGCGGTCGAGCTGGTGGACCGGATCGACTTCCCGTTCGAGGCGCGGTTCGGCAGCAACGCGACGGTCAGCCAGCTGCAGGCGCTGCGGGCGGCCTGCTTCGACCGCGAGGTGGCCGACTTCCTGGACCGGTGCCCGCGCGGCACCGTGGTCGGGCTCGGGGACGGGCTGGAGACACAGGCCTGGCGGGTCGACAACGGGCGGGCGGACTGGCTGTCGGTGGACCTGCCGGAGACGGCCGCGCTGCGGGAGCGGCTGCTGCCGCCGGACGAGCGGCACCGGATCCTCGCCCACTCGGCCACCGACCCGGGCTGGATGGACGCGGTGGACCCGACCAACGGGGTGCTGATCAGCGCCGACGGCCTGCTGATGTACCTGCGGCCGGAGGAGGTCCGCGCCCTGATCGCGGCCTGTGCCGAGCGCTTCCCCGGCGGGTCGCTGGTGTTCGACGCGGTGCCGCGCTGGTTCAGCCGCAGGGCCGCCGAGGGCAAGCTGAAGGACCGGAACTACCAGGCGCCGCCGATGCCGTTCGGCATGGACGCGGACGAGCACGGCAAACTGGCCACCGCCCACCCGGCGGTCACCGACGTGCGCGAGGTGTACCCGGAGGGCGGACGCGGAGCGGTGCGCGCCCTGCTGCCGCTCGCGCGCCGGGTGAAGCGGCGGCCGTCCGTGGTGGCCCTGCGGTTCGCCGAGCACTGAGCACTGAGCACTGAGCGCTGGGCACTGAGTGCTGAGCGCTGGGCACTGGGCGCCGAACGCTGAGTGACTTTGCCGAATCTTGAGGAAATGCTGGTCAAGCTGGAACCATGGCCCGGGGGGCGTACGTCGTAACCACGGGTGATCGGCCGGGGGGACAGGCCGCCCGGCACGTTAGGCTGCCCTGAGGGGGCGCGGCCTGACTGCCGCCATCGGATGACAAATGACGGGACGGGCCCGCGGCTCCACGGGGAGCCGGGCCCGTCCCGCTCCTGCCACGGAGGTACTGGCCTTGCACATCGACGCCTGGATCGAGGGCATTCCGCCGACCGCGGTGTACGCCGTCGTCGGTCTGATCATCGGCATCGAGTCCCTGGGCATCCCGCTGCCCGGCGAGATCGCCCTGGTCACGGCGTCGCTCATGGCCGTCAAGGGCGTGGTGAGCCCGTGGGGCGTCGCGGCCTGCGCGATCGCCGGCGCGATCATCGGCGACTCGATCGGCTACTCGATCGGGCGCAAGGGGGGAAAGCCGCTCTTCGAGAAGCTGGGACGCAAGTTCCCCAAGCACTTCGGGCCCTCCCACCTGGCCACCGCGGAGCGCTCCTTCCAGAAGTGGGGCATGTGGGCCGTCTTCTTCGGCCGGTTCATCGCCCTGCTGCGCATCTTCGCCGGTCCGCTGGCGGGCGCGCTGAAGATGCCGTACTGGAAGTTCCTCATCGCCAACGTGCTGGGCGGCGTGGTCTGGGCCGGTGGTACGACGCTGCTGGTCTACAAGGTGGGCAAGAGCATCGAGCCGTGGCTGGCCCGCTTCTCCTGGGCCGGCCTGGCCGCGGCCGTGGTGATCGGCGCCCTCTCGGCCTGGATCATGAAGCGCCGGGCCGCGAAGACCCACGCTCGGATCGAGGCGGAGGAGGCAGCGGCGGCCGCCGCTGCGGCGGCCAAGGCCCCGGTCGCGGAGTGACAGGAAACGGTTGACGGTCGCCCGACGGCCGTCCCGGAGCCATCGGGCCCTCGGAGTAGCATCGGCGGAGCACCTGCCGATCTTGCACTCTGGAGGGCCCGATGTCGTCACAGTCGACGTGGGATGCCGTGGACGCCTACTTCTCCGAGCAGCTGGTCGGGCACGACCAGGTGCTGGAGGACGCGGCGGCCGCTGCCGACGCGGCCGGGCTGCCGCAGATCGCGGTGGCCCCCAACCAGGGCAAGTTGCTGCACCTGCTGGCGCTGACCCAGGGCGCCCGGCGCATCCTGGAGGTCGGCACGCTCGGCGGCTACAGCGCGATCTGGCTGGCCCGGGCACTGCCCGCCGACGGCACCCTGATCACCCTGGAGATCGACCCCCGGCACGCCGAGGTCGCCCGCGGCAACCTGGCCGCCGCCGGGCTGGATCGGGTCGCCGAGGTGCGGGTCGGCCGGGCCGCCGATTCGCTGGCGGAGCTGGTGGAGCAGGGCGTCGAGCCCTTCGACCTGGTCTTCATCGACGCGGACAAGCCGAGCAACCCCGAGTACTTCCGCCGGGCGCTCCAGCTGACCCGGCCGGGCTCGCTGATCATCGTCGACAACGTGGTGCGCGGCGGCACCGTCGCCGACGCGGACAGCGCCGACCCGGCGGTGGTCGGCACCCGGGCCCTGCACGAGCTGATCGCGGCCGAGCCGAGGGTCTCCGCGACCTCGGTGCAGACGGTCGGCAGCAAGGGCTACGACGGGTTCACGCTCGCCCGCGTCCAGGGCTGAGCCCGCGTCCAGGGCTGAGCCCGCGAACAGGGCTGAATCACGGAACAAGAGGAACGGAGACATCGTGCGGATCGGACTGCTGGGCACCGGCCCCTGGGCGGAGCGGGTGCACGCGCCCGTACTGGCCGAACACCCCGGGCTGGAGTTCGCCGGCGTCTGGGGTCGGCGCCCGGAGGCCGCCGAGGCGCTGGGCGCGGCGCACGGCGTGCCCGGGTACGCGGACCTCGACCGGCTGCTGGCCGACGTGGACGCGGTCTCCATCGCGCTGCCCCCGACCGTGCAGGCGGGCCTCGCGGTGCGGGCCGCCGAGGCCGGCTGCCACCTGCTGCTGGACAAGCCGGTCGCGCTGACCGTGCCGGACGCCAGGGCCGTGGCCGAGGCGGTGCGCAAGCACGGGGTCGCCTCGGTGGTGTTCTTCACGGTGCGCTTCGGCGGCCCGCAGATCCCGTGGATCGAGGAGCAGGCGGCGCTGGGCGGCTGGTACACCGGCCGCTCCGACTGGCTGGGCTCGGTGTTCGCGCCGGGCAGCTCCAGCCCGTACGCGGCCTCGCCGTGGCGCCAGGAGAAGGGTTCGCTGTGGGACGTCGGCCCGCACGCGCTGTCCGTGCTGCTGCCGGTGCTGGGCGACGTGACGCAGGTGACGGCGGTGGCCGGCCCGCTGGACGCCGTGCACCTGGTGCTGCGGCACGCCGGCGGCGCGTCGAGCACGCTGGCGCTCAGCCTGACCGCGCCGGTCGCGGCGGGCGGGACGGGCATGGAGCTGCGCGGCGAGCACGGCGTGGTGCACCTGCCGGAGCGCGGCGAGGGCCCGCTCGCCGCCCTGCACCGGGCGCTGGACGCCCTGTGGTCCGCCGCAGCCTCCGGGGAGCCGCATCCGTGCGGGGCGGACTTCGGCCTGCGGGTGGTGGAGATCCTCGCCGCGGCCGAACGCTCGCTGGCCGTCGGCGGACCGGTGGAGGTCTGAAAGCCGTCCGAGGGGAGACGTGACGCCGGGCGGGGCACCGACGTGCCCCGCCCGGCGTCGTGCGTCAGCCAGTCCGGTCAGACCGGCGGCAGGGGCGGCTGGGACGGCCCCGGGCGGCGGTCGGTCGGGCGGGCCGGGGGGATGACGGCCGCGCGGAAGTCGCGCGGGCCGGTCCAGAGGGCGGGGACGGCGTCGCTGCGGCGGGCCAGTTCGTACGCCACGGCCTCGTAGTTGACGCGCCAGCCGTGGAAGTGCGGCCAGGCGTCCTCGACCGGGCGTTCGCGGGGGAAGCCGGCCGCGCTGATCATCGCGACGGCGCCCAGGTACTCGGCGTAGCTCAGCCGGATCGGCACGCTCGGGTCCGGGTCCGGGTCGAAGTCGATCCGCAGTGACGTGGCGATGTCGCGCATCGCGGTGAACCCGGCGCGGAGCACCAGGCGGGCCTCGGGCGGGGCCGAGCGCGGGCACAGGGCGAGGTGCAGGGCCGCGGCGTCCATCACGGCGATCAGGCCGACCACCCAGCTGCGGTTCGGCTGCGGGGAGCGGAAGGAGAGCAGCACCGGGTAGTTGGAGTGGCTCTCGCCGATGTCGGCGGCCAGCCGCTCCCAGTCCCGGTAGAGCTGGGGGAGCGCGGTCTCGGTGTCGACCAGGGACTGGCGGGCCAGCAGCTCGGGGCCCCACGCGGGCTCGCCGGCCCGGGACTGGAGCAGCGTCACCTCGGTCTCGCGCCGCTGGTAGGCGGCGTAGAGGGTCGGCAGGTAGGAGATCTGCAGGGCGATCACCAGGGGGCCGCTGGCCGCGGCCATGAAGTCGATCGCGGACAGCTGCAGCCGTTCACCGCTGGCGAAGCCGAGGGTGAAGAGGCTGGAGCCGGCCTCGCGGATGGCGATCGTCCAGCTGAACTCCGAGGTGCCGTGCAGCAGCAGGGTGTAGGCGAGCAGCATCCCGCTGAGCCAGACCGTGAGCATGCCCAGCAGGACCAGCGGCGCCAGCCAGGTCAGCGCCCGGTCCTGCGCGCGGTAGCCGCCGATCGGCGCGGCGGAGAGCCGCAGCACCGCCCGCAGCACCGCCCACAGCCGGTTCACCAGGGATGAGTAGAGCCCCCGCGGGACGACCAGCGTGCGCAGGATGCTGCCGACGACCAGCAGGAGCAGCAGCGCGCCGAGCACGGTGTGGATCAACCTCATGGCGCCCATTCTGACGGTCGATCGGCGCGGTCGCGGCGTCGGGCGCCGGTGCCGGCCGGGGGAGACGGCTGCGCAGTCGCGCGGTATGACCATGATCACAACCGTTCCTGACCTCCCTGGAAGGGCCCCGACGCATCTATCTGTACGGAGGGGGCTGTCCCACGAGCGGATCGGAGACCGGACTGTGCGCACACGCGGCGATTGCGAGGGCGAGGGCGGCGGCGAGGGCGAGGAGCCGGAGGAGACCGGGCGTCGGCGGTGGCGCCCGTTCCGGTGGATCGACTATCCGCGCGCCGGGCGGCGAGGGGTGCGGCGCTGGCTGCCGTCCTGGCGGCAGCTGCTCCTGCTGTCGGGGATCGGGGTGGCGGCACTGACCGGCCTGGCGGCCTGGTTCTACACGATCACCAAGGTCCCGGAGGACCTGAACGCCTTCGCCACCCAGCAGAACAACGTCTACTTCTGGGCGGACGGCACCGAGATGGCGCGGATCGGCCCGACCAACCGGCAGGAGGTGCCGCTCGACCAGGTGCCGCAGTCGGTGCAGTGGGCGGTGCTGGCCGCCGAGAACGAGACCTTCTACTCGGACCCGGGGATATCCGTGAAGGGCATCGGCCGGGCGGTCTACACGATGCTCTCGGGCGGCGACACCCAGGGCGGCTCGACCATCACCCAGCAGTACGTCAAGAACACCTACCTGAACCAGCGCCAGGACATGTCCCGCAAGCTCAGCGAGATCGTCATCGCGGTCAAGCTGGACCACCGGATGAGCAAACAGGACATCCTGGCCGGCTATCTGAACACCAGTTGGTTCGGGCGCGGCAGCTACGGCATCGAACGCGCGGCGGCGGCCTACTACGGCAAGGACGTCTCACAGCTCGATCCGAGCGAAGGCGCCTTCCTGGCCGCCCTGTTGAAGGGAGCCGGGCAGTACGATCCGGCGCTCAGCCCGGAGAACCACCAGCGGGCCGAGGACCGGTGGGCCTGGATCCTGGACCGGATGGTGGACGTCGGAAAGCTCTCCGCCGCCGAGCGGGCCCGGTACACGGTGTTCCCCGAGCCCAGGCCGCAGCCGAAGTCGGCGGGGCTGAGCGGGCAGGTCGGCTACCTGGTGGACATGGCCAGGGCCTACGTGGAGAGCCACAGCGACATCACCTCGGCCCAGTTGGACCTCGGCGGCTACCAGATCCACACCACCTTCGAGAAGCCGAAGGTCGACGCCCTCGCCGCGGCCGTCCAGGAAGCCACCAAGGGGATCGATCCCGGCACTCGGGAGACCGACAAGGCGCTGAAGGTCGGCGCGGCCTCGGTGGCCCTGGACGGGCGGATCGTCGCGCTCTACGGCGGCCCCGACTACCTGAAACAGGGCTTCAACAACGCCAACACCTCGACAGTGCCCGTCGGTTCGGCCTTCACCCCGGTCGTGTACGCGGCCGGGCTCGGCCAGGGCGTACAGCGCGAGCGCGGCGGCAGCCGGACCCCGGTGACGCCCACCACCACGTACAACGGGGACAACGGCGTGAACGTGCTGACCCCCGAGGGGCCGTACTGGGGGCGGGACGGGAAGATCGTGAAGACCGCCAACGACGGCAAGCGGAACTGGGGCCCGGTCAGCCTGCGAAGCGCGGTGGAGCAGTCCGTCAACGGGCCGATGATGCAGCTCGGCATGGACGTCGGCCTCGACCGGGTGCAGAAGACCGCCGCCGACCTGGGCCTGCTCCCGAACAGCATGGGCGAACTGGTGCCGGCCTTCGGAGTCGGGAACTCCACCCCGAGCGCGATCAGGACCGCCGACGCGTACACCGCCTTCGCCGCGGGAGGCAGCCGTACCGACCCCTACTCGGTGCTCAGGATCAGCCGCAACGGCGCACCGCTCGCGCTGCGGCTGCCCGCCGCCGCGCAGGCGCTGACCCCGGCCGTCGCGGGAGAGGTGGACGCGGCGCTCAAGGGCGCGGTGCGCGACGGGAGCGCCCGGCCGGCGGCGGAGGCCGGGCCGGACGTGGCCGCGCTGCCCGGCACGACGGCGGACCGTACGGCGGGGTGGTCCGTCGGCTACGACGGGCGGATGGCCACGGCGGTCACCGTCTTCCGGGCGGACCTGAAGGACATGAAGCTGCTCTCGCTGGAAGGCCTGGGCGGGGCCGCCCCGGACACCCCGGACTCGGCGCTGCCGACCCGGATCTGGACCTCGTACATGAAGGCGGCGAGCGGAAGGTGAGTCGGGTGTGAGCGGGGGGATCGTGGGGCCCGTGGTGTTGTCACGGGCCCCACGGCCGGGCTCACCTGACCAGACGCGGCCAGTCGGCGGGCTGCCCGGGGTCCAGCTGGCGCAGCTTGTCGAGCACCTGGGGATCCTGGGCGTCCAGCCAGTCGGCGACCTGCCGGAAGGAGACGCAGCGGACCTCCTCGCGCGTGCAGACGTTCTTCATCACGTCCTCGATGGCCTGCATGTAGATGCCGCCGTTCCAGTCCTCGAAGTGGTTCCCGATGAAGAGCGGGGCCCGGCTGCCGTTGTAGACCCGTTCGAAGCCGGCGAGGTAGCCGTCCCGGGTCTCCTTCTCCCACGCGTCGTACTTCCTCTGGTCGCCCTTGGTGGTGTTCCCGGACTGGTTGGCGAGGAAGTTGAAGTCCATCGAGAGGACCTGGGCCGACTTGCCCGGGTAGGGCAGCAGTTGGAGCGGGAAGTTCCAGATGCCCTCCTTCTTGACCGGCCAGACCTGGAACTCGCCCGGCGAGCTGGCGTCGTAGCGGAAGCCCGCCGCCTTCTCGGCCGGGAGCAGGTTCTTCTGGCCCTCCAGGCAGGGGGCACGCCCGCCGACCAGCTCCTTGGTGTAGTCGAAGGGGAGCGGCGGGAGGTCCTTGAACCCGGTGTTGGTCCTCCAGTTGGTGACGAAGGAGACCGCCTGGTCGAGCTCGCTCTTCCACTCCTCGGCGCTCCAGTCCTTGCCGCCCTTGGACTCGCAGTAGTGCCCGTTGAAGTGGGTGCCGATCTCGTTGCCGTCCTGCCAGGCCAGGCGCAGCTGCTCCAGGGTGTCCTTGATGTGGGCGTCGGTGGCGAAGTCGATGGCGGCGGAGCCGGGGTCGTGCTGCGGGGGGTGGTAGAGGGTGCGCTTGGACTTGGGCAGGGTGTAGATGCCGCTCAGGAAGAACGTCATCTGGGCGTTGTTCTCCGCGCCCAGCTTGCGGAAGCGGGAGAACAGCCGGTCGTCACCCTCCAGCGCGCCGTCCCAGGAGAAGACGACGAACTGTGGCGGCTTCTCGCCGGGCTTCAGCTTCTCGGGCGTCGGCTGCTTGGGCTGCGGGCCGGTGTAGGAGGTGGAGCCGTCGCCGAGCACCTTGACCTGGCCGTCCCAGGTGGGGGTGGGGGTTGGGGCTGTCTCTTATACACATCT
>NZ_JNWQ01000044.1 GCF_000716875.1 Streptomyces novaecaesareae | reverse complement strand
CGCCCACCCCGCCGGCCCCGCCCGCGCTGGGCCACTGGGGCGCCGGGAGGCCGTACGACCAGCAGCCGCCCGTCCAGCGCCTGCTCACCGGGGCGGACTGGCGCCCGGCGGTCAAGGCGGCGCTCGCGCCGACCGCCGTCCTGCTGGCGGCGGCGCTGATCGCGGCCCTCCCGAGCGGCTACCAGTACGACTACCGGTTCCAGTCGCCCGACTTCGGGGACCGCTTCGGCGGGATGCTGTCGATGGCGCTGAACGCGCTCGGCGCCCCGTTCAAGATCGGCTACCAGAGCCCGCTGAGCCGGGGCCACGCCGACCGGATGGACCTCGTCATCCGGGCGGTGCCGATGACCGTCACCGCCCTGTGGTGCCTGGCGCTCTGGCTCGGCCTGCGGGCCGGGCTGCGCCGGCGCAAGGCGGTGGCGGGCCAGCTCACCCGGGGCCAGGCCGCCGGCGAGGCACTGCGCACCGCCGTGGTCCTCGCGGGGGTGACCACGGTGCTCTGGGCGGTCGGCGGCACGACCTGGCGGCCGCGGGGCGGCTACGACGTCCCCGACTACACCGGCAGCACCGGCCAGGACCTGTCCCGGCCCTCGGTCACCGCGGGCTCCGGCTGGCTGGAGACGGTCGGCTGGACCGTACTGCTGTCCGGGCTGCTGGCCTTCGCCGTCTACGGCACCGACGCACTGCGCTGGGCCGCCTGGCGCAGCCGGTCGGTGCGCGGCTGGGCGGTGGCCGCGCTGGCCGCGGGCCGGGCGCTGGCGGCGACGGTGGGCCTGTCCTCGGTGGTGGGCTTCGTCCTCGTCGCGGCCAACAGCGAGAGCGGCGCGGAGACCGGCGTGTCGCTGGCCTTCCTGCCCAACCTCGGCCTCAACCTGCTCGGCTTCGGCTCGGGGGCGACCTTCCGGGCCCACAACGGCCTGACCGGCGGCGAGACGTCCTGGCGCGACCGCGGCGAGGACCTGGACCTCTCCTTCTTCGACCTGCACGACACGGTGAGCGCCGACTGGCGCTGGGCCGGCCTGCTGGCGGTCCTCGCGGCGGGCGTGCTCGGCTGGACGGCGTACCGGCGGCAGCTGGACCCGGCCGACCGGCTGCGCCTGGCGGCGGTGCACGCCGGGGCGCTCACCCTGCTGATGGCGGCGGCCGGGGCGATGATGACCCGGACCTCGTCCATGGCGGGCTGGAGCCCGACCTCCGACCTGGAGATGAGCCAGGAGAACTCGGTCGGGCTGACCTTCCTCACCGTCCTGGCGGCCAACGCGGTCTGGGCGGTGGTCGGCGCGCTGCTCGTGCCGCCGCTGCTGGCGGCCGTCCGCGGCGGGGGCGCGGGCAAGGCCGGGTATGGCGATCCGTACGGCGGCGCGCCGTACGCGGCCGTGCCGCCGGAGGTGCCGTACGGGCCGACGCCGCCGCAGAGCGCCCCGGCGTACGGCGTTCCGGTCCAGGGCGGGCCGCCGCAGGGTGCGCCGCCGCAGGGCGCCCCGGCGTACGGCGTGCCGCCGCAGGCCGCCGCGCCGCAGGACGCGCCGCCCGTCCCCACGAGCGGGGTGAGCGAGGTGCTCGGCTCGCACGAGGTGCCGCCCGCCCCCGCCGCCGGGACGGCGCTCCCGGCCGACCCGCCGCGGGCGCCGGCCGAGGACCCGGTCGACCCGAGCGTGTGGCGCGAGCACCCCTGAGCGGAGCGGAGCACCGGCCGGGGGAGCAGGCTCGGGCGCCGGAAAAGGGCAGCCGGAAAAGGGCAAAGGGCCCCGCGGGGGAACGGGGCCCTTTGTCGTTCAGCACTCGGCGTCAGGGCCGCGCCGGTGCTGGGGTGACGGCGCCGGGGGAGGAGCGCCGTCGTGTCGGTTGGCTTCGGTGCGCCCTCGCGGCTCCGGCGTGGGTGGCCGGTGGAGCGGGGCGCGCGGGCCCGTGGTGCGGCGGACGGCGGTAGGTCTGCGCCGGTTCCGTGCTCACGGAGCGTGAAGTGAAAACCGCTGTCGCCTCCCTGCGCGGCGACTGCGGAGCATCGCGTGCGGGCCCCCTCGGTGAGCCGTCAGGTCGCCGGGAGAACCGCGTACAACGAGCATCGTGCTGGACGAGGGGCTTGCTCTGCAACCGATTCGGCACAGTTCGGCATAGACCATTTACGGCCAGGATGGTGCCGGGCATGCCACAGATGATCACGGTGCGTAGTGGTTCGCCTGGTTGCAGCGCACGGGGACGCGCGTAGCGGCGCGGGACGGATGGGGGAGTGCGCCCGGGTGTGCCCCGGCGCGGGCCGGGGGTGCGACGGCCGGCCCCGGGCGTCCCCGGGCTCCGGCCGTCCCACCTCTCGGCCCAGTCGCGGCCGGGTTCGCTGTCCCCTGCTGGCCGGCCGCTGCACCCGCGCACGGTCCCACGGAGCCGCGCTCCCGGCGGGCCGGGCGGCGGCGCCACGTGCGCCGGTGGACTGGTGTGTAGCTCCACGCGTGGTCCTGCAGCCGTACGGCGGTGGCCCCCGCGGGGGTCGGTCGGCGCGTCTGGCGGACGCGGCGCGGCCGTACGGTCGTCAGAAGCAACGAACCGCGGCCCCGCCCGGTCACGGTCCTTTGGACGGGCAGACGAGTGAAACCGGACAGCCCGGTAGAATCGGAGTCCAGACACCCCACACCCGTCCGCCGCCGCCGCCCCCGCCGGGGAGGCGGTTCAGCGCGACACCTCGATACCGCTGCCGGAAGGCCGTCTGTGTCCTCTGCAATTCCCGTCCAGTCCGCGCCGGACAACGACACCGTCCTGGTGGTCGACTTCGGCGCCCAGTACGCCCAGCTCATCGCCCGTCGGGTGCGTGAGGCGCGGGTCTACAGCGAGATCGTGCCGAGCAGCATGCCGGTCGCCGAGATGCTCGCCAAGAACCCCAAGGCGATCATCCTCTCCGGCGGCCCGTCGTCGGTCTACGAAGAGGGCGCGCCGCAGCTCGACCGTGCGATCTTCGAGGCCGGTGTCCCGGTCTTCGGCATGTGCTACGGCTTCCAGCTGATGGCCAAGACCCTCGGCGGCACCGTCGACAACACCGGTGCCCGCGAGTACGGCCGTACCCCGCTGGTCGTCTCGCGCACCGGCTCCACCCTGTTCGAGGGTGTCCCCGCGCAGCACTCGGTGTGGATGTCGCACGGCGACGCCTGCTCCGCCGCGCCGGAGGGCTTCACCGTCACCGCCTCCACCGACGTGGTCCCGGTCGCGGCCTTCGAGAACGACGAGGCCCGCCTCTACGGCGTCCAGTACCACCCCGAGGTGCTGCACTCCGACCACGGCCAGCAGATCCTGGAGCACTTCCTCTACCGCGGCGCCGGCATCGCCCCGACCTGGACCACCGGCAGCGTGGTCGAGGAGCAGATCGCCCTGATCCGCGAGCAGGTCGGCAACAAGCGCGCCATCTGCGGCCTGTCCGGCGGCGTGGACTCCGCGGTCGCGGCCGCCCTGGTCAACAAGGCCATCGGCGACCGGCTGACCTGCGTGTACGTCGACCACGGCCTGATGCGCAAGGGCGAGACCGAGCAGGTCGAGAAGGACTTCGTGGCCGCCACCGGCGTGCAGCTGAAGGTCGTCGACGCCGCCGAGCGCTTCCTGAACGCGCTGAAGGGGGTCACCGACCCCGAGGAGAAGCGCAAGATCATCGGCCGCGAGTTCATCCGGGTCTTCGAGCAGGCCCAGGCCGAGATCATCGCCGAGGCCGGCGAGCACGGCGAGTCGGTCGACTTCCTGGTCCAGGGCACCCTGTACCCGGACGTGGTGGAGTCGGGCGGCGGCACCGGCACGGCCAACATCAAGTCCCACCACAACGTCGGCGGCCTGCCCGAGGACCTGCAGTTCCAGCTGGTCGAGCCGCTGCGCAAGCTGTTCAAGGACGAGGTCCGGATGGTCGGCCAGGAGCTCGGCCTGCCGGAGGAGATCGTCCAGCGCCAGCCGTTCCCCGGCCCGGGCCTGGGCATCCGGATCGTCGGCGAGGTCACCAAGGAGCGCCTGGACCTGCTCCGCGACGCCGACGCGATCGCCCGCGAGGAGCTGACCGCGGCCGGCCTGGACCGCGAGATCTGGCAGTGCCCGGTCGTGCTGCTCGCCGACGTGCGCAGCGTGGGCGTGCAGGGCGACGGCCGCACCTACGGTCACCCGATCGTGCTGCGTCCGGTCTCGTCCGAGGACGCCATGACCGCCGACTGGTCGCGCCTGCCGTACGACGTGCTGGCCAAGATCTCCACCCGGATCACCAACGAGGTCCGCGACGTGAACCGCGTCGTCGTCGACGTCACCAGCAAGCCGCCGGGCACCATCGAGTGGGAGTAGGCACTCCCGCTGCCTGAACGCCCGCGCCGTCGTTCCCGTACTGGAGGGAGCGGCGGCGCGGGCGTTCGCGGTGCGGGCGTGCCGGCCGCGGGGTGGGACCTCCCACCGAAAGTGGGCAGGAACGGGCAGAATGCGGACCGGACCTGTCAGGGAGTGGCAGGACGAGAGGGAAGGTGTGCGGGATGTCGGAGGCCAGCAACTCGGTGCCGGCCGGCGGGGGAGCGGCCGGCCGGGCCGAACGGGCGGCGCAGCGGCGGGCGATCGCGTCCAGGTACGCGCTGCTCCCGCTGCGGCTCTTCCTCGGCGTCACCTTCGTCTACGCCGCGCTCGACAAGCTCTCGGACGCGCACTTCCTGGCCGGGGCGGGCGACCCGGCCTCCTTCGTCTCGCAGACCCAGGCGGCCAAGGCCGGCGGCAGCCCGATCTCCTTCCTGCTCGGCCCCGCCCTCGACCACCCGACCCTGTTCGCGCTCGCCGTCGCCTTCGGCGAACTGGCGGTCGGCCTCGGCACCCTGCTCGGCCTCTGGGGCCGGGTCGCCGCGCTCGGCGGCGCGCTCCTCAACCTCAGCCTCTGGCTGACCGTCAGCTGGAGCGTCGCGCCGTACTACCTCGGCAACGACCTCGCCTACCTGATGGCCTGGATCCCGCTGGTGCTGGCCGGCACCCCGTACCTGTCGGTGGACGGCTACCTCGCCCGCCGGGCCGGGCGGGACCGCGAGCGCGGGCTGGGCGAGGACCACGTCAAGCGCCGGGCGCTGGTGGACGGCGGGATCGCGGCCGTCGCGATCGGCGGCGCGGGGCTGCTCACCGGCTCGCTGACCCGTACCTTCGGCCGCGGCAGGCAGGCCGCGCCCAAGCAGTCGGCGGCCCCGGTCTCCGCCGCCCCGGCGCAGGCCCCGACGGTGTCCGCCGCGAGCGTGCCGGTCGGCGGCTCGGCCCAGGTCAAGGACCCGGCCACCGGGGACGCCGTCTACATCGTGCAGCCCAAGGCGGGCCAGTACTGCGGCCTCTCCTCGGTGTGCACCCACTCCGGCTGCGCGGTGGACGCCCCGAAGAACGGTCAGCTGTACTGCCCCTGCCACGGCTCCCGGTTCGACGCCGCCACCGGCGCGGTGGTCAACGGGCCGGCGGTCAAGCCGCTGCCGAAGTACGCCGTCACCAAGGACGGGGACAAGCTGACCCTGGGCCCGCAGCAGAGCTGAGGCCCGGGGCCTGCGGGCTCGCAAGAAACCCCCTAGTCCTCGCGGTCGGGGCGGCCGCGCCGGGCCACCGCCGCGACCGCGCCGGCCAGGCCGCCGACGCCGAGCACGATGAAGGTGACCGGGATGACGATCCGTCCGTTCACCGACCGGTCGTCGAGCGCCGCGACGAGGTAGACGAGGGCGAGCACGGTGAACAGCGCGCCCGCGATCAGCGAGAACAGGTCGAGCCGGTGCTTCCTCACTGCTGGACCACCTTGATGTTGCCGATCCCGATTCCGAGTTCGAGGTTGAGCGTGCCCTTGGAGGCCTGGCCGCCGGCCGGGCCGATCAGATAGGTGTGGCGCCCGGTGCTGTTGCCGCGGTCGCCGGGGACGGTGACGTCGCCGAGGCCGACCCGGGCGGTCACGTCCACCGTCACGTCGGCCGGCACGATGACGGTCAGCTCGCCTGCGCCGAGGTCGACCTTGGTGGCGAGGGTGGCGCCGGCCGGGTCGAGCCCGGCCAGGTCCAGCTTGATGTTGCCGGCGCCGAGGTTGTAGCGGTCGTGCAGGTCGGAGGCCGCGGTGACGGTCCAGTCGCGCTGCCCGACGGCGTTCTGCACGGCGTCCGGCGAGTGGCCGACGAAGGCCAGCGCCAGGGTGAGCAGCAGGCCGGTCGCCGCGAGCCTGCGGGCCCGGCCGAACTTCGCGCCGACCAGCAGGGTCAGACCGACCACCAGCAGGGCGGTGGCCAGCACCGTCGCGCTCGCCACGGTGGGGTTGTGGTGGTCGGCCTGGACGGCCCAGACCGCGGCGGCCGCGCCGATCGCCAGCAGGAAGCCGAAGAAGCCGAGCGCCGAGCGCTCCCGGGGGCGGCGCACCACGGCCGGCTCGGGGCGGCGCTTCGCGCGCTCCTTGCGCAGCGGGTCGCCCTCGGGCAGGTCGGTCCGCTGCCACCAGGGCTGGGCCGGGCCGCCGGCCGGCGGCACCGGGGTGCCGAACGGCGGGGTGGGGGTCGCGGAGCTCGCGCCGTACGGGTTGCGCTCGGGGTGGCGAGGATCCCACAGGTAGCCGCTCGCGCCGGGGGCCGGGCTGTCGGCGGGGACCGTCCCGGTGGCCCTCGGCGCGGCGTGCTCGGCGGCGGCCGCCTCGCCCGGCTCCGGCCGGGGCCAGGCGTAGCCCGCGGACTCGGGGAAGTGACGGTCGTACGGGCCGCCGTGCCGGCGCCCGCGACCCCGGCCGCGGCCGCGGCGGCGCTCCGGGTCGTAGCGCACCGCCAGGAAGACCAGGCCGGCGAGCAGCAGCAGCGGGAACATCTGGCCGCCGTCGCCCATCGAGGAGAAGAACACCCCGGTGCCGATCACGGTCAGCAGCACCGCGCCGATCGACTGGCCGTCCACCCGGCCGGTGAGCACCCGCTGGAGCTCGGTGCGCCCGCCGCGGCCCTTGGACTCGTCGTCGGTCGGGACGATCAGCCAGGCCAGGCCGTACAGGAACAGTCCGAGGCCGCCGGAGAGGCAGAGCACCACGGTGACCACCCGGAACACCACCGGGTCGATGTCCAGGTGCCGCCCGAGGCCGCCGCAGACACCGGCCACCACGCGGTGGTGCTCGGCCCGGGTCAGCGGCGGGCGTTCCGGCTCCGGCGGGGCGGCGGGCCCGGCCTCCTCGATGCGGTGGTCCTCGGTCATGGGCACCATCCTTCCGGCAGGGGCCGGTCCGGCCCAACCGGGAGCACCCCTGCCCGTACCCTGACTTGTCCCTGAGACGGGCTAGGGACACACCCTGATGCGCCCGCGGGCGCGCGCGTGGAACCATCGGTGGCGTGGCAGCCCCCGGTACCGATCCCCGAACCATCGCCCCCGACGCCGCGCAGTCGGCCGGCGCCGACCCCGGTGCGCCCGACAGCGGCAGGCCGCCGTACCGCCGGCTCTACCGCAGCCCGCAGGGGCGGATGCTCGGCGGCGTCGCGCACGGCCTGGCGGTGCACCTCGGGCTGCCGGTGCGGTGGGTGCGGTTCGCCTTCGTCCTGCTGTTCTTCGCGCAGGGGATCGGCGCGCTGCTGTACGCCGCGTTCTGGTTCGTGGTGCCGATCGGCATCGGCGAGCCCTCGGCGCGCGGCGGCGCCCAGTGGATGTACCTCAACGGCGTGTTCGTCCCGGCCGCGCCCGGGCTGCAGGGCGGCCTGCTGAGCAAGGCCCCCGCCGGCGGCTGGCTCGGCCGGCTGCGCCGGCTGCTCCAGCACACGCTGCAGGGCGAGCCGACGGCGGCGCCCGCCGAGGGGGCGGAGGCGGCGCCGGCGGCCAAGGGCGGGCAGGGCGGCCTCGGCCAGCTCGCCGCCCTGGTCATGGTCGTGATCGGCCTGATCGCCCTGCTCAACGTGCTCGGCTGGCAGACCGCCAAGCCGTACACCTGGCCGCTGCTGGCGATCGGCGTCGGCGTCGCGCTGGTCTGGCGGCAGGCCGACGACTCGCGCTGGCAGCGCTGGTTCGGCATCGAGGAGGGCGAGAAGCGGCGCGGCGCGTACACCCGGGTCGGCGCCGGTGTGCTGCTCGCGGTGGCCGGCACCATCGCGCTGCTCGCCATGCAGGGCAGCGGCTCCACGATCGGCTCGGTCATCGAGGCCTCGCTCGCGGTGCTCGCCGGGGTGCTGGTGCTGCTCGGCCCGTACGGCCTGCGGCTGTGGCAGGACCTCGGCGCCGAGCGCACCGCGCGCATCCGCGCCCAGGAGCGGGCCGAGATCGCCGCGCACATCCACGACTCCGTGCTGCACACCCTGACCCTGATCCAGCGCCGGGCCGAGGACCCCAAGGAGGTGCTGCGGCTGGCCCGCTCGCAGGAGCGCGAGCTGCGGCTCTGGCTGTACCGCCCGGAGGCCGCCGCCGAGGCCGCGCCGGACACCATGGCGGAGACCCTGCGCGCCGCCGTCGCCGAGGTGGAGGACCGGCACGGCGTCCAGGTCGAACTGGTGATCGTCGGCGACTGCCCGATGGACGAGAGGATCGCGGCACAGATGCAGGCCGCGAGGGAGGCGACCGTCAACGCGGCCAAGTACGGTGGCGGGGGACCGGTCCAGGTCTACGCCGAGGTGGAGGGGAGGACGGTGTCGGTGTTCGTCCGCGACCACGGGCCCGGCTTCGACCCCGACACGGTGCCGGAGGACCGGATGGGCGTACGGGAGTCGATCATCGGCCGGATGAAGCGCAACGGCGGCACCGCTCGGGTGCGGCCGGCGGCGGGCGGCGGTACCGAGGTCGAGCTGGAGATGGAGAGAACTGATGACTGAGGCAGCGCCGATGGGGGCCCCGGCCGAAGGCTCGGGGCGCACTGCGAGGGTCGTGCTGGTGGATGACCACCGGATGTTCCGGACGGGGGTCCGGGCCGAGATCGGCCGCACCGAGGTGACCGGCATCGACGTGGTCGGCGAGGCCGACGACGTGGACTCGGCGGTCCGCGTCGTCGCCGAGACCAGGCCGGACGTGGTGCTGCTCGACGTCCACCTGCCCGGCGGCGGCGGCGTCGAGGTGCTGCGCCGCTCGGCCGGGCTGATGGGGGAGCAGGGAGGGGTCAAGTTCCTGGCGCTGTCGGTGTCGGACGCCGCCGAGGACGTCATCGGCGTCATCCGCGGCGGCGCCCGCGGCTACGTCACCAAGACCATCACCGGCACCGACCTGGTGAACGCGATCTTCCGCATCGCCGACGGCGACGCGGTCTTCTCGCCCCGGCTGGCCGGCTTCGTCCTGGACGCCTTCGCCGCCACCGACACCCCGCCGGTCGACGAGGACCTGGACCGCCTCACCCAGCGCGAGCGCGAGGTGCTGCGCCTGATCGCCCGGGGCTACGCCTACAAGGAGATCGCCAAGCAGCTCTTCATCTCGGTGAAGACCGTCGAGAGCCACGTCTCCGCCGTCCTGCGCAAGCTCCAGCTGAGCAACCGGCACGAGCTCACCCGCTGGGCCACCGCCCGCCGCCTGGTCTGAGCCCCGCGCCCGGCGTCAAGCCCGCCCGGTCCGGTTTCCCCGGGCCGGGCGGGCTTGTCGGTGGGTGGCCATAGACTCGTCATTGCCATGAGTAGCCTCTTTGACGACCTCCCGCTCCCCGGTTTCGAGGCACCCGCCGCCGGGTCGAAGCAGCCCGCCGCACCGATCGACGCCGTCGACGAGGAGCCCCCGCCGTACGAGGACGACGTCCCGTACGACGCCTACGAGGAGGCCATCCCGGAGGGGCTCTTCCAGACCGACCACGCCGTCGAGGCCGAGCGGGACGCCTGGTACCGCAACGGCGCCGCCCGGACGGTGATCGACCCGGCGCAGCTGCTGGAGGGGATGAACGACCCGCAGCGCGAGGCGGTCCTGCACGCGGGCTCCCCGCTGCTGATCGTGGCCGGTGCGGGCTCGGGCAAGACCCGGGTGCTGACCCACCGGATCGCGTACCTGCTGGGCGCCCGCGGGGTGCAGCCGGGCGAGATCCTCGCGATCACCTTCACCAACAAGGCCGCCGGCGAGATGCGCGAGCGCGTCGAGGCGCTGGTCGGCCCGCGCGCCCGGGCGATGTGGGTGTCCACCTTCCACAGCGCCTGCGTGCGGATCCTGCGCCGCGAGTCCAAGCAGCTGGGCTTCACCTCCAGCTTCTCGATCTACGACTCGGCCGACTCGCAGCGGCTGATGTCGCTGGTCTGCCGGGACCTCGACCTGGACCCGAAGCAGTTCCCGCCGAAGTCCTTCACCGCGAAGATCAGCAACCTCAAGAACGAGCTGATCGACGAGGAGACCTTCGCCGACCAGGCCGCCAACCCGATGGAGAAGAAGCTCGCCGAGGCGTACGCGCTGTACCAGCGGCGGCTGCGCGAGGCCAACGCGCTGGACTTCGACGACATCATCATGACGACGGTGAACCTGCTGCAGGCCTTCCCCGACGTCGCCGAGCACTACCGGCGCCGGTTCCGGCACATCCTGGTCGACGAGTACCAGGACACCAACCACGCCCAGTACATGCTGGTCCGCGAGCTCAGCGGGGGATCCGTCGCCGCCGCGCCCAAGCGCACCGCGGACGGGGACTTCGTGAACCCGGCCGCCGCGCACCTCGCCGAGGTGCCGCCGGCCGAGCTGTGCGTGGTCGGTGACGCGGACCAGTCGATCTACGCCTTCCGCGGCGCGACGATCCGCAACATCCTCCAGTTCGAGGAGGACTACCCGAACGCGACCACGATCCTGCTGGAGCAGAACTACCGCTCCACCCAGACCATCCTCAGCGCCGCCAACGCCGTCATCGAGCGCAACGCCAACCGCCGCGAGAAGAAGCTCTGGACGGCGGGCGACCACGGCGAGAAGGTGATCGGCTACGTCGCGGACGACGAGCACGGCGAGGCGCAGTTCATCGCCGACGAGATCGACCGGCTCACCGACAAGGGCGAGGCCAAGCCCGGCGACGTTGCGATCTTCTACCGGACGAACGCCCAGTCCCGCGTGTTCGAGGAGGTGTTCATCCGGGTCGGCCTGCCGTACAAGGTGGTCGGCGGGGTGCGCTTCTACGAGCGCAAGGAGGTCCGGGACGTCCTGGCCTACCTGCGGGTGCTCTCCAACCCGGAGGACACCGTGCCGCTGCGCCGGATCCTCAACGTGCCCAAGCGCGGCATCGGCGAACGGGCCGAGGCGATGGTCGACGCGCTGGCCGCGCGCGAGCGGATCTCCTTCGCCCAGGCGCTGCAGCGGGTGGACGAGGCCTACGGGATGGCCGCGCGCTCGGCCAACGCGGTGAAGAAGTTCAACACCCTGATGGCCGGGCTGCGCCAGGTGGTCGAGTCGGGCGCGGGCCCGGCGGCGGTGCTGGAGGCCGTCCTGGAGGAGACCGGCTACCTGGCCGAGCTCCAGGCCTCCACCGACCCGCAGGACGAGACCCGGGTGGAGAACCTGCAGGAGCTCGCCTCCGTCGCCCTCGACTACGAGCAGGACCCGGGCGAGCGGCCGGACGCCGGGGAGGAGGGCACCCCGCCGGTCGGCTCGCTGGCTGACTTCCTGGAGCGGGTCGCCCTCGTCGCCGACTCCGATCAGATCCCGGACGAGGACGAGGAGGGGCAGGGCGTCATCACGATGATGACCCTGCACACCGCCAAGGGCCTGGAGTTCCCCGTCGTCTTCCTGACCGGCATGGAGGACGGGATCTTCCCGCACATGCGGGCGCTCAACCAGGTCAAGGAGCTGGAGGAGGAGCGCCGGCTGGCGTACGTCGGGCTCACCCGGGCGCGCGAGCGGCTGTACCTGACCCGCTCGGTGCTGCGCAGCGCCTGGGGGCAGCCGGCGTACAACCCGGCCTCGCGGTTCCTGGAGGAGATCCCGGAGGCGCTGGTGGAGTGGAAGCGTACGGGGGCGGCGCAGGCGCCCGTCCAGCGCGGCTTCTCCTCGGGCTCCTCGTGGGGCAAGTCCTCGTCCGGGGGCGGCAGTTCGCGGTCTTCCTCGTCCGCCGGGGCCTCCCCGAAGGCGGGCTGGGGGCAGTCCGCGCGGCGCGGCGGCAGGGTCGTGGAGCGCGAGGCCGTCTCGCTCGCGGTCGGCGACCGCGTCACCCACGACAGCTTCGGGCTGGGCACGGTGGTGGCCGTGACGGGCGTGGGCGACCGGGCGCAGGCCACCGTCGACTTCGGCGCGGACGGGCGCAAGCAGCTGCTGCTGCGCTACGCGCCCGTCGAGAAGCTGTAGCTCTGCGGAGCTGCGGCTCTAGCGGGGGTCCAGGCCGTTGGCCAGGAACCACGGCAGCGGGTCGACCGGCCCGCTGCCGTTGGCGGGCCGGATCTCGAAGTGCAGGTGCGGCCCGGTGCTGTTGCCGCTGCTGCCGACGAAGGCGATCACGTCGCCCTGCTTCACCGGCCCCTTGCGGACCTTGTACGCCCGCAGGTGGCAGTACCAGGCCTCGGTGCCGTCGGGCATCTTGAGTATCGACATGTAGCCGTAGAACGGGTTCCACTGGGTGCGGATCGTGCCGTCGGTGACGGCCATGACCTGGGTGCCGCCGTCCACCGGGAAGTCGATGCCGGTGTGGCGGTTGGCCCAGTGGGTGCCGGCCTCGCCGAACAGCTCGCCGAGGCCGTGCTGCGCGACCGGCATGACCACCTTGGGCTTCACCGGTTCGGGTGTCGGCTCGGCGGTGGGCTGCGCGGTCGGGGCGTCGGTGGGCTGGGCGCCGGCCAGCGGCTGGCGGGCGTCCCCGCGCGAGGCCTGGGCCTGGCCGCCGGCCGCGGCCACCTGCTGGGCCGCCGTCCTGGCGGTCGTGCCGTCCGGGGCGCCGGCGGACTGCGGCGGCACCCGTCCGGCGGCCTCGGCCCGCTGCTGGTCGGCCTCCCCCTGCACCGTGATCGCCGCCGCCGCGGCGACCCCGAGCGCGGCCACCGACGGCAGTGCGATCCGCAGCAGCGCCGTCCGGGTGGCCGCCTTGGCGGCGCCGCGGCGCTGGGCGCGGGACTGCTCACGGGCGGCGAGGCGCAGCTCCGCACGGGTCGGGCGGGCGGCTGCTTCGGGAGCCATCGGGGGCTGCCTCCTCGGTGGGCCTCGGGCGCGTCGTCGGGCGAGGGGAAAGGCGAGGGGAGAACAGCCGTGACTGTAGCCGCACGGCCGACGCCCCGGAAAAACCGCCGGTTGTCAAGGGGTCGGCCGGGCGGTCTGTGCGGAGGTCGCGGAACGGACGGGTGTACCCGCTGGTAGCAAGGCCTGGAGCTGTGACTTTGCCCTCCTCTTGGGAGGCGGAACGGTCAAGCGGGCCGGGTGGCGCTAACCTCCCCTCAGGTTGGTTATTGACCGTTAACCGCGCCCGTGGCCCACAAGGCCTGGCCGGGTGGTGGACGACGACGTCCAGGAGGCAGTGATGAGTGTGTCGGGGCCGATCCGTGTGGTGGTCGCCAAGCCGGGGCTCGACGGTCACGACCGTGGCGCCAAGGTCATTGCGCGTGCCCTGCGCGACGCCGGTATGGAGGTCATCTACACCGGCCTGCACCAGACGCCCGAGCAGGTCGTCGACACCGCGATCCAGGAGGACGCGGACGGCATCGGGCTGTCGATCCTCTCCGGCGCCCACATGACGCTCTGCGCGCGGGTGCTGGAGCTGCTGAAGGAGCGTGACGCGGAGGACATCAAGGTCTTCTGCGGGGGGATCATCCCGGACGAGGACATCGCCGAGCTGAAGGCGATGGGCGTCGCGGACATCTTCACCCCGGGCACGCCGACCCGGGACGTGGTCGCCTGGGTCGAGGCCAACCTTCGGGCGAGCTGACTTCCGGTACGGCGGAGCGGGCCGGTCCCCCGGGGGCCGGCCCGCTCCGCCGTATCCGGTTCCGATCCTTTGACGCCGGCCCGGCCGCCCGGTCCCAGCCCGGTTCCAGCCCTGCGTCAGCCCGCCAGCTCCGCGAGCATCGCGGCCCGGAAGCGCAGGGTGCCGGCCAGCCGGCCGAAGGTCTCCGCCCAGGCGGAGTCCGGGGCGGCCCCGGCGGCCAGCTCCTCCACCGCGGCGGCCGCCTCCGGGGCGAGCGCGCGTTCCGTCATCCCGAGCACCCCGCTGTGGCTCCACGGGTACGCGCCGGAGGCGGCGGCCCGGGCCAGCGCCGTCACCACGGCGGTGGACAGCGGCGGAGTCCACGGGGTGGCGCAGGCGCCGAGCAGCTGGAACGCCTCGCCCAGCCCGTGCACCTCGATGAAGGCGGCCGTCCAGGCGGCCCGCTCCCCGGGCGGGAGGACGGCCAGCAGCTTGGCCGGGGCGCCGGTGGCGCGCGGGGCGCGGGCCCGGCCGGCGCCGCGGGTGGGCGGCACGGGGGCGGGGCCGAGCAGCGCCCGGGCCCAGTCGGCGTCGTGTTGGCGGACGGCGGCGCGCGCCCAGGCCTCCCGTAGGTCGTCGGCCCAGCTGCTGCTGGTCTCGTCGAGGCTGTCGCCGACCCGCAGGGCGAGCAGCTCCTCCGGCGGCAGGCCGGTGCTCTCCGGCCAGAGCGAGAGCGGTGCCGCGGCCACCACCTCGCCGAACCACCAGGCCCGTTCGCCGCGCCCGGTGGGCGACTTGGGGGCGATGCCGTCGCGCTGCATGGCGGCGTCGCACTCGGCGGGCGGGGTGACCAGCAGATGCGTGCCCGCCTCGGCGAGGCGGACGGCGGCCCGGGCCCGCTCGGCCATCCGGCGGGCCAGCGCGGAGCCGGGCAGGGTGGAGAGCAGTTCGGCGGCGGTGGCGCGGACGTTCTTGCTGCGGTCGCCGAGGGCGGCCTCCAGGAACGGCTCGTCGGCGGGGGAGAGGCCGTCCTGCAGGGCGTCCAGGAAGAGCAGGCGGTCCTCGGCGCGCTCGGTGGGCCAGGTGCTGCGCAGCAGCTCCAGGCCGGCGGCCGGGTCGCTGCGGCGCAGCAGCGTGAGGTGGGTGACGCGCTCGGCGAACAGGCCCTCGTGCCACAGGTGGTGGTCGACGGGGGCGTCCGGCCGCTGCGCCGCCTCCTGGGTGGTGGTGCGCAGCACGAACCGCCAGTCCGGGTTCTGCTCGGCCAGCCAGCGGCCCAGCGGACCGGCCAACGCGACGGCGTCGGTGCGTAGTTCGCTGCGTGCGCGGGCCGCGTCGAGCAGGCCGGGTATCAGCGCGGCGGGCGGCCGCAGGCCCCGCGCGCGGGCGGTGGCGAGCCACTGCGGCAGCAGCTCGGCCAGGTTGGCCAGGGTGCCGCCGCTGCCGCCGGCCCGGCCGGCCAGCAGGACGGCCAGTCGGCGGGCGGCCGGCTCGGGCAGCTCCGGGCGGGCGTCCTCGGGCGCGGCCGGGCCGGGCGGTCCGGCCGCCGGTACGGGCAGCGCGCCGGCCCGGCGGCGGACGGTGGCGAGGGCGGCCAGCTCCAGCAGGGCGGTGGCCGGGTCGGCCTGGTCCACGGCCTCGGCGAACGGTAGGGCGGCGGCCCGCAGCGGGCGGCGGTCGGTGCCGAGCAGGGCGCTGGTGTGCAGGCTCTCCCATGGGTCCTGGGTGATCGTCATTCTCGGTGCTCCTAGGAATTGGTGAGGCCTACCGGCCGGTGGCCCTCGGGCCAGGCGGTGACCGGGGCGAAGCCCTGGTGGCCGTACTCGCCGAAGACCGTCAGCGGGCGGCCGGTGGAGACCGCGGCCAGACGCCAGAGCGCCGCTTCCGGGACGGCCGAGGCGCGGACCGGCACGGTGTGGTGGCCGTCCGTCAGGTGCCAGCCGTCCGGGGTGCGGACCGGGACGACGCCGGTGAGGACGGTGGGCCAGCTCTCCAGCCACGGGTCGTCGGCGACGGCGGTGCCGTAGCCGGCCACCGCCTCGGCGACGGTGAGCCCGGCGGGCGGGGCGGCCGGCCCGGCCTCGGGGGCGCCGTAGCGGTCGCCGAGCGTGGCGCGCAGCGGGCGGGCGCCGGGGTGGTAGGCGAGTTCGGCCTCCAGCAGGTGGCCGGTGGGCAGGGCGAGGTCGGGGGCCTGGCCGGGGCGGCCGAAGGCGAGCAGCAGCGCCGGGCGGCCGGTCTTGGCGCCGCGCAGCCAGACCCGGCGGGTGGTGAGTCGTTCGTCCGAGCCCCCTTCCATCGGCACTGTGCGGCTGCCGAGCACCAGCCAGCGGTCGCGGACGGTCGGGCCGGCCAGCACCTCGTTGGAGTCCCGGGTGTAGCCGACCCGGGCGCGGACGGTCGCGGCCAGCTCGGGCGGCAGCTCGTCGACCCGGGTGGCGGCGGTGGCGAGCAGGTGGAGCATCGCGTACTCCTCCAGCAGCCGCTCCTGCGGGGTGGTGTCCAACTCCCGTACGCGGGTGGCCAGTCCGGGGGCCTGTGCGTCGACCATCCGGGCGGCGACCTCCTCCCAGGGGCCGGCGGTGGACTGGTCGGCCAGGCCGTGCCGGATCCGGTCGGCGAGGCGCAGCCGCAGCTCGGCCGCGCCGGCCGCGACCCGGGCGCCGCGTGCCTCGGCCCGGCGGCGGGCGGCCTCCGGGTCGGCCGGGGGCGCCGTGCGCTTCTCGGCGCGCTCCTGGCGGCCCTTGAGCCAGTCGGCCGCCCAGTCGGCGGGTTCGGCGGCCGGGACGGCTGCCGGGGTGCCGCTCCACAGCAGGAGGAGCCCGAGCGCGTGCTTGCACGGGAACTTCCGGCTGGGGCAGCTGCACTGGTAGGCGGGCGTGGCGAGTTCGACCACGGTGCGGTACGGCGTACGGCCGCTGCCCTTGCACTCGCCCCACACCGCGGTGCCGTCGGTGCCGGTGCCGGACCACGGCGCGGGCGCGGAGAGCTTGCCCGCGGCCTTCTGCGACGCGGCGTCAGGTGCCAGGGACAGGACGTGTTCGGTGCTCCAGCGTTCCTCCATGCGACCGACCGTAGGCGGCGGCACTGACAGTCGCTGACTGCCCGTCCGGGACGGCCGTACGTGCGTTCGCCGAACTGTCAGTGGCTCGGTGCAGGGTGGTTCCCACAGGCCGGGACGCCGACCTGGCTCCCCCCGATCATCCTGCCGCCCGGGCACCCGTGTACCCGGCGGCCGACCCGAAGGAGCCCCCATGACCGACGTTCTGCGGCAGCACGCCGAGGACGCCTTCGCCGGTGAACTGGCCGCGCTGGCCGCGCAGGACGACCGTCCGCGCCCCGAGCGCTGGAAGCTCTCGCCGTGGGCCGTGGCGACGTACCTGCTCGGCGGCGAACTGGCCGACGGCACCCGGATCACCCCCAAGTACATCGGCCCCCGCCGGGTGGTCGAGGTCGCCGTGACGACCCTGGCGACGGACCGCGCGCTGCTGCTGCTCGGCGTGCCCGGCACCGCGAAGACCTGGGTGTCCGAGCACCTGGCCGCCGCGATCAGCGGCGACTCGACGATGCTGGTGCAGGGCACCGCCGGCACCCCCGAGGAGGCCGTCCGGTACGGCTGGAACTACGCCCGGCTGCTCACCGACGGGCCGAGCCGGGACGCGCTGGTGCCCTCCCCGCTGATGCGGGCGATGGCCGAGGGCAAGATCGCCCGGGTCGAGGAGCTGACCCGCATCCCGGCCGACGTACAGGACAGTCTGATCACCATCCTGTCCGAGAAGACGCTCCCGGTACCGGAGTTGGGCTCCGAGACGCAGGCCGTGCGCGGCTTCAACGTGATCGCCACCGCCAACGACCGCGACCGCGGCGTCAACGAGCTGTCCAGCGCGCTGCGCCGCCGCTTCAACACCGTGGTGCTGCCGCTGCCGGGCTCGCTGGAGGAGGAGGTCGACATCGTCACCCGCCGGGTCGGCCAGCTCGGCCGCTCCCTGGAACTGCCCGAACTGCCCGGCGGCGCCGAGGAGATCAGGCGGGTGGTGACGGTCTTCCGCGAGCTGCGGGCCGGGATCACCACGGACGGCCGGACGAAGGTCAAGACCCCGAGCGGCACCCTCTCCACCGCGGAGGCGATCTCGGTGGTGACCAACGGCATGGCCCTGGCCACCCACTTCGGCGACGGCGTGCTGCGCGCCGGGGACGTCACGGCCGGCATCCTCGGCGCGGTCGTCCGCGACCCGGTGGCGGACCAGGCGGTCTGGCGCGAGTACCTCGAAGGGGTGGTGCGCGAGCGCGACGGCTGGAAGGACTTCTACCGGGCCGCCCGCGAGGTGACGGCATGACCGAGGCTGAGGTCGCCCTCCTCGGCATCCGCCACCACGGCCCCGGCTCGGCCCGGGCGGTGGCCGCCGCCCTGGCGCAGTGGCAGCCGGACGCGGTGCTGGTCGAGGGCCCGCCGGAGGCCGACGGCATCGTCCACCTGGCCGCCGAGAAGGCCCTGGTGCCGCCGGTCGCGCTGCTCGCCCACGCGGTGGACGATCCGGCGAAGGCCGGCTTCTGGCCGTACGCCGAGTTCTCCCCGGAGTGGGTGGCGATCCGGCACGCCGTGGAGCACGACCTGCCGGTCCGCTTCATCGACCTGCCCGCCGGGTACGGCTTCGCGCCCGCTCCGGAGAACGCCACCGGCTCCGAGGACGGCACTGGCTCCGACGCCGCCGACGGCACCGGCTCCGACGCCGCCGACGGCCCCGAATCGCCCGCCGACCCGCTGGCGCTGCTCGCCGAGGCGGCCGGGCACGACGACCCGGAACGCTGGTGGGAGGACGTGGTCGAGCACCGCGCGCCCGGCACCGACGCGCTGGCGCCGTTCGCCGCCGTCGCCGAGGCGATGGGCGCCCTGCGCGCCGAGGGCCTCGCCGAGTCCCGCCGGGACCGCCTGCGCGAAGCGCACATGCGCCAGCAGATCCGCGCCGCCCGCCGCGCCGGGCACCGCCGGATCGCCGTGGTCTGCGGCGCCTTCCACGTCCCCGCGCTGGAGCGGATGCCCACCGTCGCGCACGACCGGGCGCTGCTCGCCGGGCTGCCGAAGAAGGTGCGCACGGACATCACCTGGGTGCCGTGGACGCACCGCCGGCTCGCCCAGTCCACCGGTTACGGCGCGGGCGTGCAGTCGCCCGGCTGGTACCACCACCTCTTCACCACCGACGGCGATCCGGTGCCGCGCTGGCTCACCCGGGCCGCCGAGCTCCTGCGGGCCGAGGACCACCCGGTCTCCTCCGCGCACGTCATCGAGGCGGTCCGGCTCGCCGAGACCCTGGCCGTCCTGCGCGGCCGCCCGCTCGCCGGGCTGACCGAGACCCTGGACGCCGTCCGCGCGGTCCTCTGCGAGGGGTCCGACGTCGCCCTGGAGCTCGTCCGGGACCGCCTGGTCGTCGGCGACGAACTGGGCGAGGTCCCGGACTCCGCGCCGGCCGTGCCGCTGCAGCGCGACCTCGCCCGGCTGCAGCGCTCGCTGCGGCTCAAGCCCGACGCCGCACCGAAGGACGTCGACCTCGACCTGCGCAAGGAGACCGACGCGGCCCGCTCCCGGCTGCTGCACCGGCTGCGGCTGCTGGGCGTGGACTGGGGCGTGCCCGCCCGTTCCTCGGTCAACTCGACCGGGACCTTCCGGGAGAGCTGGCGGCTGTGCTGGCAGCCGGAGTTCGCGGTCCGGATCGCCGAGGCCGCCCGGTGGGGCACCACGGTGGAGGAGGCGGCCGTTGGCAAGGCGGTCGGTGCCGCCCGCGCCGCCGTCGAACTCGCCGAGCTGACCGGCCTGGTGGAGACCTGCCTGCTGGCCGGGCTGTCCGGCGCGCTGCCCGCCGTGATGCGGGTGCTCGCCGACTGCGCGGCCCTGGACACCGACGTCGCGCACCTGGCCGGCGCGCTGCCCGCGCTGGTCCGCGCGCTGCGCTACGGCGACGTGCGCGGCACCGACCACGGCGCGCTCGCCGAGGCGGCGACGGGCCTGGCCGAGCGGATCTGCGTCGGACTGCCGCCCGCCTGCGTCGGGCTGGACGCCGAGAGCGCGGCGACGATGCGCGGCCGCCTGGACGAGGTGCACGGCGCGATCGGCCTGCTGGCCTCCGCCGGAGCACCGCAACCCGATGCCCCCGACGCCCCCGGCGGCCTGGACGCCCTCGGCGCCCCCGGCGGCCCGGACGCCCTCGACGCCCCCGGCGGCCCGCCCGGCCTGGCCGACCGCTGGGCCGCCGCGC
This sequence comes from Streptomyces novaecaesareae, assembly GCF_000716875.1. Classification (GTDB taxonomy): domain Bacteria; phylum Actinomycetota; class Actinomycetes; order Streptomycetales; family Streptomycetaceae; genus Kitasatospora; species Kitasatospora novaecaesareae. The sequence continues at coordinate 49,324 of NZ_JNWQ01000044.1, read as the reverse complement.
TGCGCTCGCTCGCCCGCCGCGAGCCCTCCGGCGGGCCGGCCACCGGCGCCCCCGGCCTGCTCCGCGGCCGGGCCGTCCGACTGCTGCTGGACGACGGCCGGCTCGACACCGAGGAGGCCGGCCGCCGACTGCGACTGGTCCTGTCCACCGCCGGCGCCCCGGCGGACGCGGCCGGCTGGGTCGAGGGCTTCCTCACCGGCGGCGGCGCCCTGCTGCTGCACGACCCCCGGCTGCTGGCCCTGCTGGACGAGTGGCTGACGGCGGTGAGCGGCGAGGTCTTCACCGACGTCCTGCCCCTGCTGCGCCGCACCTTCGCCGGGTTGGAGGCGGGCGTGCGCACTGGCATCGGCGGCCGGGTCGCGGCCGGCCCGCTCGGCGAGCCCCCGGCGGACCGCGCCCCGGCGCGCGAGCTGGACCGGGCCCGGGCCGACGCCGCCGTCCCCGTGGTGGCTCTGCTGCTCGGCGCCCGACCGACGATCCCCCGACAGGCCACCGGCCGCAACACCTGACACCCCAGGCTGACCCCCCCCGAAGGAGGACGAGATGGCAGCGCCCACGACCGACGAGCGGCTCCGCCGCTGGCGGCTGGTGCTCGGCGGCGAGGCCGACGGCACCGGCTGCACCCTGCGCGGGCGGGACGCCGCGATGGACGGCGCCCTCGCCGCGCTCTACCGGGGCGCGCCCGAGGAGGGCGCCCGGGCGGCCCGCGGCGGCCGCCGCAGCGCCGGGCTGGGCGGCTCGGCCCCGCAGGTGGCCCGCTGGCTGGGCGACATCCGCGAGTACTTCCCGTCCACCGTCGTCCAGCTGATGCAGCAGGACGCGATCACCCGGCTCGGCCTGGACCGGCTGCTCCTGGAGCCGGAGATGCTGGAGGCCGTCGAACCGGACGTCCACCTGGTCGGCACCCTGCTCTCGCTCAAGCACGCGCTTCCCGAGACGACCCGGGAGACCGCCCGGGCCGTGGTCGGCAAGGTCGTCGCCGACCTGGAGCGCCGGCTCGCCGACCGCACCCGGGCCACCCTCGGCGGCGCCCTCGACCGCAGCGCCAAGGTCAACCGGCCCCGGCACCGCGACATCGACTGGGACCGGACGATCCGGGCGAACCTGCGGAACTACCTGCCCGAGCACGGCACGGTCGTCCCCGAGCGGCTGGTCGGCTACGCCCGCGCCCAACGGGCCGTGAAGAAGGACGTCATCCTCTGCATCGACCAGTCCGGTTCGATGGCGCCCTCGGTCGTGCACTCGGCGGTCTTCGGCGCGGTGCTCGCCTCGATGCGCACCCTGGACACCAGGCTGGTCGTCTTCGACACCTCGGTGGTCGACCTCACCGAGCAGCTCACCGACCCGGTGGACGTCCTGTTCGCCACCCAGCTCGGCGGCGGCACCGACATCAACCGCGCGCTCGCCTACTGCCAGTCGAAGATCACCCGCCCGTCCGAGACCGTCGTGGTGCTGATCAGCGACCTGTACGAGGGCGGGATCCGGGACGGCATGCTCAAGCGGGTCGCCGCGATGAAGGCGGCGGGCGTCCAGTTCATCGCCCTGCTCGCGCTCTCCGACGAAGGTGCGCCCGCCTACGACCACGCGCACGCCGCCGCCCTGGCCGCCCTCGGCGCGCCGGCCTTCGCCTGCACCCCGGACGCCTTCCCCGGGATCATGGCGGCGGCCATCGAGAAGCGCCCGATCCCGCAGCACCTGGTCAAGGGGGTGGACCAGGGCGTGTGACGGTCTCACCCGGAAGGGTCAATTCACCCGATCGGTGGATCGGACGTTCGCCCGGAGGCCAGGGGCATTCTGTGACGGTTCTCACCCAAGACGGGCAGGCCCCGGGCGGAACACGCCCGTCCCACGGGGATAACCTGCCAGACGGACGTGACGCGCGTGTTGATTGACGTGTGCGCCCGTGGCTGTGTGGGCCGCAAGGCCGTATCTCTGCGTACCCGCACCGCCCCGACGACCCGCAGCGAAGATCCTGCCGTGGCACGCTCGTAGAGACACAATCCGCGACCACGAACAAGGACAAACACGTGGACCTGTTCGAGTACCAGGCGAGGGACCTCTTCGCCAAGCACGGCGTGCCCGTGCTTGACGGCGATGTCATCGAGACCGCCGCAGACGCTGCCGCCATCGCGGAGCGCTTCGGCGGCCGCGCCGTCGTCAAGGCTCAGGTGAAGGTGGGTGGCCGTGGCAAGGCCGGTGGCGTGAAGCTCGCCGCCGACCCGGCCGACGCCGTCGTCAAGGCCGAGCAGATCCTCGGCATGGACATCAAGGGCCACACCGTTCACAAGGTGATGCTCGCCCAGACCGCCGACATCAAGGACGAGTACTACGTCTCGTTCCTGCTGGACCGCACCAACCGCACCTTCCTGGCCATGGCCAGCGTCGAGGGCGGCGTGGAGATCGAGGTCGTCGCCGAGGAGAACCCCGACGCGCTCGCCAAGATCCCGGTCGACGCCAACGAGGGCTGCACCCCGGAGAAGGCCGCCGAGATCGTCGCCGCGGCGAAGTTCCCGGCCGAGGTCGCCGACCAGGTCGCCGAGGTCCTGCAGAAGCTGTGGACCGTCTTCATCAAGGAGGACGCCCTCCTCGTCGAGGTCAACCCGCTGATCAAGTCCGGTGACGGCAAGATCATCGCGCTCGACGGCAAGGTCTCCCTGGACGAGAACGCCGAGTTCCGCCAGGCCGAGCACGAGGCCCTGGAGGACAAGGCCGCGGCCAACCCGCTGGAGGCCGCCGCCAAGGCCAAGGGCCTGAACTACGTCAAGCTCGACGGCCAGGTCGGCATCATCGGCAACGGCGCGGGTCTCGTCATGAGCACCCTCGACGTGGTCGCCTACGCGGGCGAGAGCCACGGCGGCGTCAAGCCCGCCAACTTCCTCGACATCGGTGGCGGCGCCTCCGCCGAGGTCATGGCGAACGGCCTGGAGATCATCCTGGGCGACCCCGACGTCAAGTCGGTCTTCGTCAACGTCTTCGGCGGCATCACCGCGTGCGACGCGGTCGCCAACGGCATCGTGCAGGCCCTGGAGCTCCTCGCGAGCAAGGGCGAGAACGTCACCAAGCCGCTCGTCGTCCGCCTGGACGGCAACAACGCGGAGCTGGGTCGCAAGATCCTCGACGACGCCAACCACCCGCTGGTCCAGCGCGTGGACACCATGGACGGCGCCGCTGACCGCGCCGCCGAGCTGGCCAACAAGTAAGGAAGGGGACTTAACACCATGGCTATCTTCCTTACCAAGGACAGCAAGGTCATCGTCCAGGGCATGACCGGCGCCGAGGGCATGAAGCACACCCGCCGCATGCTCGCCTCCGGCACCCAGATCGTCGGCGGTGTCAACCCGCGCAAGGCCGGCACCACGGTCGACGTCGACGGCACCGAGATCCCGGTCTTCGGCTCCGTCGCCGAGGCGATGGAGAAGACCGGGGCCGACGTCTCCGTCCTCTTCGTGCCGCCGGCGTTCACCAAGGCCGCCGTCATCGAGGCCATCGACGCCGAGATCGGCCTGGCCGTCGTCATCACCGAGGGCGTCCCGGTGCACGACACCGCCGCCTTCTGGGCCTACGCCGGTTCGAAGGGCAACAAGACCCGGATCATCGGCCCGAACTGCCCCGGCCTGATCAGCCCCGGACAGTCGAACGCCGGCATCATCCCGGCCGACATCACCGCCGCCGGCAAGATCGGTCTGGTCTCGAAGTCGGGCACCCTGACCTACCAGCTCATGTACGAGCTGCGCGACATCGGCTTCTCCTCGGCCGTGGGCATCGGCGGTGACCCGGTCATCGGGACCACCCACATCGACGCCCTCAAGGCCTTCCAGGAGGACCCGGAGACCGAGATCATCGTCATGATCGGTGAGATCGGTGGCGACGCCGAGGAGCGTGCCGCGGCCTACATCGCCGAGCACGTCACCAAGCCGGTCGTCGGCTACGTCGCGGGCTTCACCGCCCCCGAGGGCAAGACCATGGGCCACGCCGGCGCCATCGTCTCCGGCTCCTCGGGCACCGCCCAGGCGAAGAAGGAGGCCCTTGAGGCCGCCGGTGTCAAGGTCGGCAAGACGCCGTCCGAGACCGCCCGCCTGGCCCGCGAGATCATCGCCGCCAAGGCCTGATCCCCGCCCCGCGCATGACGAGCGCCCCCGCCCCTCCGGGCGGGGGCGCTCTCGCTCTTTCAGTGTCCCTTGGGCCCCGTCGTGCAGGGCAGCGGCGACCACATCCGGCAGACCGTCGGCCCCTGCGGCGGCGGGGCGCCCGCGCCCCGCGCCGCCGGCGGCAGCTCCCACCGGGCGACCGCCTGCGCGTGCGGCTCCACCAGCACCGCCTCCAGCCCCGGTGCCGGGCTGCACCACAGGCTGGTGATGCCGCTCGGCGCGCCGCCCGGCGCCAGCGGTACGGCCGGCTCCTCCGTCTCGGCCGCGGGCAGGCACAGCGAGGGCGGCGGCGGGGCCGGCGGCCCGAACACCACCGCCGGCCGCACCCCCGCCAGCGTCGCCAGCGTCGCCCCGCCCACCGCCGCCGTCAGCAGTGCCGCCGCGCCCGTCCGGCTCGCCGTCCACAACCGGTGCCGGGCCCGCAGCACCGGCACCGGCGCCCGGTGCGGCTCCGGGCAGCCGCGCACCGCCGCCCGGTGCAGCAGCCGGCTCAGCCCGTCCGCGAACCCCGGCGCCGCCGGATCGGGCCCCACCAGCTCCGGCACCGACCGCGCCAGCGCGGCCCGGGCCGTCCACACCCGGCCCTCGGCCGCCGCCCGCGTCGACTCCACCTCCACCGCGATCGCGGCCGCCGGCAGGCCAAGACCGTCGTGCAGCACCAGGGCCCGCCGCTGCGGCCGGGACAACCGCCGCAGGGCCTTCAGCAGTGCCCGGTCCCGGTCGGTCAGCCGGTCGTGGTCCGGCAGCACCGCCTGCGCCTCGTCCGCCGGCCGCACCTTGATCCGCCGGTGCGGAAGACCCCACGCGTGCGCCCGCCGTGGCCCGGCCCGGTGCCACGGCGACAGCGCCAACTCGCACGCCCGCACCCGCACCCACCCCTCCGGATCCCCCGACCCGGCCACCGCCCGCCAGCCCCGCCGGGCCTCCCCGAACGCCAGCCGCACGCAGTGCACCGCCCGGTGCCGGCAGGCGGTCAGCAGGAACACCTGCTGCACCAGACGGGTGTGCGCCGACTCGTACAGCTCCTCGAAACTTCCCGCCGGGCGGCCGGCCGGGGCCGGGGGCGCCGACTCGTGACGCTCGCCTGCGGCTCGTGCGGCCGGAGCCAGCTGCGCCATGGTGCCGTACCCTTCCGTGCCCGCGGGCTGCCGACTCCCGCTCTCCGTCGTGGAATCCGGGGCCGCAGGCGCCGTGTCGCCACGCGCCTCCGTGCCCGCGGGCGTCACCTGCGCCCGCCCACCGCCGGAGGAGTGCTGCGACCCCTCCGCCATGGTGGCGGCCCGTTCCTCCGCAGCCACGTCGCCACGCTCCACCCCGCCCGCATGGCCCGCCTGCGGGCGTCCTCCGTCGGGGGGAAGCGCGCGCCCGGGGCCGGGGGAGCGCCGTTTCCCGTTCGTGGCGGGGGAGGCCTGAGCCCCGCCCGCCGTGTCGTCGTCCGCCGCCCGGGCCGGTGCGTCGTCCCTGGCAGCAGCCGAGCGGCGCCGCCTCCTGCGCGCGGTCGGGGCGGCCTGCGGCCCGCCGTCGTGCTCGGCCGAGTCCGCAGGGCTGGGCGCCGCCTGCCCGCGCCCGCTGTCGGCCTGCGCCCCGTCCGCTCGTACGGACCCGCTGTCGGGGGCGGTCGCCCGTCGGCCGTCGGCTGCGGCGGGTCCGAGGGAGGCCGGGGTGAGGCCGACGAAGTTCACCACCGTGGCGGCCGGCGGGTGCGGCAGGGTGCCCGCGGCGAGGGTGACGGCGTCGGCCTCGGTGGGTGTGCCGAGCTTGCGCATGGCGCGGCTGAGGTAGCTGCGGGCGGTGGCGGGGGTGATGCCGAGGGCGGCGGCGGTGTGCGGGAGGTCGTGCCCGGCGGCGAGGTGGGCGAGAGCCTGGGCCTCACGGGGGGTCAGTTTCCGCAGCAGGTGGGCCGCGTCGCGGTCGGCGCGGTCGGCGCGGTCGGCGTGGTCGGCGTGGGCGGGGGTGCGGTGGCACTTGGGGGTGGGGGAGCCGGCCGTGGGGGAGTCGGCGGTGGGCGGCGTGGCCATCAGACGCTCCGGGCCGGGGCGCCGGCGGCTTGGGGGCAGGGTCTGAAAATGCGCATAAGCCAATAATCTGGGACACGGCGGCGGTTTGCCGCTTCACGGAGCATGGCGAGTCGCCTTGGCACCATGAGGCGCATGACGCAGCTGATGGGCCGTCCGATCCTGGAGGCGCCGGGCGAATTGGGCGGACGCCCCGCGCTGGCCGACCTGTTGGCGGGTGTACGGGCGGCGCTGGTCGGGCTTGCGGTGGTCGGGGTGCCAGTGCTCGGGCTCTGGGTGGTGACGCCGTACGCGGACGACGGTGCGGCCGCCGCCACCCGGTTGGCGGGGGTGCTCTGGCTGCTCGGGCACGGCGCGCCGGTGCTGCGCGGGGACGCGGACGCCCCGCTGACCGTCACTCCGCTGCTGTTCGGTGCCCTGGCCGTGGTCCGGCTCCACCGGGCGGGCGCCGGGGTGGCGGCACGGCGCGGGCTGCGTTCGCGCTGGGGCGGCCCGGTGGCGCTGTGGGCGGGCTACTGCGCGGTGGCCGTCGTGGTGGCGCTGCACTGTGCGGGTGGGCTGTTCCGCAGCAGGGTGCTGCTGGATGTGCTGGTGGTGGCGCTGGTGGCGGCCCTGGCGACGGCCGCCGGGGTCCGCTCGGCGGAGTCCCCGGGGGTCGACGAGCCGGCCGCCTCCCCGCTGGACCGCCTCCCGCCGCCGTACCGGCCGGCCGGCGGTGCGCCGGTGGTGCGGGCCGCGGCGCTGGCGGCCGGGGCCGGGCTGGTCGCGGCGGGCGGGCTGCTGGTGGTGGTGTCGGCGCTGTCGGACGCGGTGACCGGCGGCGGGCGCGGGATGGCACTGCTCGGGCGCGGGCCGGCCGCGCTGCTGGGGCTGCTGCTGCTCGCGCTGGTGCTGCTGCCGAACGCGGTGCTGTGGGGCGCGGCGTACGCCCTGGGCCCCGGGTTCGTGGTGGGGACCGGGACGGTGGTGTCGCCGGGCGGTGCCGTGCTGGGCCCGGTGCCGGAGTTCCCGCTGTTCGCCCTGCTGCCGGCCGACGGCCCGGGCGGGTGGCGGCTGGCGGCGCTGGCGCTGCCGCTGCTGGCGGGCGTGGTGCCGGCGGCGCTGCTGGGCCGCGCGGCGGCGGGTCTGCGGAGCCCGGCCGTCGGGGGCGGGGACGGGCTCGGGCCCGAGCCCTGGTCGCCCGCCGCGACGGCGACGGCCGCCCTGGCGGCGGCGCTGTCGCTCGGGGCGGGGGCGGTCCTGCTGGGCTGGTTGTCGGGTGGGGCGCTGGCGGGCGGGCGGATGGCCTGGCTGGGGCCGGTGCCGTGGTGGACGGGCCTGGCGGCGGCGGGCTGGCTCGCGCTGGTGGCGGTGCCGGGCGCCCTGCTGGTACGGCACCGCGGGCTCGCCCCGGCCGGGCAGCCGACGCTCGGACCAGCGGACGGCCGGGGCGCGTACGCCCGGCTCGGGTGGCAGGCGCGCCGGAGCGCACTGGCGCTGCGCGCCGGTACGTACACCCTCGTGTTGCGGCTGTCCGGGCCGTTCCGCGCGGGCCGGGGCCCGGACGCCGGGGATCCGAGCGACTGACGGAGGGCGGGCGGAGGGCCGCCGGGGGAGCGTGCGGCGGCTACTCGGTGTTCCCGGTGAAGTCCACGTACCACTGCGGTGCGTACCGGTCGCAGTTCTCGGCGCCGACGGCGGTCAGCGAGTCCTGCACGCAGGTGACGTAGTCGCGGTAGTGGTACCCGAGGCCGATCACCGAGGTGGCGACCACGACGGTCATCGCGCCGGTCAGGATCCCGGCGAGCGCGGCCGGGGTGAGCGGGTTCGGCGCCGCGGCCCCGGGAGCCGGCCGGGCCGGGCCGACCGGGCCGGCCGAACCGATGGTCACGGCGGGGGCGGAGGTGGGCCGGGGGCTGCGCAGGGCGCCGATGCCCCAGACGATGCCGAGCGCCCCGACGAGCAGGGCGATCCAGTGGAAGCCCGCGAACAGGCAGACCAGCGCGAACGGCCCGGCCAGCGCGGCGTTGCGGGCGCGGCGGTGGGCCGGGTTCGCGGGGTCGAGCCGGGGCGGCTGCGGGGCCGGCGGCCGCTGGCCGGGACGGCCGTCCCCCTGGCCGGAGCCCCACGGCGGCGGGAGCTGCGGGCGCTCGCCCCCCTGGCCGCCGGTGCCGTCCTGGCCCTCGCCGGTCCAGGGGCTGCGCGGCTGCCACGGCTGGTCCGGGGCATCCGCCGGCGGCGGCGCGAAGGGGTTGCGCTCGCCGGTGTCGTCGCCGCTGCTCATGGGTTCAGCCAATCCTTGTCGGTCGGGACTCGGTCGTCGCGGTCTCCCGCGCTCCCCAATGATCCCGCAGTCGTTCCTCGGCCCATCGGCGGCCCGCGCCCAGAGCCCGGTGGGGCCCGTGGGCCGCGGGTGCAACTGCGGTGCGGCGGGCCCGAAGAGATCCCCGTCTCAACTACGCGCGTAGCGCCACCGGGAGGGTTCGGAGGCCGTCCGACCAGCCGTTATCGTGGTGACGGTCAGCAGCTCACATCGGTTCCCGGGGCCCGCGTCGCGGCGGGTTCTCCTGGTGTTCCCCCTCGCTCGACCTGCCGTTCGTAGTGGCCCCACCGCCGGTGGACGTACCAGCGGACGGCGCCCGACCTACGGAGACTCGCGCAGTGGCCGCCGCCCCCGCCCAGCACTTCCCGCCCCGTACGCCCGGACCGGCCCGCCTGGTGGTGCTGGTCTCCGGCTCCGGCACCAACCTGCAGGCGCTGATCGAGGCCGTCGCGGACCCGGCGTACGGCGCCGAGATCCTCGCCGTGGGCGCCGACCGGGACGGGATCGCCGGCCTGGAGCGCGCCGTGACGGCGGGCCTGCCGACCTTCGTGCACCGGGTGAAGGACCACCGGGACCGCGCCGCCTGGGACCGCGCGCTGACCGCCTCGGTCGCCGAGTACGAGCCGGACCTGGTGGTCACGGCCGGTTTCATGAAGATCCTCGGCCCCGAGTTCATCGCCGCCTTCGCCGGGCGGATCGTCAACACCCACCCCGCACTGCTGCCGTCCTTCCCCGGTGCCCACGGCGTCACCGACGCGCTCGCGTACGGCGTGAAGGTCACCGGCTGCACCGTCCACCTGGTCGACGCCGGCGTGGACACCGGGCCGATCATCGCGCAGGGCGTCGTCGAGGTCGTCGACGCCGACCACGCCGATGGCGGCGAAGCGCTGCACGAGCGCATCAAGACTGTCGAGCGCAAGCTGCTCGTCGACGTCGTGGGCCGACTGGCCCGCGAAGGTCACCGCATCGAGGACCGAAAGGTATGGATCCCGGCATGAGTGCCAGCTCCACCACGCCCCCCGTTTCGGAGAACATCCGTCCGATCCGTCGTGCGCTGATCAGCGTGTACGACAAGACCGGTCTGGAGGAGCTGGCCCAGGGCCTGCACGCCGCCGGTGTCGCCATCGTCTCCACCGGCTCCACCGCCGGCCGGATCGCCGCCGCCGGCGTCCCGGTCACCGAGGTCTCCGAGCTGACCGGCTTCCCGGAGTGCCTGGACGGGCGGGTGAAGACCCTGCACCCCCGCGTGCACGCCGGCGTGCTGGCCGACCTGCGCCTGGAGTCGCACCGCGCGCAGCTGGCCGAGCTGGGCGTCGAGCCCTTCGACCTGGTCGTGGTGAACCTCTACCCGTTCAAGGCCACCGTCGCCTCCGGCGCCACCCCGGACGAGTGCGTCGAGCAGATCGACATCGGCGGCCCGAGCATGGTCCGCGCCGCCGCCAAGAACCACCCCTCGGTGGCCGTCGTGGTCGACCCGGCCCGCTACGGCGACGTGCTGACGGCCGTCCGTGAGGGCGGCTTCGACCTGGCCACCCGCAAGCGCCTGGCCGGTGCCGCGTTCGCCCACACCGCCGCCTACGACGTGGCCGTGGCCTCCTGGTTCGAGGCCGGCTACGCGCCGAGCGACGCGAGCTTCCCCGAGTTCCTGGGCGCAACCTGGGAGCGGCAGAACGTGCTGCGCTACGGCGAGAACCCGCACCAGGGCGCCGCGCTGTACAGCGACGGCACCGGCGGCCTGGCCGGCGCGCAGCAGCTGCACGGCAAGGAGATGTCGTACAACAACTACGTCGACACCGACGCCGCCCGCCGCGCCGCGTACGACCACGCCGAGCCGGCCGTCGCGATCATCAAGCACGCCAACCCGTGCGGCATCGCGACCGGCGCCGACGTCGCCGAGGCGCACCGCAAGGCGCACGAGTGCGACCCGGTCTCCGCGTACGGCGGCGTGATCGCCGTCAACCGCCCGGTCACCGTCGCGCTGGCCGAGCAGATCGCCCCGATCTTCACCGAGGTCGTCGTGGCCCCCGGCTACGAGGAGGGCGCCCTGGAGGTGCTGACCCGCAAGAAGAACCTGCGGGTGCTGCTCGCCCCCGAGGCCCCGGCCAACCGCCAGGAGGTGCGCCCGATCTCCGGCGGCGTGCTGCTGCAGGACGCGGACCGGGTGCACGCCGAGGGCGACGACCCGGCGAACTGGACGCTCGCCACCGGTGAGGCGCTCTCCGAGGCCGATCTGGCCGAGCTGGCCTTCGCCTGGCGGGCCTGCCGGGCCGTCAAGTCCAACGCGATCCTGCTGGCCAAGGACGGCGCCTCGGTCGGCGTCGGCATGGGCCAGGTCAACCGGGTCGACTCCTGCAAGCTCGCGGTCGAGCGGGCCGGGGAGCGGGCCAAGGGCGCGTACGCGGCCTCGGACGCGTTCTTCCCGTTCGCGGACGGCCCGGCGATCCTGATCGCGGCCGGGGTCCGGGCCATCGTCCAGCCCGGCGGTTCGATCCGCGACGAGGAGGTCGTCGCGGCGGCCGCCGAGGCGGGCGTGACCATGTACTTCACCGGCGCGCGGCACTTCTTCCACTGACACTGAGCCCGCCGACTGCATGACGACATGACAGAGCGGCCCGGTCCCCTCCGAGGAGGGAGCCGGGCCGCTCCGTCGTACCGTGCGGACCTGCCGGTGCGGACCGGTCAGTAGCGCGGCCGGTTGAACCAGGCCACGCCGTCCCGGGTGCTCATGGCGACGATCCAGATGATGCAGATCGCGATCCACAGCACGCCGACGATCACACCGAACCCGGCGCCGTTGGCCTGGGCGCTCCCGGTGACCGCGCCGGCCAGCACGAGCAGGCCGAGCAGCAGGGCGATCGAGGCGTACACGATGGTGGTGATCCGGGTCGCCGGGCCGCCCTTGCCGAACTTCGCGCCGAGCGTGATGGAGAGCACCGCGGCGAGCAGGTACACGACCCCGAGGACCAGCAGCACGCCGGCCGCGGCGTTGCCGAAGATCGCGGTGTCGCTGCCCGTGCTGTGCTCGTTGGCGACCTTCTTGGCACCCGCGGCGACGATGATCAGGAAGCCCGCGAGCAGGACCTGCACACCGCCCACGACGAACAGCAGCACCCGGGTGGTCATCACCAGGCCCGGCATGGACGGCGGCTGGGCCACCGGCGGGTAGCCGTAGCCCGGGGCCTGCTGCGGGTAGCCGTAGGCGACCGGCGGGGCCTGCTGCGGGTAGCCGTAGCCGGGGGCGGCCGGCGGCTGGCCGTACGGGTTGTTCGGGTCGGGCGGGTAACTCATGGATGCCTCCGGGCAGTTACGGGGACGCGGGGACGGGACGGCGGAGGCCCCGGTTGCGGTCGCGAGTCGGGTCGGCGACGGAACGGGACGGTATCCGGGCACAGTGACAGCCCGGCGGCGGTGACGGGCGGTGCGGCCGGTTCAGCAGCGCGGTGGACAGGCGAGCCCGGGCCGGGACGGACGCGGCGCGGTGAAGGCACCGCGACGGCGCGCGGGCTGCTCGGTCTGCTGTGGTCGGATCACTGGCTCTTTCCCCCGGGTACGTCCCGCCGCGGGATCCGTCGGCCCGTCACCGGGCCGGATCGCGGCGGGAATGCCCGCTTATCGTGATCCGGACGGCGGCGCCCTGTCCAGCCGGTTCCCGCGCCGGGTCGAGACTGTGGCGCAACCGCAACGTCGCCCCGACCTTCCGTACCCGTCCGGTCTCCGCGCCGACCGTGGTACGGCGACCGGCCGCGATCCGGGAGAATGGGGTCATGACTGCCCAGATTCTCGATGGCAAGGCCACCGCCGCCGCGATCAAGTCCGAACTCGCCGCCCGCGTGGCGGTCCTCAAGGCGAAGGGCGTCACGCCCGGCCTCGGCACCGTCCTGGTCGGCGACGACCCGGGCAGCCGCTGGTACGTGAACGGGAAGCACAAGGACTGCGCCGAGGTCGGCATCGCCTCGATCCAGCGCGAGCTGCCCGCCACCGCCACCCAGGAGGACGTCGAGAACGTCGTCCGCGAGCTCAACGCCGACCCGGCCTGCACCGGCTACATCGTCCAGCTGCCGCTGCCCAAGGGCCTGGACCAGAACCCGGTCCTGGAGCTGATGGACCCGGACAAGGACGCGGACGGCCTGCACCCGACCTCCCTGGGCCGGCTCGCCCTGGGCATCGACGGCCCGCTGCCCTGCACCCCGCTGGGCATCGTCGAGCTGCTGCGCCGCCACGACGTCGAGATCAACGGCGCCGAGGTGGTCGTGGTCGGCCGCGGCATCACCGTCGGCCGCTCGATCGGCCTGCTGCTGACCCGCCGCAGCGAGAACGCCACGGTGACCCTGTGCCACACCGGCACCCGGGACCTCAGCGCCCACCTGCGCAAGGCCGACATCATCGTGGCCGCCGCCGGCGTGCCGCACCTGGTCAAGCCGGAGGACGTCAAGCCGGGCGCGGCGGTGCTGGACGTGGGCGTCAGCCGCAGCGAGGGCAAGATCGTCGGCGACGTCCACCCGGGCGTGGCCGAGGTGGCCGGCTGGATCTCCCCCAACCCCGGCGGCGTGGGCCCGATGACCCGCGCGATGCTGCTCAACAACATCGTCGAGGCGGCCGAGCGCCGCGCCGGCATCTGACACCCCAGGGACGGCGAGCATGACTGAACCGCGACCGGCGCGGTCCCGGCGCAGGCCGGTCAAGACCACCGGCACCCTGCCGCCCGAGGGTTCGGCCTCGGCCCTCGGACGCGACCACGCCCTGCCGGTGCGGCAGTGGCCGATAACGCTGGTCCTGCTGGTGGTCGGCGCCGGCCTCGCGGTCACCTGGCTCGCCGACTTCAAGGACGGCTTCAAGTACGGGCTGCTGATCCTCGGCGGCGGCGTGCTGCTGGGCGCGGTGCTGCGCCTGGTGATTCCCGAGGTCGGGATGCTGGCGGTGCGCAGCCGCTTCACCGACGTGATCGTGCTGACCTTCCTGGGCGCGTCGATCGTGCTGCTGACCCTGGTCGCGCAGCCGAACCCGTGGCTGCAGATCCCGCTGCTCGACAACATCGGCCAGCTGATGGGCCGGTCCAGGCACTGACCGGACCGGCCTCCCGCGGCCCCCGCCCGAACCCGGGCGGGGGCCGCGGTGCGTCTGTGACGCATCAGCCAGACCGGAACCCGCGGCGTACGCTTCCCTTTGCGATAACCTGACGCCGGTCTCTCGACGTCGAGAGACCATCCTCGGCTCCAGTGCGCCGGTGTGCCTGGGGCACCTGGCGATTTGCTGGAGAAGGTAGAAATGACCCGCACCCCCGTCAACGTCACCATCACCGGAGCGGCCGGCCAGATCGGCTACGCGCTGCTCTTCCGCATCGCCTCGGGCCACCTGCTCGGTGCCGACGTGCCGGTGAACCTGCGCCTCCTGGAGATCCCGCAGGGCCTCAAGGCCGCCGAGGGCACCGCGATGGAGCTCGTCGACTGCGCGTTCCCGCTGCTGCGTGACATCACCATCACCGACAAGCCGGCCGAGGCCTTCGACGGCGCCAACGTCGCGCTGCTGGTCGGCGCCCGTCCGCGCACCGCCGGCATGGAGCGCGGCGACCTGCTGCAGGCCAACGGCGGCATCTTCGGCCCGCAGGGCAAGGCCATCAACGACCACGCCGCGGACGACATCAAGGTCCTGGTCGTCGGCAACCCGGCCAACACCAACGCCCTGATCGCCCAGCGCAACGCCCCGGACGTCCCGGCCGAGCGCTTCACCGCGATGACCCGCCTGGACCACAACCGCGCCGTCGGCCAGCTGTCCGCCAAGACCGGCGCCCTGGTCTCCGACATCAAGCGCGTCACCATCTGGGGCAACCACTCCGCGACCCAGTACCCGGACATCTTCCAGGCCGAGGTCGCCGGCAAGCCGGCCTTCGAGGCCGTCGGCAGCGACCTGGCCTGGCTGGAGTCGGACTTCATCCCGACCGTCGCCAAGCGCGGCGCCGCCATCATCGAGGCCCGCGGCGCCTCCTCGGCCGCCTCGGCCGCCAACGCCGCCATCGACCACGTGTACACCTGGGTCAACGGCACCGCCGAGGGCGACTGGACCTCCATGGGTGTCGTCTCCGACGGCTCCTACGGCGTCCCGGCCGGCCTGATCTCTTCCTTCCCGGTCACCACCAAGGACGGCAAGTTCGAGATCGTCCAGGGCCTGGAGATCTCCGACTTCTCGCGCGCCCGCATCGACGCCTCGGTCAAGGAGCTGACCGAGGAGCGCGACGCGGTCCAGGAGCTGGGCCTCATCTGAGCCCACCCCGCACCGGCTCTTCCGACGGCCCGCCGCCCCTCCCCAGGGGCGGCGGGCCGTCGCAATTCGCCCGCTCGCCTCCGGGGCGCTCAGACCCGGCGCCGACGGTCGGCGCTCCCTCGCTCCTGCGTCGCTCCCTCGCGCTCTCCCTTTCGGCACCGGCGCGCCCCTTCGGCTCGGGGCGGGGATTCGCCCGCTCGCCTCCGGGGCGCTCTGGGCCCGGTGCCGACGGTCGGCGCTCCGACGCGGCGCCTCGGGGCGGGGGCCCGCCTGCGCGCACCGGCCGCCCTACACTGACCCGCTGTGAACGAAACCCTCGGGGACGCCGCGCTCGTCCTCGTCTTCATCCTGCTGGGCGGGCTGTTCAACGTCGCCGAGATCTCGCTGATCTCGCTGCGCGAGGGCCAGATCCGGACGTTGGAGGCGCGCGGCACCCGGCGCTCGGCCCGGGCCGCGCACCTGGCCGCCGACCCGAACCGCTTCCTGGCCGCCGTGCAGGTCGGGGTGACCTGCATGGGCTTCCTGTCCGCCGCCTTCGGTGCGGACACCCTGGCCGGCAAGGTCGCCCCGCTGTTCGTCCGGGCGGGGCTGACCGAGGGCGTGGCCGACGCGCTCGCGCTGGTCGGCCTCACCCTGGTGATCAGCTACGTCTCGCTGGTGCTCGGCGAGCTGACGCCCAAGCGGATCGGCCTGCAGCGCGCCGAGTCCATCGCCGTCATCGCCGCCCCCGTCGTGGACGTGATGTCGGTCGTGCTGCGCCCGGTGATCTGGCTGCTCGGCCACTCCACCAATCTGATGGTCCGCATGCTCGGCGGGGATCCGGCGGCCGGCCGCGGCTCGATGAGCTCCGAGGAACTGCGCGGCCTGGTCGCCACCAACACCGAACTGGGCAGCGACGAACGGGCGTTGATCGCCGATGTGTTCGCCGCCGGGGAGCGCCAGCTGCGCGAGGTGATGGTCCCGCGCACCGAGGTGACCTTCCTGGACGCCGAGCGCCCGCTGGCCGCCGTACGGCACCAGGCCGACACCTCCCCGCACTCGCGCTACCCGGTGGTCGAGGGCAGCGCCGACGCGGTGGTCGGCTTCGTCCACGTCCGCGACCTGTACGGCGCGCGTGGCGAGCAGGCCGCCAAGGTCCGTGACCTGGCCCGCCCGGTGAAGCTGCTGCCCGGCACCAAGCGGGTGCTGGAGGCGATGGGGGAGATGCGCCGCGAGGGCCACCACCTGGCCATCGTGGTGGACGAGTACGGCGGCACCGCCGGGATCGTCACCCTGGAGGACCTGGTCGAGGAGGTGATCGGCGAGATCCGGGACGAGTACGACCGGCCGGAGTCCGCCCCCACCCGCCGACTGGCCGGCGGCGGCATGGAGCTGGACGGCCTGCTCAACCTCGGCGACTTCGCCGAGGAGACCGGCGTCACCCTGCCCGAGGGCCCGTACGAGACGGTGGCCGGCTGCCTGGTGGCCTCGCTCGGCAGGCTGCCCCGGGACGGCGACCAGGTCCGCGTCCCGCTGGAGGGCGGCGGCGGGGTGCTGCTGACGGTGGCCAAGGTCGAGGGCCGGCGGATCGCCCGGGTGAGGGTGAGTGCGGTCACACTGACCGAACCTCCGGGGGCAGACGTTTCCTGAGCGACCGGTGGAACTGGAACAATGGCCCGTATGGTCAACGCAGCGGTCACTGGTCCGGTCAAGGACCGTCCCCGGGTGCTCTCCGGCATCCAGCCCACCTCCGGCTCGTTCCACCTCGGCAACTACCTGGGCGCGGTGCGCCAGTGGGTCGACCTGCAGAACGACAACGACGCCTTCTACATGGTCGTCGACCTGCACGCGATCACGGTGCCGCAGGACCCGGCGACGCTGCGCGAGAACACCCGGATCTCGGCCGCGCAGCTGCTCGGCGCCGGTCTGGACCCTGACCGCTGCACGCTCTTCATCCAGTCGCACGTGCCCGAGCACGCGCAGCTCGGCTGGGTGATGAACTGCCTCACCGGCTTCGGCGAGGCCTCCCGGATGACCCAGTTCAAGGACAAGTCCTCCCGGTACGGCGCCGACAGCACCACGGTCGGCCTGTTCACCTACCCGATCCTCCAGATCGCGGACATCCTGCTCTACCAGGCGGACGCCGTCCCGGTCGGCGAGGACCAGCGCCAGCACGTGGAGATCACCCGCGACATCGCCGAGCGCTTCAACTCCCGCTACAGCCCCACCTTCACGGTGCCGAAGCCGTACATCCTCAAGGAGACGGCGAAGATCCAGGACCTGCAGGACCCGGGCGCCAAGATGAGCAAGTCGGCCTCCTCGCCCAAGGGCCTGGTGAGCCTGCTGGACGACCCGAAGGTCAGCGCCAAGAAGTTCAAGAGCGCCGTCACCGACACCGGCACCGTCGTCTCCTACGACGAGGAGGGGAAGCCGGGCGTCTCCAACCTGCTGCGCATCCACTCCGCGCTCAGCGGCCGGTCGGTCGACCAGCTGGTCGAGCACTTCGAGGGCAAGATGTACGGCGCCCTGAAGACCGAGCTGGCCGAGCTGTTCACCGAGTGGGTCACCCCCTTCCAGGAGCGCACCCGCGCCTTCCTGGACGACCCGGCCGAGCTGGACCGGGTGCTGGCGCTCGGCGCCGACAAGGCCCGCGAGGTGGCGTCGGCGACGCTGGAGACGGTGTACGACCGGATCGGCTTCCTCCCGGCCGCCAAGCGGTGACGCCCCTCACACGCCTGCCCGATGGTGAGCAGCTCCCCGAACTGCTCACCATCGGCGTGTCCGTGAGCGTTCCGGACCCGTACGGCGCGGCGATCCAGGACGCCCGCGCCGGGCACGGCGATCCGCTGGCCCGGTCGATACCGACGCACGTCACCCTGCTGCCGCCGACCGAGGTGCCGGCCGAGGAGCTGCCTAAGATCGAGGAGCACCTGGCGGCGGTGGCGGCCGCGCACCGGCCGTTCCGGATGCTGCTGCGCGGCAGCGGGACCTTCCGCCCGGTCTCCCCGGTGGTGTTCGTCCGGGTCGAGGAGGGCGCCCAGGAGTGCCGGCTGCTGGAGGCGGACATCCGCTCCGGCCCGCTGGCCCGCGAGCTGGCCTTCCCGTACCACCCGCACGTGACGGTCGCCCACGGGCTGCCGGACGACGTGCTGGACCAGGCGTACGAGCAGGCCCGCGGCTTCCGGGCGTCCTTCCCGGTGCCCGGCTTCGGCCTCTCCCGCTTCGACGCGGACGAGGTCTGGCGGCCCTGGCGGGGCTACTCGTTCGCCTGAGCCACCCGAGCCACCTGAGCCGCCCGAACGGCGTGAGCCGCCTGGACGACCCGACCCGTCCGAACCGCCGCCCGCGCCAGGCCCCGCGCCCGGGATCGAACTAGCCTGCGGCCCGCCCGAGTTCGAGCATCCGGTCGACCACCCGTCGCGCCGCGCCGCCGTCGTCCAGGGCGCAGTGCTCGGCCCGGAAGCGCCGGTAGCGCTCGGTGTATCCGGGCGGCAGGGCGGCCCCGCCGTCGGCGAGCCCGCGCAGCGCGCCGAGCAGTCCGGCCGAGGTCGGCACCAGCGGGCCGGGGGCGTCCGACTCGAAGTCGAAGTAGAAGCCGCGCAGGGTGTCGCGGTAGTGCTCCAGGTCGTAGGTGAAGAAGTACATCGGGCGGCCGGTGATCGCGAAGTCGAACATGATCGACGAGTAGTCGGTCACCAGTACGTCCGCGACCAGCAGCAGCTCCTGCGGGTCGGGGTAGTCCCCGCAGTCGTACAGGAAGCCGTCGCCGGCGCCGGGCAGCGGCTCGCGCACGTGGGCGTGCGGGCGGACGAGCAGCACGTGGTCCCCGCCGAGCAGGCGCCGGGCGTGGTCGAGGTCCAGCCGCAGGTCGAGCCGGAAGCCGTGGCCGTCGCGGCGCTGCTGGTCCTCGCGCCAGGTCGGCGCGTACAGCACGATCCGCCTGCCGTCGGGGATGCCGAGCCGGTGGCGGACGGCCGCGGCGGCCTGCCCGTCCGGGCGGGCGAGCACGTCGCCCCGCGGGTAGCCGGACTCCAGCACCTCTCCTCCGTAGTGGAAGGCGCGCCGCAGGATCGGGGTGGCGAACGGGCTGGGGGAGAGCAGCAGGCTCCACTGCGGGGTCTCCCGGTCGAGCGCCTCCAGGTAGCCGTGGTCGGCCAGCCAGGGGTTCTCGACGTCGTGGGCGATCCGTTTCAGCGGCGCGCCGTGCCAGGTCTGCACGATGACCTGGCCGGGGCGGCGCTCCAGGAAGTCGGGGAAGTGCGTGTTGCCGACCAGGTAGCGGCAGGTGGCCAGGGCCCGGTACCACTCCGGGCTCCAGATCCGTAACGGCGTGACTCCGGCCGGCACTGCGGCCTGGGCGTCGTCGACCACCCACAGGTGCTCCAGGGGTGCGCCGCGGCGCGCGAGTTCGGCGTGCACCGCGCGCGGGGAGTCGGCGTAGCCGCGGCCGCCGAACACGTCGTACAGCACCGCCTCGCGCAGCGGCTCGCGGCGGGCGGCCGGGTACCGCCCGGTGCGCTGGCGGTGCTGTGTCCAGGCGCTGCGCTCGGTGGCGGTGAGCACCGGGGTGGAGTCCACCAGCAGGGTGTCGTTCCAGCGGCGCTGCAGCAGGACCTGCTTGCCGCCGACCGTCGTGCTGGCGGGGACTTCGGGCAGCGCGGCGGGGGCGGCGAGCAGCGGGCGGCCCGGGCCGGTGCGGTCGGCCGGCTCCAGTGCGGCCTCCCAGATGCCCTTGCGCAGCGGTAGTGCGGCGCCGTCCGAGCCGGTGCGGGTGGCGGGCACCCGGGCCCGGAACCGGCCGTCCGGGGCGGTCTCGACCGGGGCGCGGACCACGCTCGCGGTGCCGGAGTGCCGCAGCACCAGCTGCAGCCGGTCCGGGGCCCGGGCCGGGCAGTGGCCGGACAGCTCGAAGCCGTCGGGCCGTACGGCGATCCGGTCGACCAGGCCGGCCGCGGGCTGGACGCAGACCTGGAGCCGGCCGTCGGCGAGGTGCTTGAGGTAGAGCACCCGGTCCGGGGCGTCGGGCAGCGGGTGCTGGCCGGCCACCGGGCCGCCGCGCTCGTCCAGGCAGAGCTGTTCGCTGCCGCCGTCGGGGCGCAGCAACTCGGCGTCCCAGTGCTCCAGTTCGCCGGTGCCGCGCCCTTCGGCGGCGAACGGCCGGTACGGCAGGTGGGCGGTGAAGGTGTTGCCGGCGCGGGCGAGCGGCTGCTCGATCACCGCGTCGCTCTCCCGGTGGCGCAGCCGCAGCACGGTGGCGGCGGGGCAGGAGTCGGCGACGCCGGTCAGGTCGAGTCCGACGGCGGTGCGGGCGGCCCGGGTGATCCGTACGGCGGGGCGTTCCAGCCGCAGCCGCAGCCGGCCGTCCTCGAAGCCCGGCTGGAGCCGGACGTCGCGGTCCACCCAGCCGGCCGGCGGGTACTCGCCGGAGCCGCACCAGTGCGGGGCGAGGGCGCCGTACTGGCGGCGCACCCGGGTGGCGCGGGCGCGGGTGAAGAGGGTGGTCTCGATCTGCCAGTCGCCGAGCAGCCAGCGGCCGTCGCGGCGCAGCCGGCCGGGCTGCACCAGGGCGGTGAAGCCGGACCAGTCGTGGTTGTACTCGGGCTGGGCGCTGTCGTCGGTGATCTCGGGCATCCTGCGCGGCCTGGAGCGCAGGTGCACCGGTGGCTCGCCGTCGCCGTGGCGCAGGGTGAGCCAGGTCCAGGCGGAGCCGGGGCGGCCGGTGTCCAGGTCGTTCGGGCGGGCGAAGCCGGTGAGCTCCAGGCCCCGGCCGTGCCAGTGCGCGCGCAGCAGCCCGAACACCACGTCCTCGTCGCCGGCCCGGCGCCCGGTGGTGACCCGGGGAGCGGCGTGCGGCAGGACGAACCGGGTGAGCACAGGCATGGCGAACGGAGCCCTTCGGAATGGAAATTCACATCCCATCCAGAAATGGCACCCGGGTCAAACTGCCCGCTTTTTCGGGTTCCCTCCGGAATTCTTCCCCGAAACGTTTGTTCGTGAATTGCCCCGGCATTCGGGCCATTTCGATTCCGGGTGGCTCCGGACCTGCGAAGGCGCCCGACACCGGTGGTGTCGGGCGCCTCTCGGGTCACTCGCGGGGGCTACTCCTTGCGGAGCATCGCGTCGACCACCCGGGCGGCGGCCTTGCCGTCGTCCAGGTCGCAGTACGCCTCGCGGAACGCGGCGGCCTTGTCCGCGTACTCGGTCGCGAGCTCGTCCACGCGGCCGAGCGCGGCGACCAGCTCCTCGGAGGTGGGGAGCAGCGGGCCGGGCGCCTCCGCCTCGAAGTTCAGGCTGAAACCGCGCAGGTTGTCCCGGTAGTGCTCCAGGTCGTGGGTGAAGAAGAGCATCGGCTTGCCGGTCGACGCGAAGTCGAACACGCTCGCCGAGTAGTCGGTCACCAGCACGTCGGCGATCAGCAGCAGCTCCGCCATGTCGGGGTAGCTGCCGACGTCCCAGATGTAGCCGTTGCCGGCGCCCGGGATCTGGCCGCACATCAGGTCGTGCCGGCGCACCAGCAGCACCTGGTCGTCGCCGAGCGCGGCCTGGGCCGCCGCCAGGTCGATCCGCAGGTCGATCTGGTAGCCGCCCTGCGGCCGGCGCCGGTCCTCGCGCCAGGTCGGTGCGTAGAGCACCACCTTCTTGCCCTCGGGCAGGCCGAGCCGCTCCCGGACCTGCTCGGCGGTCTTCTCCCGGTCGGACGCGAACAGCAGGTCGTTCCGGGGCGAACCGCTCTCCAGGATCTCGCCCTTGAAGTCGAAGGCGCGCCGCAGCACCGGGGCCGACCAGCTGTTGCCGGCCACCAGCAGGCTCCAGTTCGGGACTTCCCGGGCCAGGCTCTTGAGGTAGTTGGAGTCGGTGAACCAGACCTTCTCGAAGTCGAAGCCGACCTGCTTCAGCGGCGTGCCGTGCCAGGTCTGCAGGACCACCTGGTCGGGGCGGCGGACGAAGAAGTCGGGCAGGTGGGTGCTGGTGACGACGTACTTGGCGGTGGCCAGCGCCTCGAACCACTCCGGGCTCCAGAGCCGGATCGCCGTCGCGCTCTTCGGCAGCTCGGCCTGCATGTCGTCGCTGCTCCACAGGTGCTCCAGCGCCAGGCCGCGCCGGACCAGCTCCTCGTGGACCGCCCGCGGCGAGTCGGCGTACACGCCGTCGCCGCCGACGTTGTACAGCACCGTGTCGCGCACCGGCAGCCGGCGGGCGGCCGGGTAGTCGACGGTGCGCAGCCGGCGCTGGCGGAAGCCGGCCCGCTCCTCGGGCAGCAGCGCCGCGTGCGCCTCCAGCGACAGGCCGTCGTGGTTGCGGCGCTCCAGCACGATCCGCTTGCCGCGGGACTCGACCTCCAGCGGCAGCGTGTCGAAGCACTCCGGGGTGACCATCACCGCGGCGCCGGGCAGCACGTCGGCCGCCCCGCCGACCGGACGGAAGAAGACGTTCCAGGTGCCCTTGGCGAGCGGCACCCGGCCGGCGAAGGAGGCGGTGGGAACGGCGGGCAGCGCGGTGCGGAACCGGCCGTCCGAGATCTCCACCGGGTAGACGTGCTCCTCCTCGCGCCAGTGGTGGCGGACCACCAGCTCCCAGCGGTGCGCGCCGGGCAGCGGGAACGAGCCGCTGAGCAGGAAGCCGTCGGCGCCGCGCGAGGACACCTCGTCCACCAGCGGCTGCAGCACCTGGTCGGCGAACTGGAGGTAGCCGCCGGGGGAGGGCTTGGCGTAGAGCGCCCGGTGCTCGGCCGCCGGGGCCTGCGGGTTCAACGGCAGGTGCAGCCGCTCGGGCGCGTTGCGCTCGTCCCAGGCCAGCGGGATGCTGCTGCCGTCGCCCAGCAGCAGCTCGGTGTCCCAGTGGTCGCGGACGCGCTCGGCCGCCACCGGGTCCAGCTCGGCCCAGGCCTCGCGGACGGCGGTCAGCTCGGAGGTCGCGAAGGAGGCGGTGAAGGGCTGCAGCGAGCCGACCGGCGCGCCCAGCTCCAGCGGGACGGTCACCTCCCGGTCCGACTCCAGGTGGGTGAGCCGCAGCCGGGCACCGGCGAAGCTGGGGCCGGAGCGGGCCGCGCCCGAGACCTCCACCCGGCCGGCGTGCGCGGCCAGGCCGGTCGCCCGGGCCTTGACCGTCTCCACCCGCAGGTAGACGAAGTTGTCCCGGACCCACGGCACGATCCGCACGTCCGGCTCGACCCAGTGCGGCGGGATGGCCTGCGCGGTGTCGCTCCAGCCGGCCGAGATCCGGCCCTTGTACACCCCGCCCTTGCCCGCGCCGGCCACCAGGACGCGCCAGTGCCCGTCCTTCCACTCGCCGCGGTGCTTGAGCTTCTTCGGGTCGACGGAGACGGTGAAGCCCGACCAGTCGCAGGTGTACAGGTCGTGGTTGCAGCTCGCGGTGGCCTCGGGGCTGTACGTGGTCTTCATCGGCACCGCGATCACCCGGCGGCCCTTGGTCTCGCGCAGCACCAGGGTGCGGACCATGTCGTGCTTGCCGGACGCGCCCAGCTGCTCCGGGTACGCGTGCCCGGCCAGCTGCAGCTTCCCGCCGACCCAGCCGCTCTCGTACAGCCGGCTGCGCATGACCAGCGAGTTGTCCAGCTTGAGCACCCCGGCCGGCACGCTCCGGCGCCCGCCGCGCAGGAACGGGTAGTCGGCGTACGGGCGCAGCAGACCGCGGGCCTGGACGCCGCCGCCGCTCTCGCCCTCGTACTTGATCTGCTCGATCAGCTCGTCCATCCGGCCCGCCAGGGTCAGGTGGTACTTGAGCCGCAGCGGCGCGCGCAGCTTGCGGACCTGCTCGGGGCCGATCGCCCGGAGCAGCCGGCTGACGTGCTGGAGGTAGGCGTCCCGGTACTCCTTGTCGCCGTCGACGACGGACCAGAAGAACATCGGGATCTCCTCGACGAGGGTGTTCTCGTCGTAGGAGCGCAGGTACTGGGCGAAGCGCGGCTCGGTCTGCTTCGTCAGCCAGCCGCGGACCAGCTCCACCGAGGCGACCCGGTCGATCAGGCCCTTGGGGTTGGTGCGCATCTGCGTGATCGACATCTCGCCGACCTCGCGCTCGCGCCAGTGGTAGATCGGCTCGGAGAGCACGTCCACGCTCTTGGCCAGGTAGTGGTGCGGCACGCTGACCGGGGCGTCCTCGTACAGGATGCCCTCGGGGTAGAGGATGTCCGCGGCGTCGAAGAAGGAGCGCCGGTACACCTTGTTCCACGCGGTGCGGTCGGTGACCAGCGCCGGGACCTCGGTGATGTGGGTCTTGAGCCGGGTCTCCTTGAACGGCTTCAGGTGGCCGCCGGACTGGTAGTAGCCGACGGCGCGGAAGCGCAGCACGTTGCCGGTGCAGAAGTCCGAGCCGGTCTCCTCCAGCGTGTTGATCATCAGCTCGTACGCGCTCGGCGGCATCGAGTCGTCGCTGTCCACGAAGCACAGGAACTCGGAGTCCGGGTCGATGTGCCGGATGCCGGTGTTGCGGGCCGCGCCGAGGCCCTTGTTCACCTGGCGCACCAGCCGGAAGCGGGAGTCCTTGGCCGCGTACGCCTCGGCGAGCGCCGCGCTGCCGTCCTTCGACCCGTCGTCGACCATGACGCACTCGAAGTCCGTGAAGGTCTGGGCGGCGATCGAGTCGAGGCACTCGACGAGATAACGCTCGACGTTGTAGATCGGAACGACGATGGAGAGGCGGGGAGCCATCGGCTACGCAGGCCTTTCTCGGGAAGGAGCGTGGCAGCCCGGTGGGGCCTGACCGCACTTGATCGGTGCGTACGTGCCTCCCGATCCTACCTCCGGGGCAGGGCCCTCCCCGGGGACCACTACGCTGGGCCCGTGCCCCGCTTCAGCGTCATCGTCCCCGTGTACAAGGTCCAGGACTACCTCGCCGAGTGCCTCGAATCGGTGCTCGGACAGGACGGTCCGGACCTCGAACTGATCGCGGTGGACGACCGCTCCCCGGACGGCTGCGGCGCGATGCTGGACGCGGCCGCCGCCGCCGACCCGAGGGTCAGGGTGCTGCACCTGCCGGAGAACGTCGGCCTCGGCCGGGCCCGCAACGCCGGCCTTGAGGTCGCCACCGGCGACTACGTGGTCTTCCTCGACAGCGACGACACCCTCACCCCCGGCCTGCTCAAGAGCATCGACGAGCGGCTCACCGCCGGCGGCGACCCGGACGTCCTGGTCTACGACTACGCCCGCACCTACGCCGACGGCCGGATCACCCGCGCCGCCTCCGCGCACGTCTTCGGCGCCGCCTCCCCGGACGTCTTCGACCTCGCCGCCCGCCCCGACCTGCTCGACCTGCTCCAGGTCGTCTGGAACAAGGCCTACCGCCGCGGCTTCGTCACCGAGCAGCAGCTGGTCTTCCCGGCCGGCTACTACGAGGACACCCCCTGGACGTACCCGGCGCTGCTCGCCGCCGCCCGGATCACCCTGCTCGACCAGGTCGGCGTGCACTACCGCCAGCGCCAGGAGGGCGGCAACATCCTGGCCACCGCCAGCCGCAAGCACTTCGACGTCTTCGCCCAGTACGACCTGGTCTTCGCCTTCCTCGACCGCCGCCCCGACCTCGACCACTGGCGCCCGGTCGTCTACGGGCGGATGCTGCACCACCTCAACACGGTCGTCTCCAAGCCCGGCCGGGTCCCGCCCGGCGACCGCCGCGAGTACTTCCGCCGCGCCGCCGAGCACTGCGCCCGGCTGCGGCCGGCCGGCTACCGCCCGCCGGCCGGCGTGGACGGCGTGCGCACCGAACTGCTCAGCCACGGCCGCTACGGCGCCTACCAGGCCGTGCGCGCCCTCGCGAAGGCCCGCCGACTCGTCCGGCGGTGAGGCCCGCGCCTGACGGCCATTCGGGGGACGGCCCGGTATAACCGGTCGGGTGGACTTCCTGACCCGCCTCCCGGTCGTCGGCCCGCTCGTGGCCCGGGTGCTGCGCAGCCGCCCCTACCGGGTGTACGAGTACTTCTCGGCCGCCCGCGGCAACCGGCTGGCCGGCGCCGTCACGTTCTTCGGGTTCCTCGCGCTCTTCCCCCTGTTGACGGTGGGCCTGGCGATCGCCGTCTCCACGCTCGACGACACCCAGGTGGCGAAGGTGCAGAAGCACATCTCCGACCAGCTGCCGGGCCTCTCGGACGCGCTCAACCTGCCGTCCCTGATCGCGAACGCCGGCACCGTCGGGCTGGTCGGCGGGGCGCTGCTGCTGATCTCCGGCCTGGGCTGGGTGGGCACCATGCGCACCTCGATCCGGGACGTCTGGCAGCTGCCCGACGAGGACGGCAACCCGGTGCTGCGCAAGGCCTGGGACGTGGTGGTGCTGGGCGGCCTCGGCCTGGTGTCGCTGTTCTCCCTGGGCGCCTCCGCCGCCGGGACGAGCCTGGCCGGGCGGATCGCCGACGCGATCGGCCTCGGCAGCGGCTACCTGCTGACCGGTGTCGGCGTGCTGATCGCCATAGGGAGCGACACGCTGCTCTTCGCCTACCTACTGGCACCGTTCCCCGGGATCACCGGCCAGCGCCGCCGGGACCTCCTGCAGGGCGCGCTGATCGGCGCGGTCGGCTTCGAACTGCTGAAGGTCCTGCTCGCCTCCTACCTCGGCTCGGTCGCCGTGCGGAGCCTGTACGGGGCCTTCGCCACGCCGGTCGCCCTGCTGCTGTGGATCAACTTCGTCTGCCGACTGCTGATGTACTGCGTGGCCTGGACGGCGACGGCCGACCCGGCGGCCGCCCGGGAGCGGACCAGGGCGCACGGGCGGGCCCTGCTGGAGGCCGCGGACCAGGCGGAGGCGCAGGCCGCAGCGGCGGCGAAGCAGTCCTCCGGGAAGGCCTCCGGGAAGGCCGCCGGGCAGCAGAAGGCCCGGCCCCAGGACTGAGACCGGGCCTGCCCGTCGGGGCCGGGGATCAGCCGGCGGAGCGGCGCCGCCGCAGGACCAGCGCGCCGTACCCGAGGGCGGCCCCGGCCGCCACGACCGCCGCCCAGCCGGCGAGGCCGAGCCCGTCGTCCCCGGCGGGGGCGGGCGCCGCGGCGGCCCGGCCCGGGGTCGCGGAGGGCTGCGGCGGCGGAGCGGGCACGCCGTCGGTGCCACCGGCCTGGCCGGCCTGACCGGTCGGCCGGGCGTCGCCCGGCGGCGCCTCGTCGACCAGCTTGCCGACCGGCTGCACCTTGCCGGCCGCGGCGAAGCCCCAGTCCAGCAGGGCGGCCGTCTCGTCGTACACCTTCTGGTAGCTGGCCGGGTGCATCACCGTCACCAGCAGGGTGCGGCCGTCGCGTTCGGCGGCGCCGACGAAGGTCGAGCCGGCGTTGGTGGTGGTGCCGTTCTTCACCCCGATCAGGCCGGGGTACTTGCCCAGCAGCCGGTCGGTGTTGGCGATCCCGAAGGCGCCGCGCTGGCCGGTGTTCTTGTCCACGGCGCCGGGGAACATCGCGTCCCGGGTGGCGCAGTACGCCCGGAAGTCCGCGTTGCGCAGGCCGGCCCGGGCGAACAGCGACAGGTCGTAGGCCGAGGAGACCTGGCCGTCCATGTCGTAGCCGTCCGGGGAGATCACCCGGGTGTCCTTCGCCTGCAGCGCCTCGGCGCGCGCCTGCATCTCGGCGACGGTCTGCGCGATGCCGCCGTTCATGTGCGACAGGACGTGCACGGCGTCGTTGCCCGAGCTCAGGAACACCCCGCGCCACAGGTCCTCGACCCGGTAGTCCAGGTTCTCCTTGATCCCGACCAGGCTGCTGCCGGGGCCGATCCCCGTGATCTCCTCGTCGGCGACCCTGTGCACCGCGTTGCGGTCGAACTTGGGCAGCACGGTGTCCGCGAAGAGGATCTTCAGGGTGCTGGCCGGCGGCAGCCTGAGGTGCGGGTTGTAGGCCGCCAGCACCTCTCCTGACATGGCGTCGGAGACTATCCAGGACTGGCCGGTGAGGTCGGTCGGCAGCGGCGGGGTGCCCGCCAGCGGGGAGACCTGGACCCCGGGGAGCCCGAGCCGCTCGCCGCCGACCGCGACCGACGGCGGCGGCTGCTGCGGGGCCGCGACCGCGGCCGGGGCGGCGAGCAGGACCAGGAGGGCCGCGGTGACCGCGGCGCACAGGCGGGCGAACGTGTGACGGGGTGTGGGCACCAGCAGACCGTACCCATTCACGGCCTCCGGCGTCCGCCACTCCGGGCCCGTCCTCCGCAGGAGGGGCCCGCCATACGCCGATCGGCGGCCCGCGCATACTGGGGGACGCACACCGTCTTCACACCCCCGCCGAGGACCACCCATGAAGCTCAGCCGCCGCACCTCCTGGTTCCTGACCGCCTTCGGAGTCTGGTCGATCATCATCTGGACGACCTTCGTCAAGAACCTCTGGAAGGACTCCGGCGGCCAGGCCTTCACCAACGGCGACCACTCCCAGCCCACCGCCTTCTTCTGGGTCCACCTCCTCCTCGCCGTCACCTCCTTCGCCCTCGGCATCGCCGTCGGCACCATCGGTCTGCGGGGCCTGCGCGCCACCCGCCGCACCCCGGCCACCGACTGACCGGCCCGGAACGTGCGAAGGCCCCCGCCCGATCCGGAGATCGGGCGGGGGCCTTCGGGCTGTCAGGCGGGGATCAGAAGCGGCGGGTGACCAGCGCCCGCTTCACTTCCTGGATCGCCTTGGTGACCTCGATGCCACGCGGGCAGGCCTCGGAGCAGTTGAAGGTGGTGCGGCAGCGCCACACGCCCTCGCGGTCGTTGAGGATCTCCAGGCGCTGTTCGGCACCCTCGTCGCGCGAGTCGAAGATGAAGCGGTGCGCGTTGACGATCGCGGCCGGGCCGAAGTACTGGCCGTCGTTCCAGAACACCGGGCAGGACGACGTGCACGCGGCGCACAGGATGCACTTGGTGGTGTCGTCGAAGCGCTCGCGGTCCTCGGCGGACTGCAGGCGCTCGCGGGTCGGCTCGTTCCCCTTGGTGATGAGGAACGGCATGACGTCCTTGTACGCCTGGAAGAACGGGTCCATGTCCACGATCAGGTCCTTGAGGACCGTCAGGCCCTTGATGGCCTCGATCGTGATCGGCTTCTCCGGGTTGACGTCCTTGATCAGGGTCTTGCACGCCAGCCGGTTGCGGCCGTTGATCCGCATGGCGTCGGAGCCGCAGATGCCGTGCGCGCAGGAACGGCGGTAGGTGAGGGTGCCGTCCTGCTCCCACTTGATCTTGTTGAGCGCGTCCAGGACGCGCTCCTTCGGGTCCATCGTCAGCTGGTAGTCGACCCACACCGGGTCCGGGTGCTCCTCCGGGTTGAACCGGCGGATCCGGAAGGTGACGGTGATCAGCTGGGTCTCGTCGCTCTCGGCCGCGTCCAGAGCGGCCGAGTGCTTCTCCATGGTCGGAGTGCTCATCAGTACTTACGCTCCATCGGCTGGTAGCGGGTCGTGACGACCGGCTTGTAGTCGAGGCGGATGGAGGTGGTGCCGTCGGCGGCAACCTCCTGGTACGCCATGGTGTGCTGCATGAACTTCACGTCGTCACGGGTCGGGAAGTCCTCGCGGTAGTGGCCGCCGCGGGACTCCTCGCGGGCCAGCGCGGAGACGGCCAGCACCTCGGCCAGGTCGAGCAGGTTGCCCAGCTCGACGGCCTCCAGGAGGTCCGTGTTGTAGCGGAAGCCCTTGTCCTGGATGGAGACGTTCTTGTAGCGCGCACGCAGCGCGGCGATGTCCTCGACCGCCTGCTTCAGGGTGGCGCCGGTGCGGTACACCATCGCGTTCGCGTCCATGGTCTCCTGCAGCTCCTTGCGGATCTGCGCCACGGACTCGGTGCCGGTGGACTCGCGCAGGCCGTCGACCAGCGCCTGCACCTTCTCGGCCGGGTTCTCGGGCAGCTCGGTGAAGTCCACCGTCTGCGCGTAGTCGGCGGCGGCGATACCGGCCCGCTTGCCGAACACGTTGATGTCCAGCAGCGAGTTGGTGCCCAGGCGGTTGGCGCCGTGCACGGACACGCACGCGACCTCGCCGGCCGCGTACAGGCCCGGGACGATGTCGGTGTTGTTGCGCAGGACCTCACCCTCGACGTTGGTCGGGATGCCGCCCATGGCGTAGTGCGCGGTGGGCTGGATCGGGATCGGGTCCGTGTAGGGCTCGATGCCGAGGTAGGTGCGCGCGAACTCGGTGATGTCCGGGAGCTTGGCGTCCAGCTGCTCCGGCGGCAGGTGGGTCAGGTCCAGGTAGACGTGGTCGCCGTCCGGACCGCAGCCGCGGCCTTCGCGGATCTCGGTGTAGATCGCGCGGGAGCAGACGTCACGGGACGCGAGGTCCTTCATGACGGGGGCGTAGCGCTCCATGAAGCGCTCGCCGTCCTTGTTGCGCAGGATGCCGCCCTCGCCGCGGGCGCCCTCGGTGAGCAGGATGCCCATGCGCCAGATGCCCGTCGGGTGGAACTGGAAGAACTCCATGTCCTCCAGCGGCAGGCCGCGGCGGTACACCAGGGCCTGGCCGTCACCGGTGAGGGTGTGGGCGTTGGAGGAGACCTTGAAGAACTTGCCGGTGCCGCCGGAGGCGAACACGACCGACTTGGCCTGGAAGACGTGGATCTCGCCGGTGGCCAGCTCGTAGGCGACGACGCCGGCCGTCTTGCCCTCGTTGATCAGCAGGTCGAGGACGTAGAACTCGTTGAAGAACTCGACGCCGTGCTTGACGCAGTTCTGGAACAGCGTCTGGAGGATCATGTGGCCGGTGCGGTCGGCCGCGTAGCAGGAGCGGCGGACCGGGGCCTCGCCGTGGTTGCGGGAGTGACCGCCGAAACGGCGCTGGTCGATCCGGCCCTGCTCGGTGCGGGAGAAGGGCAGACCCATCTTCTCCAGGTCGAGGACCGCGTCGATGGCCTCCTTGCACATGATCTCGGCGGCGTCCTGGTCGACCAGGTAGTCACCACCCTTGACCGTGTCGAAGGTGTGCCACTCCCAGTTGTCCTCCTCGACGTTGGCGAGGGCGGCGCACATGCCGCCCTGCGCCGCGCCGGTGTGGGACCGGGTCGGGTAGAGCTTGGTCAGGACGGCGGTGCGGCTGCGCTGCGTGGACTCGATGGCCGCGCGCATGCCGGCGCCGCCGGCGCCGACGATGACGGTGTCGTACTGGTGAATCTGCATGGGGGGTTAACTCGCCTCTGGCCTCTGCCGATGGTCGATGGTGCTCGCGGCTCAGATGTTGGGGTCGAAGGTGAAGATCACCAGGGTGCCCAGCAGCACGGTGAAGACCGTGGCGGTGCCCATGAGCCCCTTGAGCCAGAGCCGGGTCGAGTCCTTCTCGGCGTAGTCGTTGATGACCTGACGCATGCCGTTGGCGCCGTGCAGCATGGCGAGCCAGAGCATCAGGAGGTCCCAGCCCTGCCAGAACGGCGAGGCCCAGCGGCCGGCCACGAAGGCGAAGCCGATCTTGGAGACACCACCGTCGAGGATCAGCATGATGATCAGGTGGCCGAGGATCAGGGCGACCAGGACGACACCGGACAGGCGCATGAAGAGCCAGGCCAGCATCTCGAAGTTGGTGCGGGTGCGACGCGGGGTCTTGGCCGTCCGCTGGCGCGGCGGCTCGATGACGAACGCGTCGGCCGGGTTGCCGGTGCCGAGGCCCTTGCCGGTGTGCGCCTGCTTCGACGGCACGACGATGGCGTCGGAGTATTCCGTGGTCATGTCTCGACTCACTTCCCGAACCAGGAGATCAGCGTGTGCTGCAGGATCCCGTAGAAGGAGCCGGCCATGAGGACGACCCAGACGCCGACCACGGTCCAGAGCATCTGCTTCTGGTACTTCGGGCCCTTGGACCAGAAGTCGACCGCGACGACGCGCAGGCCGTTCAGGGCGTGGAACAGGATGGCGGCCACCAGGCCGTACTCCATCAGGTTCACGAGCGGAGTCTTGTACGTCTGGATGACGGTGTCGTAGGACTCCGGGGACACTCGCACGAGGGCGGTGTCCAGGACGTGGGCGAACAGGAAGAAGAAGATGAGGACGCCGGTGACTCGATGAGCCACCCAGCTCCACATGCCTTCCCGGCCGCGGTACAGCGTTCCAGCCGGCACGGAAAAACCCTCCGGAAGCGATTGGGGGCTCGGCCGGCTTCGGTGTCGGTCAGCCCGGCCGGGTCGGTCCACCGGCCGCGAGCATCCTATCGACGCCTTCTCGCGCGCCGCCTCCGGGGGCCCCAGGTGTGATCAAACAGGCACTTCTGGCCTAGTCGGACGGGAACCGGGGCCGCATTCACCACTCTGGGTGACCAAATGGATGCGCTACGGTGGCCGCCCCCCGACCGCCGACACCCTGCCGAGGCGTCCGTGCCGCTCCGTCCCGCCCGTCCGTCCGCCGCCGCCCTGGCCGGTCTGCTGCTCGCGACCGGGTGTACCACGGTCGGCGGCCCCTCCGGGGAGGTGGTGGGGCCCGGCCGGGAGCTGACCGCGGCGCAGCTGCGGGCGGCCGCGCTGGCCGACGCCGACCTGGGCCCGGGGTACACGGTGACGGTGGTGACACCCGGTCACGGCGACACCGGGGCGGGCTCCGGGCGGGAGACGGCGGACACCCCGGCCTGCCAGCCGCTGCTGGACGTGGTGGCCCCGGTCGCCCCGCCGGGCCCGGCCGCCGCCTCGGCCTCCCCGGCCTCGGGCCGCCCGTACGCGGAGACCGATCTGAGCGTGGCCCGGGCCGCCGACCCGGCGGGCGGCGTGTACGGCGGGCTGCTCGGCTACCGGGCCGGCCGGGCGGCCGCGGTGCGGGTGGAGCTGGAGGGGCTGTTCGGCCCGTGCGCCTCGTTCACCTCGACGGCCCCGCCGCCGCCGGCCGAGAAGCCGGGGAAGCGGGTGCCGATCCGGACCAGGCACCGGCTGAACCGGGTGGACACGCCCACGCCCGGGGGAGCGGACGAGGCGATCGGGTTCACCCTCACGAATGAATCGGGTACCGCCGTGCTCGCCCAGCGCGCGGTGCTGGCCCGGGTCGGCCCGGCGCTCGCGGTGTTCACCACCTTCGGGGTCGCGGCCGCGCCGGCCGCCGCGCCGGACGAGCGGATCGTCCGGCAGCAGGTGGCCAAGCTGCGGGCCGCAGAGGCGGGGGCGTAGGGATAGGGAGGGGCGGGAGGAGGGGGTGGCCGGCGCGGGCGGTGGTCAGTGCGCTCCGGCCTCCGAGTGGGTGGCGACCAGGTGCTCCAGGCGGGTGAGGGCGATCCGGCGGAGCTCGTCCGCCGCGATCAGCCGCTCCTCGTCCGGGTCGTTGGCGAGCCGGGTGCGGATGGAGGAGAGCACGGTGTCGAGCATCTCCTCCGGGGCGACGCCCTCCAGGCAGACCACGAAGACGTGGCCGAACCGGGCCTCGTACGCGGCGTGCGCCGCCCGCAGCGCGGTGTGCGCGGCCTGGCTTCCGGGGGCCCGCATGCCGAGCAGCGGCTGCGGCATCCAGCTCTCGTCCGCCAGCGCCTCGGCGAGGTCGGCCGGGCGCAGGTCGTAGGAGGCCTCACTGGCGGCGGCCAGCAGGGACTCTATGTCGGGGTACGGCCGGTGCGCGGTGAGCCGCAGGGCCCAGCGGTGGCTGCCGCAGCAGGCCAGCAGGGCCTCCTCGGCGGCGCCGGCGTCGGCTTCGTTGAAGCGGTGCAACCCGAGGAGGGTCGGCTCTGTTCTGACGTCGAGCCGCTGTGACGGGATGTCGCTGGCCAGCGGGTCCTCCTCGTGAGGGGCGGGAAGGTGCCGGTGAAGTGGGTGGTGGAGCAGCTGAAGTATGGGGCTGCGGAGGGGCACCCGGCGCCGGTCCGACAGCGCCTCAAAGGTAGTTGAGCCGTCATCAGTTGGGGAGGGCGCGCGCCGAATTCATCCGGACGAGCTATCAAGTTGTGACGTTGACACCTTCGCGTCAGCGCCCTCCCCGCGTTTTTCTACTGACCCGGTTTTCGGATCAGGTGCAGCGGGTGCCCGGGGCCGGCATCGTGCCGTCGGTCAGGTAGGCCTCCATGGCCCGGTCGATGCAGGCGTTGCCCTTGCCGAACGCGCCGTGGCCCTCGCCGACCCGGGTCAGCAGGGTGGCGTCGGCGAAGCCCTTGGCCAGCGACTCGGCCGAGGCGTACGGGGTGGCCGGGTCGCCGGTGGAGCCGACCACCAGGATCGGCGCGCTGCCCTCGGCCCGGATGGTGTGCGGCTTCTCCTGGGTCTTGAACGGCCAGTAGGCGCAGCCCGGCTCGCTGTAGTCGTCCACCGTGACGCCCTTGGACAGCAGCGGGGCCTCGGCGAGCAGCCGGTCCACCGCCGCCTTGGCGTGTTCCGGGGTCGGCGCCGGGCGGGCGGCGTCGGCGCAGCTGATCGCGCCGTTGGCCTCGTCCATCGGGCTGTAGTGGCCGTTCTCGTCGCGGCCGTTGTACTCGTCGGCGAAGGCCAGCAGGTAGTCGCCCTTGCCGCGCATCATCGCCCAGCCGAGGCCGGCCCGCAGGTACTTCCAGGAGGTCTTCTCGTCGCCGTAGAGCATCGAGATGACGCCGGTCCAGGCCTGGTCGCGGGTGAGCTTGCGGCCGTCCTTGGTGGTCAGCGGCTTGTCGTGGAGGCCGTCCAGGAAGTCGGCGGCCTTCTTGGCGGCCTTGTCCTTGTCGGGGCCGAGCGGGCACTCGTCGGCGTGGTTCTCCACGCAGTCCGCGGCGAAGCGCTCGAAGGACTTCTCGAACCCGACCAGCTGGTCGACACCGTGGTCCAGGGTGTCCTGGGCGGGGTCGACGGCGCCGTCCAGGATCAGCCGGCCGGTGTTCTTCGGGAACTCCTCGGCGTACAGCGCGCCGAGGTAGGTGCCGTAGGAGATGCCCAGGTAGTTGAGCTTCTTGTCGCCGGCGACGGCGCGCAGCACGTCCAGGTCGCGGGCGGTGTTGCGGGTGCCGACGAAGGGCAGCAGCTTGCCGGACTTGGCCTGGCAGGCGGCGGCGTGGTCGGTGGACTGCTTGACGTGCGCGGCCTTGCGCTCGGCCGGGTCGAGCGGCTCGTCCGTCTGGTTGGCGGTGTCGTGCTGCTTGTCGTCGTAACAGACGACCGGGGAGCTGTCGCCGGTGCCGCGCGGGTCGAAGCCGATCACGTCGAAGCGGTCGTGCAGGGCGCCGGCGAAGTCCTTGGTGCCGTACTTGACCATCTCGACGCCGGAGCCGCCGGGGCCGCCCGGGTTGACCATCAGCGAGCCGACCCGCTGGTCCGGCTTGGCAGCCGGGTACCTGATCAGCGCGAGGTCGATCGCGTCGGTGGCGGGGTTGGTGTAGTCGAGCGGGACGTGCAGCCGGCCGCACTGCAGTCCGGATATGTCGATCTTGGCCTCGGCGGCCTTGGGGTCGGCCGGGCAGGCCGCCCAGGTGATCTGCTGGCCGTAGAAGGGCTTGAGCGCCGGGTCGGCCTCGCCGGTGGGCCTGGGGGTGGGCGTCGGGGTGGTGCTGGGGCTCGCGGCGGTGGACGCCGGGGTGCCGGCGGCGCGGTTCTGGGCGGGCGTGGCGGTGTCGTTGCACGCGGTGGCGAGGAGGAGGGTGCCTGCCGCCACGGCGGTCAGCAGGACATGTGGGCGGGCGGCCCGGAAGCTGTTCATCGCACGTGTGTACCACTGGGCTGTGACGTGCTCGATCTTGGGCCCCCGGGTCGCCCGCCGGGCCGGGGTCAGCCGCGGTGGACCTTGTGGTTGGCCGCCTGCGCCCGGGGCCGGACCACCAGCAGGTCGATGTTCACGTGCGAGGGGCGGGTGACCGCCCAGGCCACGGTGTCCGCGACGTCCTCCGAGGTCAGCGGCTCGGCCACGCCCGCGTACACGGCGGCGGCCTTCTCCTCGTCACCGCGGAAGCGGGTGATCGCGAAGCCCTCGGACTTCACCATGCCGGGCGCGATCTCGATCACCCGGATCGGCTCCCCGCACAGCTCCAGCCGCAGCGTGGCCGCGATGGTGTGCGCGGCGTGCTTGGCGGCCACGTACCCGCCGCCGCCCTCGTACGCGGCCAGCGCGGCGGTCGAGGAGAGCACCAGCACCGTGCCGTCCCCGGTGGCCCGCAGGGCCGGCAGCAGCGCCTGCGTCACGTGCAGCACGCCGAGCACGTTCACCTCGTACATCGCGCGCCAGTCGGCCGGGTCGCCGTGCTCGACCGTCTCGGCGCCGACCGCGCCGCCCGCGTTGTTCACCAGGACGTCCACCCGGCCGACCCCGGCCGCGAAGGCGTCCACGGCGGCCCGGTCGGTGACGTCCAGGGTGACCGCCCGCGCCGTACCGCCCCGGCCCTCGATCTCCTTGGCCAGCGCCTCGATCCGCTCGGTGCGGCGGGCGGTCAGCACCACCTCGAAGCCCTCGTCGGCCAGCCGGCGGGCGGTCGCCGCGCCGATTCCGCTGCTGGCACCGGTGACCACGGCCACCTTCTGCTCGGTCATTGCCGGGGCACGCACCTCGCCGCGTTGTCGTCGGTCGCCGATGCTCCGCATGGACTCCCTCCTCCGCCTTGCGATGCACGCACCCCAACGCCGCACGCTGGTCCAACGCGAATTGTCAGACACGCCCTACATTGCGAGGCATCGCGAGAACCGACCAGCGCCCCCGCCGATCCCCTGGAGGGACCCATGGCAGCCGAGCCGCGTCCGGCCGAGTCAGCCCGGCTTTCCGAATCAGGCCTTCCGATCGAGCCGCTGTACGGCCCCGAGGCGCTGGCCGGCTGGGATCCGGACGCCCGGCTGGGCCGGCCGGGGGAGTACCCCTACACCCGGGGCGTCTACCCGACGATGTACACCGGACGGCCCTGGACGATGCGCCAGTACGCGGGCTTCGGCACCGCCGCCGAGTCCAACGCCCGCTACCGGCAGCTGATCGCCGGCGGCGGCACCGGCCTGTCCGTCGCCTTCGACCTGCCCACCCAGATGGGCTACGACTCGGACGCCCCGCTCGCGGCCGGGGAGGTCGGCAAGGTCGGCGTGGCCGTGGACAGCGTCGAGGACATGGCGGTGCTCCTCGACGGCATCCCGCTCGGCGAGGTGTCCACCTCGATGACCATCAACGCGCCCGCCGCCCTGCTCCTGCTGCTCTACCAACTGGTCGGCGAGGCCCAGGGGGTGGCGTCGGCCGCGCTCACCGGCACGGTCCAGAACGACGTGCTGAAGGAGTACATCGCCCGCGGCACGTACATCTTCCCGCCGCAGCCCTCGCTGCGGCTGGCCGCCGACGTGTTCCGCTACTGCCGGGCCGAGATCCCGCGCTGGAACACCATCTCCATCTCCGGCTACCACATGGCCGAGGCCGGGGCCGACCCGGCGCAGGAGATCGCCTTCACCCTGGCCAACGGCATCGCCTACGTCCGGACCGCGATCGCCGCCGGGATGGCCGTGGACGACTTCGCGCCGCGCCTCTCGTTCTTCTTCGTGGCCCGGACGACCCTCCTGGAGGAAGTAGCCAAGTTCCGTGCCGCGCGCCGGATTTGGGCCGGAATCATGCGCGACGGGTTCGGGGCGCGGGATCCGCGCTCGCAGATGCTGCGCTTCCACACCCAGACCGCCGGAGTGCAGCTCACGGCCCAGCAGCCCGAGGTGAACCTGGCAAGGGTCACCGTGCAGGCGCTCGCCGCGGTGTTCGGCGGCACCCAGTCGCTGCACACGAACAGCTACGACGAGGCGATCGCGCTGCCCACCGAGAAGGCCGCCCGGCTCGCCCTGCGCACCCAGCAGGTGCTCGCCCACGAGACCGACGTCACCGCCACCGTCGACCCGTTCGCCGGTTCCTACGCGATCGAGTCGCTCACCGACGAGGTGGAGGCCGCTGCGCTGGCCCTGATGGACCGGATCGAGGAGCGGGGCGGCGCGGTGGCCGCGATCGAGGAGGGCTTCCAGAAGGCCGAGATCGAGCGCACCGCCTACCGGCTCCAGCAGGAGACCGACTCGGGCGAGCGGACGGTGGTCGGCGTCAACCGCTTCCGGTTGGACACGGAGGAGCCGTACCAGCCGCTGCGGGTCGACCCGGCGATCGAGCGGCAGCAGGGCGAACGGCTGGCCCGGCTGCGCGCCGGGCGCTCGGCCGGCGCCGTCACCCGGGCGCTGGACGCGCTGCGCCGCACCGCCGAGGGGCCGGAGAACGTGCTGTACCCGATGAAGGAGGCGCTGGCCGCCAGGGCGACCGTCGGCGAGGTGTGCGACGCGCTGCGCGGGGTGTGGGGCACGTACGCTCCGGTGGAGCGCTTCTGAGCACCGCCTGAACGGCCGTCAACGTCAGTTCTTCGTCAAGGAGATGGCGGCCGTGACCACCGGCCAGGGTGATCGTTGCACAGGGCAAGCAACTCGGGGAAGGCGGCCTAAACGAGATGTCATACCCACCTGTCCGGCCGGTATGCGCCCATCCGGAGACTAGTTTTCCGGAAGTCGGGCCAAATCCCCCCAACAGGCCTACTCTTGGGGAGATGAACCGTCCTGAGCCCGCTCAGCCGGGCGCCACTCTTGCCGCCGCCCGCCCCGCCGTCGAACTGCGCGACCGGGTGAGGGCGCTGGAGCCCGAGCTGATCGCCTTCCGCCGTGATCTGCACCGGCACCCGGAGC
The DNA here is from genome assembly GCF_000716875.1 of Streptomyces novaecaesareae. Lineage (GTDB taxonomy): Bacteria > Actinomycetota > Actinomycetes > Streptomycetales > Streptomycetaceae > Kitasatospora > Kitasatospora novaecaesareae. The sequence continues at coordinate 11,152 of NZ_JNWQ01000044.1, read as the reverse complement.
TGGGCCGCCAGGAGTTCCGCACCACCGGGCTGCTGCGCGACCGGCTGGTGGCGGCGGGCCTCGAACCCCGGGTGCTGCCCGGCGGCACCGGCCTGCTCGTCGACATCGTCCCGCCCGGCACCGCCCCCGGCGAGGAGTTCCTGGCCTTCCGCGCCGACATCGACGCGCTGCCGATCGACGACGCCAAGACCGACGTGCCCTACCGCTCGACCGTCCCCGGCCGGGCCCACGCCTGCGGCCACGACGTGCACACCGCGGTGGTGCTCGGCGCCGGTCTGGTGCTGGCCGAGGCCGCCCGCACCGGCGAACTGCGCCGCCCGGTCCGGCTGGTCTTCCAGCCGGCCGAGGAGGTCATGCCGGGCGGGGCGCTGGACGTGATCAAGGCCGGCGGCATGGACGGCGTCGGCCGGATCTTCGCGGTGCACTGCGACCCGAAGGTGGAGGTCGGCCGGATCGCCCTGCGCACCGGCGCGATCACCTCGGCCTGCGACCGCCTGGTGCTGCACCTGGACGGCCCCGGCGGGCACACCGCCCGCCCGCACCTGACCACCGACCTGGTGACCGCGGTGGCCAGGATGGCCGCCGACCTCCCCGGCGCGCTGGCCCGCCGGATGGACCCGCGCTGGGGCGTCAGCCTGGTCTGGGGCCGGATCGCCTCCGGCTCCGCGGCCAACGTCATCCCCCAACACGCCGAGCTGGAGGGCACCGTCCGCTGCCTGGAGCTGGACGGCTGGCGCGAGGCGCCGGACCTGCTGCACGAGCTGATCGCCAAGCTCGCCGAGACCTACCGGGCCAAGTGGACGCTGGACTACCACCGCGGGGTGCCGCCGGTGGTCAACGAGGCGGTCTCGGTCGCGCGGCTGGACGAGGTGATGACGGCGCGCTTCCTGCGCGACGGCCTCCAGGTGGTGGAGGGCACCGAACAGAGCCTCGGTGGCGAGGACTTCTCCTGGTACCTGGAGCACGCCCCGGGCGCGCTGGCCCGGCTCGGCGTCCGCACCCCCGGTGACACCACCGTCCGCGACCTGCACCAGGGCCGGTTCGACGTCGACGAGCGGGCGATCGGCATCGGCGCCGAACTCTTCGCGGCCCTGGCCCTGGAGGCCGACGGGAGCTGAGGCCGCGTCGCGGGTCGAATGGCCGACACGTGGGCGGATCGTCGGGATCCGGGGTTTCGGTGCGGTTCCGTAAACTGGGCCGAACCAACCCCGGACCACCGTCCGTGTAGGGGTAGAGGGCCTCGGGAGGGCCGTCAGACCACGGTTTGATAACAACCCGAATGCTCCGGCACCCCGTAACACAACCGTGTTCTACGCGCGTTACGGTGGCGTCCGACCACGCCAAACGGTTGCGTGTCAGAAGGAGAAACTCCCTTGCGCCGTTCAATGAAGCTCGCCGCGGTTGTGCTCTCGGGTTCCCTGGGCATGGCCTCGCTCGCCGCTTGCGGCGCAAAGAGCACCGACAACACCTCCTCCTCCGCCTCGGGCGACGGCTCGCTGAAGGTCGGTATGGCCTACGACATCGGCGGCCGTGGCGACCAGTCGTTCAACGACTCCGCCGCCCGTGGTCTCGACAAGGCCAAGGCCGACCTGGGCGCCTCCGTCACCGAGGCCGAGGCCAAGACCGGTGAGGCCGAGGCCGACAAGGAGACCCGCCTCAAGAACCTGGTCGACGCCGGCTACAAGACCGTCATCGCGGTCGGCTTCGTCTACCAGCCGGCGGTCAACAAGGTCGCCAAGGACAACCCGAACGTCAAGTTCGCGATCATCGACTCGAACGACAAGGACCAGCCGTCCAACGTCACCTCGCTGCTCTTCGCCGAGCAGGAGGGTTCGTACCTGGCCGGTGTCGCCGCCGCGAACAAGAGCAAGGCCAAGCACGTCGGCTTCATCGGCGGTGTGCAGTCCGAGCTGATCAAGAAGTTCGAGGCCGGTTACAAGGCGGGTGTGAAGTCCGTCGACCCGAACATCGTCGTCGAGACCACCTACCTGACCACCCCGCCGGACTTCTCCGGCTTCAACTCGCCCGACAAGGGCAAGGAAGCCGCCCAGGGTCAGCTCGACAAGGGCGCGGACATCATCTACTCCGCCGCCGGCTCCTCCGGCAACGGCGCCATCGAGGCCGTCGCCAACAAGCAGGGCGCCCTGGCCATCGGTGTCGACTCCGACCAGGCCAGCCAGCCGGCCCTGGCGAAGTACAAGAACAGCATCCTGACCTCGATGGTCAAGAACGTCGACAACGCGGTCTACGCGTACATCGACTCGGTCAAGAAGGGCAACGCCTTCACCGGCATCAAGCTCTTCGACCTGAAGGCCGACGGTGTCTCGCTCGCCACCACCGGCGGCAAGATCGACGACATCCAGGACAAGCTGAAGGCCGCCGGCGACGCCATCAAGAGCGGCGCCACCACCATCCCGACCGCGCCGGTCCAGTAAGGACCGCGCGTCTCGGACGCGACAGCGCCTGCCGCCTGCCCGGCAGCGCGATGATCGACACAGTTCACGGGAGGGGCCCGGCAGGGTGCGCTCAACGCGTACCCCCGGGCCCCGTTCCGTCCCCCCGTATCCGCCCTTGGCCCTCCGAGCGCAACGACGCGCCTCCAGACCACCAGGAGATCGCCATCACCGCATCCGACCCCGTCCCCCTGCGCAAGGACGGAACCCCCAGCGCGGGGACGGCGACATCGGCCGTCGAACTGCGCGGCATCACCAAGCGCTTCCCCGGTGTCGTGGCCAACCACGACATCAACCTCACCGTCCGCACCGGCACCGTGCACGCCCTGATGGGCGAGAACGGCGCCGGCAAGTCGACGCTGATGAAGATCCTCTACGGCATGCAGAAGCCGGACGAGGGCACCATCGCGATCAACGGCGAGCCGTGCGAGTTCAACACCCCCGGCGACGCCATCTCCCGCGGCATCGGCATGGTGCACCAGCACTTCATGCTCGCCGACAACCTCACGGTGTGGGAGAACGTCGTCCTCGGCGGCGAGAACCTCCACGGCATCGGCGCCAAGGCGAAGGCGAAGATCAAGGAGATCTCCGACCAGTACGGCCTGGGCGTGCGCCCGGACGCCCTGGTCGAGGACCTCGGCGTCGCCGACCGCCAGCGCGTCGAGATCCTCAAGGTGCTGTACCGCGGCGCCAAGATCCTGATCCTCGACGAGCCCACGGCCGTGCTGGTCCCGCAGGAGGTCGACGCGCTGTTCGACAACCTGCGCGAGCTCAAGTCCGAGGGCGTCACCGTCATCTTCATCTCGCACAAGCTGCACGAGGTGCTGGCCGTCGCCGACGCGATCAGCGTCATCCGGCGCGGCACCACGGTCGGCGACGCCGATCCGAAGGTCGTCACCGCCCGCCAGCTCGCCGAGATGATGGTCGGCGCCGAGCTGCCCTCCCCGGAGAGCCGCGAGTCGACCGTCACCACGACCGAGATGCTCGACGTCAAGGACCTGCGGATCGCCAAGACCGACGCCGAGGGCATCGAGCGCGTCGTCCTGGACGACATCTCGCTGCGCATCCACAAGGGCGAGATCCTCGGCATCGCGGGTGTCGAGGGCAACGGCCAGGCCGAACTGGTCGAGGCCATCATGGGCATGCTGCCGCTGGACGGCGGCACCGTCACCCTGGACGGCAAGGACCTCTCCGGCACCCTGACCCGGGCCCGCCGCGAGGCCGGTATCGGCTACATCCCCGAGGACCGCCACAAGCACGGCCTGCTGCTGGAGGCCCCGCTCTGGGAGAACCGGATCCTCGGCCACGTCACCGAGCGGCCCAACTCCAAGGGCCCGTTCCTCGACTCGGCCGCCGCCCGGACGGACACCCAGCGGATCGTCGAGGAGTACGACGTCCGTACTCCCGGCATCGAGGTCACCGCGGCCTCGCTCTCCGGCGGCAACCAGCAGAAGCTGATCATCGGCCGCGAGATGAGCCACGAGCCCAAGCTGCTGATCGCCGCGCACCCCACCCGCGGTGTGGACGTCGGCGCGCAGGCGCAGATCTGGGAGCACATCCGGGTGGCCCAGCGGGCCGGCCTGGCCGTCCTGCTGATCTCCGCCGACCTGGACGAGCTGATCGGCCTCTCCGACACCATCCGGGTCATCTACCGCGGCCGCCTGGTCGCCGACGCCGACCCGGCCACCGTGACCGCCGAGGACCTGGGCACCGCGATGACCGGTGCCGCCAGCGGCCACATCGAGTCCGAGCCGGAGGCCGTGGAGCAGTTCCACGAGACCCTCGCCGAGGGCACCGAGGCCGCGGGCACCGACCCGTCCGACACCGCCGACGACCCGCAGGCGGGGGAGTAACCACATGACCAGTCCCAACCCCGCAGCCAAGGCCGCCAAGCCCGGCCTGGCACAGCGGATCAGCGGTGAGCGGATCGTGCTCGCACTGGCGGCGCCGGTGCTCGCGGTCGTGCTCTCCGTCGCGATCTGCTCCGTCCTGCTGGCGACCTCGGGCAAGAACCCGTTCGACGCGTGGAACGTGATGATCACGTACGCCACCAAGTCGGACGGCCAGGTGGCGATCCTCAACCGGTCCACCACCTACTACCTGGCCGCCGCGGCCGCCGCCTTCGGGTTCCGGATGAACCTGTTCAACATCGGCGTCGAGGGCCAGTACAAGGTCGCGGCGCTGTTCGCGGCCTACATCGGCGCCCAGGTCGACCTGCCGGCGTTCATCCAGATCCCGCTGCTGCTGGTCACCGCCATGCTGGTCGGCGGCCTGTACGCGAGCATCGCCGGTCTGCTGAAGGTCTACCGCGGCGTCAGCGAGGTCATCGCGACCATCATGCTGAACGCCATCGCGGTCGCGATCGTCGGTCTGCTGCTCGTCCCCGGCATCTTCGCGCCGAAGGTCAGCGGCACCAGCAACTCGATCCAGACCGAGCCGATCTCGCAGTCGAGCCACTTCTTCGGCATCGAGACGGCCGGCGGCACCCTCTGGGGCTTCATCTTCATCGCGGCCCTGGTCGGTGTGCTCTTCCAGTTCACCCTGACCCGCACCCGCTTCGGCTTCGACCTGCGCGCCACCGGCCGCTCGGAGTCCGCCGCGACCGCCTCGGGCGTGAACGTCAAGAAGATGGTGGTCATCTCGATGGCCGTCTCCGGTGCGATCGCCGGTCTGATCGGCATGCCCGAGCTGCTGCAGAACTCCTTCTACTACGGCCAGAGCTTCCAGCCCGGCCTGGGCTTCCTGGGCATCTCGATCGCCCTGCTCGGCCGGAACAGCCCGATCGGCATGGCGTTCGCGGCCGTGCTGTTCGCCTTCCTGGACGCCACCGGCGCGCAGCTGCCCCTGCAGGGCGGCTTCCCGTCCGAGATCGTCTCGGTCATGCAGGGCACCATCGTCATCTGCGTCGTCGTCGCGTACGAGCTGGTGCGCCGCTACGGCCTGAAGCGCCAGCAGCAGAAGGTCGGCGAGCAGCTCGCCGCCCAGGCCGCCGCAGCTAGCAACAAGGAGGTTGCGGCATGAGCCAGAACTTCACGGCCGACTACTGGAAGAGGATCGTCTTCCCGGTCGGAGAGCCATCGGGCGCACCCGCGAAGAAGCGCAAGCTGTCCTGGCCGGTGGTCCTGCTCCTGATCGCGGGCGCCCTGGTCCTGTTCTCCGCCGTGGGCATGGCCACCGGCAACCACTCGCTGACCTCCTCCGGTCAGATCACCGCCGCGCTCAGCGCCGCCGTGCCGATCGGCATGGCCGGTCTGGGCGGTCTCTGGTCCGAGCGGGCCGGTGTGGTCAACATCGGCCTCGAAGGCATGATGGTCGCCGGCACCTTCTGCGGTGCCTGGGCCGGCTACCTGGTCAACCCGTGGGTCGGTCTGCTGGCCGGCATGCTCGGCGGCGCGCTCGGCGGTCTGCTGCACGCGATCATCACCGTGACCTTCGGCGTCGACCACATCGTCTCCGGCGTCGGCATCAACCTGCTGATCCCCGGCATCTGCGCGTACGTCAACCGGATCTACTACAAGGACTACATCTCGGCCGGTGCCGGGGCGAACCAGTCCCCGCCGGCGGATCCGCTGCCGTACATGACGATCCCGGGGCTGTCCTCCTGGCTGAAGGACATCGAGACCCACCACTGGTTCTTCGTCTCGGACGTCGCCGGCGTGCTCGGCGGCCTGGTCACCAACATCTCGGTGGTCGTGCTGCTGGCGGCCGCGCTGATCGTGGTCAGCTACTTCGCGCTCTGGCGCACGGTGTTCGGCCTGCGGCTGCGCTCCTGCGGTGAGAACCCGACCGCGGCCGAGTCGCTGGGCGTCAACGTCTACAAGTACAAGTACCTGGCGGTCATCGCCTCCGGCGCCTTCGCGGGCCTCGGCGGTGCGTACCTCTCGCTGGTCGCCGCGCACTTCTACAAGGACGGCCAGACCCTGGGCCGCGGCTTCATCGGCCTCGCCGCGATGATCTTCGGCAACTGGATGCCCGGCGGTCTCGCCATGGGCGCCGGCCTGTTCGGCTTCACCGACAGCCTCCAGCTGCGCGACCCGGAGTCGGTGCACGTGCTGATCCTGATCGTCGGCATCGCGATGATCCTGCTTGCCCTGTGGCAGCTGTACCGGCGCAAGTTCACCGCGACGGTGATCTCCTTCGTGGTCGCCGGCGGCCTGATCGCCTGGTACTCGCTGACCGACGAGGTGCAGCGCCCGCTGATCGTCGCCACGCCGTACGTGATCACCCTGGTGGTGCTCTCGCTGGCCTCGCAGCGCCTGCGGATGCCCAAGGCCGACGGCCAGATCTACCGCAAGGGCCAGGGCAAGTGACCGCCCCCGCACCTTCCGCGGTCGACTGGGAGCGGCTGCGCGAGGCGGCGCGCGAGGCGATGGGCCACGCGTACGCCCCGTACAGCAGGTTCCCGGTCGGTGCGGCCGCGCTGGTGGACGACGGGCGGGTGGTCACCGGCTGCAACGTCGAGAACGCCTCGTACGGGCTCGGGCTCTGCGCCGAGTGCGGGCTGGTGTCCACGCTGCACGCCACCGGCGGCGGGCGGCTGACCGCCTTCACCTGCGTGGACGGCGCCGGCGCGCTGCTGATGCCGTGCGGGCGCTGCCGCCAGCTGCTGTACGAGCACGGCGGGCCGGAGCTGCTGGTCGACCTCGCCTCGGGTGTGAAGCCGATGAGCGAGGTCCTACCCGACGCGTTCGGTCCGGAGCGGCTCTAGCCTCTCTGTTTGTTACGCGCGTAGAGTGTCGCGAGTGGGCCGGAACCCGGTCATCTCGCGACACTCTTCGCTTTTCATGCCTTTGAACCCCCTCTTGGAGCACGCATGGACGCCATCTCCGTCATCAGGACCAAGCGCGATCGCGGAGAGCTGAGCGACGCTCAGATCGACTGGGTCATCGACGCCTACACCCGCGGCGAGGTCGCCGACGAGCAGATGTCCGCGCTGGCCATGGCGATCCTGCTGAACGGCATGAAGCCGCACGAGATCAGCCGCTGGACCGACGCCATGATCCGCTCCGGCGTCCGGATGGACTTCTCCTCGCTGCCGCTGCCCACCAGCGACAAGCACTCCACCGGTGGCGTCGGCGACAAGATCACCCTCCCGCTCGCCCCGCTGGTCGCCGCCTGCGGCGCCGCCGTCCCGCAGCTCTCCGGCCGCGGCCTCGGCCACACCGGCGGCACCCTGGACAAGCTGGAGTCCATCCCCGGCTGGCGCGCCCTGCTCTCCAACGACGAGATGATGGACGTGCTGCGCGACGCCGGCGCGGTCATCTGCGCGGCCGGCGACGGCCTCGCCCCCGCCGACAAGAAGCTGTACGCGCTGCGCGACGTCACCGGCACCGTCGAGGCGATCCCGCTGATCGCCTCCTCGATCATGTCCAAGAAGATCGCCGAGGGCACCGGCGCGCTGGTCCTGGACGTCAAGGTCGGCTCCGGCGCGTTCATGAAGAACCTGGACGACGCCCGCGAACTCGCCCGCACCATGGTCGGCCTGGGCACCACCGCGGGTGTCAACACCGTCGCGCTGCTCACCGACATGTCCACCCCGCTCGGCCTCACCGCGGGCAACGCGCTGGAGGTCCGCGAGTCCGTCGAGGTCCTGGCCGGCGGCGGCCCGGCCGACGTCGTGGAGCTGACCCTCGCGCTCGCCCGCGAGATGCTCGCCGCGGCCGGCGTGCACGGCAAGGACCCGGCGGACGCGCTGCGCGACGGCTCCGCGATGGACCACTGGCGCCGCATGATCGCCGCCCAGGGCGGCGACGTGGACGCCCCGCTCCCGGTCGCCCGCGAGCAGCACGTCATCCCCGCGCCCGCCTCCGGCGTGCTCACCGGGCTCGACGCCTACGCCGTCGGCGTCTGCGCCTGGCGCCTGGGCGCCGGCCGCGCCCGCAAGGAGGACCCGGTCCAGGCCGGCGCCGGCGTCGAGATGCACGCCAAGCCCGGCGACACCGTCGTGGCCGGCCAGCCCCTGCTGACCCTCCACACCGACACCCCCGAGCGCTACGACTACGCGATCGAGGCCCTGGCCGGCGGCATCACCGTCGCCCCCGAGGGCACGGCGTTCACCCCGAACCCGATCGTCCTCGACCGCATCGCCTGAGGCGCCTGAGGTCTGCTCACGTACGCCGGATCAGGCGTACGTGAGCAGACCGCTGGTGTCGAGCGTCCAGGGGCCGACGGCGATCTCGTCGCCGAAGACGAACTTCTTGCGGGACGCGTAACCGGGCTCGTCGTGGATGATGCCGGTGCCGTTGCGGGGATCGACGAGCAGGTAGAGCGGAATGCCCATCGCGGCGTAGTCGTGGACTTTGTCGCGGTAGTCGCTCTCAGGGTCGGGCTCGGAGACGACCTCGACCACCAGCAGGACCTCGTGGGGGAGGAGTGCCGGCTCCTCGCCCTCAAGGGCCGTTTCGGCGAACACCATCAGATCCGGATTCCGCAATCTGCCGAGGCCGATGTCCTCCAGGTCCGCGCCGCCGTGCGCGATGTGGCCGGGATGGGTCTTCGGGAGCTGGGCGTTGAGCTGCCGAGCGATCCGCAGCACCGCGAGCTCGTGCCGGTTGGGCGGTGACAGCGTCAGGACGACCTTGCCCTCGGCGATTTCGGCCTTCCCCAGTCCCGGCGGCCGGGGAAGCCGATCGATGGTCTCCCGCAAGCGGGCGTACGACGCCGCGTCAAGGCTCACGGCCGGAGTGTATCGAGGATCGTCAGTCGGCCATCGCGGCGGTGATCTTGAGGAAGTCCGCCAGGGCCTCGTGGATGAGGTCGTGGCCGACGGGGAGGGCGTGGACCGTCCAGGTGGGGTCGTCCAGGAGACGCTCGTAGGTGGGGAGGAACGGGGTGCCCTCGAACTGCTCGGCGTGGATGTAGGTGCGCCGGGTGATGGTGTCCGCCGCGCCGGTGAGGTGGACCGGCTGCAGCAGGGTGGCCAGGGGGTGGACGGTGGCGCGCGGGTCGAGGGCGGGGTGGCGGCCGACCATGGTGTGCCCGTTGCCGGCGGCGGCGCCGGCCAGGTAGCGCTGCTTCCAGACGTCGTCGACGATGTCGTACACCGACTCGCCGTCACGCGGCACGAAGGCGTCCGCGTACACCAGGCCGGTGATCCGCTCCGGTGCGCGGTCGGCCACCGCGGAGACGACCATGCCGCCGTAGCTGTGTCCGACCAGCACCGCGTCGGTGATCTGCTCGGCCTCCAGGAGCCCGAGCACGTCCCGGGTGTGGGTGTCCAGGTTGATGCCCCCGCCGTTCAGATGACCGCGCTCGCTGACGCCGCTCAGCGTCACCGGGTACACCTCGTACCCCGCCGCGCGCAGCTCCTCGGTGAGCGGCCGGTACCACCAACCGCCGTGCAGGACGCCGGGGATGAGGACGAAGGTCGCCATTGTCGTGTTCCTCTGGTCGTTCGGGCGGTTCGGGAGGAACCTACGGTGAATACCTGACGCCTGCCGTCAGGTATTCACCGCGAATGATCAACGAACGGCCGGCGCCGTCTGCCGGGCGGCCGCATGGGCCCGGCGGGTGGCGTAGAGGGTGACGGCGGCGGCGACGGTCATGGCGGTGAGGCCGACGGTGGCGGCGCCGGGCCAGCCGGTGGCGTGGTAGGCGTCGGCTCCGAGGGTGCCGCCGAGGCTGTTCCCGAGGTAGTAGGCGATCAGGTAGAGGGCGGAGGCCTGGGCGCGGCCCTCGGTGGCGGTGCGGCCGACCGCGGAGGAGGCGGTGGCGTGGCCGGCGAAGAAGCCGGCGGTGATCAGGACCAGGCCGAGCAGGGCGCAGACCAGGGACTCGGCGAGGGAGAGCAGCAGGCCGGCGGTGGTCACGCCGATGGAGACGTAGAGGGCGCCGCGGCGGCCGAGGCGGGCGGAGAGGCGGCCGGCCGCGGCAGAGGTGCCGGTGCCGACCAGGTAGACCACGAAGATCGAGGCGGCGATCGACTCCGGCAGGTGGAACGGCGCGGCGATCAGCCGGTAGCCGACGGTGTTGTAGACCGCGCCGAACACGGCCATGAACAGCATCCCCAGCGCGTACAGCCGCAGCAGCAGGGGGTTGCGCAGGTGCCCGCCGACGGTGCGGGCGAGGGCGCGGGCGTCCACCGGGGCGGGGGTGAAGTGCCGGGCGGCGGGGATCAGCAGCCGGAAGGCGAGCGTGGCGAGCAGGGCGAGGGCGGCGGAGGCGGCGAGGCCCCAGCGCCAGCCGAGGCCGGCGGCGGTCCAGCCGGAGAGCAGTCGGCCGCCCATGCCGCCGATGCTGTTGCCGGCCACGTACAGGCCCATCGCGGAGGCCAGGGCGCTGGGGTGGACCTCTTCGGCGAGGTAGGCCATGGCGGTGGCCGGGAGCCCGGCGAGGGCGGCGCCCTGGAGGACCCGCAGCACGACGAGGGTGGTGAGGTCGGGCGCGAAGGGCAGTGCGAGGGCGAGGACGGAGGCGGCGAGGGTGGAGGCCGTCATCACCGGGGTGCGGCCGTACCGGTCGGAGAGCGCGCTCGCCGGGAGCAGGCCGAGGGCGAGTCCGAGGGTGGCGGCGGAGGCCGTCCAACTGGCCTGGCCGGGGGTGAGGTCGAGGTCGGCCGAGAGGACCGGCAGCAGGCCCTGGGTGGAGTAGAGCAGGACGAAGGTCGCGACCCCGGCGGCGAACAGGGCGAGGTTGGCGCGGCGGAAGGCGCGCTGGCCGGGGCGGTGGCGGTCGTCCGCGGTGGGGCGGGCGGCGGGGGC
>NZ_JNWQ01000043.1 GCF_000716875.1 Streptomyces novaecaesareae | reverse complement strand
CCCCCCCCCCGGGTCCGCCGGGTCCGCCGGGTCCGCCGGGTCCGACGAGCCGCGGGCGCGTCAGCGGTTGCCCGCCACCAGCTCCCGCGCCCGCCGCCGTGCCTCCGCCCCCTCCACACCGCGGCCCAGTTCCTCCAGCAGGTCCGCGAGCAGGCCGTGCGAGCGCGCCTCCAGCGCCGGGTCGCCGACGGTACGGCCCAGGGCGACGGCGAGCCGCGCCGAGGAGAGCGCGGCGTCGCGGCGGCCGAGGGCGTGCAGGGCGCGGGCCCGGCTGTGGGCGGCGAGGACGGCCTCGGCGGAGCCCGCGCGGGCGGTGGCGGTCCGGACGGCCTCGTCCGCGTGGTCGAGGGCGGGCCCGGGATCGCCGGAGAGGACCAGGGCGTCGGCGAGGTCGGTGAGCGAGCGGACCAGCAGGTGGGCGGCGGCCGGAGTGCGGGCGGCGGCCACCAGGTCGGTGAGCAGGGGCAGCGCCCGTTCGTACCGACCGGCCCGCAGCAGCGCGGCGCCCACCCGGCTGCGGCAGTGGTGGCGCAGCGCCGGGTCGCCGGCCCGGTCGGCTGCGCCGACGGCGCGGTCCAGGTGCTCGGAGGCGGTGCGGTGGGCGGCGCGGGCGATGTGCAGGACGGCGAGGTCGGTGCCGAGCCGGGCGGCGGCCGCGTCGTCGCCGTCCGCGTGCGCGGCCCGCAGCCCGGCCTCGACGACGGCCCGCCAGTGCGTCCGGTCGTGGTCGGTGGTCTCGTACAACAGGCTGATCCGGTGGGCGAGTTGCCAGGACTGGGCGGTCCGGCCGTACTGCTCGGCGCAGACCACGACGGCCCGCAGTGCGCTCTCCTCCCGGCGGAACCAGGCCGCGGCGCGCTCGCTGCCGCCGGCCGCCGTGCTCTCGGCCGTCCAGCCGGCGGTCACCTCCAGGTAGTGGGCGGTCAGCCGGTCGAGGGCGACGAAGCGTTCGTCGCAGGTGAGTTCGGCGGCCTTCCGGGCGGCGTAGCGGCGCACCAGCTCTCGCCGGGCGTACCGGCCCGGGGCGGCCTCCTCCAGCAGGTGGACGGCGTCAAGCCCGGCCAGCAGGGTGCGGGTGGTGGCGGGCGGGAGGTCGGCGAGGGCGGCCGCGGTGGCGGTGTCGATCACCGCGCCGGGGTGCAGGCCGAGCAGGGTGAACAGTCGGGCGGCGTCGGGCGTCAGGGTCCGGTACGTCCGGTCCAGGGCCCCGGTGAAGCCGATCGGGCCACGGGCGGTACTGCTGCCGGCCCCGGAGAGGGCGGCCAACCCGGTCTGCTCGTCGGCGAGTTCGCGGACGAGGTCGCCGGGGGACCAGTCGGGGCGGGCGGCCAGCCGGGCCGCGGCCAGGCGCAGCGCGAGCGGCAGCCGGTCGCAGCGCTCGGAGAGTTCGGTGAGTTCGGCGACGGCCTCCGGGCCGCCGCCCGTGCGGTCCGGGCCGAGGGTGCGGGCGAGCAGCGCGGCGGCGTCCTCGCGGGTGAGCACGCCCAGCGGGAGCGGGAGGCCGCCCTCGCGGACCAGCAGGTGGCGCAGGCGGCGGCGGCTGGTGACGACGGCGGCGGGCGCGCCGCCCTCCTCCTGCCCGGGGCCCGTCACCGCCGGGCCTGTCACCGGCGGGCCTGTCGCCGGTGGGTCGGGCAGCAGCGGGAGGAGCTGTTCGTACGAGGCGGCGTCGTCCAGCACGATCAGCAGTCGGCGGCCGGAGACGAGGTCGCGGTACCGCCGGGAGCGCTCCGCCGTGGCGGCGGGCAGGGCGTCCGGGGCCTCGCCGAGGGCGGTGAGGAACTCGCCCAGGACGTCGGCGGGTTCGCGCGGCCCGTCCGGGTCGAAGCCGCGCAGGTCGGCCTGGAGGACGCCGTCCGGGAACTGTTCGGCGCCGCGCCGCGCCGCCCAGTGCCGGACCAGGGCGGTCTTGCCGGCCCCCGCCGGGCCGGTGACCAGGACCGGACGGCCGCTCCGGGCGGCGGGCAAGGCCGCGTCCAGCGCGGCGAGTTCGGCCGCACGGCCGACGAACCGGCGGTCGGGCACGACGGCCGCCGGGGCCGCCACCGTCGTGGACGGCGCAGCGGACGTGGCGGACGCGGCGGACGCGGCGGCGGACGCGGCCGGCCGGGCGCTCAACCGCTCGCCGGCGCTGCGCAGTTCGGGGCCGGGCGGGCCGGAGAGCCGGGCCGCAGCCCGCACGTACCGCTCCCGCGCCTCCGGGCGCCGGCCGCCCTGCTCCAGGCAGTGGACCAGCCGGGCGGCCAGGACCTGCCGGGACGGGTGGGCATCGGCCGCCTGGGCGAGTTCGGCGGCCAACTCGCCGCCCCGGCCCGCCCGGAGGAGCGCCTCGGCCAGCCGTTCCAGGCCGCGCAGCCGCAGGTCGGCCAGCGGCGGGACGACCCGCTCGCGCAGCAGGCCGGAGCCGCAGTCGACGAGCGCCGGGCCGCGCCACAGGTCCAGTGCGGCGCGCAGCAGCGGCACCGCCGGGTCCTCCCGCGCCCCGCCCGCCCGGCCGACGGGCTCGGGCAGCAGCACGCCCGCGTGCTCGCAGAGCCGGACGAAGCGCAGCACGTCCACCCGGTCCGGGTCGCCGGCCAGCAGGTACCCGGCCCCCCTGGTGTCCAGCGCCAGGCCCGGCCCGTCCAGCAGCTGGCGCAGGACCGCGACGTGTCCCTGCAGCGCGGACCGCGCGGTGGGCGGGGCAGCGCCGTCCCAGACCAGCTCGATCAGCTCCTCGGTGGCCACCGTCTGGTTCAGCCGCACCGCGAGCGCGCTCAGCAGCGCCCGCCGCTTCGGGGCCGAGGGCGTCACCGCCACGCCGTCCTCGCGCCGCACGACCACCGGGCCGAGCAGATCGATGTGCACGCGCCCCTCTCCTCCCCCACCCGCGGGCTCCCCGAACCGTTCGAGGATAGGCCCGACCTGCGCCTTCACGCCGCGCCGGCGAGGCCTCCCCCGCCGTACGGTCGCGGCGCGAGGCGGGCGCCGGGGCGCCTGCCCCGGCACTCCACCGGGGCCGCTACCTGTTCGACGGGTGCGGCACGAAGCACCGTTCACCCACGAGCCCCCGCGCCCGCCGGGAACCCGCCGCGACCGGCCCGAGCCGCCGGAAGCCGCCGGACGTCGCCGGGACCGGCCGGAGCCCACCCGAGCCGCCGCCCGCCCCCGCCGCAACCGACACCCGCCCCGACCGCGTCCACCGAGAGCAGGAGCGGCGACGGGTCACGGACCGGACGGGTTCGCGCACTACACTGCTCCACCCCGAGGGCAGACCCTCGGGTCCGGTTGTGCGGCGTGGTGGGGGTACTGGTGCGGATTCGGCTGCTCGGCCCGGTGGAGTTGCGGGTCGAGGAGAACGGCTTCGCCACCCTGGCCGGGGCGCAACGGCGGGCGATCCTGGCGCTGTTGGCGCTGCGACTGGGGCGCGTGGTCACCGTCGACCAGTTCTGCGAGGCGCTGTGGGGCGAGTGTCCGCCGGCCAGTGCGCGGGCGGCCGTGCAGGGGCATGTCGCCGCGCTGCGCAAGCTGCTCGCCGACACCCCGTTCGAGCTGCACACCCGGGCGTCGGGCTACCTGCTGGCCGGGCCGGCCGACGAGGTGGACGCGCTGCGGTTCGAGGCGCTGGCCGCGCGGGCCGCCGAGCACGCCGACCGCGGTGACGACACCGCGGCCATCGCGCTGCTGGAGGAGGCGCTGCGGCTGTGGCGCGGCGAGGCCCTGGCCGACCTGCCCGACACCCCGTCGCGCGCCGCCGCGGTGGACCAGCTGAAGCAGGCCGGCACCGCCGCCCTGCTCTGCTGGGCCGGGCTGCGGCTGCGGCAGGGCACCGGCGCGGCGGCGGTGCCGGTCCTGGAGCAGAACGTGCGGGCGGAGGGCCTGCGCGAGGAGCTGGTGGCCCTGCTGATGCGCTGCCTGCACCAGGCCGGACGGCCGGCCGACGCGCTGGCCGCCTACCACCGGGCCCGGCAGCGGCTGGACCGCGAGTTGGGGATCCGGCCCGGCGCCGCCCTGCAGGCCGCGCTCGCCGAGGTGCTCGCCGACGACCACCCCGAGCAGCCGCCCACCGCACCCCCGGCCCCCGCGCCCGGCCGCCGCGCCCTTCCCCGCACCCCCCGCACCTCGGACACCTCCCGGGCCCCGCGCCAACTCCCCCGCCGACCGGTGGACTTCGTCGGCCGGGCAGCCGAGCTCCACCGGCTCGACCACGACTGCGGCCCCGACCGCGGCGGCGACGGCCCGGTGCTGGTGGTCGGCCCGGCCGGGGTCGGCAAGAGCACGCTGGTCACCGCCTGGGCGCACCGGGCCGCCGACCGCTTCCCGGACGGCGTGCTGTTCGCCGGTCTGCACGGCCTCGCCCCGACCGGCCCGGCGCAGCCCTCCGCCGTCCTCGCCGACTTCCTCCGGGCCCTCGGCGTCCCGGCCGGCGAGCTGCCCGCCGACCGCGCCGCACGCGCCGCCCTGTACCGCGAACGGACGTACGGCCGCAGGCTGTTGGTGGTGCTGGACGACGCCGCCGACGCCGACCAGGTCGCCGACCTGCTGCCCGAGGGGCCCGGCTGTGCCGCGGTCGTCACCAGCCGGGGCTCGCTGGAAGAGCTGGTCGCCCTCGACGGGGCCACGCTGCTGCGTCTGGCCCCGCTGCCCGCGGAGGAGGCGCTGCTCCTCCTGGAACGCGCCCTGACGCCCGAGCGGGTGCGCGCCGAGCCGGACGCCGCCGCCCGGCTCGCCCGGTTCTGCGACCACCTGCCGCTCGCGCTGCGGATCGCCGCCGCCCGGCTGGCCGCCCAGCCCGAGTGGACGGTCGCCGAGCTGGCCGACGAACTCGCCGACGAACGCTCCCGGTTGGCGGTCCTGGACGCCGACGGAACCCTCGGCGTCGGTGCACAGCTCGATCTGACGTACCGTCAACTGTCCGACCGGGCGGCCGAGCTGCTGACCGCCCTGGCCGCCCACCCCGGCGGCGAGGTGGACACCCTGGCGAGCGCCGCCCTGCTGGACACCGACACCGCCACCGCCCACCGGGCGCTCGGCGAACTCGCCGCCCACCACCTGGTCACCGGCGCCGCCCCCGGCCGTTACCGCCGCACCGACCTGGTCCGCCTGTTCGGCGCCGGCCTGCTCGCCGCGAAGCCCTCGCCGTACCGGCGCCTGCTGCGGGAACGGCTGGCGGACTACTACCTCGCGGCGCTGCAGCACTGCGGCTTCTTCCTCGACCCCGGCCAGGAGGACACCCAGGCCCCGGTCCACCGGCCGCAGGCCGTCCCGGCCGCCGTCGACATCCGCACCGCGCTCGACTGGTTCCAGACCGAGGAGCTCGCGATCCGCGCCCTGACCGACGCCGCCGTGGCCACCGACCCCCGGCGCGCCTGGCAGCTCGCCCTGACCACCGGCTCGCTCTACTACGGCGCCAGCCGCTTCACCGACTGGCTGGCTCGTGCCCGTGCGGGCCAGCAGGCGGCCGAGCGCTGCGGCGACCCGGTCGCGGTGGCGCTGCTGCTCAACTGCCGGGCGCAGGCCCTGGTCGGGCTCGAACGCCGGCAGGAGTCGGCGGAGGCGGCGCGCCGGGCGGTGGCCGCCGCCGAGTCCGCGGACGGGCCCGCGGCGGCCTCCGCGCGCATCCGGGCGCTGGCCACCCTGGCCCTGGTCACCGCGATGCTCGGCGACTCCGCCGAGGCCCGACGGCTGGCGGCCGCCGCCACCGACCTGGCCCTGGAGTCGGGCAACCGCCGCCGACTGGTCGACGCCAAGGTCCACCAGGGCTGGGTCAACCTGGCGGCGGGCGACCGGGAGGGCGCCCAGCGGCGTTCCCGCGAGGCCCGCGAGCTGCTGCCGCCCACCCCGGTCACCCAGGTCCATCTCTGGTCGATGCTGACCGAGGCGCAGGCCCTCCCGCCGACCGTCCGCGACGACGCCGCCGACCTCGTCTGGCACCGGCTGCTCGCCGCCTGCGAGGAGGCGGGCCTGCTCTACCTGCACGCGCTCGCCGAACAGTCCTACGCCGCCCACCTGCTCGCCCGCGGCCGGGAGTTGGAGGTGCGGGAGCGGCTGCGCACGGCGCTCGACCGCTTCCGCGCGCACGACCGGCGGGCGGGCTGCCAGAGCGAGTTCACCGCCAGCCTGGAGGAGTCGCTCGACCTGCGCGCGGCCGACCGCTCACCGGGCGGCTGAGGCGGCGCCCTTCTCCGCGGCCGCGCAGCCGCGCTCCGGCGGGGCGTAGCCGTGTTCCGCCGCCAGGACCGGGCGCAGTGCCCGGATCGCGTAGAAGTTGCGGGACTTGACCGTCCCCGGCGGCACCCCAAGCCGGGCCGAGGCCTCCAGCACCGACCGGTCCTTCAGGTGGAGTTCGACCAGCACCTCGCGGTGGTGCTTCTGCACCCGCCGCAGCGCCAGCGCGATGTCCCGGGCGACCACCACCTGCTCGTACGGGTCCTCGGCGAGCGGCCGATCCTCCATCGGCTCGCCGATCACCTCCTTGGCGCGGGCGGCGGCCATCCGGTAGTGGTCGATCGCGATCCGCCGGGCGACCGTGAACAGCCAGGGCCGGCTCGCCTCTGGCCCGGCGCTCAGCGCCTCAGGGTGCTGCCAGGCGCGCAGCAGGGTCTCCTGAAGGATGTCCTCGGCCTTGCCGCGGTCCCCGCCGGTGGCCCGCAGCAGCGCGCGCAGCAGGTAGCCGCCGTGCAGCCGGTGGATCTCGGCGAGCGTCTCGGGGTCGAGGGTCGGGCGGGCCGGGGCGGCGGCACCCCCGGCCGCGGTCGACGGGCCCCCGGAGGGCTGGGCGACGGACGTGGGCTGGGCGACGGACGGCTTCGACACGCGCTACCTCTCGGATCGGGCAGGGGCACGGCACGGGGAAGGGCACCGGCTGGGCACCGCCGGAACTCCCCGGCAGTGGCTACGGCAGCACACTGCCGGAGCCCGCCAAGTCCTCACCAACGATCCGCCAACGCCTGAACCGTTGCACGGGATCGGGTGCGAACTTTCCCGTGAGCGCGAGCGTTGGCGAGCCGGGCGGCACCGTGCGCCGTGCGCCGGGCCGGGCCGTGGCCGTGGCCGTGGCCGTGCGCCCGGCCGCCCCCGAACGCTCAGGCCTCGTTGAGCGCCAGGAGCAGTTCCTGCACCCCGTCCTCGCCCCGGTGCTCGATCAGCGCCGCGACCCAGGTCGCCAGCCGCTCCCGCTCGGCCGCCGACCACCCGGGCGCCGACGGGTGCTCGTCCACCACGAGCGCCGCCGCCAGCCCCAGCAGCCCCGGCGCCGAGCCCGGCCGCCACCGCCCCTCCGGTACGGCCCGCAGCGCCAGCCGCCGGGCGACCGCGATCACCTCCTCCGCGGCCGCCTCCGGCACCTCCAGCCCGGGCGGCCCCGCGACCTCCGGTGCCTCCGCCCGCACCAGGGCCGCAACGAGCTCCCGCACCTCCGGCTCGTCCGCTTCCATCCCGTGCCCCTCCCCCGTCCCGCTCACGGGACTCGCGCTCGTTCTCGTTCGGTGGCACCCGGCGGGCGCCGAGTGCCACCGGACGACGGTACCGAGCGGGAGCCGACCGAGCGGGGGATTTAGTGCGCACGTCCGGCCGGGCGGCCCTGCGGCACGGCCTCCCGGCACTCTGCGGGGCGCTCAGTGCACCCTGCCCCGCTCAACGGCCTTCCGGCCGCAAGTGGTTCAGGCGAACCGGAACGGGCTCCCCACCGGTGCTCGCGGGTGTACGGGTCGGAACCGGATGTGGGGGTCAGCCGCCGGTGCGGTCGTCGGGGGTGTGGGTGTCCAGCCGGGCGCGGACGCCGTCGGCGTCGCGGTGCTGCAGGTGTTCGAGGATGGCGAGGCTCCGGTTCCAGGCGGCCCGGGCGGCCTCGGTCTCGCCGAGGGCGAGGTGGGTGTCCCCGATGTGGGTGTGGATGTCCGCCTGGAGGAAGTAGTCGCCGACGGCCTGGCGCAGCCGCAGCGACTCCTGGTAGGCGGGCAGGGCCTCGCGGTACTCGCCGAGTTGGTGGTGGATGAAGCCGATGCTGTCCCAGGTGGACGACTGGGCGGGGAGGTTTCCCGCGTCGCGGGCGAGCTCCAGCGCGCGCCGGCAGTGCGAGAGGCCCGCCCGTGGCTCGCCCTGCTGCGTCAGGTACCAGCCGATGCTGTTGTGCGCGAGGGCCTGCCCGGAGGGGTCGTCGATCGCCCGGAACAGCTCCAGTGCCCGGCGGGACTCGGCCACCGCTTCGACGTTGGCCTGCTCCTCGCCGTACGCGAGGGCGAGGTCGAGCCGGGTCCTGCCCTGGCGGGGCCGGTCACCGAGGACGTCGAACAGGTCGAGGGCGAGTTGCAGGTCGTGCCGGGCCTGGGGCTGGCGGCCGAGGGAGCGGTGCACCTGGCCGAGCCAGCGGTGCGCCCGGGCCTGCCCGGCGAGGTCCGCGGCGCGCTCGGCGGCGGCCAGCGCGGTCTCGCTCCCCCGCTGCCACTGCTGCCACAGCCCCGACTTGAGCAGGTAGGAGACCTGCGCGCCGACGAGCTGCCAGGCGTGTACGTCGAGCCCCGCCCGGTGGGCCTGGTCGACGACCCGTTCGAGCACCGGCTGCTCGCCCCGGTACCAGGCGAGCGCCTGCTCCCGGTCGGCGAGGTCCTCGGGCGTCACCCCGGCGGCCGGCTCCGCGAGGTCGAGCGGCTGCCAGGAGGCGTCGTCGGCGTAGGCGAGGCAGCCGGCGTGATGGGCGGTGTGGAGGTAGTGGTCGAGCATCCGCAGGGTCGCCCGGGCCCGTTCCTGCGGGGGTTCGTCGGCGTCCGCCCGCTCGGCGGCGTAGGCGCGCAGCAGGTCGTGCAGGGTGTACTGGTCCCGGCCCTGCTCCGCGATCAGGTGGGCACGGTGCAGGTCGTCCAGCAGCCGGCGGGCCTCGGACGGCGGCAGGCCCGCGAGGCTCGCGGCCGCGGCCGGGCCGATGTGCGGTCCCGGGTGCAGGCCGAGCAGCCGGAACAGGCGGGCGGCCTGCGGGGCCAGGGCGCGGTAGGACCAGGAGAGCACCACCCGGACGTCGGCGTGGCCGTCTCCGGTCGACAGCAGGTCCAGGCACGCGCGGGAGTCGCGCAGTTCGCGCGCCCAGACGCCGAGCGGGGTGCCGGGGTGGTCGGCCGCCCGGGCGGCGGCGATGTTCAGGGCCAGGGGCAGCCGGGCGCACAGCGCGATCAGTTCGTCGGCCTCGTCCGGCTGCTCCGCGACGGCTGCGGCCCCCAGGCGGCGGGCGAGCAGCTCGCGGGCCTCCTCCGGGGAGAGCACGTCGAGCGGGAGCGGCACGGCGCCGTCCAGGGCGACCAGGCCGGGGAGCCGGTTCCGGCTGGTGACCACCACCAGGCAGGTGTCCGAGCCGGGCAGCAGCGGGCGGACCTGCTCCGCCTCGCGGACGTTGTCGAGGACGATCAGCGTCCGGGTGCCGGCCAGTCGGCTGCGCAGGAGGGCGAGTCGACCGTCCTGGTCGGCGGGGATGCGGGGGGCGGGGACGCCGAGCGCGTCCAGGAAGCCGCGGGCCACGTCGGCGGCGTCGACCGGTGCCCTGGCCGGGTCGAAGCCGCGCAGGTTGGCGAAGAGCTGCCCGTCGGGGAACTGGTCGGCCACCCGGTGGGCGAAGTGCACGGCGAGCGTGGTCTTGCCGACCCCCGCGGTGCCGGCGATCGCCGAGATCACGACCGCACCGCAGCCGGGGGCCCGGTCGGGCAGGAGCTCGTCGAGCGCCCGGAGCTCTCGGCTGCGGCCGGTGAAGTGCCGGATGGCCATCGGTAACTGCTGCGGCACCGGCGACCCGGCCGACCCGGTCTGCCTCGGCAGGGCGGGCCCGGGCCGGGCGGGCCCTGGGCCCGCCGCACCGCCGCCGGGTGGCCGGCCGACTCCCGGGGTGTCCGACCCGCCGGGCCCTCCCGGCTGCTGCGCGCCCGCCTCCCGGGCGGCCTTCAGCCACCGGCCGCGGGTGTCCTGGTCGACGCCCAGGGCCTCGGCGAGCCGGACCACCGAGGACGGCCGCGGCCGGCGCCCGCCCGCCTCCAGGGCGCTGATCGACCGGGCCGACACCCCCGAGCGCGCCGCGAGTTCGTCCTGGCTCCACCCCGCCGACAGGCGTCGCTCACGCAGCAGCGTGGCGAAGACGACAGCTCCCACACATCCCCCCGGATCCCGGCGAACCGTGCCGCCGCCCCGACCCCTCCGGTGCGGACCGCGGACGAGCGTAGCCCCCGCGGGCCCAAGTGTCAGGTCAACGTCAGGCCAACGTCGTGGTCGGCCGGCCCGCACCACCGCGAGGATGGGCCTCCGACGGACCAACCCCAGGAGGAACACGTGAACGTATCCAGGATCCCTTCGCGCCCGGCCAGGGGCGTGGTCCGCGCGCTGGTGGTCGGCACCGCCCTCGCGGCGCTCGCCACCGCCGGTACGGTCGGCGCTTCGGCCGCCGAACCGGGCAGCGCACCGTCCCACCCGGGCGCGGTGCTGATCAAGGAGGTCAGGACCGCCGACGGGGTGCTGAGCGTCTACCGGCTGGCCGACCGGCCGCAGCCCGCCGCCGGGCCCTCAGCGGCGCCCGGCGTCTTCCGGCCGAACACCGCCAGCACCTGCAACGGCATCGACCCGAAGGTCTGCTTCACCGTCAACGGCGCCGGCACGCAGGTCAACTACATGGAGAACAGCACCTACTACGGTGCGGACGCCTCGGCCGACATCCAGATCAAGAACCCGGCCGGGGGGATCGTGGCGCGGTCGACCTTCTTCGCACCCGGCGGCTGGTGGTACGCCGTGGACTACAAGCCGGGCTACGCCGACCCCGGCTGGTGGTGCGGGTTCAGCAGTGCCGGTGGCAGCTACTACACCGGTGCTTGCGTCCGCGTGTCCAACTGACGCGGCGGGCCGGCGGGCGGTGCCCCTCCGGGCGCGCCCCGCCGGTCCGGCGCGCAGGAGTCGACGGAACGTGTTCAGACAACTCAAGGCGTTCGCCGGACGTACAACGGGCAGTCATGAGTGGTCCGCCGGGCGGTACCCCGCAGCCGATGTCCTTGGGGTGCCGTCCTCCTCCCTCGCGACACCAGAGGTCATTCCACCCATGGCAGAGCTGAACCGTCGTCGTTTCCTCCAACTCGCGGGCGCCACCACCGCGTTCGCAGCGCTCTCGCAGAGCATCGCGCGGGCCGCCGCGATCGCCCCGCAGGGCACCACCGGCACTCTCCAGGACGTCGAGCACATCGTCGTGCTGATGCAGGAGAATCGTTCCTTCGACCACTACTTCGGGGCCATGAAGGGGGTCCGCGGCTTCGGCGACCCCCGCCCGGTGACCCTGCCGAGCGGCCAGTCGGTGTGGCACCAGACGGACAGCAGCAAGAAGGAGGTGCTGCCGTTCCGCCCCCAGGTGAACGACCTGGGCATGCAGTTCGTCCAGGACCTCAACCACGACTGGGCCGGCGGCCACAAGGCCTTCAACAACGGCAAGTACGACCAGTGGGTGCCCGCCAAGACCGCCACCACCATGGCGTACCTGACCCGCCAGGACATCCCCTTCCACTACGCGCTCGCGGACGCGTTCACCATCTGCGACGCGTACCACTGCTCGTTCATCGGCTCCACCGACCCGAACCGCTACTACATGTGGACCGGCTTCACCGGCAACGACGGCACCGGCGGCGGCCCCGTCCTCGGCAACCAGGAGGCCGGGTACGGCTGGACGACCTACCCCGAGCGACTGGAGCAGGCCGGCATATCCTGGAAGATCTACCAGGACATCGGCGACGGCCTCGACGCGGCCGGCTCCTGGGGCTGGATCGGCGACGCCTACCGCGGCAACTACGGCGACAACTCGCTGCTCTACTTCAACAACTACCGCAACGCCAAGCCCGGCGACCCGCTCTACGACAAGGCCCGCACCGGCACGAACGCCAAGGCCGACGACGGCCTGTTCGACGTCCTGCGCAGCGACGTGCAGGCCGGCACCCTGCCGCAGATCTCCTGGATCGCCGCTCCCGAGGCCTTCACCGAGCACCCCAACTGGCCCGCCAACTACGGCGCCTGGTACGTCTCCCAGGTCCTGGACGCGCTGACCTCCAACCCCGACGTGTGGGCCCGCACGGCGCTGTTCATCACCTACGACGAGAACGACGGCTTCTTCGACCACGTCGTCCCGCCGTTCCCGCCCTCCTCCGCCTCCCAGGGCCTGTCGACCGTGTCCACCACGGCGGACTACTTCGCCGGGAACATCAGCAACGCCGCCGGACCGTACGGCCTCGGCCAGCGCGTGCCGATGCTGGTGGTCTCGCCCTGGAGCACCGGCGGCTACACCTGCTCCGAGACCTTCGACCACACCTCGATCATCCGCTTCATGGAGCGCCGCTTCGGCGTGCTGGAGCCCAACATCTCGCCCTGGCGCCGGGCCATCTGCGGCGACCTGACCTCCGCCTTCGACTTCACCGCCGCCGACCCGACACCGGCCGCGCTGCCCTCCACGGCCGGCTACCTCCCGCCGGACCGCAACCGCCACCCGGACTACGTGCCCACCCCGCCCGCCACCGGCACCATGCCGAAGCAGGAGACCGGCACCAAGCCCACCCGCCCGCTGAAGTACGCCCCGTCCGTGGACGGCGCCGCCGACACCGGCACGGGCAAGTACCGCCTCACCTTCAGCGGCGGCGCGGCGGCCGGCGCCCAGTTCCTGGTCACCTCCGCGAACCGCACCGACGGCCCGTGGACGTACACGGCGGAGGCCGGCAAGTCGATCGCGGACGCCTGGAACACCACCTACTCCAAGGGCGTCACCGACCTGACCGTGCACGGCCCCAACGGCTTCCTGCGCCGCTTCCGCAACCCCGGAAGGACCGCCGGGCCCGAGGTCACCGCCCGCCACAACGCGGCCACCGGCAACCTCGACCTGACCCTCACCAACGCGGGCACCGCGGACGCCGTCCTGACCGTAGCCAACGCCTACGCCGGCACCCCGCGGACCGTCACCGTCCGCCGGGGCGCGACGGTCGCCTACACCGTCGACCTGAGCTCCTGCCGCAACTGGTACGACGTGACCGTCACCTCCGCCGCGAGCACCGACTTCGTCCGCCGCCTGGCCGGCCACGTCGAGACCGGCGCCCCCGGCCTGTCCGACCCGGGCCTGATCACCTACTGACCGGCCGACCGGAGTGGAGCCCGGCCCCGAGCGGACCGGGCTCCACCCCACCCGTCAGCCGCCCCGCCCGTACGGCGGCCGTTCGGCCCAGTCCGTTCCGGCCGACCCCGGGCCCGCCACCGGCGGCCCGCCTATCGTGGGCGGATGACCGACCGTCGGACCACTCGGCCCTCCACCGCTCGGCCCTCCACCACCGGGGCGTCCACCGCCCGACCCTCCATCGCCCGGACGGGCTACCTCCTGGCCGCCGTCGCCTTCGCCGTCTGCATGACGGGCACCACCCTGCCCACCCCCCTCTACGGGCTGTACCAGGAGAAGATCGGCTTCTCCGAGCTGACGGTCACCGTCGTCTTCGCCGTCTACGCCCTCGGCGTCATCGGGGTCCTGCTGCTCGGCGGCGACGTCTCCGACACCGTCGGACGCCGGCCCGTCCTGCTCTGCGGCCTGGGCTTCGCGGCCTGCAGCGCCGTCGTCTTCCTGGCCGCGGACGACGTGCCGCTGCTCCTCCTGGGCCGGCTGCTGTCCGGCTTCGCGGCAGGCCTGTTCACCGGCACCGGCACCGCGTACGTGCTGGAACTCGCCCCGCCCGAGCACCGGGCCCACGCGGGCTTCGTCGCGACCGCCGCCAACATGGGCGGCCTCGGCTGCGGGCCGCTGCTGTCCGGCCTGCTCGCCGAGTATGCCCCCGACCCGCTCGTCCTGCCCTTCGTCGTCCACCTCGCCCTGGTCGCAGCCTCCTTCGCGCTCCTCCTGCTCCTGCCGGAGACCGTCGCCGGGGCCCGCCCGCTGCGCACCGCCCGGCCCAACCGGCCGACCCTGCCGCCGGAGGTCCGCCGGGTGTTCGTCCCGGCCGCGGTCGCCGCGTTCGCGGGCTTCTCCCTCCTGGGCCTGTTCACCTCCGTCAGCCCCGCCTTCCTCACCGGCGAGCTGGGCGTGCACAACCGCGCGGTCGTCGGCCTCGTCGTCTTCACCGCGTTCTTCGCCTCCACCCTCGGCCAGCTCCTGGTGCCCCGGCTCGGCACCGCCCGGGCGATCCCGCTGGGCTGCCTGGTGCTCATCGCCGGGCTGGCCCTGCTGGCCGCCTCGCTCGCCTGGACCGCCCTCGCGCCCCTGGTGCTCAGCGCCCTGGTGGGCGGCGCGGGCCAGGGCA
Source organism: Streptomyces novaecaesareae (assembly GCF_000716875.1). GTDB lineage: Bacteria > Actinomycetota > Actinomycetes > Streptomycetales > Streptomycetaceae > Kitasatospora > Kitasatospora novaecaesareae. The sequence continues at coordinate 42,247 of NZ_JNWQ01000043.1, read as the reverse complement.
TGGGCCTGCGCGGCGCCGTGGGCGAGATCGCCGCCGCCAGCCCCGCCGAACACCGCGGCGGCGCCCTCTCGGCGCTCTTCGTGGTCGCCTACTTCGGCATCTCGATCCCGGTCATCGGGGTGGGCCTGCTCACCGGGCCGGTCGGCCTGGCCCACGCCGGCCTGGTCTTCGCCGCCTGCATGGCCCTGCTCGCCGCCGCCTCCGGCGCGTACCTGCTGCGCCAGGCGGGCACCCGCACCTGACCCGGCCGCCCCCGAAGCTGGTCCCGGTCTTCGCCCACGGCCTCGCCCCCGCCGAGGTCGCCGACGCGGCCTTCCCCGCGCTCTTCCGCGCCGCCGGGCTCACCGTCCTCGCCACCGGCGACATGCCGCTGTCCACCACGGAGTCCACCCCCGACGGCCACCGGATCGAACTGCCCGCCCAGTGGCTGGTGCTGGGGAGCAGCTGAGCCGGCCCGCGGCGGGCACCTCCGCCTACGGCCTGGCGGCGGCGAGGAGCGCGGTACGGAAGACGAACCGGTTCCACGGGGTCCGCGGGTCGCGGCCGGTCGCCGCCGCCAGGCGCCGCATCCGGTAGCGGACGGTCTGCGGGTGGACGTGGAGGCGGGCGGCGGCAGCGGTGGCGCCGTCGGAGTACAGGACGGCGTCGAGCGTGCGCAGGGTGTCCGCCTCCCCCGTGAGGTGGCCCAGTACCGTCGCGGCCACCCGCGCGGGATCGGCGTCCGGGTGTCCGGTGACCAGGGCCACGACCTCCAGGTCGCCCCGGTCGAGCACCCGGCGCTCGGCGCGGACGAGGGACGAGGCGTGGCGCACGCCGTGGACGGCGAGGCGGTAGTCGCGCGGTGCGGTGGCGGCGGTGGCCCCGGTGAGCAGGGCGCCGGTGAGTCCGTGCCCGGTCATCAGGCGGTCCAGCGCCTGCGCGTCGACGGCCTTGACCAGGGCGACTCCGACGCCGTCCATCGTGGTGTGGATCGAGGTGAGTTCGAGGTCCGCGGCCTCGCCCGCGGCCCGCGCGTCCAGGGCCGCGACCACGACCGACGCCGCCCGCTCCGCGTCCTCGGCCGTCGCACTCGTCCCGGTCGGCGCGCTCGTCCCGGCTGTGGAGCCGGCCGGGTCCACCACCAACAGGTCGAAGGACGGCGGCAGTTGGGCGTCGAGTTCGCGCAGCCGGGCACGGAGGGTGCCGGCGTGGCTCTGCCGGCCGAGCAGCAGGTCGGCGAGGAGCCCGCGGAGCGAGCGCTCACGGTCCTCGCTGAGGATGCGTCCGGTCGACTCGTAGCCGTCGAAGATCGCCTCGGACGACTGGTCGAGCACCGTCAGCCACACCCGGGCGAGCGCGGCGATGTCACCGGCGGAGAGGCCGTCGGCGAACCCGTCGCCGATCCGTTCGAAGAACGCGAGCGCGGCGACGCGGTAGGCGCGCAGGACCGCCGCGAGGGGGCGGGCGTCGCGGGCGCGGACCGCGCCGACACCGCGGAACATCCGGAGGTCCTCGGCCTCCAACACCCCGTCCACGGCCCAGAGTTCGAGCACCCTGCGGAGCGTCCACACGATGATCGAGCGGACCTCCTCCAGCTGGCGGGCGTCGAGGTTGGCGTAGGCCGGGATCTCCCGGGCGACGGCGGCCATGAACGCGTCGACCACGGCCGTCTCGTCCTTGAGGATCCGGGTCACGGCGCTCCGCCGGTCGGCGGCGGAGCCCGGCGCGGCGGGCACCGAGCCTTGTACAGTGCGCACAGTCTTCTTTGTCACCACCTCACAAGGCTAGTCCCCGGCTCCCCGCCCGGCACGTGACCATGGGACGGCGGAGCCGTCGCGACCGCGCGACGGCGATGGCCCTGCGGGAGAGCCGAATGACGTTCCAGCCCGATGTCATCGTGGTCGGTGCCGGCCTCGCCGGTCTGGTGGCGACCCACGAGCTGGCGACGGCCGGCAAGCGGGTGCTGGTCGTCGACCAGGAGAACCGGCGGAACCTGGGCGGGCAGGCGTTCTGGTCCCTCGGCGGCCTCTTCTTCGTCGACAGTCCCGAGCAGCGCCGGGCCGGGATCAAGGACTCCCTGGAGCTGGCCCGGCAGGACTGGTTCGGTTCGGCGGCCTTCGACCGGCTCGACGACGAGGACGTCTGGGGCCGCCGCTGGGCCGAGGCGTACCTGGCGTGGGCGGCCGGCGGCAAGCGCCGCTACCTGCGCGAGCTCGGCCACCGGGTGGTGCCGCTGGTCGGGTGGGCCGAGCGCGGTGACGGCTCGGCCACCGGCCACGGCAACTCGGTGCCGCGCTTCCACATCACCTGGGGCACCGGGCCCGGGGTGGTGGAGGCCTTCGCCCGCCCGGTGCTGCGGGCGGAGCGCAGCGGACTGGTGCGGTTCGCCTTCCGGCACCGGGTGGACGGGTTGCTGACCGAGCGGGGTGCCGTGGTCGGCGTCCGGGGGTCGGTGCTGGCGCCCGACGACTCCGGACGCGGGCTGCCGTCCTCGCGCGAGGTGGTCGGGCCGTTCGAGGAGCGGGCGGCGGCGGTCGTGGTGACCTCCGGGGGCATCGGGCACAACCACGCGCTGATGCGCGCCAACTGGCCGACCGAGCGGATCGGCCCGGCGCCGCGGCACCTGATCTCCGGTGTCCCGGCGCACGTCGACGGCCGCATGCTCGCCATCACCGAGGAGGCCGGCGGCCGCGTCGTCAACCGCGACCGGATGTGGGCCTACACCGAGGGCGTCCACAACTGGGATCCGGTCTGGCCGGACCACGCCATCCGGATCCTGCCGGGGCCGTCCTCGCTGTGGTTCGACGCCGACGGGCGCCGGCTGACCGGCGCCTCCGGCGTGCCGGGCGCGGACTCGATCGGCGCGATGAAGCAGATCCTGGCCACCGGCCACGACTACTCGTGGTTCATCCTGACCCAGTCGATCATCGAGAAGGAGTTCGCGCTCTCCGGCTCCGAGCAGAACCCCGACCTGACCGGCCGTGACCTCCGGTTCGTGCTGAAGAGCCGGCTCGCCAAGGGCGCCCCCGCGCCGGTGGAGCGGTTCAAGCAGTACGGCGAGGACTTCGTCGTCGCCCGCACCCTCCCCGAGCTGGTCGCGGGCATGAACGCGATCGCCCGCGGCCCGAAGCTCGACGCCGCCGACATCGAGCGCCAGATCGTCGCCCGCGACCGCGAGCTGGAGAACAGGTTCAGCAAGGACGTGCAGGTGATGGCGATCCACAACGCCCGCAGGTCGCTGACCGACCGGATCGCCCGGGTCGCCAGGCCCCACCGGATCCTCGACCCGGCCCACGGCCCGCTCATCGGGGTCCGCCTCAACATCCTGTCCCGCAAGACCCTCGGCGGCCTGCAGACCGACCTGGACTCCCGGGTCCTCGGCCCCGACGGCGCCCCGGTCCCCGGCCTCTACGCGGCCGGGGAGGTGGCGGGCTTCGGCGGCGGCGGAGTCCACGGCTACAACGCCCTGGAGGGCACCTTCCTCGGCGGCTGCATCTTCTCCGGCCGCGCGGCGGGCCGCGCCCTGGGCCGCCTCTGACCCCCGGCCGCCCCTGAGCCTCCCCGCCGCTCAGGCGAGGCTCTTCTCCAGGGCGGCGAGGTAGCTGCGCATCAGGTGGTCGCGCATGCCCTCGCCGTCCGGGGAGAAGGCCGCGGCGCCCAGGCTCTTGGCGCGGTCGGTGAGGCCGGCGACGACTCCGGTGTTCTCCCGGACGCGCCCCCCGGGCCGGTACGGCCGGACCGTACGGCCGTTCCCTCCGGCTGCTCCGTCCGAATGCTGTCCGCGCGGCCACTCCGCGGGCTGTTCGTCTACCGATCAGTACGCGTGTGCAATGACCGTGCCGTGCGCGTCCGCCGTACCCGGCCTCGGACGCCGCCGGCGCATCCCTGCTGCCCCCGGACGATCCGACCGTCTACTACTGCGGCCGGACTCCCTCAACGGCGCCGGGAACAACTACCACTGCTACGTGGTGGACCGCAGCTTCCGCGTCCAGGAGGGCGGGATCGCCGCCGCCTTCGCCCAGCCGGGCTTCGGCAAGCAGCAATGGCTCGATCCCACGTTCAAGCCGTCCGACTTCGGGGCCTCCGAGCGCTACAACGTCGCCGGCCTCCTCGCGCACAAGTACCTGGAGGTCGCCGATCCCGAGCGCTGCGCCCACGCCGGCAACGGCTCCTGAGCCACGGTCGGACGGAAGGGGACGGCGGGCCAGGGATCCCACCCTGCCCGCAGGCCCGGGCGAGGCTCATTGCAGAATGGTTGCAGTTACTTGATATAAGCAAGAAGGAGCGTGTGATGCCGGGGTCGCGGGTGGTGCTGGGGATCGAGTCCTCCTGCGACGAGACGGGCGCGGGCCTGGTCCGGGACGGCGTGCTGCTCGGGCAGGCGGTGGCCTCCTCGATGGCCGAGCACGCCCGCTACGGCGGGGTGGTGCCGGAGATCGCCGCCCGGGCCCACGTCCACGCGATGGCACCGGTGGTCGGCGAGGCCCTGGACCGGGCCGGGCTGACCCTGGGCGACATCGACGCGGTCGCGGTGACGACCGGCCCGGGCCTGTCCGGCGCGCTGCACGTGGGCGTGGCCGCCGCCAAGGGGTACGCCTTCTCGCTCGGCGTCCCGCTGTACGGGGTGCACCACCTCGCCGGGCACGTCGCCGCCGCGACGCTGGACGGCGGGCCGCTGCCCGACCCGTGCATCGTGCTGATCGTCTCCGGCGGTCACACCTCCCTGCTGCTCGTCCGGGACCTCGCCCGCGACCCGATCGTCCACCTCGGCGACACCCTGGACGACGCGGCCGGCGAGTGCTTCGACAAGGTCGCCCGGATCCTCGGCCTGCCCTACCCCGGCGGGCCCGCCATCGACCGCGCCGCGCGCGGGGGCGACCCGCACGCGGTGCGCCTGCCCCGCCCGCTGAGCGGGCCGAACGACCCGGCGTACGCCTTCTCCTTCTCCGGCCTCAAGACCGCCGCCGCCCGCTGGGTCGAGGCGCAGCGGGCCGCCGGCGGCGAGCCGCACGTGCCCGACGCGGCGGCCGCGCTCCAGGAGGCGATCGCCGACACCCTCACCCGCAAGGCCGTCCGGGCCTGCACCGACCACGGGATCGACACCCTCGTCGTGGTCGGCGGCGTCGCCGCCAACTCGCGCATCCGCGCCCTGACCGAGCAGCGCTGCGCCGCCGCCGGCCTCACCCTGCGGGTGCCGCCGCTGCACCTGTGCACCGACAACGGCGCGATGGTCGCGGCCATCGGCGACCTGCTGCTCCGCTCGGGCGTGGCACCCGCGCCGATGGATCTGACGATCGACCCGTCCGCGCCGCTGGAGTACGCGGCGCTCTCCCCGCTCGCCGCCGCCCGCGTGGCGTGACTGCGTCGGCGCCGGTGCCGGTGCCGGCGCCGGTGCCGGGGAGGGCATGGCACTTCCGTCATGACATTTCGGTTATCCGACCGCCCGCCTGCGGTCTCCCGTTGTAGTGAGGCCGAACTCCCTCGGCCCGGCGCCGCCTGGGCGCGCCCTACGACGGAAGGACCCGCCGATGACCGCTCCTCCCCCCGCCCGTCCGTTCCGCCGGGGCTGGCTGCTCGCGTCCTGCCTGCCGGTGCTGCTCGTCCTCGGGATGGCGGCCTCCGTTCCGTCCCCCGCCCCCGCCCCCGCGCCGGGCGGGATGCCGGGGATGCCTGGGATGGCAGGGACGGCGGCCGGTACGGCAGGCGCCCTGCAGAGCCCCGGGCGCGGCCTCGCCGCCGAGCAGGACGGCTACCGCCTGGACACCGCGACCGGCGAGCTGCCCGCCGGGCGTCCGTCGGCCCTCCGGTTCACCGTCACCGGCCCGGACGGCGCGCCCGTCACCGACTTCGCCGTCCACCAGACCAGGAAGCTGCACTTCTACGCGATCCGCACCGATCTCACCGGCTTCCAGCACCTGCACCCGGACCCGGCCGAGGACGGCACCTGGACCGCGGACCTCGCCGCCCTCGCCCCCGGCAGCTGGCGGCTGTACGCCGACTTCGTCCCGAACACCGGCCCGCACGCCGCCGAACTCGTCCTCAGCCGCACCGTGACGGTGCCCGGCGATCCCGCCCCGGTGCCGCTGCCCGCCCCGGCCGGCACCACCACCGTCGACGGCTACACCGTCGCCCTGCACGCCCGACCGATGGCCGGGGCACACCAGTTGGTCGCGACCGTCAGCCAAGGCGGCCGACCGGTCACCGACCTCCAGCCCTACCTGGACAGCTACGCCCACCTCAGCGCCTTCCACGAGGGCGACCAGGCACTCGCCCACCTCCACCCGGCGGACGCCGTGAACGGCGACCACGGCGGCCCCACCCTGACCTTCCAGGCCCTCCTCCCGGAACCGGGCGACTGGCGGGTCTTCCTCCAGTTCCAGACCGTCGGCCGACTGCACACCGCCGAACTCACCCTGCACGTCGACTGACCCCGGCCCGGCGGCGGAGGAAGGGGTTTCGATCCCCGGCGAACGGCCGATGCTCACCGGATGGGAACGAACGACGCGGTACGAGGGTGCGAAGTGCTCGTGGTGGGCGCCTACTTCGCGGACTTGGTGTTCCACGGCCTGGCGGGGGCCGTACGCCCGGGGGGTGAAGTGTTCGCCGAGGGCTTCGCGTTGGTGCCCGGCGGGGCGTACTCGTCGGCGATGGCGCTGCGCCGGCTGGGGCACGACGTGGTCTGGAGCACCGACTTCGGCACGGACGCGTTCAGCGGGCAGGTGCTGGCCGCCGCCCGGCAGGAGGGGCTGGACGAAGCGGCCTTCCGGCACCACGACGGCCCGGTGCGCAGTCTGACGGTCGCCCTGGCGGCCGACGGCGAACGCGCCATGGTCAGCTTCATGGATCCGGTCGCGCCGGTACCGCTCGCGCCCGTGCTGCGACGGCACCGCCCGCGCGTCCTGCTGCTGCCCCAGCTCCGCTGCGACGACGTGGCGCTCGCGGCGCTGGACGCGGCCCGGGAGTTGGGCACGGTGGTGGTGATGGACTGCCACGACACCGCCGTCTCGCTGGCCGATCCGGCGGTCCGCCGGGCCCTGGCCGGGGTCGACGTCTTCACGCCCAACACCGCCGAGGCCGTCCGTCTGACCGGCGCCGCCGATCCGGAGGCCGCCGTCGCGGAGCTCGCTGCGCTGGTGCCCACCCTCGTGGTCAAGCGCGGCGCGCACGGGGCCACCGCCGTGCGGGACGGCAAGCGCCACGACGTTCCCGCCGTCCCCGCCCGGGTCGTGGACACCACCGGGGCGGGCGACTGCTTCGACGCCGGGTTCGTGCACGGCCTCCTGGCCGGCTGGAGCCTGCCCGACTGCCTCGCCGCCGCAGCGGCCTGCGGCGCCGCGGCCGTCACCGGCCCGGGCTCCAGCGCCGCCCTGCGGGTCGAGGAACTCCACCGGCGGCTCGGCCGCTCCGCCGCGCGGCCCGGAGAGCCCGTTCCGGCAGCCGGCTCCAGCAGTTGACCGATCGTCACATTAACGCCACCCCACGGCGAACTGTCATGCTAGCGTCGGCCGGATGTCGAGGATTCTGGTCACCGATCTGGACGGCACCTTGCTCGGCGGCTCCCCGGACAGTCGGCGCCGATTACGGGACGCCCTGGAGCGCCACCCCGAGGTGACGCTGGTCTTCGCCACCGGCCGCGCCCTGGACTCCGTCCGGGAACTGATCTGCGACCCACTGGTCCCCAGGCCGCGGTGGATCATCGCCGATGTGGGCGCGACCGTGGTCGACGGCGCCGACCTCACCCCGGTGGACTCGCTGCAGGAACAGCTGCGCACCGGCTGGCCGGGCGCGGAGCGGGTGCGCGCCGCCCTGCGCCGCTTCCCCGGACTCGACTACCAGGACGGCGTGGTCCAGGACGGCCGCTGCTCCTACCACCTCACCCCGGACCGGCTCACCCATGAACTCACCGACGCCGTCCGGGAGTTCGGCTGCACCTGGGAGTACTCGGCCGACCGCTACCTCGACGTGCTGCCGCCGGGCGCGTCCAAGGGCGCCGCCCTGCGGCTGCTCGCCCGGAAGCTGGGCTGGGCACCGGAGGAGATCCTCGTCGCCGGGGACTCCCTGAACGACCTGTCGCTGTTCCGCTTCGGCACGCACGCCGTGGCCGTCGCCGGCGCCGAACCCGCCCTGCTCGAAGCGCTGACCGACAGCCCGCACGTCCACCGGCCCGACGCACCCGGCGCGGCCGGCATCCTCGCGGCACTGCACGCCCTGGGCTGGCTGCCGCCACCCGGGGCCGGACACGACACCGCACAGGACGACACCGCCGAGGACGACACCGCCTACGACGACACCGCACTGGACGACCCCGGACACCTCGGCGCCCCGGCCGGACGGCAGCACTCGCTCGTGGTGGGCTACCACCGCCCGCCGCTGCACTGGACCGGGACGCACTGGCGCCCGCCCGCCAGCCCCAACGGCATCCTGCCCACCCTGACCAGCGCCTTCACCGACGGCCTGCCCGGCGTCTGGGTCACGGCCCTGGCCGGCGCCCACCCCGACGACCACCCCGGCGCCATCCCCGCCCCGCCCACCGGACTCCCGCTGTCCCTGCTGCCGCTCACCTCCGCCGAGTGGACCGGCTACTTCCACCGGGCCTGCAAGGAGACGCTGTGGCCGGTGCTCATGTCCGCACCCGACCGGTCGGTCCACGACGAACGCTCCTGGGCCCACTACCGCGCGGTCAACGCGCGCTTCGCGGAACGGATCAGCGCGCAGGCGGCCCCGGGCGCGACCGTCTGGCTCCACGACTACAACCTCTGGCTGGTCCCCGGCCTGCTGCGCGCCACCCGCCCCGATCTGCGGACCGGGCTGTTCCACCACACGCCGTTCCCGCCTCCGGAGGTCTTCGCCACGCTCCCGGCCGCCACCGAGCTGCGCGCCTCACTGGCCTGCCTGGACTGGGTCGGGTTTCACACCGCCGCCTTCGCCGAACGCTTCCGGCAGGCCCTGTCCGGCCTGCCCGACCGACCGTTCACGGCAGTGCATCCGCTCGGGATCGACCGGCCCGCCATCGAGGCGCTGGCCCGCGACCGCGCACCGCTGCGCCGCCCACCGACCGGCCTGCGGGTGCTCTCGGTCGAACGCCTCGACTACGCCAAGGCCCCCGTCCAGAAGGTCGACGCCATCGCCCGGCTCCTCGACCGACGGCCCGACCTGCGCGGACGGCTCACCTTCCGGCTGATCTGCCCTCCCCCCGAACCGGGCGTGACCGCCTACGACACCACCCGCCGGCTCCTCGAACAGCGCATCGACCAGGTCAACGACGCCTGGCGGCAGGCCGGGTGGCAGCCGGTGGACTACGTGCCCCGCAGCCTTCCCGTCCCCTCGGTCGTCGACGAGTACCTCGCCGCCGACGTCCTCTGGGTGACCTCGCTCCAGGACGGCATGAACCTCACGGCCAAGGAGTTCATCGCGGCCCGGGCCGCCCTCCCCCGGCACCACGCGCACCCGCCCGGGGTGCTGGTGCTCTCCCGCCACACCGGCGCCGCGGCCGGACTGGGCGACGCGGCCCTGCTCACCGACCCCAACTCCGCCGAGGACCTGACCACCGTCCTGTCCCGGGCCCTCGACCTCTCCCCCGCCGAACGCCGCACCCGCATGCACCGGCTCGCCGACCTCATCGGGCACGAACGCCCCGCCGACTGGGCGGCCCGGATCGTCCACGAGATCCGCGGCGCCCGCACCGGACCGGCCGTCGTCGGGTGACCGGCCGGCACAGCCGACCCGGCCGGCGCAGCGCCACGGACCCGACCCGGGCCCGCCGAGGAGGACACCACCCCTTACGGATCCGTGACGCGTCGCCGTCCTGCCGGGGCCGCGCGGTGCCGGGGCGGTAGCGTCGGCGGGCATGAGGATTCTGGTCACCGGCGGCGCCGGGTTCATCGGTTCGGCGGTCGTCCGGGCCCTGGTGGCGGCGGGCCACGAAGTCCGGGTGCTGGACGCGCTGTTGCCCGCCGTGCATCCCTCCGGGGCGGTGCCCGCGCTGCCCGCCGGGGTGGAGTTCCGGCAGGGGGACGTACGGGACGCCGCCGCCGTCGGGCAAGCGCTCGCCGGGGTGGACGCGGTCTGCCACCAGGCGGCGATGGTGGGCCTGGGGCTGGACCTCGACGACGCGCCCGCCTACGCCGGCTGCAACGACCTGGGCACCGCGGTGCTGCTCGCCGCGATGGCCCGCGAGGCGGTGCGGGACCTCGTCCTCGCCGGTTCGATGGTGGTGTACGGCGAGGGCCGGTACCGGTGCCCACTGCACGGGGCCGTCTCGCCGGGCCCGCGCCGCCGGGACGACCTGGACGCCGGCCGCTTCGAGCCGCCCTGCCCCCGGTGCGGCGCCGCGCTCCGCCCCGGCCTGGTCGCGGAGGACGCGCCGGCCGACCCGCGCAACGTGTACGCGGCGACCAAGCTCGCCCAGGAGCACCTGGCCGGCGCCTGGGCCCGCGCCTGCGGCGGCCGGGTGCTGACGCTGCGCTACCACAACGTCTACGGCCCGGGGATGCCGCGCGACACCCCGTACGCCGGGGTGGCCTCGCTGTTCCGTTCCGCCCTGGCGCGGGGCGAGGCGCCCCGGGTGTTCGAGGACGGCGGGCAGCGCCGGGACTTCGTGCACGTCGAGGACGTCGCCGCCGCGAACCTGACCGCGCTGGCGGCGGTCGGCGGCCGGCCGCCGGGCAGCGCCAGGGCGTACAACGTGGGCAGCGGGGAGGTCCGTACGGTCGGCGAGATGGCCGCGGCGCTGGCCGCCGCGCACTGCGGGCCGGCCCCGCTGGTGACCGGCGAGTACCGGCTCGGCGACGTCCGGCACATCACCGCGGACTCCTCCCGGCTGCGCGCGGAGCTGGGCTGGCGGGCGCGGGTGTCGTTCGCCGAGGGCATGGTGGAGTTCGCGGGCGCGCCGCAGCGCGGCTGAGCCCGGCAACCGCGGTCCGCCGCGGTCGGGTCCAGTGGCGGGTTCGCGGCCGGGTCCGGTCGCGGGGTCGCGGCCGGGTTCAGCTCCGCGCGGCGGGCAGGACGATCTCGAAGCAGCAGCCCCCGGCGACGTTGCGGACCCGGGCCCGGCCCGCGTGGGCCTCGACGATGCCCCGGACGATGGCGAGCCCGAGCCCGGCACCGCCGCCCCCGCCGCCCCCGCCTCCCTCTCCGCCACCGCCGCCGCCCCGGTCCCACGGGCTTCCCCGGTCCGCCGGGCGCGGGGTGCGGGCCGCGCCGCCGCGCCACCCGGTGTCGAAGACCCTGGGCAGGTCCTGTTCCGGGATGCCCCCGCAGCCGTCGGTGACCGCGAGCACCACCTCGTCGGCCTCCCGGCGGGCCGAGACGGCGACCACCCCGTCCTCGGGGGTCGAGCGGATGGCGTTGACCAGGAGGTTGCCGAGCACCCGGGTGATCTCGCCGCTGTCGACCTCGACGGGTTCGGCGGCGACCTGCCGGCCCTCCAGGCGGACGCCACGCTGCCGGGCCAGCGGGTGCGCCCCGGCGAGCGCGTCGTCGACCAGGTCGTAGACCGACACCCGGGACAGCGACAGGGACAGCGCCCCCGCCTGGATGCGCGAGAGTTCGAACAGGTCGTCCACCATCCCGGTGAGCCGCTCGACCTCGGTGCGCATCCGCCCGAGGTAGCGCTGGGGGTCGTCGGCGACGCCGTCCTCCAGCGCCTCCGCCATGGCGCGCAGCCCGGCGAGCGGGGTGCGCAGGTCGTGCGAGATCCAGGCGATCAGCTCCCGGCGGGAGGAGTCCAGGGCCGCGGCCCGCGCCCTGGACTCGGCGAGCCTGGCGCTGGTGGCGGCGAGTTCCTCGCTGAGCTGCGCCAGTTCCAGGCCGAGCGGGCGCTCCGGCGCGGTGAACCCGCCGTCGCTGCCGACGGTCCGCGCGGCCTCGGTCAGCGCCCTGCTCCCGGCGACGACCTGCCGGCCGAGCAGCGCAGCGGTCGCCAGCGCCACGACGGAGGCCATCCCCAAGACCGTGATCACCACGCCGAGGTCGTGCCGGGACAGGAACATCGCCTGGGCCACCGCGAAGGTCCCGGAGGTGACGGCGAGCACGGTGACGGCCGCGACGCAGAACAGCGACAGTGCGAGCGAGCGGCGCCGCAGCAGCCGGACGGCCGCCCAGCCGAGCACCCCCGCCCCGCCGGCGCCGAGCGCGGCGAACAGGGCGATCAGCAGCAGGTCCTTCACGCCCGGCCGCCCTTCGCGTCCGGCACCGGGTCGAAGCGGTAGCCGACGCCCCACACGGTGGTGATCAGGGCCGGCGCGGCCGGGTCGTCCTCGACCTTCTGGCGCAGCCGGCGGACGTGGACGGTGACGGTGGACAGGTCACCGAAGTCCCAGCCCCACACCCGCTCCATCAGCTCCTGGCGGGAGAGCACCGTGCCCGGGTGCCGGAGGAGGAACGAGAGCAGGTCGAACTCCCGTAGTGTCAGCAGGAGTTCACGCCCGCCGCGGCGGGCCCGGCGGGCCTGCGGGTCGAGCACGAGGTCGCCGGAGACCAGCGGCCCGCCGCCGGGTGACGCGGGCCCGGCCGCGCGGGAGCGGCGCAGCACCGACTGGACCCTCAGGACGAGTTCGCGCGGGCTGAACGGCTTGGTGACGTAGTCGTCGGCGCCCAGTTCCAGGCCGAGGACGCGGTCCTCCTCGCTGCCCTTGGCGGTGAGCAGGACCACGGGGAGGTCGGCGCCGTCCTCGGCGGCACGCAGTCGGCGCAGGATCTCCAGGCCGTCGATGCCCGGGAGCATGAGGTCCAGGACGAGAAGGTCCGGGCGGTGGGCGCGGGCCAGGGCGAGGCCCCGGTGTCCGTCGGCGGCGCGGTCGACGTGGTGCCCCGCCCGGGTGAGGTAGCCGGCGACGACCTCGGCCACGGTCGGGTCGTCGTCGATCACCAGGATGCGGCCGGGGGCGGGCTGTCCGGCGGCGGGGCTGGTGGCAGGGGTCGCAGCAGGGGCCGCAGCAGGGCTCTCGGCGGGGGGCTCGTTCACCTCGCCGAGGATACGAGCCGCGGGCCACGGCCGGGGACGCGCCGGTCGCCGCGTTCGCCTTCCGTAAGATCCTCCACCAACGCGTCCCCGCACGGCTCCGCCGGACGGATCACACCGCCCGGCCGTAGCACTTCCGTAAGGGCGCGGTTCGGCTTCGGCGGGCCCGGCCACCGTTAGCGTGACCGGCGTGACCTCTCCCCTTCCCCCTGTGCCGTCCGTCGACGTCGTCCTCCCCTGCCTCGACGAGGCCGGGGCACTGCCGTGGGTGCTCGGGCGCGTCCCGGCCGATTGGCGGGCGATCGTCGTGGACAACGGCTCGCGCGACGGCTCCGCCGAGCTGGCCCGGTCCTTGGGCGCCACCGTCGTCGAGGAGCCCCGACGCGGTTTCGGTGCCGCCTGCCATGCCGGTCTGCTCGCCGCGACCGCCGACCTGGTCTGCTTCCTGGACTGCGACGGCTCCCTCGATCCGGCCCAACTGCCGCGGGTGGTGGGCCCGGTGGCGGCGGGCGCGGCGGATCTGGTGCTCGGCCGCCGCCGCCCCGCGCAGGCCGGCGCCTGGCCGCCGCACGCCCGGTTCGCCAACGCGGTGCTCGCCCGCCGTCTGCGCGCCCGCACCGGGGCCCCGCTGCACGACCTGGGGCCGATGCGCGCGGCCCGCCGGGAGCGGCTGCTCGCGCTCGGCCTCGGCGACCGCCGCTCCGGCTACCCGCTGGAGATGGTGCTCGCCGCCTCGGCGGCCGGGATGCGGATCGCCGAGACCCCGGTCGACTACCTGCCGCGCGCCGGCCGTTCCAAGGTGACCGGGACGCTGCGGGGCACGCGTCAGGCCGTACGCGACATGCGGGCCGTGCTGGCCGCGCCGCCACCGACCCTGCTGGTCATCGCCAAGTCCCCGGTGCCGGGGCGGGTGAAGACCCGCCTCACCCCGCCGTGCAGCCCCGAGCAGGCGGCGGCGCTGGCGGAGGCCTCGCTCGCCGACACCCTCGCCGTCCTCGGCCGGATGCCTGCCGGGCGGCGTCTGCTGGTGCTGGAGGGCGAGGCGGGCCGTTGGCTACCGCCCGGCTGGCAGGTCGTCCCGCAGTCGGGCGGCGGGCTGGACGAACGGCTCGCCGCGGCCTTCTCCCACGCGGCCCGGACGGCTCCGGACGCACCCGCCCTACTGGTCGGGATGGACACCCCGCACCTGGATGCGGCGCTCCTCGCGGAGGCGCTGTCCCCGGCCCGCCGCACCGGTGCCGACGCCTGGTACGGGCCTGCCTCCGACGGCGGGTTCTGGGCCCTCGGGCTGGCGCGGCCCACCGAGCGGCTCGCCCGGCGGCTGCTGCTGGGCGTGCCGATGTCCACCTCCGGCACCGGAGCCGCCGTGCTGGACCGGCTGGCCGCCGAATCCCTGACGGTCCGTCACCTGCCGGTGCTGTCCGACGTGGACACCATCGCGGACGCCCGGCGGGTCGCCGCCGAAGCGCCGCACACCGCCTTCGCGGCACGGCTGCGCGCGATGGCCGCCGCCCCGGAGGTGGCGGGGTGAGCGCCCCGGCCGCCGCATGGGTCGAGGACCCGTTCGCCGATGCCGTGCGGGCCGGGCGCGGCCCGCTGTGGCTGCGTGGGGAGGACGGCGCCCGGATCTTCCTGGACGTCGAACGGTGGTGCGCGCCGGCCGCCGGCGGCGATCAGGGCCTGCTGCTGCGCTGCGTGCGGCTCGGCGCCCCGGTCGTCGACCTCGGCTGCGGGCCCGGCCGGCTGGTGGCCGCCCTGCTGGCCCGCGGCGTGCCGGCCCTCGGGGTCGACGTCACGGGTGCCGCGGTGGACCGGACCCGGCACCTCGGCGGCCCGGCGCTGTGCCGTTCGGTGTTCGACCGCCTGCCGGCGGAGGGCCGTTGGGGCGGTGCGCTGCTCGCCGACGGCAATGTCGGCATCGGCGGCGACCCCGGTCTGCTGCTCCGCCGCGCCGCCGAACTCCTGGCGCCGGCGGGTGTGTTGCTGGTGGAGGTGGAGCCGCAGGAAGTGGACGAGCGGCTCACCGTCCGGGTGGAGGGCGCGGACGGCCGGCTCGGCCCGGCGTTCGCCTGGGCCCGCTGCGGCGCCGGGGCCGTCACGCGCCGGGCCGCTGCCGCCGGGCTGGTGGAGGCGGAGCGCTGGTCCTCCCACGGGCGGCGGTTCCTCGCCCTGCGCAAGGGCTCCCCCGCCGCCCGCGCGTGACGAGGCGGGGCGAGGCGAGGCGGGGCGAGGTAGGCCGACCGGGCGAGGCGGGGCAGGGCCTACTCCGGGTCGGCCGCCTGCCAGTGCGGGTGCTCGCGCTCGGCCCAGCGCCGCTCCACCAGCCCGGTCCGCATGCCGAGCCGCGATTCCGGGTCCCGCCAGGCCATCCGGATGTGCCCGGCGACCACGACTGCGATGGCCGCGGCCAGCCAGTCGTGCACGAAGGTCGCGCCGGTCCGCCAGGACGCCGGGGCGAGGTGGGTGAGCCACATCAGCAACCCGGTGCCGACGATCACCAGCATCGTGCCGAGCGTCCACTGCGCGTACAGCTTCTGGCCCGCGTTGAACTTCCCGGCCGGCCGGTGCGCCGCCCGGGCCCGGACGGCCCGCAGCCACTGCCAGTCCGCCGGGGCGAACCGGCTGAGCCGGGCGAGGTCGGCCCGCAGCGCGCGGGAGGCGAGGCCGAGCAGCAGCGGTACGGGCAGCGCCAGGCCGCACCACACGTGCACGGTCACCACCAGCGGCCGGTTGCCGACCAGTTCGGCGAGCGGGGCGAGATAGAGGCAGGCGGCCGTGGCCAGGCAGACGCCCATCAGCGCGGCCGTCACCCGGTGGACCCAGCGCTCGGCGCGGGTGAAGCGGAGGACCAGCTCAGTTCGTCGGCGCATCGTTCCGCCCGTTCGACCGGCCGACCCAGGCGTCGACGTCATAACCGTTCCGTTCCCAGTAGCCCGGCTCGACCGAGCCGGTCACGGTGATGCCCGAAAGCCACTTCGCGGACTTGTAGAAGTACATCGGTGCGACGTACAGCCGCACCGGCCCGCCGTGGTTGTGGCCGATCGGCGCGTCCTGCATGCGCAGCGCGACCAGCACGTCGTCCCGCCGGGCCTGCTCCAGGGTGAGGCTCTCGGTGTACGCGCCGTCGAAGCAGCTGAAGCGTACGGCCTTCGCCTCCGGCGCCACCCCGGCGGCATCCAGCAGGTGCGCCAGCGGCACGCCCTCGAAGGGTGTGTCCGGCACCCGCCACCCGGTGACGCACTGGACGTCCTTGACCAGCCGGCGCTGCGGCATCGCCTGGAGATCGGCCAGCCGGTGCGTCGCGGGGCGCCGGACCAGTCCGTCGACGGTCAGTGTGTAGGTCTCCGCGTCACGCTCGGGGACGGAGGTCACCACCGAGTAGTACCGGAAGCCGTTGTTCCCGGGCAGCAGCCCGCTCAGGCCGCTCGGGTCCCGCTGCGCGAGTGCCGACTCCGCCCGTTGCAGGTACGGCCCGGCGGCCACCCCCACCGCCCCGAGGCCGAGCAGGCCGAGCACCACGCGCCGTCCGACCGGGGTGCCCCTGCCCTCGCGCGTCGTCCCGTCTGTTCCATCTGTTCCGTCGGTTCCGCTTGTTCCGCTTGTTCCGTCCACCCGACGATTCGAGCAGGTCGGCCCGGGCGAAGGCCAGTCCCGGCACCCTCCCGTCAGACTTTCGTCATCTCCGGCTCCGCGCCGCGCGCCGGGTGGAGCGGCTCCTCGCCCGCGCGCCGCCCGCGCAGCACCCGCGCCACGAGCACGCAGGCCAGGGCGGCAGCGTACGCGCTCCGCTGGGCGTCCGGCCCGCCCACCAGGTAGAGCACCTGCCCGGCCGCGGGGACGGCCAGCCACTCCCACCGTCCGTCGAGCGCGACCAGGGCCACCACGAGCAGGCCGTACCAGGGGTAGCTCGGCGCGACGACCAGCAGCGCCGCCCCGGTGACCTCCAGCGCGCC
Source organism: Streptomyces novaecaesareae (assembly GCF_000716875.1). Lineage (GTDB taxonomy): Bacteria > Actinomycetota > Actinomycetes > Streptomycetales > Streptomycetaceae > Kitasatospora > Kitasatospora novaecaesareae. The sequence goes on along the minus strand of NZ_JNWQ01000043.1, from coordinate 25,354 downwards.
CCGCCACGGACGGCGGGGGTCGCCGTGCCGCAGCACCCACAGCACCACCGCCGCCAGTACCAGGGCACCCGCCCAGGCGGCCCACCGGTCGGGGACGAGCATCCGCAGGAGGCCGAACCGGTCGAGGTGCCCCTGCTCATACCCCTCCTCCCGCAGGTACCCGGGCAGGTACCCGAGGACGCCGAGGCCGGAGACCGCGACGTACGGCAGGTAGCTCACCGCGAACGCGCCGAGCGCCGCCGCCGCCAGCAGCAGGCCCCGTCGGGTCGGCCGCCGATCCGAGCCCCGGCCCCGCAGTCCGGACAGCCCACCGGACAGCCCACCGGACAGCGCGCCCGACAGTGCCCCGGGCAGGGCGAGCGCCGGCAGCAGCTTGGTCGCGACCGCCGCACCGAGCAGGGCGCCCCCGGCGGCGGACCGGCGGCGGGCCGCACAGCCCAGCCCGGCCACCATGAGGAGCGCGCCGAGGGTGTCGACGTGCGCGTCGTTGACCGCCCAGACGGTCACCCCCGGGCACCACCCCCACAGCGCCGCCCGTCGGCTCCCCCGCCCGACCAGCAGCAGGGCGCCGGTCGTCGCGACGGCCAGCAGGGCACCCGCGGCCTGCACGCCGCGCACCCCGCCGCCGAAGGGGTGCACGGCGAGGAACCACGCCTCCGCGACCGGCGGGTAGATCGTGTGCACGGCGGGCCGGTTGATCCGGGTGCAGTCACCGGCCGCCGTCCGCCGCTCGTCCCACCCCGCGCAGCCGTCCCGCACGGGGAACAGGCCCGGATCGCGCAGCCGGAGCAGCGCCGGGTCCTCCGGGGTGTGCGCGTACGGCGAGATGCCGGCCGCCTGGACCCGACCGTCCCACACGTAGCGGTAAGCGTCGTCGCTGGTGCGCGGCGGTGCCAGCAGCCCGACCGCGGCGACGAGCACGCTGCCCGCCATGACCAGCGGCACCACCTGGCGGTCCGCCACCTTGCGGAGCAGGAGCAGCGCGAGGGCGAAGAGCCCGGCGTCGAGCGCGTACCAGCCGTACAGCGGCGACCGGTTCGCGAGCGTTCCGCCGGCGGTCACGGTCAGCGCGAGGGCCGCGACCAGGGCAGCGAGAGCGGCCAGAGCGGCGAGAGTCGGGAGGCAGGGCGGGAGGGTACGGGTGCGCACCCGCCCACCCTGCCACCGGCCCACGGCGGCGCGGGGCAGCGGCGGGGCCGCCGTTCGCAATCCGTAAGCGGATCCGCTGCCGGAAGGCCAGGACGGTCAGGAAGGCCAGGACGGTCAGGCGCCCGGGGCTCCGGGGACGCCGGGGAGGCCCGTCGCGAGGCCGTCCAGGGCGTGCGAACAGACGCAGTCCCGCTCGGCGGGCAGCAGTTCGACGGCCTTGAACAGCACCGTGCGCAGCCGGTCGACGTTGCCCGCGAAGGCCTCCAGCACCTCGGCGTGGGTGACTCCCTCGCCGCTCTCCACTCCCGCGTCGAGGTCGGTGACCAGCGCCAACGAGGTGTAGCAGAGCCCGAGTTCGCGGGCCAGCACGGCCTCCGGGTGCCCGGTCATGCCGACCACCGACCAGCCGTTGGCGGTGAACCAGCGGGACTCGGCGCGGGTGGAGAAGCGCGGGCCCTCGATCACCACCAGGGTGCCGCCGTCCACCGGCTCCCAGGCCGCCCCGGCCCCCGCCTCCAGGGCGGCCCGCCGTCCGGCCGGGCAGTACGGGTCGGCCATCGACACGTGCACCACCTCGGGGACGGAGCCGCCCGGCAGCGGCAGCCCGTCGTAGAAGGTCTGCACCCGGCCCGAGGTCCGGTCGACGAACTGGTCCGGCACCAGCAGCGTGCCCGGCCCGTACTCCGGCCGCAGCCCGCCCACCGCGCACGGCCCGAGCACCTGCCGCACGCCCAGCGAGCGCAGCGCCCAGAGGTTGGCGCGGTAGTTGATCCGGTGCGGCGGCAGTGCGTGCCCGCGCCCGTGCCGGGGCAGGAAGGCGACCCGGCGCCCGGCCACCTCGCCGAGGAACAGCGCGTCGCTGGGCGGACCGTACGGGGTATCCACCCGCACCTCGGTCACCTCGTCCAGCAGTGCGTACAGCCCCGAGCCGCCGATCACGCCCAACTCGGCCCGCGCGGTGCCCTGATCGATCGTCATCGTTCGTCCCCTTCTCCGAGAAACGTCCCGCCCACTCTAGGAGCAGGCCCCTGCGATGCCCGGGGGTGCGGTCTTACGGTTCGCGGACACCGCGCGCCCGGCTGCGGGCGCGGCGCAGTTCCAGTGCCAGGGCGACGGCCGAGGCGCCGAACAGGACTCCGGTGATGGCGAGCCATCGGCCGAGGTAGACCCCTTCGGAGAGGCCGGTGGCTGCCGGGTAGGGCTCGGAGAGGTCGAGGACGAGGGGGAACCAGACGAGCAGCAGGAGGCCGGACAGGAGCGCCGGCACCCGGAGGTAGGTGATCCACGGGACGGCCGGGGTCCGTTGGTGGCGGTGGCGCAGCACGGAGCGGGCCGAGAGGTCGGCGAGCGAGTAGAGCGGCAGCAGGATCAGGTCGTGGGCGAGGGCCGCGCCGACGAACCAGAGCGCCACCGCGAGCGGCCGTTGCGCCACCAGCCGCTGGACGGCGTAGCCGGTGAGCGCGAGCGAGGCGAGGAGGACGAGCAGGTGCATCGGTCCGGCGCCGTACCAGCGCGCGAGGCGGGCGGGGTGGTGGGAGGGGCGGGCGGGGCGCGCGGGGCGGTCCATGGTCACGTCCTGAAGGTGAGTCGGCCGACCCATTTGGTGTTGTTCACACCGGGGTTGGCGGGGACGATGATCCGGGCGGGGTAGCCGTGGTCGAGCGAGAGCTCGGCGCCGTTGACCCGCAGGGCGAGCAGGGACCGCGGGTCGTGGATCTGGTTGCCGCGCAGCAGCACGGAGGTGTACGGGCCGGGCGGTTGGACGGACTCCACCAGCACGGCGGCGGCACCGGGCAGGCCGGCCAGGGCCGCGAGGTCGGCGAGTCGCAGTCCGCTCCAGTGCTGGTCCGGGGTGGACCAGCCCTCCACGCAGGCGATCGGCAGCCGGGCCGACCACTGCGGCAGGGCGAGCAGTTGCTCGCGGGTGAGGACGGACGGCTCGGCGGCGCCGTGCAGTTCGAGCCGCCAGTCGGGCCCGACCAGCTGCGCGGTGATGCCGACGGAGGCGGCGGTCTTGTTGACCTGGAAGCCGTTCGGGCCCTCCCCCGGGTCGCGGTTGTGCGGCGCCAGCAGCGCGGTGGACCGCAGCCCGCCGCCGAGGCTCTGCCCCGCGGTGACCACGAACAGGGCCAGCGAGCCGCCGCCGACCAGCGCGAGCGCACCGCGCCGGGAGGTCGTGGGCGCGGCCGGCGCGACCGCCACCAGCCCGGTCCCGTCGGGCGGCTCGGGCCTGGTCGCGGCGAGCCCGGTCCGCAGCTCCCGCATCAGGGGGCGCGAGCGCAGGGCGCGGACCATCGCGCCGGTCTTGAGGACGACGTGCACCCCGAAGGCGGCGATGAACACCCACGCGCCGTAGAAGTGCAGGGTGTAGAAGGACCCCGGGAAGACGTAGTGGAGCTGGATGTTGAGGATCCCGGTCACGAACTCGAAGCCGGCCCCGCCGACCAGCATCAGCAGCGACAGTCGCTCCAGCGCGTGTGCGACGCTGCGGACGGGCGGCCAGGCGAAGAGCTTCGGGAACACCGACCACAGCTTGGCCAGCAGCACCGGCACCAGGATCACGCCGAGCGTCACGTGCACGCCCTGGGTGAGCCGGTACAGCCAGGCCGGGTGGGTGGGCCAGTCGAAGAGGTAGAAGCCGAGCGGTCCCTTGTCCGGGGTCTGGTCGTTGAGCGCGCCGAGGTCGGGGTTGTAGGCCGCGTAGGACAGCGCGCCGGTCACGAAGAGGACGGGGAGCCCGACGAGGAGGACGAGCCCGAACACCGAGGTCAGCCAGGGGCCGCGGATCGGACTGCGCCAGAACCCCGGCCGGAACGGTCCGGGCGGGGCCGGCAGCTCGCCGATCCGGGCGGCGAACGCCCCCACGGCGGCGCGGCCCCGGGCGAGGGCCCGGCCCGTACCGCGCACGGCCCCGTGCACCGCCCCGCGCACGGCCGGGGCGGGACTCCACCTCGTCCGCCGCCCGGCCGGCTGCCGACCCGAACCGCTCCCACGCCCACCCGTCTCCACCCATGACCTCCAGCCCAGGCAGCCACTGTGACCGGGAGCCCGACGCTCCCCTGCCGTACGGCGGGACGGGCGATCGTGGACACCAGCCGCAGCGGAAGCCGATCGACCGGGCCCGTCCCGGACCCGCCGGACAGCCAACCACCGGCGGCGCCGGTGCCCCGGCGAAGCCGGACCCGACGGGCTCCGGCCTCACCCGAACGGCGGCAGGCCGGGCCGGAAAGGTCCAACCGCAGTGCGGCGCCGGACGCCGGAACGGCCGTTCTCGAAAACGAGAACGGCCGTTCCGGAGAAGGGGGGACGGGCGTCAGCCGCGGCCGAGAACGCGGTCCACGGCGATCTCGATGACCACCCGGTCCGGGTTGACCCGCGGCGGGCGGTAGCGCTCGGCGTAGCGGCGCTCCGCCTCGGCGACCTGCTCGGGCTCGTCCCGGACGACCGCGACGCCCTCCAGCGTCGCCCAGCGCGCCCGGTCGACCTGGCAGACCGCGACCCGCATGCCCTCCGGGCCGGCCGCCGCGACGTTGCGCGCCTTGCGGCTGGTGCGGCTGGTGATGACCCGGGCGGTTCCCGTCTCCGGCTCGAACGTCACGCCGACCGGCACCACGTGCGGCGTGCCGTCCGGGCGGCTGGTGGTCAGCGTGGAGATGTGCCGCTCGCGCCAGAAGGCGAGCATGGCGTCGTCGAGGTCGCGCGGGTCATGGGCCATGATCGCGATCGTACGGCCCCCGGGGAACGATCAAGCCCTGGGGGCCGTACGGGCGGCCCTGGCACCCGGCCCGGGCCTGGCGGTCAGTGGCCGCGGGCGATCCACTCCGGCAGGGCGGGCGCCTCGGCGCCGATGGTGGTCAGGTCGCCGTGGCCGGTGCGCACCACCGTCTCGGCCGGGAGCGTCAGCAGGCGCTCGCGGATCGAGTCGATGATGGTCGGGAAGTGCGAGAAGGAGCGGCCGGTCGCACCCGGTCCGCCGTGGAACAGGGTGTCACCCGTGAACACGGTGCCCAGCGCGGGCGCGTACAGGCAGACCGCGCCCGGCGCGTGGCCCGGGGTGTGCAGGACGGTCAGCTCGGCGCCGGCCACCTCGATCCGCTGTCCGTCGGCCAGTTCGCCGTCCGGGAGGCGCTCGGGGTGGGTGAGCTTCCACAGCGGCAGGTCGTCCGGGTGCAGCAGGATCGGCGCGCCGGTCCTGGCGGCGAGGGCCGGGGCCGCGTCGATGTGGTCGTTGTGCGCGTGGGTGGAGATGATCGCCCGCAGCCGGCGGCCGCCGAGCGCGGCCTCGATGGCCTCGGCGTCGTGCGCGGCGTCGATCACCACCGCCTCCTCGTCGTCGCCGACGATCCAGACGTTGTTCTCCACCTCCCAGCTGCCGCCGTCGAGTTCGAAGGTCCCGGCGGTCACCAGCCGGTCGACGCGCGCGGCGGAGGTCACAGGATCACCACCGAGCGCAGGACGTCGCCGTGGTGCATCCGCTCGAAGGCCTGCTCCACCGCGTCGAGGTCGATGGTCTCGGTGACGAAGGCGCGCAGGTCCAGGCGGCCCTGGAGGTAGAGGTCGATCAGCATCGGGAAGTCCCGCGAGGGCAGGCAGTCGCCGTACCAGGAGGACTTCAGCGCGCCGCCGCGGCCGAAGACGTCGAGCAGCGGCAGCTCCAGCGTCATCTCCGGGGTGGGCACGCCGACCAGGACGACGGTGCCGGCCAGGTCGCGGGCGTAGAAGGCCTGCTTGTAGGTCTCGGGCCGGCCGACCGCCTCGACGACCACGTCCGCGCCGTTGCCGCCGGTCAGCTCGCGGATGGCCTCGACCGGGTCGGTGGTGCGGGAGTTGACGGTGTGGGTGGCGCCGAGCCTGCGGGCGGTCTCCAGCTTGCGGTCGTCGATGTCGACGGCGATGATCTTCGCCGCGCCCGCCAGCCGGGAGCCCAGCACGGCCGCGCCGCCGACGCCGCCGCAGCCGATGACCGCGACCGAGTCGCCGCGGCCGACGTTGCCGGTGTTGATGGCGGCGCCGAGGCCCGCCATCACGCCGCAGCCCAGCAGCCCGGCGACGGCCGGCTCGGCGGCCGGGTCGACCTTGGTGCACTGGCCGGCCGCGACCAGGGTCTTCTCGGCGAACGCGCCGATGCCCAGCGCCGGGGACAGCTCGGTGCCGTCGAGCAGCGTCATCTTCTGCTTGGCGTTGTGGGTGTCGAAGCAGTACTGCGGGCGCCCGCGCCGACAGGACCGGCACTGGCCGCACACCGCTCGCCAGTTGAGGACCACGAAGTCGCCGGGCTCGACCTCGGTGACGCCCTCGCCGACCGACTCCACGATGCCCGCGGCCTCGTGGCCGAGCAGGAACGGGAACTCGTCGTTGATGCCGCCCTCGCGGTAGTGCAGGTCGGTGTGGCAGACGCCGCAGGCCTGGATCCGGACCACCGCCTCGCCCGGGCCTGGGTCCGGCACCACGATCGTGGTCACCTCCACGGGCGCGCCCTTGGCGCGCGCGATGACTGCCTTGACCTGCTGGGGCATCCGATTCCACCTCCGTCGGCCGGTGCGCCTGTGCACCGGCGTGACCTGCGACAAAACGACTGCAGAAGCACTGCCCACGAAGCGTAGCGCCCACCTCACGGCCGCTCACCTGGCAGCTGCCCGCCGACCGTGCCGCGGATGCCCCGAGCAGCCCCGACGCGGCCCCGGCGCGGCCCCGGAGACGGGGGCGCACGGGCGGCGCCGAGCGCTCGTCAGCACGCCCCGAAGTGCCCGGAAAGCACCGGTGTTGGCTGGAAGTGCCGCAGACGGGCGCCCCGCGGCCCACGTACGGTCGTAGCAGAAGGGGTTCACGCGACCACGCTCAGCACACCTGCCCCATCCGGTGGCGCGCCACCGCGCGCCGCCCGTGCCCGGCGCGTACCGACCGTACGCCCGCGCACGTTTCGCGCCATCCCGCAGCAGATGCCCGACCGGTCCCGGCCGTGTCGAGCCGCCGGCCGGCCGCACCACCCGTCCCCGCACCAATCCCGGATCCACCCCCCGTCGGGCCGCCCCCGCGGCCCCCGCCCTGGAGTCTGGAGTACGGATGTCCACCGAGAACAGTGCGACCGGCGCCGGAACCGGCACCGCCCCGCTCCCCCCGCTGCACTGCCTGCGCCACCTGGAGCCCGGACCGCCCCGGCTCGCCGCGCTGCCCACCGGCACGCCGGTCTGGCTGGTCAGCCGGCACGCGGACGTGCGGCAGGTGCTGACGGACCCGCGCCTGGGCCGGGCCCCGCTCTACGCGCCGGACGCGCCGCCGATCACCGTCACGCCCAACATCCTGGACGACCCGCAGAGCATGCTGAACATCGACGGCACCGAGCACCAGCGGCTGCGCCGCACCGTGCAGCGGGCCTTCACCCCGCGCGCGATCGCCCGCTGGAAGCCCTGGGTGGCGTCGGTCGTCGAGTCGCTCATCGACGAGCTGATCGACCACGGCTCCCCCGCCGACATCGTCGGCGCCTACACCCGCCCGCTGCCGGTCGCGGTGATCAGCCGGCTGATGGGCCTGGACAACCTCGACACCAAGCGGCTCGCACACTGGAGCGACCACGCGCTCTCCACCACGGCCTACGGCGCCGAGGCGATCGGCGCCGCGATGGCCGAGTTCTCCGCCTTCGGCACCGAGGTGATCGCCCAGCGCCGCGCCGAACCCGGCGAGGACCTGGTCAGCAGCCTGCTCGCGGCCGCCGCCGAGGACGGCTCGATCACCGAGCCGCAGCTGGTCGCGCTGGTCATCGGCCTGGTCGTAGCCGGCCACGAGACCACCATGACCAGCCTCGGCAACGCCCTCGTCTACCTGCTCCACGACGGCCGCGAGGCCTGGCAGCAGCTCGCCTCCGACGAGTCCAGCGCCGCCGCCGCGACCGAGCAGCTGCTGCGCGCCGTCCCGCTCGGCGACGCCCACGAGCACATGCCCGGGCTGCTGCGCCGCACCGTGGAGGACGTGGAGATCGGCGGGGTGGTGATCCCGGCCGGCAGCGTGGTGGCCGCCGATGCCAACACCGCCAACCAGGACCCGTCGGTCTACACCGGGGACCTGAGCACCGAGCTGTTCTCCCCGCTGGCCGCCCCGATGCTGACCTTCGGGGCCGGGCCGCACCACTGCCTGGGTGCCTGGCTGGCCCGGATGGAACTGGAGCTCGCCCTGCACCGGCTCGCCCGCCGACTGCCCGCCCTGCGGACGACCGACGCGATCGAGCGGATCGACTGGCGGCGCGGCCTGCTCACCCGCAGCCCGAACACCCTCCGGGTGGCCTGGTGACGGGCCGGGCCGACACCGAGCCGGTGGTCGTCCGGGTCGACCGGGACCGCTGCATCGGCTCCGGGATGTGCGCCCGCAGCGCGCCCGACTCGCTCGCCCTCGGCGCCGACGGACTGGCCGCCCCGCTGGCCGAGTACGCCGACGGCGGCGCGGAGTTGACGGAGGAACTGACCGAGGCGGTGGACTTCTGCCCGGTCGAGGCGCTCACCCTCCACTCGGCCCGCGGGGGCTACCGGATCGATCCGGCGGACTGATCCCCGTCCCGGTGGTGCCCGCGGCGAGCGCGACGCCTGCCTGAGCGGGCACCACCGGAATCCGCAGGCACCACGCGGTCTACGGCCGGCCGCGTGCCCCGCCGCAGGCCAGCGCGGCGCGCAGCTCGGCGGCCGGATCGCCGGCGTGGTAGGGCCGTTCGCTCGGCTCGATGTGGTCCAGGAACTCCTGGTACCGCAGGGCGTACGACAGGTGGTGGAGCGGCTCGGCCAACTCCAGGGCACGCGCCGGGTCCGAGCCGGGGACGTGCCGGCGCCAGGCCTGCGCCCACACCTCGGCGTGGTGCTGCCAGGCCTCGGGCGAGAGGAAGGCGCGCGGGCGCAGCCCGTCCAGGGCGGGGTGGCCGAGGCAGGCGTCGGCGAAGTCGATGACGGTGGCCGGGCGGTCGCCGTCGGAGCGCCAGTTGCCGGGGTGGAAGTCGCCGTGTAGCACCGTTTCGGGGAGTCCGCAGGCAGCCAACGCATCTACGAGGGCGGGGAGTTCGGCGAGGAGTTCGCGGACGGCGGCCAGTTCCCCGGCGGTCAGATCGGTCTCGGCGGGGAGCCGGTCCAGCAGCTCCGTCAGCCGGGCGAGCAGCGTACCGGGCGTGCGGTCGCGCAGCCCGGCGGCAGCGGCCCGGTTGTCGGCGAGCGCCGCCTGGACGGCCACCAGACGGGGCACCACGTCGGCGACGGTCTCGGCGGACGGGCCCCAGCAGTCCTCGCCCGGCACGTGGTCGAGCAGCAGCCGGCCGGCCGCCGGATCGGCGGCGAGGACGGTCGGGACGAGCGTCGGATCGACGCCGGCGAACAGCGCGATGACCGCGCCCTCGGCGGCGTTGAAGGCCGGCGTCGTGGTCTTCAGCCAGGCGTCGGCGCCGCCGGAGGCCGGGAGGCGGAAGAGGCCGGAGAGGTTCCAGGTCCGGACCTGCCGTGCCGCCCCGGCCTGCGGGCGGCCGGCCCGGGCGAGTGCCGACTCCGCCCAGGCCAGCGCCCCGCGCAGCCCGGCGGGCGTGGCCCAGGCGGCCCGCCGCTCGGCGGGGCCCAGCCGGGCCGCGGCATCGCCGTCCGGCGCGCGGGAGTCGAGCCCCTCGGGCCGCACCAGCGCCTCGGCGTGGTAGCGCACCCGCCCACCGCTCCCCGGGGTGTCGCTGTGCCCCTCGACCAGCCGCGCCACGAGCACCGGCACCCCGGCCGACTCCGTCGCCCGCGCCACCACCTCGTCCACGGACGACCACCAGGGGCTGTCCACCCCGAAGGGCCCCAGCTGCCCGAAGTACTCGTCGCCGTGGGTGAGATCGACCGTCACGGTCCGGCTGCTCGCTCGCTGCATCGGAGCAGCTTCACCCACCGGCGCGGGCACCCGCGAACGATTTTGCCGAGCCGCCCCACGGACGGCTGCCGCCGGGAACCGAAGTCGCCGCGACCGCCGCCTGCGCCCGCCGCTAACCTGGCCCCGTGACACAGCGATTGGGCACGGTGGTTCTGATGTGCGGTCTGCCCGGGTCGGGCAAGACCACCTACGCGATGGATCTGGTGCGGCGCGGTTACGTCCGGCTGTCGATCGACGAGGTGGTCTGGCGGCGCCTCGGGGGCCGTGACGCCGGGGTGGTCCTGTCGGAGCAGGAGTTCGACCGGCTCAAGGAGGAGGTCCGCGGCGAACAGCGCCGGGAGCTGGTCGAGTTGATGCGGGCCGGGCGCGACGTCGTGGTGGACTACAGCTTCTGGAGCCGGGCCGCCCGGGACGACTACAAGGCGCTGGTGGAAAGCCACGGCTGCCGCTGGGAGCTCGTCCACCTCAAGGCCGACCGGGCGACGCTGGAGCAGCGCCTCGCCGTCCGGAACGAGCAGGAGGGCGCCAACGCCGTCACCGTGGGCGAGGAGCTGCTCCACCGCTACCTGACCGGTTTCGAGGAGCCTCGGGGCGAGGGCGAGCAGGTCCTGCCGCAGCCCCCGTCCCGACGGCCCTGACGGACGGCCCTAACGGATCGCCACCGCCGTGCCCGAGACCCGCACCCGGGCGTCCTCCGCCCGCAGTTCGACGCTCAGGACGCCCGGGCGGCCCAGGTCCTCGCCCTGGTGGAGCGTCAGCACCGTCGGGGCCGCCACCGCGCCCAGCTCGCGCAGGTACGCGCCGAAGGCGGCCGCGGCCGCGCCGGTGGCCGGGTCCTCGACCACGCCGCCGACCGGGAACGGGTCGCGGACGTGGAAGACCTCGGTGGCCTCGCGCCAGACGAGCTGAAGGGTGACCAGGTCGCGGGCCCGCATGAAGTCCGCCAGGCCGTCGAAGTCGTAGTCGAGCCGGGCCAGCCGTCCGCGGGTGCCGGCGGCGAGGACGAGGTGCCGGGCGCCCGCGTAGGCGATGCGCGGCGGCAGGGTCGGGTCCAGGTCGGCGGCGGACCAGCCGAGCAGGGCGAGCGCCTCCTCGACGTCGGCCGCCGGCACCTCCTCGACCTTCGGCTCGACGCTGGTGAGGGTGGCCCGCAGCAGCCCGTCGGTGCCCCGCTCCACCTCGACCGGGACGTCCCCGGCCGCCGTCGCGAAGACGTACCGCCCGGGGCCGGTGTGCTCGGCCAGGGCGACGGCGGAGGCGACCGTCGCGTGCCCGCAGAACGGGACCTCGGTGAGCGGGCTGAAGTACCGTACGCGGTAGGCACCTTCGGCCGGGCCTGCGGTCAGGAAGGCGGTCTCGGAGTAGCCCACCTCGGCGGCGATGGCGAGCATCCGTTGCTCGGTGAGCCCGGTGGCGTCGAGGACGACACCTGCCGGGTTTCCGCCCTCGGGGCGGGTGGCGAAGGCGGCGTAGCGGAGGATCCCGGGCGTGGCGGCAGCGGCTGATGCATCGTCGGTCATGCCCGGACGAACGTGTTCCGCGCTGCCGGTGTTCCCGTCCGCCCCGCCGTTCCCGTCCGCCCCGCGGGTCACCGCAGCACCGCTGGTCACCGCAGCACCGCCTCCAGGAAGTCCGACCCGAGCCGGGCACTGCCCGCCAGGTCGAGCTGGTAGAGCATGTACCGCCCGCGCCGCTCCGTCGTGAGCAGCCCGGCCTTGCGCAGCACCGCCAGGTGGCGCGAGACCTCGGGCGCGCTGAGCTCCCAGGCGGAGGCCAGTTCGCCGGTGGTGTGCGGGCCGCGGGCCCGGCCCCGGCCCCGGCCCCGGCCCCGGCCCCGGTGGGATGATCAGTCGGCGCGGACCTCGGCTGCCCCGGCCTCGGCCAGGTGACGGACGTGCGGATCCCGGTGGCCGGGTTGTGGGGCGGCGGCCTGCACACCGGCGCCGAGGGCGGCTGGCACGTCGAGATCGCCGCCCCGGAGTGGCCGCACCACCGGGTCCTGCTGGCGACCGGCCGGGGCCCGTGGCAGGGCGAGCACGGCGAGAGCTGGTGGCAGGTCTTCGACTCCAGCTGGTCCACCCTGCGCGCCACCGGCCGCACCCTCGCGGTGGCCACCAGCAGCGACCTCACCCTCTGGACCCGCGCGTAGACCTTCCGGATGCGCACGCCGCGCCCAACGCCGATGCTGGCGGCGAGGCGTGCCCGGACAGAGGAAGGACTCAACAGCATGAGCGAACGAAGTGAGCGAATCATCGGGAGGTGCGTGTTGCGCGAAGCGCCCGCCGAGCGAAGCGAGGTGGGCGCATGAGCGCTCTCGACTTCGAGATCGTCGACAGCCCCGACAGCTCGCTCAACAAGACCTCCGTCCTGGTCACCGGCCCGCAGGACGCCCTGCTGGTGGACGCCGGGTTCACCCGCTCCGACGGACGCCGCCTGGTCGAGCGGGTCAAGGCCTCCGGCAAGCGGCTGACCACCGTGTTCGTCAGCCACGGCGACCCGGACTTCTACTTCGGCGCCCAGGAGGTCCAGGACGCCTTCCCGCAGGCCCGGTTCCTGGCCACCGCCTCGACCGTCGAGCACATCCAGGAGACGTACGAGGGCAAGCTGCGCGCCTGGGCCCACCTGGGCCCCGAGCTGCCCACCCGGCTGGTGCGGCCCGAAGTGCTGCCGGGGGACGAGATCGTCTTCGAGGGCCACCGGTTCGAGGTGCGCGGCGCCGACTTCCACCTGCCCGACCGGCACTACCTCTGGCAGCACCACCACCGCGCCGTGCTCGGCGGGGTGCTGCTCTTCGAGGGCCTGCACGTGTGGACGGCCGACACCCCCACCGCCGCCCAACGGGCGGCCTGGATCGACCTGTTGGACGGCATCGAGGCGCTCCACCCGGCCTGGGTGGCGGCCGGCCACCGGGTGGCCGGCGCGCCCACCGACCTGAACGCCGTCGACCACACCCGCGCCTACCTGCGCGCCTTCGAGACCGAGATCGGCCGGGCCGCCGACGCGGCCGCCGCGAAGGAGGCGCTGGAGCGGCGCTTCCCGGACCTGGGGCTGCGGATCGCGGTGGACATCGGCACCAAGGTCGTCATGGGCGAGATGGCCTGGGGGTGAGCGGACGATGATCGAGATCCCCAGGGACGTCTCCGCCTTCGCCGAGTCCGCCGCCCCCGCCGACGTGGTGCGCCGCCAGTACCTGGCCTCCGCCCGGGGCGACCTCGCCGCGCTGCGCGCCACGCTCGCCGAGGACGTCGAGTGGACCGAGATGGCCGGCTTCCCGCTGGCCGGCACCTACCGCACCCCGAAGGGCGTCACCGCGAACGTGATGGAGCGGCTGGCCGCCGAGTGGGACAACTGGACGGCGCACGACGACACCTACGTGGTGGACGGCGAGGACGTCGTGGTGCTGGCCCGCTACACGGCCGTCCACAAGGCCACCGGCAAGCCGCTCGCGGTCAGGGTCGCCCACCACTTCACCGTGCGCGGCGGCCGGATCGTCCGCTTCGAGCAGTTCACCGACACCGCGCTGGTCAGGGAGGCGATGACCGCCTGACGGCCCCGTTCACTCGTACGGGCGAGCGTGGCGCGGCGCGCCCGCCGCCGTCTCGACACACCACCCGGACGGCGGCAGGCTGGCCCCTGGTCCACGGCCGGGGAACGACCGGAGAACGGCCGGAGAACGAGGAGTCGAGCATGGCGGGCACGGACAGCGGCACCACCGGGGCGAACGGCGGGCAGGACCGCCCGATCGTCATCATCGGCGCGTCCCTGGGCGGCGCGAAGGCGGCCGAGGAGCTACGCGAGGCCGGGTACCGGGGCGGCATCGTCCTGATCGGCGAGGAGCACGAGCGCCCGTACGAGCGGCCGCCGCTGTCCAAGGGCTACCTGCAGGGCAAGACGCCCCGGGAGAAGATCTACGTCCACCCGCCGCAGTGGTACGGGGAGCAGGACGTCACGTTGCGCCTGGGCACGGCGGTGGCCTCGATCGACCCGGCCGGGCACACCGTGACGCTCGCCGACGACGGCCGCATCGAGTACCACAAGCTGCTGCTCACCACCGGCTCGGTGCCGCGCCGCCTGCCGGTGCCCGGCGCGGACCAGGACGGCGTGCTCTACCTGCGCCGGGTCGAGGACAGTGACCGGATCAGGGCGGCACTGCGGCCGGGCGCCCGGATCGCGGTGGTCGGCGCCGGCTGGATCGGCCTGGAGGTGGCGGCCGCGGCGCGCGAGGCGGGCGCCGAGGTGACGGTGCTGGAGGCGCTAGAACTGCCGCTGCTGCGGGTGCTCGGCCGGGAGGTCGCCCAGGTCTTCGCCGACCTGCACCGGGCGCACGGCGTGGACCTGCGCTTCGGCGTCACGGTGGCCGAACTGACCGGCGACGGCACCGCGGTGAACGGCGTGCGGCTCGGCGACGGCACGACGGTGGCGGCCGACGCGGTGGTGGTCGGGATCGGCATCTCCCCCGCCACCGGGCTCGCGGAGGCGGCCGGGCTGGAGGTCGACAACGGCATCAAGACCGATCAGCAGCTGCGCACCTCGGACCCGGACGTCTTCGCGGCCGGCGACGCCGCCAACGCCTACCACCCGCTGTTCGGCAGGCACATCCGGGTCGAGCACTGGGCCAACGCCGTCAACCAGCCGCGGACGGCTGCCCGGGCGATGCTCGGGCAGCCGGACGCGGTGTACGACCGGGTCCCCTACTTCTTCACGGACCAGTACGACCTGGGTGCGGAGTACGTCGGCTACGTCGAGCCGGACGGCTACGACCAGGTGGTGTTCCGCGGCGACCCGGCCACCCGCGAGTTCGTCGCGTTCTGGCTGTCCGGCGGCCGGGTGCGCGCGGGGATGAACGTCAACGTCTGGGACGTCACCGACCCGATCCGCGAACTGGTGCGCTCGGGGCGGGTAGTGGACACCAAGGCACTGGCCGACCCGGGGGTTCCGCTCGGCGAGCTCGCGGAGCTGTGACGACCGGCCGGCTCAGCGGGCGGGGATGCCGGGGTTCACCAGGCCCCGGCCCCCGGTGACGGTGTTGCCCGCGCCGATCGTCACCTTGCACGTGGCGGCGTCGTAGTTGGTGACGTCGATCGCGTACCGGTCCGCTCCGGTGGCGCCGGTGAGGTCGGAGCGGTTGCCCCGGAAGACGGTGCCGCAGCCCCAGCCCGGCTGGACGCTGTGGGTCTGGTAGCCGTCGTCGGTGGTGCGCCTGCCGGTGTTGTTCTCGATGACGTAGCCGTTGCCCTTCACGTCGACCCAGGAGTCGTCGTAGTGGCTGCCGGTGAGTCCGTCGCCGTCGAAGGAGTTGCCGGAGACGAGGCCGCCGGTGGTGCCCTCCTTGAGGTCGACGTTCTCGGCGCCGATGTTGGGCCCGAAGGTGTTGCCGGTGATCTGCACGTAGTCGCTGTGGTCGGAGAGGGTGTTGGCGGTGCCGACGTAGACGCCCTCGCCCATGCCGTCCCGGTTCAGGCCGGTGTCGTGGATGCGCGAGCCGCGCAGCGTGCCGTGGGCGCTGGAGTTGCGGAAGTGCACGCCCTCCATCGTGGTGTGGTGGACCGTCACGTTGTCCAGCACCACGTAGTTCGCGGCGTCCGCCATGATGCCCTTCTGGGCGCCGGTGACGGTCAGGCCCTGGACGGTCCAGTAGCTCGCGCCGTCGAGGTGGAGGCCGTAGCCGCCGCCGGTGGGGGTGGTGAGCACGGCCTTCGACGAGCCGGTGAGGGTGATCCGGGCGGCGGCGGTGCCGGGCACGGTGGCCTTGAAGGTGCCGGAGTAGGTGCCGTCGGCGAGTTGGATGGTCTGGCCGGGTGCGGCGGCCGCGAGTGCGGCCTGGAGCTGCTTGGCGGTGCTGACCTTGACCACGGCCGGGGCGGCGGCCGGGGCGGAGGCCGGGGCGGGGGCGGCACCGAGGAGGAGGGCGGCGAGGGAGGCGAGGGCGGCGCCGAGGACGAGCGGGGACTGCGGCTTCACGGACTGCGAATTCACGGGCTTCGGCTTCACGGACGGTGCTCCTTGCGACGGTCGGTAGTGACAGGAACATGCCGTCAGCCAGAGTGGACTGGACCATTCCGGAGCGTCAAGAGTGCCTCGGGTGCGGGATACTCGGACCCTGGGGGAGTCTCGATGTGGGAGGCGCGGTGGGCGGGACGGCCGGATTCGCCGTGGTGGTGTTCGGCGCGCTGGGCGGCGTGGTCGCCTACCTCGCCGGGGTGGTCGGGCTGCGCGAGCTGCGACGCCTGCGCCGGGTCGGCGTCCCGGCCTCGGCGCTGGTACGGGCCCGCGCCCAGGGCCCGGAGGACCGCGCGCGGCCGCCGCGTCCGCTGCTGCAGTTCGAGACCGAGGACGGCCGGGTCGTCGAAGTGTTCTCGCCCGTCCCCTCCACCGCCCGCCACCCGCTGCCCGACGGCGGCTTCGTCCCCGTCCGCTACGACCCGGCGGACCCCCGGCAGGTGCTGGTGGACGGCCGGGAGCGCGTGGGGCTGGAGTACGGCTTCCTCGCCCTCGGGGTGCTGGCCGTCCTGGGCTCGATCACCCTCGCCGCCACCGCCCTCTAGCGGCCCCGCCGCACCTTCACCGGCCAGACCCTCTTCGCCAACGGCGGCTACACCACGCGCTGACCCTCCGGCCGGTGCCCGGGCCCGCCCTGCCGCTCGGCCGGGTGGGCCCGCTCGCCGTCGCCCAGGGTGCCGAGGCCCCCGCCCCCGCCCAGGGCCTCGACCAGTCGGCGGGCCCGGGTGTCCTCGTCGAGCAGCGCCCGCACCAGCGGCCCGGGGGCCGCGCCGGCCAGGTAGGCCTCGACGGAGCGGGGGTCGGCCGGGAGCGCGATCGTCCCGGCACTGAGGGCCGCATGGGCGTCGGCGTAGTCGAGGCCGAGCCGGGCGAGCAGTTCGCCGCCGGTGTCGTCGACGTCCGGCTGCGGCTGCGGCTGCGCCTGGTGGCTCAGGACCTCGTGGACGGCCAGGAGAGCGAGCAGGACGTGCTCGGTGCCGGGCGTCCGGCGGCCGAGGCGCTGGGCCTGTTCGTCGGCCTCCAACCGGATCCACTCCGAAGACGGCGCCGGGGCGGCCGCGCCGGGCTTCAGCAGCCGCTTCCAGCGCGGGAGTCGGTGCGGGCGGCGGCCGAGCAGGGTGTCCCGGGTGGGCGCCAGCAACGGGTCCAGCCCCGGCGGCACGCCGCCCGGGGCGCCGAGCGTGCGCCGGTCCGGCTCAGGCATGGTCTCCATCAGGCCCTCCCCCACACAGGTGGTTTTGCTCACACCATACGCCTGCTTTGCTTCCCCTTTGTAGTCGGTCGCACGTCAAGACCGCGTCAGCACCCGGCGGCGGAAGGTTCGGCGGCGCGCCGTTGTTGGCACCGGGAGAACTCGCGCCGACGAGAGGGGTGAGCACCGTGGCCGACACACTCCCGGGGCCGGAACACGCCCCCGAGGAACACGCCCCGGACGAACACGCCCCGGACGACGGCACCACGGAGGCGCTGGACACCTACTCGCGGATCGTCGCCACCGTGGCCGCCGCCGTGACTCCCCGGGTGGCCGCACTCCAGGTCCCGCGGCGCGGCCGCGGCGGCTGGTTCAGCACCGCGCTCGGCTCGGCGGTGGTCTTCACCGAAGACGGCTTCCTGCTCACCAACGCCCATGTCGTCGGCCACGCCGACGCCGGGACACTGGCCTTCGCCGACGGCACCACCTCCCCGTTCCACACCATCGGCGCCGACCCGCTCTCCGACCTCGCCGTCCTGCGCGCCGACGGCCCGACCCCCACCCCCGTCCGCCTCGGCGAGGCGACCGGGCTGCGGGTCGGACAGCTGGTCGTCGCCGTCGGCAATCCGCTCGGACTCGCCGGCACCGTCACCGCCGGCGTGGTCAGCGCGCTCGGCCGCTCGCTGCCCGCCCGCGCCGGCAGCACCGTACGCATCATCGACAACGTGATCCAGACCGACGCCGCCCTCAACCCCGGCAACTCCGGCGGCGCGCTGACCACCGCGAACGGCGAGGTCGTCGGCATCACCACGGCGGTGGCCGGGAACGGGCTCGGCCTGGCCGTCCCGATCGACGCCACCAGCCGGCAGATCATCGCCGCCCTGCTCACCGAGGGCCGGATCCGCCGCGCCTACCTGGGCCTCGCCGGGGTGCCCGCACCCCTGCCGCCCGTCCTGCGCCACCGCACCGGGCAGCACACCGGGCTGCGGATCGTCGAGGTGGTCCGCGGCGCCCCCGCCGACCGCGCCGGCCTGCACGAGGGTGACCTGCTGCTCACCGCCTCCGGAGAGCCGATGAGCAGCGCCCAGTCCCTGCAGCGCCTGATGCTGGCCGACGCGATCGGCCGCCCGCTGGCGCTCACGGTGCTGCGCGGCGAGGCCCTGGTCGACGTCATCGCCGTCCCGGCGGAACTGCCCTCCGACGACTAAGCGCCGACAGCTAGGCGTTCTCCGGGCGGCGCGGCTTGCGCCACATCGCCCACAGCGTGGGCCCGCCCTCCGGACATTCTGCGGATCCTTGTCTCCGCCGGGGCGCGCGGGGTGGTCGCGGTGGGGCCGCCCTCGGGGGCGGTCCCGCTGTCCGAACCTGCGACCGTGCCGCGCGCCCCGGCACCTGTTCTCCACCGCTTCGCCGGGGCTCCGGAGTACCGGCCGCAGTCCCGGGTGTTCGGTGCGGTCCGCCGCCGGGCGTGGCGCCGGCGGCGGGCCGTTCGGGGGCGCCCTCGGAGCGGGCGGGCCGAGTACGTCCGAACTGCCGACTACCCCTTCGCCACGAGGAGTTCGGCGGCCGGGCCGGCCGGCAGGTGCCAGCGGGCGCGGCGGTGCAGCGCCTGCAGTTCGTGCAGCTCGTCGAGCAGCTCCGGCACCGGTACGGTCAGCACCGGGCAGCCGGCCTTGCGGGCGCAGTACGCGGACACCGACCGCCGCAGCCGGCGGCGCAGCAGGTTGCCGCTCCGGCCGAGGACCAGCAGATCGCCGGGCCGGTCGGCGACGTGGACCAGTGCCGGGCCGGTCTCGCCCCGGACCACCACGGGGCGCAGCGGCACGCCGGGGTCGGCGCCGCCGAAGGCCGCGTCGAGGGCGTCGTGCAGGCGCCGTTCGGCGGCTTCCCGGACGGCGGCGAGCAGCGGCGGGCAGGGCGAGCGCCGGTAGCCGAGCTCGCCGCCCGGCGGTTCCCAGGCGAGCACCGGCAGCAGCTCCGCGCCGCGTTCCCGCGCCTCGGCCACTCCTCGGTGCAGCGCCGCCAGGCTTCCCAGCGATCCGCTGACCCCGACCACCACCCTGGGTGCCGCGCTGCCGTCGTGTCGCCCGCTGCCGTGCATGGTCCGTCCTCGTCTCGTGGTCGCCGGTACCCCTCCAGCCAACCGGCGTCGGTGCTGCCCGCCGGCACTCCTTGACGCCTTCCTGACGTCCGGTACGGCGTTTCGAACGCTCTCCATACGGCGCGGGGCGGCGGGTGCGCGGGCCACCGCGAATGACGTGAATGGTGCTATCGTCAGTAGCATCATGCTGCTGAAGCTGGACGTCGGGGACACCCGACCGCTGCACGAACAGGTCGCGGGCGCGATCAGACGGGCCGTCGCCGAGGGCGAGTGCGTCCCGGGGGACAAACTGCCCCCGGCCCGGGAGCTCTCCCGGGCGCTGGGCGTGAACAGCAACACCGTCCTGCGCGGGCTGCGCGCGCTGCGCGACGAGGGGGTGCTGGAGTTCCGCCGGGGCCGTGGCATCACGATCGCGGCCGGCGCCGACACCCGCTCCGAACTGGTCGAACGGGTACGGCAGTTGGTCGCGGACGCGGCTCGGTCCGGCTACAGCAGGAACGATCTCGTGGAGATGATCAGGGGGATGTCGTGACGGACGAAGGATCGGGCGCGGAGCGGCCTGCGGCCCGGAAGCCGGCGCGTCGGGGCACGCACCGGGGGGCGCTCTGGGGTGCGGCGGTCTGGTCGGCCGGTGTGCTGGCGCTGCTGGTCGCGCTGCCGCTGGCGGCGCGCCACCGGCTGCCGGACCCGCTGGCCACGCACTGGGGCGGGCGGGACCCGGACGGTTCGATGTCGCTGACGGCGGCGACGCTGTTCCCGGCGGGCCTGTGGCTGGTCCTGGTGCTGCTCTCGGCGGTCGCGCGGCGGTACTGGGACGAGGGGACGCCCGGCTTGGCGGCGGCGGTGCTGGCGGGCGGCGGTGTGCTGCTGACGGGGGCCCAGACCTCCATCGTCCACGCCAATCTGGACCGCGCCCGCTGGCAGGACGCCGCGCCGATGGGCATCGAGGTGGTCCTGATCATGCTGGCCACCGGCGCCGCCACGACGCTGGCCTGGCTGGCCGCCCGTCGGCGCGGGGGCCGGGCCGCGGAACGTCCGGCGGCCGGGGCGCCGGTGCTGGAGGTGCCGGAGGGCGAGCGGTTCGTCTGGCTGTCGCGGGCCGTCAACCCGTGGCTGCAGCTGCTGGCCGCGGTGCTCGGGCTGACGGCGGCGGCGGGCGTCCTGGCGGCCGCGAGCGGGCTCGCCGAGCTGGACTGGTCGATCGTCCTGTCGTTCGGGCTCCCCGCCCTCGCCGTCCTCGCCTGCTCCTCGGTGCAGGCGAGGGTGACCGCCCGGGGCCTGACCGTCGGCTTCGGCCCGTTCGGCCGACCCTCCCGGCACTGGTCCCCCGCCGACCTCGCCTCGGCCCGCGCCGAGGAGCGCACCGCCGCCCAGGCGGGCGGCTGGGGCTACCGGATCAACGGCCGCGGCACCACGGTGATGCTGCGCCGGGGCGTCTGCCTGGTGGTGCGTACCCGCCAGGGCGCCGAGTTCGCCGTCAGCGTCGACGACGCCGAGCGCGGCGCGGCCCTGCTCAACGCGCTGATCGCGCGCGCCGCCCAGCACACCGGCTGAGCCGCGGCGACGGCCGGGCACAGGCGGCCGCGGCGACGTCCGGTGGCCCCCGGGACCACCGGACGTCGCCGCGGTCGTCGCCGCAGGCCCTAAACCACTCCATTCGGTGGTGCTTCGAACGTGGATGCGGGTAGACCAGTTGACGGCCGCTCAGGTTCGTCGGTGCCGTCGAACCCGCCCCCATCCTGTCCCCCTGCGGCCCGAGAAGTGCGCGGGCGGAAGCGCCCGCACGCAGGCAAGGAGCCGTCCGTGACTCACGACTCACGCGCGCAGAACTCACCGGACGCCCGGCGGGGCGTCCAGGACGAACGGACCGTCACGTTCCTGCGCCTCGGCGTCGGCCTGCTCGGCATCCTGCTGCCGCCGGCCCTGCCGTTCGGCAACTGGCTGGCCGCCGAGGTGACGGGGCGCAGCACCGACGACTACTGGCCGGGCTCGATGAGCGCCTCGTACTACACCGACACCCGGAACATCTTCGTCGGCGCCCTGTGCGCCCTCGGGGTGTTCCTGATCTGCTACCGCTTCGACCGCCGGGACGACCGCTGGAGCACGGCGGCCGGGGTCTTCGCGGTCGGGGTCGCGCTGTGCCCGACGTCCCTGTCGGGCGCCTCGGGCCTCCAGCGCACCGTCGGGGTGTTGCACCTCGTGTTCGCGGGCCTGCTGTTCGTCATGCTGGCGATGTTCTGCCTCTACTCCTTCCGCAACCCCCGCTCCACCCAGCCCGCCGTGGTCGGTACGGCCTACCTGGCGGCCGGGGTGCTGATCCTGGTCGCCCTGCTGCTCTCCGTCGTCGCCGCGGCGACGGGCATCGGCAGCGGCTGGTCGATCCGGCCGCTGTACCTGTGCGAGTGGCTGGCGACGTGGGCGTTCGGTGCGGCCTGGCTCGGCGCCGCGATCGAACTCGCGCGGCACGGCCGGCGCGAGCTCGACCCGGCCGCCGTCCCCCGGCAGCCGGGCGCTCCGGCGCTGGAGCCGAACCAGCCCGAGGCCCAAGCCTGAGATGTCGTCATCTCGTCATACCGGTGACCGTTACCATGCGCTCCAAGGACCGCCACCCCGGCGGCCGGTGACGGATCCCCACGGAGGGCGAACATGGCGAACGAGGTCCGGGCGGAGCGCGGCCCGCAGGATGACTCCCCTTCGGTGGACCTGCGGATGGACGTCCCGCACTCCGCCCGCGTCTACGACTACCTCATCGGCGGCAAGACCAACTTCGAGGCGGACCGGACCGCCGCGCACGCCTCGGTGCGGGCCTGGCCGTCGCTGCCGATCTCGATGCGCACCACCCGCGACTTCATGCAGCGCTCGGTGCGCCACCTCACCGAGCAGTACGGCGTGCGGCAGTTCCTGGACATCGGCACCGGCATCCCCACCTCGCCGAACGTGCACGAGATCGCCCAGGCGATCGCCCCCGGGGCCCGGGTCGCGTACGTGGACAACGACCCGATCGTGCTGACCCACGCGCGGGCGCTGATGTCCAGCACGCCGGAGGGCCGCACCTGTTACGTGGACGCCGACTTCCGCGACCCGGAGTCGATCATCGGCAACCCCCGGCTGCGCGAGGTGCTCGACCTCTCGCAGCCGGTCGCGCTGTCGCTGATCGCGATCGTCCACTTCGTGCTGGACAAGGACGACCCGCAGGGCATCGTGCGCCGCTTCATGGACGCCCTGGCGCCCGGGAGCTTCCTCGCCCTGACGGTCTTCACCGGCGACACCGACCCGGTGGGCGTGGGCGGCGTCGGCCGGGAGTACAACGCGCGCGGCATCCCGCTGCAGATCCGCGACAAGGCCGAGACCGAGGCCTTCTTCGACGGCTACGAGCTGCTCGACCCGGGCGTCACGCTGGTCCACCAGTGGCGCCCGGACGCCGAGGCCGCACCCGTCCGCGACCGGGACATCGCGATGTACGCGGGCGTGGCGATCAAGCACTGACCGTTTGTGCGACGCGGCGGGCCGGTCAGCCGGGGACGGAGACCAGGCCCGCCTCGTAGGCGAGGATGACCAGCTGCACCCGGTCGCGGGCGTCGAGCTTGGCCAGCAACCGGGTCATGTAGGTCTTGACGGTGGCGATGCTGAGCACCAGTTCGGCGGCGATCTCGGTGTTGGACAGGCCGCGGCCGACCAGGGTGAGGATCTCCCGCTCGCGCTCGGTGATCGCCTCCAGCCGCCGGACGGCGGGCGCCGCCGCGGCGGACGTCCCCGCGTCGGCCCCCCGCTGCGGCGGCCGGCCGCCGACGAAGGCGCCGATCAGCCGCCGGGTGACGCTCGGGGCGATCAGGGCGTCCCCGGCGGCGACCACCCGCACCGCGCCGAGGATGTCGTCCAGCGCCATGTCCTTGACCAGGAACCCGGACGCCCCGGCGCTCAGCGCCGCGTAGACGTGCTCGTCCTCGTCGAAGGTGGTGAGCACGACCACCCTGGTCGGGCCGTCGGCGGCGGTCACCAGCCGGGTGGCCTCGATGCCGTCCATGCCGGGCATCCGGATGTCCATCACCACGACGTCCGGGCGCAGTTCGGCGGCCAGCCGGACGGCCTCGGCCCCGGTGCCCGCCTCACCGACCACCTCGACGTCGGCCGTCTCCGTGATGACCATCTCCAGCGCGGCCCGCACCAGCGGCTGGTCGTCGGCCAGCACGACCCGGATCATGCGCCCGCCTCCCTCGCGACCGAGGAACCCGGTGCCGGGACCGCGGGAGCGGCAGCCTCGCCCCCGGGAGCGGCAGCCAGGCCCGCAGGAACGGCAGCCTCGTCCCCGGGAGCGACAGCCGCGACGGGCAGCGTGGCCGCCACCCGGAACCCGCCGCCCGCCCGCGGTCCGGCATCGAACTCGCCGTGCAGCAGGGCGACCCGCTCACGCAGCCCGGCCAGCCCGAAGCCGCTGCCCGGGGCGGTGCCGTGACCCCGGCCCCGGTCGGTCACCTCGACGGACAGCTCCCCCGCCGTCCGGCGGTCGACGGAGACGACGCACGCATGCACGTCCGCGTGCCGGACCACGTTGGTGACCGACTCCTGGACGATCCGGAAGGCCGAGAGGTCCACCTCCGGCGGCAGCGGCCCCTGCTCGCCGTGCCGCCGGACCTCCACCCGCACGCCCGCCGCGGTGGTGGCCTCGGCCAGCCGGTCGAGGTCGGCCAGGCCCTGCGGGACGGTCGCCGAGGCCTCGCCGTCGGCCCGGCGCAGAGCAACCAGCATCCGGCGCAGCGCGGCCAGGGTGTCCCGCCCGGCGGCCTCGATCTCGCCCAGCGCCGCCTTGGCCCGCTCGGGCCGGCTGTCGATGACCCGGCGGGCGGCGCCCGCCTGCAGGGCGACGATGCCCAGGCTGTGCGCGACGGTGTCGTGCATCTCGCGGGCGATCCGCAGCCGTTCGGCGGTGACCGCCTCGGCGGCCGCCCGGGTGCTCAACGCCTCGGCGTGCTCCCGGTTCTGCCGCACCGAGCGCCCGACCAGCCAGGCGACCAGCGCGAGCAGCGCCGCGCCGTCGGCGGAGCCGATGTGGGTGCCGGTGAAGATCCCGACGGTGTTGCCGCGCACCAGGCCGATGTGCAGCACCAGGAAGCCCACGACCAGGGCGGACACGGCCCGCGAGGTGCGCCGCGGCCGGGTGGCGGTGATCAGGCAGAGCGCGGTGTCCACGGCGAGCAGCGCGGCGGGCGGCACCTGGGCGCCGCCGGCCCAGCCGTCGGTCTCGGTGAAGGCGGCGACGAGCAGCAGCACCACCGAGAGCACCGGCAGCCGGCGCACCAGCGCCGCGCCGGTGAAGGCCACCACCGTGTCGGCCAGCGTGAACGCCAGGCCGCCGTGCGCGGCGGCGCCGCTGTGGTGCCGGGCCGTGCCACCGAGCAGGACGGCGGGGTAGGCGGCGGCCACGCACCACGCGAGCCCGACCCAGATCTCGGGCGGGACGCGCCGGAACAGCGGCGGGGAGGTGGTCGAAGGCATGGTTCAAGATCGTAACGAGGGACGGCGGCCCCGTCATCGGACCGTGGTTGTACATCCGGGGGTGGCAGCCGGGGCGACACGGTGTCAGCGCCGGTCCGATGCGGCGGCGGGGCCCGCCCCGGCACCGTTGACCACATGATCGAAGTCACCCGGCTGACCAAGCAGTTCGGCCGCAAAACCGCCGTCGACCACCTCACCTTCACCGTCCGGCCCGGCCATGTCACCGGTTTCCTCGGCCCCAACGGCGCCGGCAAGTCCACCACGCTGCGGATGATCCTCGGCCTCGACGACCCCAGCGGCGGCACCGCCACCGTCCACGGCCGGTCCTTCCGCAGCCTGCCGCGGGGCCTGCGGCACGTCGGCGCGCTGCTGGACGCGGGCGACGTGCACGGCGGGCGCACCGGCCGAGCCCACCTGCGGGCGCTGGCCCGCAGCAACGCGATCCCGGCCGCGCGGGTCGAGGAGGTGCTGGCGGAGGTCGGGCTCGGCAAGGCCGCCGGGCGGCGGATCGGCGGCTACTCGCTGGGCATGAAGCAGCGCCTCGGCATCGC
>NZ_JNWQ01000042.1 GCF_000716875.1 Streptomyces novaecaesareae | reverse complement strand
TCGGATACCTCACCCCACTCGAAACCCGGGCCAGGCTGCAGCGCGACTTCACCCCCGCAGCGTAAGCAACAGCTGTCCAAGGTCAGGGGGGAACTTCAGTCGGGGGCGGTCTCACAGCGACGAGTAGGCGTTCCTGCGGACGATCACGGCGCCGGTGCCGAGTGCCAGGAGCAGCCCCCACAAGGGCAGTTGGTCCGACTGCAGGACGACGGGGAAGCGGCCGGTCGCCCACGCGGGTGCCGCGACGACGGCGGCCCAGGCGACCGCCAGCCCGACGGCGGCGCGGCGCACGCCGACCACGCTGCCCAGCGCCAGGGCGGTGGAGGTGAAGGCCAGGGAGGGCAGCAGCCACTGTGCGGCCGACATCGTCCCGGTCAGCCAGCCGCCCGCCAGCAGCCCCGGCAGGACCACCAGGAGTACCGCCGTGGTGCGCCTGAGGAGCAGGGACAGGCCGGCCCTGGCGGTCGAGGCCGTCAGTTCGTACGCCGGGTCCAGGCCGCGCGACCACGCCGCGGCGACACCGCACAGCGGCAGCACCGGCGCGACCAGCAACGCGGGAGAGGAACGGCCGAAGACCGTCGGGGACGCGACCGCGCCCAGCAGCAGCGCCAGCAGGGTGACGAGGCCGGTCATCGCCAGCCACGGGGCCATCACCGGTGTCAGCCAGGCCGACACCCACCTCGGGCGGAACCGGCGCACGGGCAGCCCGACGGCTGCGTCCAACTGCGGCTCCAGACCGGCCCGGACGGTGTCGACCAGCGCGGCGATGCCGGGCGCCCCGGTGGCCACGGAGGCCGCCAGGCGGCCGCGGCACGGCGCGCAGGTCTCCAGATGGGCCTCCAGCGCCCACACCGTGTCCGCGGCCATCGCCGTGTCACCGCGTGCGTAGTCGTCGATCAACCGCGTCGACGCGTGGTCGCCGACGCTGCGCTCCCTCATGCGCCCGCCTCGCTTCGCTCGCTCGCTCATGCCAGTGCCTCCCGCATCGCGATCCGGGCCCGGCGGGCGCGGGTCTTGACCGTGCCCTCGGGCAGTCTGAGCAGGACGGCGGCCTCCCGGACGGAGAGCCCGTCGAGCACCGTGGCCTGCAGTACCTCGCGGAGTTCCGGCGCCAGTCGCCGCAGCGCGTCGCCGACGTCGCCGCCGACGGTCCCGGCGAGCGCCTCCTCCTCCGCCGCGGGCACCACCGCCCGCTCGGCGGCGGCGACCGGCGGTTCGGCGTGGTGGGCCCGGCGCCGGAACGCGTCGACCAGGCGGCGCGCCGCGATCGTCCACAGCCATCCGACGGCCGTCCCGCCGACCGCGCTCCCGGCGAACGCGCCGGCCGCACGCCACACCGCCAGGTAGGTCTCCTGCATGACCTCGGCGACGATCTGCTCGTCCGCGCAGCGGCGGCGCAGCCGCACCGCCAGCCACGGCGACGTCCGCCGGTACAACTCGTCGAACGCCCCGCGGTCGCCCCTGGCCACCAGCCGGACGAGGCGTTCCTCGTCCAGCTCGTCCAGTGCTCTCCTCCGTGATCTCACACCAGCCAGACGCTGGATGCGGCACACAGGTTCTGCATCCGGCGTGACCTGCGTCACAGCGCCGTACCCGGGGTTCGCCACCCCTCCGGAACTCGGCCGCACGCTGCACCGCCGCCGACCCGGGACCCCCTCCGGGCCAGGTCACACCCGAGCCCTACGATGACCGCCATGACCACAGGGGGACGGGACATCCAGCTCATCGACGGCCGCTTCGAACTGCTCGAACGGCTCGGCGGCGGAGGCATGGGGCTGGTGTGGCGGGCGCGCGACGTCGTGCTGCACCGCGACGTCGCGCTGAAGGAGGTCCGCCCGCCCGACCCCGCACTGCTCGACGGCGATCCGAAGGCCGCGCGGGTCATGCGCGAGCGGGTGCTTCGCGAGGCCCGTTCGCTGGCCCGGCTCAGCAACCCGCACGTGGTGACGATCCATCACATCGTCGACCTGCCCGAGCACCCGTACCCCTGGCTGGTCATGGAACTGGTCACCGGCGGCTCGCTGCACGACCGGCTGGCCCGAGGCCCGATGTCGCCGGCCGAGGCGGCCCGGCTCGGCCGGGGCGTGCTGTCCGCGCTGAGCGCCGCCCACGCCGCCGGGATCCAGCACCGCGACGTCAAGCCGGGGAACGTCCTGCTGCGCCCCGACGGCACACCGGTGCTCACCGACTTCGGCATCGCCGCGCTGCGGGAGTCGACCAGTCTGACCACCACGGGCGGCCTGATCGGCTCGCCCGAGTACATCGCCCCCGAGCGGATCCGCGGCGAGGAGGGCAACCCGGCCTCGGACCTCTGGTCGCTGGGGATGATGCTCTACGTCGCCGTCGAGGGCCGGCACCCGCTGCGGCGCGCGACGAGCATCGCCACCCTCGCCGCCGTGCTCGACGAGCCGGTGCCGCCGCCGGTGCGCTCCGGGGCCCTCGGCCCGGTGCTGTCCGCCCTGCTGGTCCGGGACACCGCGGCCCGGCCGGACGCCGCACTGCTGGACCGGCTGCTCGCCGCGGCCGAGGCGGGGGCGGAGCCGCCGGCCGGGCCCGACTCGCCGGACACCGTACGGCTCGGCTCCCCGGACACCGTGCGGCTCGACGCGCCGACCGACGAGCCCTCCCCCACGCGCCATGAGGACGCACTCCCGGAGAGCGACCAGCCACGCCCCGCCCCCTCCTCCGGCTCTGGTTCCGGCTCCGCCAGGCGCAGGGCGATCCAGTCCAGTTGGCTGGCCGCCGCCGTGCTGGCCGCCGCCATCGGCTGGACGGTGAACCACTTCTCCTCGCAGGCCGACACCTCGGACTACAAGCCGGTCACCGCCTCCCCCGAACACCCGGGCCTGATCACCCCGGACGGTGCGCGCTCCGTGATCAAGGCGCTGAGCCCGTCGATGGGTGGCACGCAGGTCGTGGAGTTCTCGCTCGCCGCGGACAACGCGTACGGTCGCGCCCCGGTGCCGGGAAACCCGGGGCTCTACGACAGGTTCGGCTACCGGAACGGCAAGACCTCGCACGATCCGCGCGGCGGCGGCACCATGTCCGGCCTGGACAAGGCGGTGGACCTCGACGCCGTCGACTGGAGCAAGCTCCCCGGGCTGCTGCAGCAGGCCTACACCACCCTCGGCATCGCCCACCCGACCGACGAGTACATCGTCGTGCAGTACGACACCTTCACCCCGGGGCCGGCCGTACTGGTCTACGTCAAGGACGCCTACGGCAGCGCGTACCTGTCGGCGGACTTCCAGGGGAACGTGCACCGGACCCAGGCTCGCCCCCAGTAGCGGGCGGGCACAGACTGGAGGGAGCCGCCCGGCCACAGGAAGGCGTTCGGCATGAATGCGATGCGTACCCGTAGCGAGCAGACGGTCACGAAGCTGCCGGAACTGCCCCTCGCCGGCTGGCGCCCCACCAAGGACACGCTGCACCTGTACTGCCAGATCCTCGGAAAGGTCCGGCTGGCGACCACTCCGCCGCGCAACCACTGGTGGAACGCCCCGCTGTACGTCGACGTGCGCGGCCTCACGACCCGGCGGATGCACCACCGGGGCACGACGTTCGACATCACCCTCGACCTCGTCGACCACGCCCTGCTGGTACGGACCGCCGACGGACGCACGAGATCGTTCGACCTCGTCGACGGGCTGTCCGTCGCCGACTTCGACGCACACCTCCACCGGGCCCTGGACGGCCTGGGCGTCGACGTCGCCATCAGGGAGCAGCCGTTCGGCGTCCCCATGACGACGCCGTTCCCCCGGGACCGGGAACACGCCTCCTGGGACCGGGACGCCGTCGAGCGCTTCAGCCGGGTCCTCGACTGGTCGGACTCGGTGTTCGAGGAGTTCAGCGGATGGTTCAACGGCAAGACGAGCCCGGTCCACCTGTTCTGGCACAGCTTCGACCTCGCGGTCACCAGGTTCTCCGGGAGGCCGGCACCGCTGCAGGACACCGACCCCGTCACCCAGGAGGCCTACACCCACGAGGTCGTGTCGTTCGGCTTCTGGCCCGGTGACGACAGGCTGGGCGACGCCGCCTACTACTCCTACACCGCCCCGGCGCCTGCCGGACTGGGCGACCAGCCGCTCGCCGCCGGCAGCTGGACCGAGACCGGCGCGGGCCTGCTGGCGATCCTGCCCTACGAGACCGTCCGCACCTCGGACGCGCCGGCCACGGCCCTCCTCGCCTTCCTCCAGAGCGCCTACGAGGCCGGCGCCCGCCTCGCCGGCTGGGACGTCGACGGCTTGGAGTCGACCTGGTGCCCCACCCCGGAGCAGCTGCGGCAGCTCCGACAGCTCGGGCAGCTCAGCGCCGGGTGAACCGGCTGAAGCGGCGAATCAGGCCAGTGCCTTCGCCCGCCAGTAGCCGAACTGGTCGAGCGGGTCCCCGTCGAAGGTCCACGGCCAGGCCGTGACGGTGTCACCGATGAGGCGGTAGGCGTCGGCCCCCTCGCGCGCCCGGCCGGCCTGGACGAGGGCGAAGGCGAGCAGGTTCAGGTCGGCCAGCGCGGCCGCGTGCCGCAGGTGGCCGGGGCGGGGCCAGCCGGCCAGGGCGGTGTCCAGCGCGGTGGCGGCGCGGTGGTTCGCCCACTGGCGGCGGACCAGCAGCGCGTCGATGCCGCCCCGGGCGACCGTGCGGGCGTGCTCGTCGACCAGCGCGGTCAGTTCCACGCCCACGACCGGTGCGGCGGTGGGCGCCGCGGCCCGGACGCCCTGGACGAAGTCCAGTTGGCTGCTGCGCGAACCGCACTCCTCCGGCGACAGGTAGCGCAGCATCTGCAGATGGGCCTCGCGGTTCCAGGGGTCGCGCGAGGTCACCTCGTGCCAGACGGCGAAGGCCTCGCGCGAGTCGGCGCGCTCCAGCCGGAGAATCCCGAGCAGCACCACCCAGGGCTCGGGGTCGTCGGGAGCGGCGTCGGCCGCGCTGTGGCAGCGGTCGACGGCGGCGGACGCGTCCTCCATCCGCCCTTCTTGCTGGCCGCGGCACAGCGCCGTCCACGCCTCGAACACCTGCGGGTCCGATCCGTGCGGGCGGCGCATCCGCCAGGAACGGGCCAGCCCCGAGTAGGCGGCGGCCTCGGCGAGCACGGAGAAGCGGTGCGCGCGGCGGTCCCAGTCCCTACCGGCCGTGTGGAGCAGCCGCTCGACCTGATCGACCTGGATGCCCAGCTGGCCCGGCATGGTTGGGGAACTCAACTGTCTTCGGACTCGACCGAGTTCGACATCGTCGAGTTCCGGCCGTACACGCGGGCCGGAGGCGCGGAATCTTCGAAGGAGCGACACGCGCCGCAGCCTAGGCGCCCGGTCCGTTTTCGGACAGACCTCGACGGGAAACCGTTATGTCCGACAGATCCCGGTGACAGTACCGTCGCGTACGGCTACGGCTGCGGAACGCCACCGGGGGCGCCGCAGACGCCGGACGTACCGGCCCCGGCGGTGGCCCGTGCGTACGCGGCGGCGCGGATCTGCGAGGGGCCGCAGGCCCAGACCATGATCCGGCCGCCGGTCCGGGCGATCGGGCGGTCCCAGGCCGCGCGGACGAACCGGGGCCGCCGTACGCCGAGTTCGGCCCTCGCCCAGGCCGGCAGCAGGTCGATCGAAGCGTTCGTCAACACCCGTACGGCGGCCCGCTCTCGACGGCTGCGGCCGAATCCGCGCAGCAGCCGGAGCACGTCCAGGGCCGCCGGTGTGACGCGCAACTCCGGCCGGATCCGGGCCAGATAGGCCGCCACCTCGGCGCCGGAGCGGGGTACCCCGACGGCGCCCAGCCGTTCGGCGACGATCGCCGCCTCGGCGTAGTACTGGTCACGTGCGGCGGCGGGCAACGGGTCGGCGGCGTAGGCCTGATAGCCGGTCAGGAAGCAGTACACCTCGGCGGTGTGGACCCAGGTGAGCAGCTCCGGATCGTCGGCCCGGTAGGGGCGGCCGTCCGGCGCCGTGCCGTGGATCCGGGGGTGGATCCTGCGCACGCCGGCTATCGCCTGCTCGGCCGCCGCCGTCGAGCCGAGGGTCGTGGTGGCGACGAACCGGGCGGTCCGGTGGAGCCGTCCGGTCGGGTCGGCCCGGAAGTCGGAGTGCGCGTCGACGGCGGCCATCGCGAGCGGGTGCAGGGACTGCATCAGCAGCGCCGCGAAGCCGCCCACCAGCATCCCGGCCGGGTGCCCGTGCACCTGCCACACCACACTGGCCGGGCCGAAGAGGCCCGGATCCCCCGCCGGGCGGTCGTAGCGCTCCAGGTGCAGGTCCTGCCCGTGCACGGTGGCGTTGATCTCGGCCAACAGCCGTGCGCGCAGCGCCGCGAGCGGCGTGCGCCGCCCGCCCTCCCCGGTTCCCGGTCCCATCCTGCCCGCCCCCTCCTCGACGTGAGCCATCACCGTACCGGCGGGGCCCGACCCCGGTGCGGGAGGGGATGTCGGTGGTGCCCACTACGGTCGTCCCCATGACCACCGAATTCGCCACCGCGTACGAGCCGTTGCCCGGACGGGTCGGCCATGTCGCCGCCATCGAGTCGCTCACGCTCGACGGGCGCCGCCACTTCTTCGGCTTCGACCACCGCAGCGACCTGGTCGTCTCGCCCCTCATCGACGACCCGGCGGCGATGGCCGCGTTCGCCGCCGCCCACCTGCGCCAGAGCGACGGCCCGCACGACCGGGCGTACTGGGCGGCCCTGGTCGCCGCCGCCGTCGACGGCTCGGACCTCGTCGACGACGACGCCGAGCGGGAGTTCACCACCGACGGCCTGCGCGGCGAACTCCCGGAGCCGGACGGCCACCTGCTCTACCTCCTCGACGCCGTCACCGACCTCGACGAGGAGAGCGGCCTGCCCGCCGACATCGAGCCGGCCTGCGAACGCCTGGGCTACGCCGGGCCGGAGGACGACGACTTCGCCGACACCGTCGACGACTGTCTGGATGCCGTCATCACCCACGGCCTGCTCCACCACCCCGACGAGTGGACGGTCGTCCACGGCTACCTCACCGCCGCGATCGCCGCCCTCCCGGGCAACTGGAGCCTGCTCTTCGGCCCCCTCGCCGAGGGCCTGGCCGCCCGCAACTCCTAAGCGCGGCCGTCGGCCTGGCCGCGCGGGAGGACGGCCCGGACGACGGCACCGACGACGCCGGCGGGGGCGTTGTCGGCGGTGAAGGTGCCGCCGAGCTCCTCGGCGCGCTCGGCCATGGAGCGAAGGCCCACACCGGATGCGCAGCCGCGGCCGGGAAAGCCCCTGCCGTTGTCGGCGACCTCGACGGTGACCCGGTCGTGATGGGCGTGGAGGCTGAGGCGGGCGACGGTGGCGCCCGAGTGCCGGACCACGTTGTTCAGGGCCTCGCCACTGATCCGGTAGACGGCGGTCTCGACGGCGGCGGGAAGCACGGGCAGCGGGTCGGGTCGCAGGTCGAGGGTGACCCGGAGCGACCGGCCGGCGAGGGTGTCCGCGAGCCGGCGGAGCGCGTCGGCCAGCCCCTTGCCGTCGAGGGGCCCGGGCCCCAGGCCGTCGGTGATCCGCCGGAGTTCGGTGATCGCCTGGCCGATGCCGGCGGAGGCCGCGGTGAGCGAGGCCGTGGCCCTGGAGTCGTCGGGCAGGTCGGCTCCGGCGGCATCGATGCGCAGGCGCAGGCCGGAGAGGGCTGGGCCGAGGCCGTCGTGGAGGTCGTGGCGCAGGCGGCGGCGCTCCTCCTCGCGGGCCGCCACGAGCTGCTCGCGGCTGGCCTGGAGGTCCTGGTACAGGCCGAGCGAGGCGATCGCCGGCGAGGCCTGGTCGGCGAGGAGGCGCAGCACCTCGCGGTCCTGCCGGTCCAGCTCGGACTGCCCGAGGCGGGGCGGCACCAGCAGTTCGCCGATCTCGGCGCCCTCGTAGGTGAGCGGAAAGCGCTCGCCGGGCGGGTCGAGCGTGCCGAGCCGGGCCAGCTCGCGCGGCCCGCTCCGGGTCCGTACCCGCACCGCGGCGGCCGGCAGCCCGAGGGCCTGCACCACCGTCCGGCAGAGCAGCGGCGGCGCGTCCGCCGGGTCGACGGCGTGGCTCATCCGCTCCGCCAGTTGCCGGACCAGCTGGTACGGGTGGGCCCGCTCGCCGTAGTAGTACCGGTCGACGGCGCGCCCCACTCCCCGGGCGGCCGGGCGCAGCGACGCACCGACCGCCACGGCCGCCGCCACCTGCCACCAGTGCGTGCCGGCTCCGGTGCCGGGCAGCAGGCGGTGCCCCAGGTAGGCGCCGAGCAGCGCGCCGACGAACAGCAGCGCGCAGAACGCGTACGCGGCCAGGTAGCGCCGGGTGACCCGGTCCAGGGAGAGCTCGCGGTCGCGGCGGAAGGCGGCGATCGGCACCAGCATCCAGGCGGCCTCGCCGGTCACGATGACCGCGTAGGGCATCCACCCGGGGTAGTCGCCGACGTAGTGCGGGACAGCGGCGAGCGCGGCCCAGACGACGTAGGCGGCCAGCACCGCGCGCAGGTACGGGTGTGGTCCGGGCAGGCGC
Organism: Streptomyces novaecaesareae; assembly: GCF_000716875.1. GTDB lineage: Bacteria > Actinomycetota > Actinomycetes > Streptomycetales > Streptomycetaceae > Kitasatospora > Kitasatospora novaecaesareae. The sequence goes on along the minus strand of NZ_JNWQ01000042.1, from coordinate 48,734 downwards.
CACCAGCGGACCGCGGCCACCGCCAGGGTGAGCACGAGGCTCGCGGCGAAGAGGTCGAAGGTGTACGGACCGAGCCACCCGTCCAGCCAGGTGTACAGCGCGGTGTGGTGGAGCGGGTTCGCCAGGCCGTACCACACGGGCACCTGGGCGGTGTCAGCGAAGGCGAGCAGGGCGCTCCAGGCGGCCACCAGGACGGTGAGGCAGCGCCAGACCCCGCCGGGCAGACGGGCATCGGGGAGCCAGAGCGGGAGGCCCACCACCACGAAGGCATTGGTGATTTCGGCGGCCAGCGCCACCGCTGCGGTCACCGCGACGACCGCCGGCCCGGCTCCGGCGAGTGCGGCCGCCAGCAGCACCAGCATGCGCAGCGACTGCAGCAGACCGGCGACCAGCAGCAGCACCCCCAAGGCCTGGCCGTTCCGGTTGACCACCAGGAACAGGCCTGCGAGCGAGAACGTCAGGCCGACCGCGACCCAGACGCCGTCGTAGAAGTAGTGCTCGCTGACACCGCGCACCCCGGGGTGGGTGAGTGCGAGGAACGACCACACCGCCGCGCACGACAGCGCGGTCCCGGCCGTCGCCAGAGCCGTGGCAACGCCGGCGCCGCCGATCCCGAACCCTCTCATCCGCCCACCTCCCTGAGCCGTTCCAGGCTGCCCGGCCCGCCGTCCCGACCGCACGGGCCACCGGTCCCGTCTCCCGCACCAGGTGAATGACGTGAATTACGTGCATCACGTGCATCACGCCGACCGGAGCACTGTACGGCTACACTCCGTGTCCGTCCGGTACCTCGGCGGCTGGAGCAGACAGATCAGCCCAGGATGGCGGGGTCCTCGGCGAGGTCGGCGAGCAGGGCGTCCAGCTTCTCGCGGTCGACCGAGGGCATCACGAAGACGTGCACGTAGCTGCGGCGGGTGGACTCGTCGCCGGGGACGAGCAGCACGTCCTGCGAGGACAGCGACCACTTCGCCACCAGCTCGGCGCTGGGCTTGCGGAACCGTACGGTGACGGCGCCCGGGGTGCGGGCGGGCCAGAGCTCGACGCCGAGCTCCTGCTCCATGGCCAGCAGGCGCCGCTCCAGGTGGTCGGCGAGCTCCTGAGCCGTGCGGATCCGGTCGACCTGGTCCTGGTAGGAGTGGCGGGACAGGTGGTCCCAGAGGATCAGCGGCGAGAAGCCGTTGCGGGAGCCGGCGAAGGTGGTGTCGGGCGCGCCTATGTAGTCCGGCTGGGACGGCGGCGAGATCTGGTACTTCACCTTCGTCATGTAGATGCCGCAGGGCCACGGCGCGCCGGCCCACTTGTGGCCGCTCATCGCGATCGAGGAGACCATGTCGACCTCGCCGTGCTCGGCGGTGGGCAGGGCGAGTCCGAAGTCGAACTCCGGCAGTTCCGTCTCCGGCGTCCAGCCGTACGCCCGGTCCTGGGAGGCCATCCGCAGGAACGGCGCGTAGCCGGCGCCGAGCGCCCCGTCCACGTGGATCCAGAAGCCGCGGCGCACGTCGACCAGCGGCTGCCCGGTGTGCGGGTCCGCCCCGTACGCCACCTCGCGCCGCAGCAGGCCGTACCGCTCGAAGATCGGCAGCAGGCGCTCGCAGACCGTTCGGACGTCGTCGTGGGCGCCCTTGAAGGTGCTGCCGAGGTTGAGGTTGACGAAGATCGGGTGCCCCTTGGCGGCGAAGAACTCGACCAGCACGGCGAGCGCGTCGACGTCGATCTCGCCCGGGCCGTCCCAGGAGAACCCGGACGGGCCCGGGCGGGACGGCACCTCGGCCGGCCACTCGCGGCGCCCGGTGGCCGGGTCGAGCAGCGGGCACTCGTCCGGGTACAGCTCCAGGCCGACGGCGTGGAAGGTCTCGACGGCCAGCACCCGGACGGCCTTGGCGAAGGAGTAGTGGGTGTCCTCGGAGTAGAACGCCACCGGGCGGTGGGCGTTCGGGTTGTGCCGGTCGGGCGCGGCCTGGACGTAGCGCAGCTCGTCCCGGGGGGCGGCCGGCGGGTGGATCAGTGCCTTGCCGCTGAGGTAGTCGCGGGCGTTCCAGAGCGCGTACATGTTGCCCTCGGTCGAGCCCATGGACAGCATGTAGCCCCAGTACGACTCGGGGTCGGCGGGGTCGTGCGGGCGCTTCGCGTGCCACAGCCTCGCGTAGTAGTCGAGGACGGCGCGCTCGACGACCTTGGTGTTCGGCTTGTAGCCGCCGCTCTGGAACGGGTCGCCGAGGTTGTTGATGTTGTTCGGCATGAACCGGGCCAGGTCCAGCGCGGTGCCCTGCATGTCCTGGGTGGCCTGGTAGCCGACCAGGTGCTTGCGCTTGCGCGTCAGGTACTCGTCGACCGTGTCCAGCGCGCGCAGCCGCCGGTCGTCGTCCAGCCCGGCCGCGGGGAGCACGAAGTCACCGCCGTCCAGCTCCGGGCCCGGGTCGACGGCGGTCGCGGCGGCAGTCGCGGTCACGGGCACGGGCGCGGCGAAGGTGGCGGTGGCGGTCGAGCTCATGGGCGGGGCGCTCCGGGCGTGGTGGGGAGGTCGAGGGGCGTCCGCCGCTCGCGCCCAGGATGGAACTTTCCGGCGATTCCCGGAAGCCCTCCCGAAGAACATTCGGTCGAAAGCCGAATCGGTTTGCTCATCGACGGAATCGGCTGGAATCCTGGCAGGCATGCCGAACAATCCGCAGCGCCGGCGGCCCCCCATCGACGACACGGACCGGGCGATCATCCGCGCCCTGGCCGACAACGCCCGCCTCCCCAACAACGCCCTCGCCGAGGCGGTGGGCATCGCCCCCTCCACCTGCCTGGCCCGCGTCCGCGCCCTCCAGGACCGCGACGTCATCCGCGGCTACCGCGCCGACGTCGACCCGGCGGCCATCGGCCTGCCGCTCCAGGCGATGATCTCGGTCCGGCTGCGCGCCCACACCCGCGAACAGAACGAGAGCTTCCGCGGCACCGCCCCCGACCTGCCCGGCGTCCTGGCCGTCTTCCACATGGCCGGCTCCGACGACTACCTCCTGCACGTCGGCGTCGCCGGCCCCGAGGCCCTGCGCGACTTCGTCGTCGACCACCTCACCACCCACCCGGCGGTGGCCCAGACCCGCACCAACCTGATCTTCGAGCAGATCCCGGGCCGCCACTACCTCGGCCGCGCCTGACCCCTTCCTGCCTGGAGAATCCGGCGAATCCCGCCGAAAGGCGGAGGCCGTACCCCCCGAACGGTGGGTGGCAATTCCGACATCCGAGCCGCAATCAGGCGCCGCCACATGAAATGTCGTTAATTCAACAAACGAAATCGCGAAAACCGGTCGGCCGGAACGCGAAACCCTCACCGATCCGGCCGCCGCGAGATCCACCTCACGCTCCGCGCGCCTTTCGCCGGAGACGCCCCAGTGACGAGGCCTCAGGTCGTGTCCGCACCGTCCTGATGACGACTCAACTGATGACTGGACTTGGAATCCAAAGACACATGGGGTGATAGCCTTGGTTTCTGCGAGCGGGAGGCCCCACCAACCCCGATGTCGCATCAGCTGACGAACCATCCGCACACCACAGAACCTCGGTGCGCACACTCGGTCCGTTTCCCACCCCGTGACCTGCCGCGTCGCCACGGAATCGAATTCCGTCGACCGCCGGCGCCACGGTCGTCTCCGGCCCGTCGGGCGAAGTCGCGTACCACACGACCTCGCTCGGCCCTCGCACGCCCAAAAGCAGGAATTGATGCCCGTTCAACCCATCGCGGAACTCATACGCTTCGCCCGCCACAACTCACCTTTCTATGCCGACCTCTACGCCGGCCTACCCACCTCGGCCACGCAGCTGACCGATCTCCCGGTCGTCCCGCAGGCCGAGTTCTGGCAGGCCAACACGCCTCGCGCCAACCGGCTGCTGACCGGGCCGCTGGAGGAGGCGGTGGTCTTCAAGAGCGGCGGCACCACCGGCTCGCCGAAGTTCTCGTTCTACAGCCGGGAGGAGTGGCGGGAGTTCACCACCTCCTTCGGCGCCGGGCTGGTCGACGCCGGGCTGCGCCCGGGGCACCGGGTCGCCGATCTCTTCTACGCGGGCGACCTGTACGCCAGCTACACCTTCATCCTCGACTCCCTGCACCGCTCGCCCGTCTCCAACGTCCGGCTGCCGATCGGCGGGGCGGCGCCCCTGGAGTCGACCGCGCAGACCCTGGAACAGTTCGAGGTCGAGGTGGTGGCCGGCACCCCGACGACGCTGTGCGCACTGGCCGACCACCTCCTGGCCTCCGGCCGCGAACTCCCGTCCGTGGAGCTGCTGCTGTTCGGCGGCGAGGGCCTCTACCAGGACCAGCAGCCGCTGCTGCGCAAGGTGTTCCCCAACTCCCGCGTCTCGTCGATCGGTTACGCGGCCGTCGATGCCGGGCTGCTCGGCCGGCCGGTACCGGGGCCGGACACCCGGGTGCACCGGGCGTTCACCCCGGAGACGGTGGTGGAGATCCTCGACGACCACACCGGCGAGCCGATCGACGCCGAGGGCGTACCGGGCCGGGTCGTGGTGACCGACCTGCGGCGACGGCTGATGCCCCTGCTGCGCTACCCCGTCGGGGACCGCGCGGAATGGACCGACCTCGCCACCGGGCAGTTCCGGATCCTCGGCCGGGCCCAGGAGGGCGTACGGGTGGGGCCGGTGTCGCTGTACACCGAGGACGTGCTCGACCTCGTCCGGGCCGCCGACCCGGCCGGCCGGGTGGTCGGCGTGCAGCTGGTGGTCCGCCGCTGGGACGGCCGGGACGGGCTGGTCCTGCGCCTGGCCTGCGACGGGAACCCCACCGGGCTCCCCGAGCTGGCCGCCGCGGTCACGGCCGGCATCCACACGGCGCGGCCGCTGTACCCGGAGGCGGTCGCCGCCGGCTACGTCCACCCGCTGTCCGTCAGCTGGGTACGTCCGCACGAACTCGCCGTCAACACGCGGACCGGCAAGCTGATCCGCGTCCTCGACGAACGGCCGCACTCGTGACGGCGGCCCAGGCGACCGAGACGGCCGCCCGCCGCCCGCCGCTCGTCCTGCGCAACCGGCGCTTCGCCGCCGTCTGGGTCGCGCAGGTCCTCACCCAGGCCGCCGGACGGATGTTCCAGGTCGGCGCGGTGTGGTGGCTGGTCGGCTACGCCGCAGGCGCGGACCGCGGCCTCGCCTCCGGCGCCTTCCTCGCCGTCAGCACCCTGCCCGCGGTCGCACTGGCCCCGCTGGTGGCCGCGCTCATCGCCCGCCGCCCGCACCGCACGGTGCTGGGCGCCTCGGCGGCCGTCGCCGGTCTGGTCGCCCTCGGCACGGCCGGCTGGACGTACGCCGCGACACCGCCGATGGCCGTCCCGTACGGTGCCGCGCTGCTGCTGGCGGGCTGCCAGGCGGTCTTCGACCCCTGCCTGACCACCTCCGTTCCCGAGCTGGTCGAGGACGCCGACATCGAGGCCGCGACCGGCTTCGAGCTCGCCACCCAGTCGCTGGCCGGCCTCGCCGGCGGGCTGCTCGGCCCGCTGGTGGTCGACGGCGCGGGCCTGGCCGGCATCGTCGCCGGATGCGCCGGTGCCTACCTGCTGGCGGCCGCCCTGATCGGCACGACCCGGTTCCCCGCCGCCCCGGGCGCGGCGACCGCGGACGGCCCGCCGCCCGCCACCCGGCGGCCCCTGCGCCGCATCCTGGCCGAACTGCCGTTCATCCGCCGCGTGCTGCTCTGCTTCACCGCGGCGAACGTGTTCACCACGGCGGTGTTCGTGGTGATGCCGCTGTACACCCGGACGGTGCTGCACGCGGACGGCTCGACCGTCGCGGCCCTGGAGGCGGCCCTCGGCGCCGGCACACTGGTGGGCTCCTTCACGGGCGGCCGAATCCCGGGCACGCCGACCGCAGTCGGCGCCGGATGCCTGGGCCTGATGGCCGCCGCGCTCGGCCTGCCCGGTCTGCCCGGCCTGGCCGCCGGACCGGCCCCGGCCGTCGGGTCGATGGCGGTCGCCGGCTGGTGTGTGGGCGTGATCGGCGTGCGGTTCGTGGCGCTGTTCCAGCGGCTGGTGCCGGCCGAGGACCGGCCCGGTTTCTTCGCGGTCATGCAGGCCTTGCTCGGGGCGACCTTCCCGGTGTCATCGCTGGTGTTCGGCCTGCTCGGCGACCACTTCTCGCCGCGGACGCTGTGCCTGGTCCAGGCCCTCGGCGTCGTGCCCGTCGCCGCCGCGCTGTGGTGGACCGGCCGGTGCGAGCCGACGGACCAGCGCGTCGAGGACCAGCACGTCGAGGAAAAGCACGTCGAGGACGAGCACGTTGGGGACGAGCACGTTGGGGACATGCGATGACCGTGACGATCGCCCCTGCGGCCCCGCAGGACGTCGCGCAGCTGCGGCAGCTCTACTTCGACGTCTACGGCCACGGCTATCCGGTCGCACTCGGCAGTGACCCGGAGGAGATGCGCCGTCTGATCGACGACCCGCACACCCACTGGTTGACCGCACGCCACGAGGGCGCCGACCGCCTGGCCGGGTCGGTGGCGGTGCAGACCGACCCCGGCGGCCGGATCGGCAAGCTGGTGGGCCTGGCGGTCCACCCCGAGCAGCGGGGCGGCGGGCTGGCCGGCCGGCTGACCGCCTCCGTCTGCGCGGACGCCTTCGCCACCGGCACGCTGGACTCGGTCTACGCGACCGTCCGGGTGGTCACCGCCGGTCCGCAGCAGGTCTTCGCCCGCAACGGCTTCCAGGCCCTGGGCCTGATGCCGAACGCCGTCGAGGTCGCCGGATGCGAGAGCCTCGCGCTGTTCGCCCGGCACGCCGACGGCGTCCTGGCCCGCCGGGAGGACGTCGGCCTGGTGCCGGGAGCCCTGGTCCCGCTGCTGGAAGCGGCCCGGCAGAGCACCGGCGTCGACTACGGCCGCCCCCGCCCGACGGACGCCCCCGCCCGGCCCGCCGGTCGGACCGCGCCGGTGACGGCGCCGATGGAGCTGATCGCCGCACCCGGCTTCGTCCGCCGCCGCTTCCTCGAACTCTTCCCCGACCCGGGAGAGCGGTTCTTCCCGCTGCACCTCCCGAACGCCGTGCTCACCCCGCCGGACGGCTCGTTCGAGGCGTACGCCGACCTGGACCAGGCCGCGGCGAGCTGCTCGCTGATCGCGGTGCACCCGTCCCCGGCGGCCGTCACCGGGGCTCTGGAGCCGCTGATGGCGGCCGTCACCCGCGCGGGCGCCGACTACGTCGAGACCCTGCTGCCGCTGGCCGACACCGCCGGGCTCGGCGCCTTCCTGGCCGCCGGGTTCATCCCGAGCGCCGTCTACCCGGCGATGCGCCGGATCGGCGACCGCTTCCACGACTACGTGGTGCTGTCCCGCACCAGCCGTCAGATCGACTTCAGGACCACATCCGTCAGCGGACCGCTCCAGCCGTACCTGGCGGCCTACCTGACCGCCTGGACCTCGACCTACCTACCGCTTCCCGAGGTTGCCCCGTGACCGTCCCTCCCGTGAATGGCCATCCCGTGACCGTCCATCCCGTGAACGCCCACCTCGCGCCGGTCGGGGTGCCCGACCCGGCCGCACTCCCGCACGTCCAGCAGCTCTGCGACCTGACCTCCCCGTACGCGGCCGGGCCGGAGGCCGACGCCCTGTTCGCCGCCGCGATGGCCGAGACCAACGCGTGGCACGCGCAGCGCTCGCCGTTCCTCCGGTCGCTGCTGGACGGCCCGGCGGAGACCCCGGCGCCGACCGTCGGCGAGGGGATCCGCACGCCCCTGGTGCACGCCAACTTCTTCAAGCGGCACGAGGTGCTCTCCATCCCCCGGGAGGAGGTGTTCCTCCACCTCACCTCCTCCGGCACCACCGGCCAGAAGTCGCAGATGTTCTTCGACACCTGGACGATCCGCTCCGCGCAGCGCATGGTGGCCCGGATCTTCGACCACTACGGCTGGATCACGCCTGACCAGCCCGTCAACTACCTGCTGTACAGCTACGAGCCCGCTCCACAGCTGAAGCTCGGCACCTCGTTCACCGACAACTACCTCTGCGACTTCGCCCCGGCGAACCACACCACGCACGCCCTGCGGCACACCGGCAGCGGCCACGAGTTCGACGTCCACGGCTGCATCGCGGCGCTGCGCCGCTACGCCGAGGACGGCCTGCCGGTACGGATCCTGGGCTTCCCCGCGTTCCTGCACTTCACCCTGGAGCGGATGCGCGCCCTCGGCCTGCCGCCGCTCCGACTGCCGGCCGGCTCCCTGGTCCTGCTCGGCGGCGGCTGGAAGGGGCACACCGACCGGCAGATCGGCAAGGACGAGTTCTACGCCGGGGTCACCGAGCAGCTGGGCATCCCCTCGGACCGCATCCGCGACACCTTCGGCTCGGTCGAGCACTGCGTGCCGTACATCGAGTGCGGGCACCACCGCCTGCACGTCCCGGTCTGGTCGCGGGCGGCCGTACGCGACACCCGCACCCTGGAGCCGCTGCCGTACGGCGAACGCGGCTTCCTCCACCTGGTCTCCCCGTACATCACCTCGGTGCCGGCGCAGAGCGTCGTCATGGGCGACCTCGCCTCGCTGCACCCCGCGCAGGACTGCCCCTGCCCGCTGCCCACCCCGTGGTTCACCATCCACGGCCGCGCCGGGGTCAGCCGGAACCGTAACTGCGCGGCGGCCGCCGCCGAGCTCCTGAAGGGAATGTCGTGACCACCGCACCTGTGAATCCCGAACTCGCAACGGCCGGAGCCCACTTCTGGCAGGGCTCGTTCATCGACGACGAGGAGGCCGCCCGGCGTCTGGCCGAGCTTCCCGACCTCGCCGCCCAGGCGCTGGCCGAACCGCTGCCCACCGAACTGGTGCTGAGCGCCTGCCAGCACGTCGCCGACGCCCTCGCCACGTCGGGCAGCCCGGTCCGCACCCGCCTCCTCGCCGAACTCACCGGTGGCGGCGTCGACTCTGGCGAAGCGGCGGCGACGCTCGCCGAGATCACCGGTGCGATCGCCCGCCCGGCCCTGGAACGCAAGCTCCGTCGCGAACTCGGCGGCCTGCGCCCCGAGCGGCTCACCCGGCCCGACGCGCGGGAGACCACCTTCGAGGCGTGGGCGCCGGTCGGGCTCCTGGTCCACATCGCCCCCGGCAACGCCGCCGCCGTGGCCCCGCTGAGCGTGATCGAGGGCCTGCTCACCGGCAACCTCAACGTGCTGAAGACCAGCAGCGCCGACACGCCGCTCGCCCAGCACCTGCTCGCCGAACTGGCCGCCGCCGACCCGACCGGCACCCTGGCCCGCCGGATCGTCGCACTCCGCTTCCCCTCGGCACGCACCGAGTGGCTGCGGCTGATGTGCGAGCCTGCCGACGCGGTGGCGGTCTGGGGCGGCGAGGACGCCGTCCGCGCGGTCTCCGAACTGGTCCCCGCCGGCTGCCGCCTGGTCGAATGGGGGCACCGGGTCTCCTTCGCCTACCTGACCCGGGACGCCTGGTCGGACCGGGCGACCCTGGACGCGCTCGCCGCCGACGTCTGCCGCTTCGAACAGCAGGCCTGCTCCAGCCCCCAGGTGATCTACCTCGACACCGAGGACGACGACGAGGTCTTCGCCTTCGCCGAGCGCTTCGCGGCCCACCTCGCCGACGCCTCCGCCGAGCTGCCCCGGCCCGACCTCGAACCGGCCGAGCACGCCGAGATCACCACCACCGAACTGATCGCCCGGCTGGAGGAACACCTCGGCCTCACCAGGGTCCTGGCCGCCGAGGACGGCTCCTGGCGCGTCCTCGCCGACACCCGCCCCGCCCTGGCCGCCTCGCCGCTGCACCGCAGCGTCTGGGTCAAGCCGCTGCCCCGCACCTCCGTCATGACGGTGCTGCGCCCGATGCGCCGGTACCTGCAGACCGCCGCGATCGGCGGCAGTCGAGCCGATGTCGCCCGGCTGTCGCAGGCGGTGCTCGCCGCCGGCGTGCTGCGGGTCACCCCGGTCGGCGGGATGCTCGACGGCTACCACGGCGAACCCCACGACGGCGTCTACGCCCTCCAGCGCTACAGCCGCCGTGTCAGCGTCCGCACCGACGGGGCCTTCGCCACCACCGCCTGCCTGGACGACCTGGCGGCCCCCGCCTTCGTCCCCGCCGCGCCGGACGGCCCGCTGCTGGACAAGGCCGGGGTGCAGGAGCAGCTGCGCACCCTCGCGCCCGAACACGCCCACCTCCACTTCCGCAGCGGCGGCAGCACCGGCGCCCCGGCCCTGTCGGTGTTCACCAACGCCGACTACGACACCCAGATGCGGGCCGCCGCCGACGGCCTGCTCGCCGCCGGCTTCGACCCGGCCCGGGACCGCGCCGCCAACCTGTTCTACTGCGGCGGCATGTACGGCAGCTTCATCAGCTTCTTCTCGATCCTGGAGCGCCTCAACGCCACCCAGCTCCCGATCGCCGCCGGCCCCGACCACGCCGCCACCGCCGAGGCGCTGGTGACGCACCGGGCGGACACCGTGTTCGGCATGCCGTCCTACCTCTGGCAGCTGTTCCACGACCAGGGCGACGCGCTGCGCGCGTACGGCGGGATCCGCAAGGTGTTCTACGGCGGCGAGCACTTCACGGCCGAGCAACGCCGGGTGCTCACCGAGGAGTTCGGCGTCGAGCTGATCCGCTCGGCGGCGTACGGCAGCACCGACCTGGGGCCGCTCGGGTACCAGTGCACCCATGCCGAGGGCTCGGTCCACCACGTCCTCACCGACCTGCACACCCTGGAGATCCTGGCCCCGGAGGCCGACCGCCCGGTGACCGCCGGGCAGCCGGGCCGTCTGGTCTTCACCAGCCGCACCCGGGCCGGCCAGCGCCTGGAGCGGTACCAGATCGGCGACCTCGGCCGCGCGGTCGACGGAGTCTGCCCCTGCGGCAGCCACACCCCCCGCATCGAACTCCTCGGCCGCTACGGGGACGTCGTCCGGGTCGGCACGTACTTCTTCAACGTCCGGCGCTTCGTCGCCGTGGCGCAGGAGGAGTTCGGCTACCGGGGAGAGCTGCAGCTGATCCTGGACACCGGCGAGGGCCGCGAACGGGCCGCCGTCCGGCTCGACGGACGGTACGCCCAGGACGCGGCAGCCGCCCGCACCGCGTTCCTGACCGCCATCCCGGAACTGCGCTCGGCCGTGGACGAGGCGCTGCTCGACTTCACGGTCGACACCGTCGACTCCGCCACCTTCGAACGGACGCCCACCAGCGGCAAGCTCCGGACAGTGATCGACCGCCGGCAGCTCACCATGTGACGCCCGCCTAGGAGGCCTTGGGGGTGCCCCGCTGCGTGGCGAAGTCGACGTGGACGAGGCCGAAGCGCTGGTGGTAGCCCTCGGCCGTCGAACAGGCTGACGTTCTATCCGTGTCGGTGATCCGCCAGGTCGTCGAGGAGGAGGTCGGCGACCACCTCCTCGACGACTGCGGTGCGCAGTTCGGCCATCGAGTCGACGAGCGCCCGGTCCCACGGTGCGGGCGTGAGGCGTCCCGGATCGGGGCCCGAGGGAACCCGGGGCACGGCGGCCTGGTAGTCGTCGGCTGCCATCCGCCAGGGGACCGCTCCGGTCTTGGCGAGGACGTGGGCCGCGATGCGGATGCCCTCGCCGTCGAAGTCGCCGTGGTAGTGCAAGGAAGCGCCGTCGTCGGCGAGTCGACGCAGCAGGTGGATCACGGCAGTGTTGGGCCAGCCGGAGGTGCAGACCAGTGGCGGGCAGCGAGGGCCGAAGCGGCGCAGTGCCAGGGCGAGCACGCTGGGGTTCTCGGTGATGTGCACCGGCCCCGCGGGGCCGGTGTAGTCACCGGGCGTGCGGAGTTGGGCAAGGGTGAGGCTGACGGGGTGACCGGCGTCGGCGCACATGCGGGCGATCCCGGCGACCGGACCGTCGCCGTCGGCGCGCAGACCGACCGCGAGCACGCTGGTGGAAAGCTCGTCGTCGGCCACGCCGGCTCGGCTCCAGAGTGCGCGTCGTCCCTCGGCCGTGTCGGGCATGTCGGTGCCGTACAGCACCGCCAGGGCGCGCAGGACGAGGGAGGACAGCCGGGTCCCGTCGTCGAGGGCGTGGGAGTCACCGTCGAGGAGGCGGGCGGCGAGGACCGGTAGTGGCTCGCCGCCGACCGGGAGCGCGGCGAGGACGTTCAGCGCGGCGGTCAGGAGGCCCCGGGTACGGTCGGGTGAGCCATCGACGAGGCCGTTGGTCCGCAGGTGGCCGACCCACTCCATGAGGACGGGCTGGGCGGTGACCACGTCATGGCCGGCCAGCCACTCCCAGAGGGCTTCTCGTCGGCCGGCCGCGAGTTCACGCTCGGCGGCCCGGTCGCGGATCGGGCCGAGGATCGCGGTGACCACGTCCCGGATGGGCCTGCCGCAGGCGTCCAGTACGGCGCCGTCGAGTCCGGCGAGGGGGATCGTCGGTTCGGCGCCGGGGAGCCGGTCGAGTCCGAGGAGGTCTGCCAACGCCTCCCGACCGGCCTCGTCGAGCGGTCCGGACCGCACCCGGCTGACGGGGCGGCCGGTCGAGAGGCGGTCGTGGACGGCCGACCAGAGGGGTCGGAGTTCGGGCAGGTCAAGGGGGTGGCGGTCCGTCATGCCGGTTCGTCCGTATCGGCTTCGTCGGGCAGCAGGTCGGTGCCCGTCCAGGTGAAGCGGGCGCTGGTGACGGCGTCGTCGCCGTCACCTCCGGTGATCAGCTGGTGGACGGCAATGCCGGAGAGTTCCCGGTAGGTGCACCACTCGTGGTCGGAGGTGAGCACCAGGTCGAGGTCGAGCGCCGCGAGGAGGCCGAAGACCTGCCCCCGGTTGACGGTGTCGACACCGACGAAGACCTCGTCGAGCAGGATCAGCCGCGGGGACTCCGGCACCGCCTCGTAGTGGGCGGCCACGGCGGCGAACAGCGGCAGGTGGAGGGCGATGGCCTTCTCACCACCCGAGAGCGCGCCGTGGAGCTTCTTGGTGAGCAGTTGCCACCCGGTGCCGTTGGCCCGGTCCAGCTTGACGACGAACTGGTGCCAGGCCGTGTAGTCGAGGACCTCGGCGAGCTGGTCCTCCCAGGTCGCCGCCGTGTTTCGGGCCTTGGCCTCCTCGATCCGGCCCCGGAAGAAGGAGTGCAGGGCCTCCCGGTCGGCTTCGGTGATCCGGGCCGGATCCTTGAGCAGCAGTTCACGGGCCGTCCGGGTGCCGGCGGGCAGGTCCGGGTGGATCTGCCACACCAGGCTGACGGCCACCCGGGAGGCGGTCCGGACCCGTTCCAGGTGGCCGTTCATCCGATCGACGAGTTCACCGGCCTGGCGGATCCGGGAGGCGAGGTGGCGACGGGTGTCGCCCGTGAGGGTCCGGTCGAAGAGGCTGCGTTCGGCGGCGGTGATGTCGTCCCGGCTGCGGTCACGGTCGCCGGTGAGGATGGCGAGGAGGCTGGTCGCGCCGACCCGGATGCCGTCGACGCTGGCGGTGAGGACATGGACCTCGTCCTCGGCTTCGAGTTCGAGGTCGGCCCGGCTGCTGAGGCTCTGGCGGGCACGGTGCACGGCCTCGGACAGACGGTTCAGGGAGTCGCCGAGGTTCCTGGCGCCGTGCGGAAGGTTCGGCCACGCGGCGGCGGTCTCGCGCGCCGCTTCGAGGGTGGCGCGAGTGCCGTCCACGGAGGTGAGGACGAGTCCGAGGCCCGCATCCTCGGGGAACCCGAGGACGCACAGGCGCCGGAAGCTCTGGGCCGCCGCGTTGCGGGCCGCCACGGCGCCGTCGCGCAAGGCCGCGTCCTGGGCCGTGGTGGCGCCCAGCGCGCCGATCCGGCCTTCGAGGGCGAGGAGTGCTCGGGTGCCGGTGTCGATCTCACGGCGGATCTGGTCCAGTGTCTTCCGGAAGTCGCCGATCCGGGCGGCCACTTGGCGGTAGTCCTCACCGACGGTGCTCTCGACGGCCTGGAGCATGGAACGGAGCCCGCGGGTGGCGGCCTCGGCGTCCTCGGCCTCGGACCGGCGCTCGGCTGCCGCGCTGCGGGACGCCTCGGCATGGCCGCGTGCGGTGTCCCAAGCATGCCGGGCGGCCAGCCAGGCGAGGTGGGCGTCGAGCCAGACATCGGCCTGTTCGCGCAGCGCGTCGACCGCCGTGGCGGTCGCGTCCAAGGCGGCGCGTTCGGTCGGCAGGGCGTGCTCGGCCGAGGTTACGGCGAGTGCGCGCAGCGCGTCCGAGACCGTGTCCTCCTGCCGCGCGAGCCGTTCGACGGCCTCGCGTACGGTGTCCTCGCGGGCGCCCACCTCGGACTCGGACCGTTCCCAGGTGCGCCTGGCCTGCTCCACCACCCGGTGGTGCGGCCGGGTGCGGAGGTCCGCGCCGAGACGCGTCCGGCGGGCGGCGAGGGCGCGCAGCCGCGTCTCGAAGCCGGTGACGGTGCTGTCGGCCTCGGCCAGTCCGGTGGTGAGATCCGCGATCCGCCGCTGCCTGGCACGTTCCCGGGCCGCGGCACCGATGTGGCTGGACTCCTCCTTGGACCAGGAGCCGACCGCGGTCGCCAGCCGCCAGCTTCCATCAGCGGCCACGGCGGCCGGGTGCCCGGCCGGGAGTGTGGGCCCGTAGGCAATGCCGGCCAGCAGCCGCTCCACCCGGCCGGGCGGCACTGGTCCGTCGGGTTCGGGAGACAGGACGTCGAGCAGCGAAGGGCCCGGTGCGGGGACGGCCGATGCCGGGTCGGCCAGGGTGTCGTGGCCGGCGACGACGAGGCCGCCGTCGGGGGTCATCCAGGCGTCGAGCAGGCCGGCCGCTTCCAGGGCCGCCTCGATGCCTGCCTGGTCCGCGGGTGGCACGTCCGGCCGAAAGCCCAGCAGGCGCCACAGCGGCGCCCCCGGCAGAACCGAACGGTCGGCCGTACGAGTACGTGGTGGGACCGGCGGGAGATCGGCCGCAGCCGCGGTGCGTTCCAGCTCCTCGACTATCCGGTCACGCCGGGCGCGGGCGTCGTCCCGGCCGGCGCGGGCGGTCGTCTCGTCGGCGGTGATGGCGCTCTCCGCTGCCCGGGCGGCGGCCTCGACCAGCGCGAGCACGTCGGTTTCGACCGCGGCGCGGGAGGCGAGTTCCTCGGCGTCGTCGATGGACAGCTCGGTGCATTCGGCCGTCGCCCATCGGCGTAGCAGGTCGGCCTGGACGTCGACGGCGATCTCGTGGTCGTGGGCGTTCCCCTCGCGCCGCACAGTCGCCTCGGCCAGCCGTTCGCGCGCCGTGTCGAGGTGCTGCTCCGCCGTCGTCCGGTCCGCGACGGCACGCTCATGACGCTCGACGGCAGCGCGGACGTGGGCGATCTGGCCGTGTCGCGAGGCTGCCGCACCGCGCAGCAGGCGGCGTGCCGTGCGCCCTTGCTCCTCCGTGTCCCCGGACGGGCCCGGTGCGGTGCCGAGCAGTGTCTGCACCTCGGTGCAGACGGACTCCATGGCGGCTCGTCGCGCCGCGCCCCGTGTCTCCTCCCGGGCGGCCCGGCTGTGTTCGGCTCGCCGCTCGGAGCGCAGTCGCGCTTCCTCGGCCCGCTCGGCGTCCTCGGTGGCCGCGAGGACCTCCCGGTCGGCGGCCGCGCGGGCACGCGCGGCAGCCCGCGCGGCCTGGTCGGCCCTGCTGCGGAGCTGGTCGAGCTCCTGCCCCTGCCGGTAGACCTCGGATCCGAGCAGTCCCTCGATGGCACCGTCGATCTCCTGTCGTCGGTGTTCGAGCTCCTCCTGTGCTTCCCTGCTCTCCTCGCGTCGGCGCAGCGCCGCGGCGTGCTGCTCCTCGCTTTCCCTGGCGATGCGGGCGAGGTTGTCCATCTCGGTCGTCGCGGAGATGAGCGCCGCCGCCCCGGCCCGCAGGACGCGCTGGGCGTAGCCGCGTTGCTGGTTCGCGACTGCGGTGGCCGCGGCCACCTCGTCGTCCAGGGTCTTCAGGTGTTCGCGTTGGCGGTCGAGGCGTTCGAAGCCCTCGGCCAGCTCGGTGATCTCGCCCCGGCCCAGCGGAGGCAGGGCCCGCGAGAGCAGGGAGGACAGCAGGGAGGGATCCAGGCGCTCGGAGAGTTTGGGGGTGCGGAGCTGGAGCAGTGCGGTGATCAGGGCGTCGTACCGCTGCTCGCTCAGCCCGGGGAAGAGCGTGCTCCGAACCGTGGTGCGGTAGTCGGTCGGTGATCCGTGCAGCTCGCCCCGGCCTTGCAGGGCTTCGGCCAGCGCGGCACGGGTGAGTGGCTGGCCCGCGTCGTTGACCAGGGAGAGACCGCCGGGGCGATCGATCCGCGCGCCGGTGGTGAAGTAGTCGACGGTGACACCGGTGGTGTGCACGCTGGCCTGGAGTCTGGCGCCACAGGTGAAGTGGACGGGACTGCCGTCATCGCGGACGAACTCCAGCCAGACGTACCCGACGCGGGTCTTGCCCGAGGCCCCCTCGCCCATCAGGTTCCAGTGCATGGTGCGCTCGGAACCGCCGAAGGTGGACAGCCGGTTGGGGCGCAGGCTGGCGTCGAGCAGGAAAGGCAGGAGCACCTCCAGGGCCTTCGACTTGCCGGTGCCGTTCTGCCCTCGCAGCAGCAGTCGGCCCTGATGGAAGGTGAAGGTCTCGTCGTGGTAGCGCCAGACATTGAGGATGCCGGCCCTGGCGGGCTGCCATCGTCCTGCTGCGGCCGCCGTCGGGGACGCCGAGCGCTGCGGGGGCTGTGTCACGGTCATCGGAGTTCTTCCCTGGTCAGGTTGCGGGACCGTCGGTCACGGTGGTCCGGTACCGGAACGCCGCAGGCCGGGGAACGGTGCGGTCGCCGATCCCGCGGGCCAGGCCGAAGTCGGTGAGGACGCGAACGGCGTCGGCCGTGAGGCGCTGGGCACCGTCCTCCGACTGGTAGCTCTTCGCCCACTGGGGGAAGCGCCGCAGGAGCGCGTTCGCCTCGACGGTGAGCTGTTCCGGTGTCAGCCCGTCCGGAGCGGCCGTCAGCGGTTCCAGCAGGAGCAGCGCGGCGACGCGGGCCGTCGTGGAATCGTCCGGGAAGCGGCCGTCGGTGGCGATCCCGTCCGGGTCGACGAGCAGCAGGCCCTCGGCTCGTTCCTCCAGCACGAAGCCGCCCTGTTCGGCGGCGCGCCGGACGATCTGGCGCCCGGTCGGCGAGGTGAGGTAGGCCAGTTCGTCGGCGCCGAGCTCGTCGTGGTGGAGGACGGGATCGTCGAAGAGCCGGCGCAGCACCGAGTGCCGCAGCCGGAGGTTGCGTTGCGCGTCGGAGGCGTCGGCACCGCCGTACCGGCTCTCGCGCACGGCGCTCCGCAGGAGTTCCTCGAAGCGCAGCGGTACCTCCTCCGTCGGCACGGCCAGCCGGGACGGCCCGACGGGCGCGGCGAGCAGGCGCATCAGTACGGTGGCGTCCACCCGGAAGAGGACCTTGGCCTTCACCGAGTCGACGAAGCTCTCCGTGACACCGTCCACGGTGAGCAGTGCGCCGTAGGCCTCCAGCAGTTTGAGGACGTCCACGAAGGCCATCCGCTCGGGCCTGCTCGCCGTGTCGAAGGGCGGCAGCGCCTCGTCGGCCGCACAGGCCTGGACGACGCGCTCGGCGAGCAGGCCGACCGTCGTCACCGGGACCGGGAGCAGTTCGGCAGCGACGACACACAGCAGGGTGTAGCGACGGCGGTCGAACGGCGCCTTGCCGGACCGTAGTCGGCGGGCGGGGCGCGATGCGTCGGGCACGGTCCGGATCTTGAGCAGACGCGCGTACCCCAAGCGCGGCTCGACCACCAGCTGCCAGCCGCAGTGGTAGTCGAACCACTTCGTCAGCGGGTCCTGACGGCGGCGGACCAACTCGAAGGCGGGCGGGTCTCCGCGTTCGGTGATCAGCGGCCGGCCGAGGAGCAGCCTGATGCCGCGGGCGACGTCCTCCCGCTCGGCCAGCACCAACTGGTTGGCAAGGGTGCTCATTCCGTCTCCTTCACGACGGTCGAAAGCCGGCCGCCGGGACTACGGATCTCCACCAGGTAGTCAGGCCCCTCCAGCGTCCCCCGAGATGTCCGTAGGACGGCCCGTCCGGCATCGGGCAGCGGCCGCAGGACGATCTCGACCCGGCCGTCCGAGGTGACCGCACGGCGCACGCCGCTGCCGTCCGGCCGTACCGCCAGTGCCTTGCCGAGGAGGTCGAGCAGCCGCTCGAAGACGGCGTGGTCGAGCAGCCCGAAGCCGGAGAGCCGCACCGGGCCGTCGGTGCCCAGGACGTCCCAGGCCGCTTCGAGTTCGGCGCGCTCCTTACGGGCCCGCTCGGCCCGGGCCGCCTTGATCCCGCCGATGTCGCGCACCTTGCCGGTGCGGGTGAACCGCTCGGTACGGCCGCTGGTGCGCAGCAGGGCCGACACCTCCACCGGCGGGGCCTCGGCCCAACTGCCCGACGAGGGCACCAACTCCGGGTCAGGATGCGCGAGATGGGCATGGCGGGCCGGACCGAGCCCGAAGGCGGCCGACCAGAGGCGGTGCAGGTCGTCCTCGCCGGGCGCCGCGGCGAACCAGCGGGCCAGCTCCCGGAAGTCCTGCACGGCACTGGAGGAGCGGCGCCGCGACTCGGTGATCCGGTCGAGGACCTGGAGGAGCGTCACGATCGCGCGGCGCGCCACGTCGTGCAGCTGTTCCACTCGGGGTCGTGCCCCGTCCACCGGCCGGAACCAGGCTCGAAGCCCCTCCCAGCGCGCCCGGCGCCGCTCCAACCAGGCCGGCGCGGGATCGCCGTCGGCGACCGGCGGCAGCTCGGCGCCCCGCAGCGCCCGCTCGTGCAGCAGGCTCACCCCCCGTCCCTCGACCCGCTCCACGGCGGAGGCGACCGCCTGTCCCCGCTGGTCGAGGTTGACGAGGAACTCCTGGAGATAGGCGACCGTCGCGGCCTTCACCTCGCGGAAGGTCGCCAGGTCCGCGCCCTCGGCGCGCAGCAGGCGCTGCAACTCGCCGTTGAACGCCTTGGTGTTGGCCAGCAGCGCCTCCAGATGGCCCTCCAGTTCGTGCAGCGTGCTGAAGACCCGCCGGTCCGAGGACACGGAGTCCTCCAGCAGGACGTACAGCTCGTCGAGCCGGTCCGTGATCGCCTCCAGCACCGCCGTCTGGAGCGCACCGGTCGAGGCGAGGACGGACAGGGCGTGTTCGACCCCGGCGAACGCTGCCTCTCCGCGCCGGGTCAGCGAGTACTGGAGGTTGCGGCGCTCGTACTCCTCGGCGGTGCGGTAGTTCTCCGCGTGGTTCTGGACGACGTCCAGCAGCTGCCACTCCCTGAGCTTCCGCAGCGCTTCCTGAAGATCGTCGTCGTGCAGCGCGTCCAGCCAGCCGACCGTCCGCAGCCGGGCGCGGACTTCGTCCAGCCCGAGCGCGGTCTCCAACCGCTCATTGGCCGCGCCGAAGGCCTGCAGGATCGCACCGTAGAGTTCGGCCTTCTCCCCCGTCGTGAACCGGAACATCTCCGGCGGCACCCTGCGCAACGACTTCCCTCCCCTGCCCATGGTGACCACTACAGTACGCGGACGGTGGACAGCCCCGACCAGGTGACCCCGCTACCCGACCGGACCACGTCCAGGCCCGAAGTCCGCCTCGTCACTCACCGGCAAGGCAAGAACCTCCCCTCTCTCGTTCGAGTGGTCTCCCTCCTCACCGATCGCTTCTTCGCCCCGGATCGGCAGTACGTATTCCTGCCCGAGCCGGGCCAGGTGCAGCGGCAGGGGAAGCGCAAGCGCCTCCGGATAGTCCGGAGCCTGTCGAAGCTGATGGACGGCCAGCGCCAGCGACTCCGGATCGTCACCGCAGCCTTCGTCGCAACCAAGCACCGCGATCTCCAGAAGCATGGGTGACCAACCGGGTTTGCCCACATCTGTCGTCAGCTCGCCTCGTCTGGGCCCGGCGCGCAGCGGACGCGGAGCGAGCTTGTCCGCCTCAACCGCGGAGCTCTTGAACTGCACCGGTTTGGCGGTCGTGCTGTAGAAGACCCGGCTGAGGCGTTCGGACTCGCTCTTCCAGAGATGGGCCGGCAAGCCGTTCGGCCCAGCCTCGGGATGGACGCCCCACCACTGCGGTGTCTCACGCCCGTCCCGGTCACGCACCCGCACCAACCGCAGCTCTGCGGCGAGTCGGCGCGCGGGAGCCTGCCCGTCACGAATCCGGTCCCGTTCGACCGCCCCGTCCTGGATCCACGTCCAGTGGCGTCTCGCGTTCTGTGCGTGGACGAGCAGCAGCACATCCTGGCGGCGCAGCGAGTCGCGGACGCCCTGCAGCCATTCCTCGGTTTGCCTCTGCTGCCGGTCCCGGTGGCGAGCAGGCCTTCCCAACGGCTCGGCTTCTGATCGCGGAGCCGGCACCGTCGGGCGGACCTCGGCCTGGCGGACCAGTTTGAGCAGCATCGCCGGATAGGAGATCCACGTGCCCGCACCGTCGTCACCGTCCGGGTCCCAGCCCTGGATCCTGGCGAGACCGCTCCCGCCGCCACCCGGTGTGACCAGGACCGCCACCGGCACATGCGCTGCCCAGCGACTCCGAGACGTACGGTTCTTCTGCACCAGCCATACGGCGGCATAGCGAAGGCTCGGCGGGAGCCGGTCCCCCAGCCCATGTTCGGGATGGACTCGGACGCCCAACTGCCGAAGTCCGTCATCCCAAGCCATCAGCACTCGGTGCGCCAGGTTCTTCACCGAGTCGTAGTGGCCCACCTTCTTCGGAACGACTGTGAACTGGGTGACGAACCCGGCGTCAGCGCAACCCAATCGCAGGGCGAACTTCGGATCGTGGTCCATGCTCGGATAGTCGGCCGCACGGTCGATCTCGACGAGCGCCAGCCCCGGCTCAGCCCTCGTCGCGTCCTCGCGGAGCCAGGCGGCGGCCTGCATGCGCCGAGTATGGACGGCTGCGGTCACCAGGTCTCGGGGACGACGACCGCGTTCCGGCAGTGCGAGACCGTCGGCCATCCCATGGATCAACGGCAGGCAGCGGAGCCGCACCGTGAGCTCGGGCGTGAACCATTCCACTACGACCGGACTTCCGGGCCGGGCTGCCGCGAAGCCTGCCTCCGTGACATCCCCTCCCGCCTCCGGCAGACCGAGATGCCCCGCCAACGCCCCGATGGCGGCCTGGCGGAGCGCAGGGCTCTGCCAGAGCAGTCGGACCTCCAGGGTCGGCGGCTGATCCGACGCAGCCGGCTCCCCCAGGCAGGAAGCGGCGTAGGCCACTGCGAGGCGACGCCGCTCAGCCCGGCACCGTTCCTGCTCGGCTCGTTCGGTCTGCTTGCCCGCCTTGGATGTCGCGTTGATCGGTTTGGGACCGGCCTTTCGAGTGCGGACCAACGGCGGCGCGGACCGCATCCCGGGCGGCAGTGCCTGCTCTGCCCACTCGGTGAGCTGCGAACGCTGATGGGACATCAGCCCAGCCTTGACGTCGTGTTCTCCCATGGCCGTGCTGTGGACGACGCCTGCCCGGAATTCACCCAGAAGAAAGGCCTCGGGGTTGGAAAGCACCTCGTCAGCTTCCGGAAACGGCTCCCCCAGTGTGATTCCCCGGAGGATTCCGGTCGGCCCGCCGTTCACCCATGCCCCTTGCCAGTCGCCCCCCTCGCTCCAGCGGCGCTCGACCCGGGCGACGGCATATCGCTCACTCGACGGCGCACCGGCCAGGTACGGGACACGCGGTCGCAGCAGTACTGTCGACTTCCGCCCGTGCGGCAAGTGGATACGGCCGGTTCTGGCGTTCACCCTGGTCGCCCAGCGACGGATGCTCCAGTGCAGGTGAAAGCGCGCCAGAGGGTCGAAGGGAACGGTCTGAAGCGTGATGTCCAGGACCACGGAATACCAGGACGTTCGTCTTCCCGTGTCGTAGGGCAAGGCCTGGGAGACAAGTTGTGCACCCCGGTCGAACACGGACCGGGGAACAACGCGGAATCTCAGGTCTCCCCCTCCATGCGTGTACGGACCGAGGTCGAGGATTCGACGGGCCAGCCGATCTGTGCTGAGAAGAAACTGATGGGGCAGTGGGGCCGCGGTGCCACCGGCGGTCACCGGGCAGTCCACCAGTTCGTGTTCCACCGTGTCCCAACGGGGCGGGCAGTCGGCCAACCGGGTGCGCGCAGCCCGCAGTTCGGCTCGGCGTTCGGGCTCCGGACGGAGATCGGCAAGCCAGTAGTTGACCAGCGTGTCGAACACCGCAGGGGGAATGGGCTCCGCAGCGTCTTCAGACGCGTAGAGCCAGTACCCAGGCTTGTCACCGCGGTGCCGAGGGTAGGGGCGGGGCATCACCAGCAGGTCCGGGACCAAAGCCTGGACGACCTGTTCGAACCGGACGGTGGGGACGGTGCGGTACGGCTCACTGCCTGGTCCACGGCCTGCGTTGCAGAGGTCCATCACGACCGTCTGCCAGTGTTCGGGGAATGGAAGGGCACGGTACCGGCCGACCATGGAGGTACCGGGCGTGGCTGGAAGCCAGACACCGGTGCGAACGCATTCATAGTTGACGGGCACGAGCCGACTCCTTGGTCAAGGCAGGCATCACCGGTGGTCGATGTCGAGCAAGGCCCGATAGAACGGTGCGTACAGGAGTTGGGCGATCGCCGGGTCGGCGGGATCGGTGAAATGCTCTTGGTTCGCCGCCGGATCGAAGTAGGGGGCCAGGATGGTCCGCAGTGCACCGAGCAGACCGTCCGGGACGCTCCTCGGAGCGCCACCATTGGCACACGTGTCGGCCAACCGCGGGGCGAAGGCGGCATCGACGAAGACCACCCGAGCGGGCACGCCTCCCCGCACCAGCCGCCCGATCACCTGCCACAGCGCCACCAGCTGATCCCATGCGAAGGCGCGGCGTTCCCAAGGCGTCAACCGGGTGTAGGTGTAGCGGCGAGAGAGCAGGCGACGCCATTCCGTGCGGGCCTCCCGACGCAGCTCCTGCCCGGCCTGGTCCAGGGTGCCGGCGTTGGCCACCAACTCGCTGAACGTTGCCGGCCCCAGTCGATCATCAGAGCGCCCCAGGTCTCGGACATACCTGCAGGCCCAGTCGTTGACAGCGAAGATCGAGAGCATCAGATCATCCGGGCGCGGGTGCGGACGGGCGAGGAAGAGAGCGGTACCGAACGCAGCCTGGTGGGCCGTGTTGAGGATGTTGTGCCCGCGCTCCACGGCCATCAACGGGGCGACCAGCACTTCGGCCAGCCGGTCTTCGGCGAACCTGGCCAGGTCCCCACGCCGAACCACCGGTGGCCGCTCGGCTTCCGCAGGATCCAGGTCGATGTCTGCGGCATCGACCTCGGTGTCATCGGAAACCAGGACTCGGGTCCGCCCCTTCCAACGGGGCAGACTGTGCAGTGCTTCGGCCACCACGACGGCCTCCGCATAGGAGCCGACCAAGAGCAGAGCCCGCTTCCGATTCGGCTCGGCCATCGCGATCTCCTGGTCGAGCGGTGAAGCGGCTGCGCCGAGATCCCTGCCCAGACGCAGGGCCAAGGCCCGGGCGACTGTCGGACGATCCTTGGGCGCGGTACCGGAAAGGCGCATCGGCCGGCCTTCATCGTCGTACAGGAAGCGGGTGGCGAACGACGTACGGCCCACGGCCTCAAGCGTCTCGGCGGATGGCCTGAGCACGGCGTCCACCGGCGCGAGCACATGCGCCCTGGTGGAACTGCCCGCCCAACTGGTACCGGACATCAGGATCACGTGCGGTCCGCGTCGCCCCGCAGCTCGATCGGCTCCGACCTCGCTGATGCCGAGCAGCAGCTCCCGGCCGATTCCGGCACAACGAAAGAAACTCAGCGTGCCACTACTCCTGCCGTCCTCGTCGAGCGCGCGGTCGTCGGGACGGAAGCGGAACCCGAGCACGTTGCCCATCGGAGCCTCCGGGACCAAGGGCGCATAGTCCACCGGAGGACGGCGGCTCAGATCGTAGGCCGTGGCATCCAATTTGAGCGCAGCCTCGACCTGGGGCCAGACATAGGTCAGTTGTTCAAGGTGCCAGGCCAGAACGGACAACAGCATCATGAACTCGACGCGTCGGCAGTTCTGCCGCATCCAGTCCATGTCGTCCAAGGGCAGGTCGAGCCCAGCCAACATGCGGCGCAACAGGTCCTGCAGTCCGTCATGGCTTGCCGCGTGGTCGAGCGTCCGGAGGAGGTCGCGTGCAATGTCGACACAGGTTGTGACCTCGCTGTCCGGCGCCGCGGGGCCGCCGAGCGGGTCGTCGCGGAACGCGTCGAGAACTGCGGCAATCCGCTGTCGGCTGATGTCCAGTGCCGGGGAGACGTCAGGCTGTTCCTCATCGTCCTCGTATGCCTCGTACAACCGCTGCTCGGTATCGACGCCCTCGCCAGGACGTTCACCGTGGTCCCCGAACCAGCCTGCCAGAAGCTTCTCCTGAAGCGTCCACGGGCTGAAGTAGTCGATATCGATCCACCGCCCCAGCTGCTTGTCCTTCTGGTCGATGAGAATCCGGTACAGCCGATCGGTAGCGGCCGAGACGAACGTCAGGCACGTGTTCCACCGGTCCAGATCCTGGTCGGCGAGCGGCAGCCGCCCTCGTATCGAGAGTTCCTCGATCTTCTTGGCGTGCAACTGGTCCAGCCACGAGTTCGGCCCCGGTTCCACCAACGTCGCAACCGGCGCGAACAACGCGTCGAGCTTCATCTGCACCGCGTCCGCCTCATCGACCACGATGATGTCACTTCGCAGGCAGGCGAGTTCGAAGTACCGCAGGCGTTCCTCGTTCAGCTGCCTCGGTACCGGGCTCTGCACCAGGCTCGCGGGGTTCGCAACCCAGATCGGCGCGCCGACCAGGGCTCGGGATGCCGAGTGCCTGGGACAACGGGCCCACACCGGGCACCCGTACCGCTCGCCCCTCAACCGGTCCGGATCAGTCGCCCGGATCCTTCGGGTCTGCCGCGCACCCGCGAGGTACTCCCCGACGAGTGGCTCCCGCACCGCTTCCGCCGATCGCACCGGCTTGTCCGGGTAGAGCGCACTGCAGGGAGCGTCGGCGTAGCGCAGCGGCTCCCCCACCTCCGCAGCGCGCAGTCCGTCCAACACGCACACCGTGCTGATGTGGTCGAAGCCCGCATCGTCATGCAGAAGCAGATTGCCGAACCCGCGACCGGCGAGCCGGCGGTGCAGCCGAGCAACATGCGTCTCCCGAGTGCTCAGGCCGAGTACAGGCACCGCTTCCAGTCCGACCTCACCCAGCACCGCCGCGAGTCTCAACTGCTCAGCGACATCTCCCACCACCAGAGTGATCCGTAGCCCGTTCCGGGCTGCCCAGGCCGCGACCAGAGTCATCAACGTACTCTTGCCCGCCCCCACCATGCCCACCAGATGCATCAGGCCGTCGACGTGGAGCGCCTCGCTCGCCTCGAAACGGCGACCGTCCGCCGTCCGGGACTCGAACCGGATCTCGGCCAGTCTGGCCGCCCAGCTCCCTGGCCGTTCGACACCGAGCTCACGCTCTCGGCTGTCCATCCAAGCGGCTGTCTCGGCCAGCATGGCGTGAGAGAGCGTGAGCGGCTCGGCCCGCGCCGCCGATGTGGCGGACAGGTCGTGGCCCGGGGCGGCATCGAAACACAGTTCCGGTGGGACGGACACCGAGGTGACGCGGCGGCGGTCCAGAAAACTGCTCCGCCCCGGTGGCGCCGTCTTCAATCCGCCCCGCGCGTGACCGGGCAGCCGGGACAGTGCTTCGTCGTAGACCGCGATCCGACTACCGGCAATCGACACCGGAAGTGAAACGGCCGGCGTTCCGTAGTCCGGCAGCTGATAGCCGCGCAACCGCTGCGGCACTCGCCGGTACGTCTCCATGGCCTGCTGCCAGCTGCGCCGTCGGCGCAGCCGCCAGCACAGCATCCGCGCTGCTGTGACCATGACCTCGTGTTCGGGAGTGAGAAGGCAGCCGGCCGCCCGCGCGAACGGATAGCCACCCAGAAGTGTGTACGCGCCACCGGGAGGCTCTGCGGGCACCAGTACCTCCAGGAGCCGGAGGAGCAGTTCCACCTCGCACAGCTGCGCGGGTTTGAAGCCGGACACCTCTGATGGAAGTTCGCCCCACGCTCGGCGCAACTCCCGGCTGACGTCCTGATGCCAACTGCTGCTGTCACGCACGGCGTGCTCCCGTCAAACCGCGGACGCGATGCCGGGCTCGCTCCAGCAGGTCCGCGTCGGTGACCAGCCTCACCGGTGCCGCCGACCGGGACCGGGCACGCTCGAACGTCTCGATGTAGCCCCGCCAACTGTCCACGCGGTGCTGGGGAACCACCCAGAAGACCTCCGTGCCCGGCCGATCGGGACGAGCGGGGGATACGTCCCCACGTGCAAGAAAGGACGGGTTCACCCGGTCCTTCAGCTCCGCGATCCACTGCGTCCCGTCCGGGAACGTGACCTTGAGGCCCGGGCCGTCGTTCCCCGCGCGCAGGCGGACGGTCAGCCCCAACCGGACGAGTCGTCTCGCCAGCTCCGCTTCGGTTCTCCGCGGGCCGGTGAGCGCGATTCGGAGCGGATACTCCAGCTGGAACACCTTGCCGTGTTCCGATGGCGGCAGGCGCCGCCCCGGTGTCGGCGCGCCCAGGCGTCGACAACTGTCCTGCTCGCACCACCACCCGGCACCGACGACCGGAACCAGGAGAGTGCGGCAGCGCATGCAGGTGACGAACTCGTCGTCGCGGAGGTACGAGTCAGGTACCTCCTGATAGACGGCTTCGATCACCGGCTTCACGGGTTCGAGACGAAGCCGCCCCGCTACTGCGAACATCTCGGCAATGGTCAACACAGGTTCATCGACGAGCAGTCGGATGAAAGCCTCGTAGGCTTCTCTTTCGCCGTACTCCCGGCTCAGTCGCTCGGCAGTCCGCATGACAAGCCGCTCACGGTCCAACTCGGCGGCACCACCGCTGCACTCGACCCACTCGTAGCACAACTGGGTAGGGCGGGCCGACTGTTCGTCCAGCAGACGGTCATCGGAGCCGGCAAGTCGCTCCGGCAGCGCCACCGGCCAGTCGGCGAGTGGGATCGTCTGACACCACGTCACCAACTCCGTCAACGAAGCAGGCGGGTCTACTGACTCCGTGAGACAGGCCAACACCACACGGTCAAGCGCCATTTGGGCTTCCGGAGGGTATGGCAGAGAAAACGATTCAAGATTTCCGACCTCCCCGAGTCTGACGAGCGCCGTGGCCAGCAGCCGAAACAACGCCTCGCTGCGATGCGCCGCCCAGCCGCTGTCCAGAAGGCTGAAGTCCTCAGGAGCGAGCTCCATCAGCCGGTCTCACCTGTCTCGCCTCGACCATGGGCGCACCACCTACGGACCTCGCACTCGCTGCAGGTTTGAGGCGAGACGGGTCTGGGACCGTACTCGGACTCGACCGCCCAGGCTTCGGCCAGAGCACCGACAAGCCGACGGGCCTCGGCAAGAGTGGCCGCGTCGAAGGGGTCGATCTCCTCCAACACCGAGCCGTCCTCACGCAGGAACTCAAGCTCGATCCGGCACCGGACGGGCTCGCCGCCCAACACGCCCGCTGCCATCAGCAGTACCGCCAGTGCGAGCTGGGGATATCGCTCCAAGAGGCTCGTCCCAGTCGGGGTACGGCGTCCGGTGGTCTTGGTCTCACGCCACACCCAACCGCCGCGATCGGTGAAGAGCAAGTCCGGATCGGCTACGACGACGGTATCCGCTGCCGGGTCGTAAGCCGCGAGACGCCACTGCGGGCGGACTTCCTCGGTCTCCGGGAGCCCGTCCAACGGGCAATGAGCCCGATGGGCGCGAAGCATCGCGAGCGCAGGTCCCAACTCCTCGGCGTTCAGCCCCGGCAGCGCCGTAGGCAGCGGCGCCTGCCGACAGGAGGTTCGCGGTCGCTCGGCATGCCGCCGGTTCAGCCAGTCGTCGACCGCCCGGCCACGCCGAATCGCCGCGTTCTCACCAGTGCCCTCCTTCAGATTGAGGACCCGCGTCAGATGGAAGCGAGCCGGGCACGCGGCGAAGACTCTCAGGTCAGTGGCGGAAAGACTGCGACGCTTTCGCGGGTGCGGAAGGCCGGCTACACCCAGCAGGCCGATGGTGTGGGGGATCCCCCCACACTCCCGAAGTCCCTTGCAGCCGACACAATCCGAGCCGGCCCTGGTCGTTCCTCCGGCCACCACTCGGCTCATGTGGCCGCGTGCCTGCACCCCGAACCGACGGACTGCGTCCTCCGCGGCCCAGTCGGCGTACACCACGACCGAAGCATCGCCGAGCCCCACGCCGACGACCCGGACCCGGTCCGGCAGTGTCATGGCCCGCGACACCTCGTCAGCCGGATCCTCCGGGCCAGGCCGGATCACACGAGCGCGGTCACTGTAGGGCGGATAGACCGGGTACCCGCTGGCCAGCACGGCCGCCGCAGCCGCAACCTCGGCCGGGTTCCGGGACCGGTCAACAGACCCGATCGAGGGAATCCAGATCTCCCGAACGGACCCGTCCGCCGAGGCATACCCGCGCCCCCAGACACTGCGTTCGAACCTCTGGATCCCTCGCGCGTCCGAGGATTGGAGTTCATGCACGGCAATCCATTGCCGGCGCACGGGCAAGGTCCGCTGATGGCCCGAGGCGACACGCTCGGCCTCCAGCCGCCGCCGCGCTGCGAGGTACGCCGCAGCTGCGTCACGAGCCCACTCCAGGTGGGCCGGATGGCACCTTCGGCCCGCCGACGGGCCGGGGTCCTCACGCCCGTACTCCGCGCTGTCCAACAACGACTCCACCGGCGCGAACCAGAAGTCCTGGAGCGGAGCCCGCCCACCCCGTCCGCCCGAGGCCCGCAGGCCGGGCCGAGCTCGAAGCGCTCGGCCCGCAGGACACGCATCCGCGGACTCCCGGATGAGCGCGGGCCCTAAGCGAACGAACCGACCGTCACCAACGACACCGGGTGGCAGTTGAATGACACTCACACAGCCCTCCCCCCGAGAAACCGGATGACAGCGGGAGTCAGCAAATCAGATATCGTTGGAGCCCGTCAAAGGCCGATCAGAATAATAGTATTTACAGTCACGCTTCCACATTGCCAATTGGATAGTCAGACTTTCATTAGAAAGTGTGGGTGGGTTGGAGTACGGGGAAGAGCTTGCCGGCAGGTTCCGTATCGAGAAGCGGGTGACCACCGGCGGTACCGGCGTGGTGTTCAGAGCCACGGACCTGGCCGAGGGCGGAGAAGTCGTGGTCAAAGCCCTGAACGTGGACAGCGGCCCGGACTTCTTCCTCTCACCGGAAGAGCGGCACACACGTACGCAGAGCCTGCGGCGCTTCCACGCCGAGTGGACGATGCTCCAGAAGGCAGCAGGCCCTGGCATGCCTCGTCCGATCCACGCCCAACTCGACGCCAAACCTCCGTACTTGGTCATGGAGTACGTCGACGGCGAGGATCTCTCCACGCTCCTCAGCACCGGCCTCTGCTCCCTGGACGACGTGATCGCCATCGCGGTCTCACTGCTCCGTGTGGTCGAGCGCCTCAGCAACCTCGGCATCGTGCACCGCGACATCAAGCCGCGAAACGTGCGCGTCCGGCGCAGCGACTCGGCGATCTTCGTACTCGACCTCGGATCAGGGCTGGACAAGGGGACCGACGACGACTCCCGCATCACACTGCCGTGCGAGCACTCACCGCTCAGCATCGGCTATGCGGCACCGGAACTCCTCCGGAAACACCGCAATCCCGACTCGGTCGCGGATGTCTACAGCATCGGGAACATCATGCATCGCGGCATCACGGGGAAGCGGTACTTCGAGGAAACGGACACCCGGAGCATCCAGGATCAGCAGCTCAAGGACATGCCCCCGCGTATCGATCCCGCGGTGTACTCGATTCCGCTTCCGTTGGCCGTTCTGATCCGGCGCATGGGCGACCCCGATCCTGGCAATCGGGTCACAGTGCGGGAGGCATTGGATTACCTGGAGTCGCTTCTCCCCCGCCCCGGAGCACCCGACCCCGAGCGCCCGCTGAAAATCGACGTGACCCTGCCCTTCCGCAGACCGGCCGGCTACATCCACGCTCCCGCCGTGCCCGCCCAGCCGTCCAGTCCGCGCCGCCCGTCGGTACGGCGCCGTCGGCGGCTGACCCCGGTCGCCCTCCGCACGCTGCTGGAGCTAGCCGAGTCCGAGTTGGCCACCATCGGTCCGGGCGCACGCTGCACCGAACTGGCGATCGCACTCGCCGACAGTTCCTGGGAGCAGCCACCAGACCCTCTACTGGCAGCACGAGCACGGCTGGTCGAGGCTGACCGGGCGCGGGCCGAAGGCCGGTGGGCGGCCGCCGCAGAGGCCTACCGCCACGCCCAGACCACCCTCCGGGACACTGATGAGTCGGCGGCACTTGCTCTGGTGGTGGAAGCGAAGATCGGCTTGGCCGAGTGCCTGGCCATCGGAGACGCCGATCCCTCCAGCGCATACCGACTCTGGGCCGTCGCCGTGGCCGAGGTGGCCCGATCCGCAATGCCTCCGGCTCGTCTTTCCGCACGCGCCCGGGAATTGGGCGGATGCCTAGCCGACTTGGGCATCCGAGCCGAACTGGAGATCCTTCTGGCACAGTTGCCCACCAGCTGAATGAATCATCGTGCTTGTCAGGACATTTGGGGAGGACCGACACCCTGTGCCCTGCCTGGCAGGTCGTGGGGCTCCTGATCTTGCCGAACACCCTTTCCTTCCATGGCACCCCGATTACGCTTGCCCCAGTCACGGCCAAGGTCGAACGAGGGGGTATCGCCCATGCCGTACGAGATCGGCGCGAAGGTGAGGCTGACCAGGGATGTGCAGGTCACCGCAGACGGCACGGCGGCCGGGATCGGCTTCCCCGGTCCGCTGTTCCTGGCCGGGGGCTTGGCGGGCGTCGTCACGGGCTCGGCAAAGGAAGCCGGCGGCGTATCCCAGGACATGCTCGCGAGCTTCGATCAGCAAGTCCGCGACAGCCGACTCCAGGGCTTCGCGGCCCACTTGGTCGAGGACCTCCGTCAGCGGGTCATCGGGCCGGGAGCGTTCGACGCCGGAGCCGGCGCTCAGGTCAGGTACCGGGTGCGCTTCGAGAACGGGTTTGTTCTCGGCGGCATCGAAGAAGGCTGGCTGACCGGAGCCTGAGTATCTGCCACCGCGCCGATCCGGCCCTCCTCAGGCCGGGTAGCTGATCGAGCCCAGCGGCGGGCAGGGGATGAGCGCGGTTCCGGCGCCGGGACGTTCCACGAAGGCCCGGGCCTCGGCAGCCTGCCGGCGCCGGGTCTCCAGCTCGTCGGCGTGCCAGGCGTCGCGCATGGCATGGGGGTAGTCCAACGAGTCGTCGATGAGACTGAGGCTGGTGTTGCCGGAGCTGCGCTGGAACTCCGCCTTCACGGCAGCCTGTTGGAGAGCGGTCTGGGCAGCGGCGAGATCGATACGGGTGATCAGGACGCCGAGGGTGTTCGGTTCGCGGGTCGGCATGGGGGCCTGCGGGAGCAGCGACACCCCGGTGTCGAGGCGGCCGATGTTGTCGACGCTCGCGTCCTGGGCCTCCCTCACCGTGATCTGCATCTCCCGGTGCAGCCAGAAGAACTCGTCGAGGTCGGCCTGGGTGATACGCATCCGCTCGTACAGCGCCCGGAAGCGGGGGTCTTGGTGCAGCGGGAGCATGAGAGCCATGTGGAGCGCCACGCAGTCGTTGAAGCCCCCTGACACCGCGGCCTCGAGGTGGAGGATGGCCAGTTCCGCCTGCCCCTGCGCGCACGCCAGCCCACCGAGGCTCGCGCGGCCCGAAGCGGCGAGCCACGCACCGTCGGGGCCGAGCGCCGTGGCACGCGCGACGAGGTCGTGGAGGCCCCTGGTCCCCGCCACGGCGGGTCCCTTGGTCAGGAACTCCACCAGCACTTCGTGAAGACGGGTGGCCAGTGAGCTGACGGTGTCGACCATGGATCTCCTCGGGCCTCGGTGGTGAAGAGCTACAGGGGCGTCGAGTCTGTGGCAACCCCCCTGGGGATGACGGGCGGACGAGGTGAGCGGTTCCTGCGCGTTCCCGACCGTGATCGAGGCGCTGGCACACCATCTTCCGAAGGCGATCCGGGACGGCAGCCGTACGATGGCCGACGCCCGAGCCGCCTTCGGTCCCGTGCTGCCCGACGCCGGTGCCGAACACGCCGGGTCGGGGTGACGCGAGGCCCGGCGGCCGCGTGCGACGCAACCGCCCCCGTGGGAGGCTGGAAGCAGGTTCACTCGACCTCGACCGCCCACTGGCGGTCCTCGCAGCGGAGCCGGGAATGCCGACAAGGATTCTGCTGGAGGGACGCCCCGGCACCGGAAAGACCACCGCGATCCGCAGGCTGGCGACACTGCTGCGAATCCGGGAAGCGGCGGGCTTCACGACGCAGGAGATCCGCGCGGGCGGTGCCCGAGTCGGTTTCTCCCTGGAAACGCTGGCGGGCCGTCGCGCGGTGCTCGCCCATGTCGATCTCCCGGGGCCACCGCGAGTCGGGCGGTACGGCGTCGACCTGGAGGTCATGGAGCGGCTGGCGCTGCCGGCCCTGGCGTGGATTGCTCCGGACCCGACCGCGGCACCGTCCCCGCGGAAGCTGGTGCTCGTCGACGAGCTCGGGCGGATGGAACTGGCGTACCGGCCCTTCGAGGACGCCGTCCGGGCGCTGTTCGCCGCTGAGGTCGACGTCGTGGCCACGGTGCAGGCGCAGCACGGCCCGCTCACCGATGCCCTCAAGCACCGCGCCGACATCGAGGTCCTCCAGCTCACCCGGGCGAACCGGGACCGTCTCCCGGAGCAGCTGGCGGCCCGCCTGGAGCCGGTGGTCCGAGAGGCGCCGTGACGATGGCCCACCGTCGTCGGCGCGCATCCGCGATCGCCACTCGGCGCGACCGTTGGAACGTCGGTCTCCTGCGTGCCTCCGCCCGCTGGGCCGAGCGCGGCGCCCGCTGCACCGGCTGGACCGACCGAGGCGTCGAGCGTTGCCGAGGCTGGGCGCACGAGGGGGCCCAGCGACCCGGCGAGCTGGCGCCCCCGTCGTGGTTCGCGATCGCCCTCCCGTTTGGCATCGCGTGGTACCGGATGGCCGGCGGCGCGGCGCGGGTGTGGTGCTGGGTCGCCCGTCGGTCCTGTCGGGACCTCGCCCGGGCCGTCCACGGACGAGCCGTTCGCCCCTCGCACCCGCGCTGACACGATCGACTTCCGTCTCGCCGTGCCGCCGTGTGATCACGACGCTGAACAGGCGATTCGGCTTGGCGTCGAGGGCCCGCCGCCGCGCGCGTACGGTGGTTGTACGGCCGGACGGGTAGCCGGTGGCAGGCATTGCCGACTGCCACTGCGGGTGACCGCACGCGGCGATGCGGTGTTCTGCTCCCACACAGGAGGGAATGGCCATGCCCGAGCACAGGATCGGCACGCAGGAGGAGTTCGAGGCGGCCAGGGAGGAGCTGCTTGCGGAGGAGAAGAAGCTCACCCGACGAAGTGACGAGCTCGCACGGAAGCGGCGGGAGCTTCCCTGGGTGGCGGTCGAGAAGGACTACAGCTTCGAGACCGAGGGCGGGACCACGTCGCTCGCGGACCTCTTCGGCGGGCGCTCGCAGCTGCTTGTCTACCACTTCATGTTCGGCCCGCCCTACGAGGCCGGATGCCCGGTCTGCTCCTCGATCGCGGACACCCTCAACCCCAACGCAGTCCACCTGAAAGCCCGCGACGTGACGCTGATCTGCTCCTCGCGGGCGCCGATCGACAAGCTCCTCGCCTACCGCGAGCGGATGGGCTGGAGCTTCGACTGGGTCTCCACCGGCGGCAGCGACTTCCACCGCGACCTCGGCTTCCAGTACACCGAAGAGGAGCTGGGGCCGTTCCTTGAGGGCAGCATCCCGCCGACCGTCCGGCAGATGGCGGAGGCCTGCGGCACCGACGTGCTCGGGTACGTCACCGAGGGGCCTGGGCTGAGCGCCTACGCGCTCTCGAACGGCACCGTCTACCGGACGTACGTCACCACTGCGCGCGGCCTTGAGCCCGCCATGGCCTACTACGGCCTCCTCGACCGGACGCCGATGGGCCGGCACGAGGAGGGCGAGGAGACCCACTGGCTGCGCCGCCACGACGAGTACGGGAAAGCCTGAGGATTCGCCCGACTTGGGCAGATCCCACGTTGTGATGGCTGCCCCTCACCAGACGACGCCGATAGCGCGCCAGGGATCGGAGGGCCCGTCCCCCAGACGCCGCCGGGACCCTGACACGGATCAGTTCCTACGTCGAAGCCCAACTAACTTTTCGACGAAGCTCGGTGAGTGCCGATCAGGTCGCGGTACCAGGCGTAGGAGGCCCTCGGGGTGCGCTTCCGCGTCGCGAAGTCGACGTGGACGAGGCCGAAGCGCTGGTGGTAGCCCTCGGCCCGTCGGACAGACTGTCACCGTTGGGTCAGCGACGGACGTCGCCGTAAGCAGGGCGCCGCCGCTCAGCGAGAAGCCTGTCAGTTCCGGGGCCGGAAAAGGCAAAAGCAAAGGCAAGGAGATCCGTCTCTCCTTGCCACTCTTGACGTATAGCGCACCGGGGGGCTTGGGGCAAGACCCCGGCCACGGCGCAGAATCCTTGGCCGAGGCCACAACCTGCGGAAATGAGGGCACGAGGTGAGGGTGCTGTTGTCGACGCACGGGGAACGCGGTGACGCGGGACGAGTGGTGGGACCGGCGGTGCGGTTGCGGGCGTCCGGGGCACGTCGTGGGCGTGGACCGGGCCACCCGGCTGATCCGGGACGGGCAGCGGATCCGAGTGCACGGCACCGACGGCTATGTGGAGATCCTGCGACCGGACGGAGAAGACCCATCCGCGGCTTCCGGCCAGGACGGCACCACACAGTAGATGACCGTTTGCTTGGTCTCGATGGCCCGCCGCCGCGCGCGTACGGTGGATGTATGGCCGGACGGGTGGCCGGTGGCAGGCACTCCCGGCTGCCAGCGGCGAACACTGCACTCCCCACGCGTGCGCACGCGGAGCTTCCCCACCCCAAGGGCGACCTGTACAGCGTCATCGAGTTCTGGAACGAGGTTGCCCCGAAGGATGAGGCGCTCGTAGAGGATGACCGCCGGTGGACGTGGAGTGACCTGGCGGACCGGGTGTCGCGCCTGGCCGCCGCGCTCGCCGAGGACGGCATGCGGTCCGGCGACCGCTTTGCCTCACTCGACAAGAACAGCACCACCACGGTCGAGGCCACCCTGGCAGCGGCGCGCAACGGCTACGCCCATGTCATTGTCAACTGGCGACTGGCCCCCGACGAGCTCGCGTACATCCTCGCCGATGCCCAGGCCGGAGTCCTCTTCGTGGGCGCGGAATTCGTCCCGCAGCTCGAGGAGATCAGGAGTCGCCTGCCCGAGCTCACGAAGGTCGTCGTCGTCGGCGGTGACGCGGACGAGTACGAGCACTACCTCGCGTCGGCCCAGCCTGTGCAGCGCACCCACCAGCCGGCCCCGGACGACTGCGTCCTCCAGCTCTACACATCCGGCACCACCGGGTTCCCGAAGGGCGCGATGCTGACCCATCGGAGCCTGGAGGCGCACTGCATCACGGCGGTGGAGGCGTTCCACCTCACCCGTGACAGCGTGAACATGGTGGCCATGCCGCTGTGCCACGTGGGCGGCTCCAGTTGGTCGCTGCTCAGCATCTACACGGGCGCGCGCACGGTCATCGTGCGGGCCGTGGTCCCCGCCGACGTGCTGGAGCAGATCGGGCGGGAGAGGGTCACCCATGCCTTCTTCGTCCCGACGATCTTCGAGTACCTCCTCGCCGCACCCGAGCTCGACAGCGCCGATCTGTCCAGCTTGCGCTGCCTGGTGTACGGAGGGGCACCGATGCCCCCGCCGCTGATGCGGCGCTGCCTGGACAGGTTCCGGCAGGATTTCTACCAGGCGTACGGGATGACCGAGGCGTCCGGAGCGGTCTGCGTCCTGGAGCCGGCCGCGCACCGCGACCCGGACCGCACCCACCTGCTCGCCTCGGCGGGCAGGCCCGTGAAGGGTGTGCAGGTCAAGGTGGTGAACCCCGTCACGGAGCAGGAGGTGCGGACGGGCCAGACCGGCGAGTTCTGGATCAGGTCCGATCAGGTCATGGTCGGATACTGGCGCAAGCCGGACGCCGACGGCGATTCCTTCCACGACGGCTGGTTGCATACCGGGGACGCCGGCTATCAGGACGAGGCGGGCTATCTCTTCGTCCGCGGCCGGGTCAAGGAAATGATCATCTCAGGCGGCGAGAACATCTACCCGGTCGAGGTGGAGCGGGTCCTCGCCCAGCACCCTGCCGTGGCCGAGGCCTGCGTCATCGGCGTCCCCGACCCCACGTACGGCGAGGCAGTCAAGGCCGTCGTCACCACTGCACCCGATGCCGTACTCGACGAGGGGAAGCTGATCGCCTTCTGCCGCGAGCATCTGGCCGCCTACAAGTGCCCCAAGTCGGTGGACGTCGTCCGGGAACTGCCCCGCACGGCCACCGGGAAGGTCCTCAAGCGGGAACTGCGCAGGCCCTACTGGACGAACGACTGACGTTCGTACGGCCCTTCCGATCGGATGCCTCCAGCGGCGGTTCGCTCGCTGAGGCCGGGACGCGACCGGCAGTGAGCGAGACCTCGCCGACCCGCGCATCGACCGGACCAAGGGGATTCC
Organism: Streptomyces novaecaesareae; assembly: GCF_000716875.1. Lineage (GTDB taxonomy): Bacteria > Actinomycetota > Actinomycetes > Streptomycetales > Streptomycetaceae > Kitasatospora > Kitasatospora novaecaesareae. The sequence goes on along the minus strand of NZ_JNWQ01000042.1, from coordinate 12,226 downwards.
CTGCCGAAACTCGGTGACCGCATCGGCTACTGGTCCGCCGGACCGCCCCCAGACGCCCTCGCCACCATCCTGAAGGCCTAACGTCTCGGGTTCGACTCGGTGTGGACGGCGGAGGCGTACGGCCCGTCGAGAGGACGGTTCGCCCGCCGCGTACCGAGCGGGCGCAGCGGCCCGTAGGGCATCAGGCCTGCTGCTGCCGACTCGGCAGGCAGGATCGGCGACACCTCCGAATTGCTCATACTGGAAGTGGCCCCGCTCCTGGAGCCGCCGCACCTCGTCAAGGAGGAACACGATGGGCGCGTTCGCAGACGAATGCCACCGCCACGGTTCCCCCTTCGGCACCTTGGCGGCCGCCGTGCTCGATGAGGAGGGAACCGTACTCGGCTGGTCCAGCGGAGCAGAGGAACTCCTCGGGCGTACGGCGGAGGAAGTCTGCGGCCGTTCTGTCCGGACCCTGCTCGACGACTCCTTCGGCACGACCCCGGGGGCCTCCGCCCGGCCGGGGATTCCGATGGGCGGCCAGGCGCAGGTTCGGCACCGGTCGGGCAGCACCATCGATGTCACCTTCCAGGTTACGCGGCTGAATCCCGACTCCGACTTCCTCGTCCTGGCGGTTCCCACCCCGACCGCGGCGGACCAGCTGCAGGGGGCTGCTCTGCTGCGCGCGTTGCTGTCCCAGGACCTGATCGGAATCACGCTCTACGACACGGAGCTGAAGGTTGTACGGACCAACCTCGATTCCGGGTTGTCCGGTGGACCGCCGCTGCCACCCGGCAGCCGGATGGCGGAGAGGGTGTCCGCCGAGGACGCCGAAGCCGCTGAGGCGGCGCTGCGCCAGACGCTGAAGACCGGTGTACCCGTCGCGGGGCGGGAGCAGCGGATGCGTTCCCCACTCAGCCCTGAACGGGAGGGGACCCTGCTGATGTCCGCCGTCCTGTTGAAGGATGAACAAGGACAGCCGACGGGAGTCGCCGCGACGCTCATCGACGTCACCGGCCAACAGCGGGCCCACCGGCACCTGGATCTGCTCCACGAGGCATCCCTCCGCATCGGCGGATCCCTCGACATCAGCCGCACGGCTCAGGAACTGGTGGACGTTCTCGTACCCGCCCTCGGTGACTTCGCAACGGTGACTTGCGCTGAGGCAGTACTCGAAGGCGACGAACCCCCGAAGATCTCCGGGGGCGGGGAGCTGCACCTGCGCCGGATCGCGGTGGCCTGTGCCACCGGGCAGTGGCCGACCGATCTCCTTGCGCCGGGCATGGCAGTGCCACCGCTCCCGGACATGCCCGCCCTGCGCAGCATCCAGCGGGGCGAGACCGTGGTGATCGACCGTGCCGAGGTGATCGCCTCGCTCGGGGACCCACAGTTGGTCAAGCTGTGGGTCCCCGAGGACGGACATTCGATGGCGCTGGCCCCCCTGTTCGCGCGAGGTCTGCTGCTCGGAGCCGTCGAGGTCTGGCGCACCCGGAGGCGCGAGCCCTTCGACGCGGAGGAGGCGAGACTGCTGACGGAGATCAGCTCCAGGGCCGCGCTCAGCGTGGACAACGCCCGCCGCTACACCCGTGAGCACCGTGCCAACGCCGCGTTGCAGCGACGTCTGCTTCCGCCTGCCCTGGCCGAGACCACGGCGGCGGAGACAGCGGGCATTTACCTGCCCGCGGGCGGCGGAGCCGAGATCAGCGGCGACTGGTTCGACGTCATCCCCCTTCCGTCCCTGCGGGTCGCTCTCGTCGTCGGGGATGTGGCCGGACACGGCCTGCAGGCCACCGCCACCATGGGGCGTCTGCGCACCGCTGTCCAGACCCTCGCCGACCTGGAGCTCGCCCCCGACGAAGTCCTCACGCACCTCGACGACATCGTCCAGCGGCTTGCGGTCGAGGCGCCCCGGGGACTCGGGTACACGGTGGGCGCCACCTGCCTGTACGCGGTCTACGATCCGGTCACTCGCCGCTGCACCGTGGCCAGCGCCGGTCACCTGCCACCCCTCGTGGTCCTCCCCGACGGCACCACCCGAGTCGTCGCGCTTTCCCCCGGCCCGCCCCTCGGCGTCGGTGGCGCACCATTCGAGACCACCACGATCGACCTCGCACCCGGCAGCGTCCTCGCCCTGTACACCAAGGGCCTCGTCTACCGCGCCGACGGCTACGACATCGAAGCCGGCACCCGCTGGCTGGCCGACAGCCTCGCCGGCCTCTGCCGCTCCGACCGCGCTCTGCACGACGTCGGCCAGGACCTCCTGTCCTGCCTGAAGGACCGCCCGCCCCGCGAGGACATCGCCCTCCTGCTCGCCCGCACCTCCGGCGTTCCGCCGGAGTCCACCGCAGACTGGGAGTTCCCCGCGGACCCAGCCGTGGTGGCCACGGCCCGGGAGGCCACTGCCCGCCAGCTCGCCACCTGGGGGCTGGACGATCTCGTCTTCAGCACCGAACTCATCGTCAGCGAACTGGTCACCAACGCGATCCGCTACGCCGGCGGCCAGGTCGGACTACGGCTGATCTGCGACAACGTGCTGATCTGCGAGGTCACCGACCCCAGCAACAGCCAGCCACGGTTGCGCCGGGCCCGCTGGACCGACGAAGGTGGCCGCGGCCTGTTCCTGGTCGCACAGCTCGCCGCTCGCTGGGGCAGTCGCTATGGCCGGCAGGGGAAGACCATCTGGGCCGAGCAGTCCCTCGCCCCCGTGGTCGGTGGACGCGCGCCCAAGTGAGCGGCCTGCACCGACTGCCCCCACCTCGGTTGGTCACACGGGAGACGGCCCTCCTGCAAACGTCTCGGGTCAGCAGACAGAGACGGCTGTCCTCTGCCGGTGACGGTCCACTACACCACGTGGGAGGCCCTGACCAAAGCGGCCATGGCTGCGTCGAACGCCGCACCGGAGACCGTCCACTGCGACCAACTGGCAGCACCCCGTGCCCGTCTACTGTCTCGCCCGGGAACGACGCGCAGCCTGCGTCGAACTCCGCGTCCGGTTCGCGGCGATCAGGTCGCGGTACCAGGCGTACGAGGCCCTGGGCGTGCGCTTCTGGGTGTCGAAGTCGACGTGGACGAGGCCGAAGCGCTGATGGTAGCCCTCGGCCCGTCAAACAGGGTGTCATCGTATCCCCGCCGCCGGCAGGATGGCTCAACTCATCCAAGGATCAGCGTCGTTGGCGAGCCATGACGATGGACGGCCGCTCACCGGGCGGCCGCCTCGGGTTGCCCGGCTGCCGCGCGCAACCACCGCTGGTACACCGGGCTGCGCTCGGCCGCGACCCGGTGGGCCACGCGGACGTGCTCGACCAGCGCCGCCTCCAGGGCGGCCAGCGGACCCGCCTGGTGCCAGGCGATCAGGTGCCGGTACCAGAGCGGGTCGCCGATGATGGGCCGCACGGCGATGCCGGGCAGTTCCTCGAAGGTGGCCTGGCACAGGCTCACCGCGCAGCCGCTGCGGACCAGCTCTATCAGCAGCCGTCCCTCCGCCTCGTGCACGGTGCGCATCCGGTGGCCGGTCGCGTGGAAGGTGGTGGACCAGTACTCGCGGACCCGGTCGTCGTCCGGCCGGGGCGACACCCAGTCCTCGTCGGCGAGTTCGTCCAGTCCGACCTCCGGTCGGCCGGCGAGGCGGTGGCCGGCCGGCAGGGCGACGAAGACGGGCTCGGTGACCACCGGCCGCAGGACGACGCCGGGCCGCGCGGCCAGCTCGTAGCCGGGGCAGTCGCCGACCACGACGGCTTCGAGGCGGCCGGCCGAGACGTCCTCGATCAGCGGGACGGAGGAGCCCTGGGCGCGGGAGACGATCCGGGCCTCGGGGAGGTGGGCCCGCAGGGCGTCGATCAGCCCGCCGATCAGCGGGGCGTTGACCGAGCCGAGCCGCAGGCGCTGGACCGGGCTGCTGGAACGGGCGGCCAGGGCGGAGGCACTCAGCAGCTCGTCGACGGTGGGCAGGACGGCGCGGGCGCGGGTGAGCACGGCCTCGCCGAAGGCGGTCGGTACGGCGCCGGTGCGCCCGCGCTCGAACAACGGGCCGCCCAGCATGGCCTCGATCCGGCGCAGTTGGGCGCTGAGCCCGGGCTGGCTGAGCCGCAGTGAGGCGGCGGCACGGGTGAGGCTGCCGGTTTCGGCGATCGTGCAGATCATCCGGAGGTGCCGTATCTCAAGCTCCATAACCGGATGTTATGAACAGCTGGGAGCTCCCGGAAGAGCTTGCGAAGGCCCAATCTTGTCCCACATGTGAAATGTCATATCACACTAGAGGGGGACGAATGAGGCCACGAAGAGCCGCAGGCGCCCTGGCGGCCCTCGGGCTGCTGTCCGCGGCGGCCTGTACCGGATCGACCGGGGCCGGAGCCGGCGCCCCCGGGAACGCCGTCGCCGTGAAGGGCGGCACCCTGCACGTCCTGTCCACCATCGACCTGGAACACCTGGACCCGGCCCGCGCGTACGTCACCTCCACCCAGGACGTCGGCCGGCTGATCTACCGGACGCTCACCACCTTCGCGCCGGCTCCCGGCCAGGCCGGCGGAAAGATCGTGCCGGACCTCGCCACCGACACCGGCCGTCCCACCGACGGCGCCCGGACCTGGACCTTCACCCTCCGGGACGGCGCGCGCTTCGAGGACGGCCGACCCGTCACCAGCAAGGACGTCAAGTACGGCGTCGAGCGCACCTTCGCCGCCGAACTGCCCGAGGGCCCGCCGTACGCCCGGCTCTGGCTCACGAGCGGCGACACGTACAAGGGCCCGTACCAGGACAAGGCCGGCCTCGCGTCGATCGAGACCCCGGACGAGCGGACCGTCGTCTTCCACCTCAACCGGCCGGTCGCCGACTTCGGCTCGGCCGTGTCGCTGCCGATGTTCGCGCCCGTGCCGCAGGACAAGGACACCGGCGTGGGCTACGACAACCGCCCGTTCTCGTCCGGCCCCTACCGGATCGACACGTTCGAGCCCAAGAAGCAGCTCACCCTGGTGCGCAACCCCTCGTGGGATCCAGCCACCGATACCGTCCGCAAAGGCCTGCCCGACAAGGTCGTGATCGACCTCAACCTCGACCCGGCCGTGGTCGACCAGCGACTGATCGCCGGCCAGGGCGAGGACGCGAACGCCGTGGCTATGGAACCCATCGGCCCGGCCTCGGTCGGCCGGGTGCTGGGCGACCCCCGGCTGAAGCAGCGCCTGGTCACCGGCGAGTCCATCAACACCCGCTTCCTCGGCATCAACACCGGACACAAGCCGCTGGACGACGTCCGGGTGCGCCAGGCGATCGCCTACGCGCTCGACAAGGACGCGCTGCGCACCACCCGCGGCGGCCCCATCGCGGGCGACCTCGCCACCACCCTGCTGCCGCCCACCCTGCCCGGCGCCGCCCCCGAGGACCCGTACCCGAGCCAGGACGGCAAGGGCGACCCGGCCAAGGCCAAGGCCCTGCTCGCCGAGGCCGGGCACGCGTCCGGCCTGGAACTCACCCTCGACACCCCGGCCACCGCCGGCGGCAAGGCGCAGGGCGAGGCCGTGCAGGCCTCACTCGCCCGGGCCGGCATCACCGTGCGGATCAACGAGATCAGCTCGTCGGCGTTCTACAGCACCATCGGCAGCCCCGCCCGCGAACACGACCTGCTGATCGACGGCTGGACACCGGACTGGCCGGGCGCCTCCACCTACCTGCCGGTCCTGTTCGACGGCAGGCTGATCACCGCCGAGGGCAACAACAACCGCGCCCAGTACGACTCCCCCGAGGTCGACGCCCGGCTCGACCAGATCGCCGCCTCCGGCGACCCGGCCAGCGCGCAGGCGGCGTACGGCGAGCTCGCCAAGCGGATCATGCGGGACGCCCCCGTCGTCCCGTTCCTCTGGGACCGGGCCGCCGTCCTGGTCGGGCCGAACGTGGCCGGCGCGTACGGGCACACCGCCTTCGTCGGCCGACTCGACCTCGTCTCGCTGGGACTGCGCAGGTGAGCGCCCGCGTCGCCGGGAGCACGCGCGCGGGTTCCCGCACCGCCGGGACCGCGCAGGTGCCCGTCCTGCGCAGGCTGCTGTCCCAGCGCGCGACGGCGCTCGCGCTGGCCACCGTCGCTCTGCTGGTCCTGGTCGCGCTGGCCGCCCCGCTGATCACCTGGCTGACCGGCAGCTCCCCGACCGCCTTCCACGGCGAAACCGTCGACCCGGCGCTCGGCGGACTGCCTCGCGGTACGGCCGGCGGCATCAGCGCCGAGCACTGGCTGGGCGTCGAGCCGGTCAACGGCCGGGACGTGCTCGCCCGGGTCGTGTACGGCGCGCGCGTCTCACTGCTGGTCGCCGTGCTGGCCACCGCCGTCTCCACGCTCCTCGGCACCGCGCTCGGCCTGCTCGCCGGATTCCTCGGCGGCTGGGCCGACACCCTGATCGGCCGGCTGATGGACCTTCTGATGTCCTTCCCCAGCCTGATCTTCATGATCGCCCTGATCTCGGCCGCACCCGGGGCGGACCGCCGGCTGCTGCTGATCACGGTCCTCGGCCTCTTCGGCTGGCCGTACGTCGGGCGGATCGTGCGTGGGCAGGCGATGGTGCTGGCCCGCGGCGAGTTCGTGGCGGCGGCCCGGGTGCTCGGCGCGTCCCGGCGGACGCTGCTGCTGCGCGAGGTGCTGCCCAACCTGACCGGGCCGGTGCTGGTCGTGGCGACGATGTCGATCCCGGCCTGCATCGCCACCGAGGCCGGGCTGTCCTTCCTCGGCGTGGGTGTGCAACCGCCCACGCCCTCCTGGGGGCAGATGATCGCGTCCGCCGTGCCCTGGTACGCCTCCGACCCCGCCTACTTCCTCATCCCCGGCGTCCTCCTGTTCGTCACGGTGCTCGCCTTCAACGTGCTCGGCGACGCCGTGCGCGATGCGCTCGACCCCCGGAGCAAGCCACGATGATCCTCTACCTGCTGCGAAGACTGGCCGTCACCGCGGCCGTCCTGCTGGTGATCTGCGCCGCCACCTTCGCGATCTTCTACCTGATGCCCGCCGACCCGGCCCAGGGCGCCTGCGGCAAGGCCTGCAGCCCCGAACGGCTCGCCACGATCCGGGCCACCCTCGGGCTGGACCGCTCCCCGTTCACCCAGTTCGGCGACTACCTCGGCGGCATCCTCTCCGGGCGCGCCTTCGGCAGCGGGGCGGCGGCCGTCCAGTGCCCCTTCCCGTGCCTGGGCTTCAGCTTCCAGACGAACCAGCCGGTCTGGGAGCTGCTCACCAGCAGGCTACCCGTCAGCATCTCCATCGCCGTCGGCGCGGCGGTGCTGTGGCTGGCCGTCGGCGTGGCGGCGGGCGTGGTGTCGGCGCTGCGACGCGGCAGCCTGTGGGACCGCGCCGCCATGACGGCCGCCCTCGGCGGGGTCTCGCTGCCGATCTACTTCACCGCGCTGGTGCTCCAGTACCTCCTGGTGGTCCAGCTGAACGTGCTGCCCTACCCGACCGCCGTCCCCCTCACCGAGGACCCGATCGGCTGGGCGCAGTCCATGGTCATGCCCTGGATCACCCTGGCCATGCTCTACTCCGGGGTGTACGCCCGGGTCACCCGCAGCGAAATGCTGGAGAGCCTGGGCCGGAACTACGTCCGCACGGCGCGTGCCAAGGGACTGGCCGAGGTCACCGTGGTCCGCAGACACGCGCTGCGACCCGCGCTGATGCCGATCGTGACCATCTTCGGCATGGACCTCGGCGCGCTGCTGGGCGGCGCGCTGATCACCGAATCGGTCTTCGGCCTACCCGGTGTCGGCAAGCTGGCCGCCGACGCGATCGCGAGCGCGGACCAGCCGGTCATCCTCGGCGTGACGCTGTTCGCCGCCTCCTTCGTCGTGCTCGCCAACCTGGCGGTGGACCTCGCCTACGCCGCACTGGACCCGAGGGTGAGGGCCGTCGGATGACGCTGTTGACCGTACGGAATCTGGTAGTCGACTTCTCGTCAGGCGTCCGGGCGGTGGCCGGGCTCGACCTCGACCTCGCGGCCGGACAGGTCCTGGGCGTCGTCGGGGAGTCCGGCAGCGGCAAGTCCGTCACCAGCCTCGCCCTCCTCGGGCTACTGCCCCGCGATGCCCGCGCCAGCGGCGAAATCCGCTTCGACGGACGCGAGTTGACGCGGCTCGACCAGCGCGCCCTGCGCCGCCTGCGCGGCAACCGGATCGCCATGGTCTTCCAGGACCCGCTCTCCTGCCTCAACCCGTACTACCCGGTGGCCTTCCAGATCGCCGAGGCCTACCGCGCTCACCACCGGGCCGGCCGGAAGGCGGCCCACCGGGTCGCCGTCCGGATGCTGGAACGGGTCGGCATCCCCGAGGCCGAACGACGCGCCCGCTCCTACCCGCACGAGTTCTCCGGCGGGATGCGGCAGCGGGTGATGATCGCCATGGCGCTGTGCCTGGAGCCGGACCTGCTCATCGCGGACGAGCCGACCACCGCACTCGACGTCACCGTCCAGGCCCAGATCCTCGACCTGCTGCGCGAGCTGCGGCGGGAGACCGGTACCGCGATCATGCTGATCACCCACGACATGGGCGTGGTCGCTGGACTCGCCGACCAGGTCGTCGTGATGCGCGACGGCCGTGCGGTCGAGCGCGGCGCCGTCCGCGACGTCTTCCACCGCCCGCAGCAGCCGTACACCCGCGGCCTGCTCGCCTGTGTCCCCCGCATCGACGGGCCGCTGCCGCATCGGCTGCCCACCCTTTCGGAGACGGCATGACCTCGCTTCTCGAAACCCCGCTCCTCGAAACCCAGCGCCTGGTCAAGCACTTTCCGGTCCGCCACGGCCTCACCCGGCGCCTCGCCGGACACGTCACCGCCGTCGACGGCGTCTCCCTGCGCGTGTCGGCCGGCGAGACCCTCGGCCTGGTCGGCGAATCCGGCTGCGGCAAGTCCACCCTGGCCCGCCTGCTCACCCGGCTGGAACAACCGACCTCCGGCAGCATCCGGTTCGCCGGCCAGGACCTCGCCGAACTGGACGAACACGACCTGCGCCCGGTCCGCCGCGAGCTCCAGATGGTCTTCCAGGACCCCTTCTCCTCACTCAACCCCCGCCAGACCGTGCGCCGGATCCTCACCTCGCCCTTCGCCTACCAGGGGCTGGAGCCCGACGAGCCGGTGGAACGACTCCTGGAGCGGGTCGGCCTCGGCCCCGAGCACGCCGACCGCCACCCGCACGAGTTCTCCGGCGGACAGGCCCAACGCATCGGCATCGCCCGCGCGTTGGCCCTGCGGCCGAAGCTGGTGGTGTGCGACGAGCCGGTCTCCGCCCTCGACGTCTCGGTGCAGGCCCAGATCCTCAACCTGCTCAAGGACCTCCAGGACGAGCACGGCCTCGCCTACCTGTTCATCGCCCACGACCTCGGCGCCGTCCGGCAGATCAGCACCCGGATCGCCGTCATGTACCTCGGTGCCGTCGTCGAGACCGCCGACCGCGACACCCTCTTCGGCACCCCCGCCCACCCGTACACCCGCGCCCTGCTCTCCGCCGTGCCACTGCCCGATCCGGACGCCGAGCACGACCGCGAGAGGATCGTGCTCCACGGCGACCCGCCCAGTCCCCTCAACCCGCCCAGCGGCTGCTGCTTCCGCACCCGCTGCCCCAAGGCGGCCGACCTCTGCGCCGGCGAGCGCCCCACCCTGCGGGTGATCGCGCCTGGCCACCAAGTCGCCTGTCACTTCGCCGAGCGGAGCGAGGGGAACAATCGATACAGCCCGGAGTTGTCACAGTGATCCTGACCACCCACCGCCTACCCGGACTTGCGGTGACCGACCACCTCTTCACCGTCCCGCTCGACCACGCCGAAGCCGACGGCGCCACCATCGACGTCTTCGCCCGGGAGGTCGCCGACCCGGCCCGCGGCGCCGAACAACTGCCGTGGCTGCTCTACCTCCAGGGCGGCCCGGGCGGCAAGTCACCCCGCCCGCTGAACGCCGGCGGCTGGCTGGACCGCGCCCTGAAGACCCACCGGGTCCTGCTGCTCGACCAGCGCGGCACCGGCCGCTCCACCCCCGTCACCGCCCGCTCCGCGGCCGGGTTCAGCTCGCCCCGACAGCTGGCCGATCACCTCGCGCTGCACGGGGCCGGCTCGATCGTCGCCGACGCCGAACTGATCCGTCGTCAACTCTGCGGCGACGAACCGTGGGAGACGCTCGGGCAGAGCTACGGCGGCTTCGTCACCCTCAGCTACCTGTCCTTCGCACCCGAGGGCCTGCGGGCCTGCTACATCACCGGCGGCCTGCCCGGACTCGACGCCACCGCCGACGACGTGTACGCCGCCACCTACCCCCGGGTGCGGGACAAGGTGCTCGCCCACTACCTCCGCCACCCCGACGACCCGCACATGCTCCGACGGCTCGCCGACCGCCTCGACCACCGCGCGGTCCGCCTGCCCGACGGCGACCGGCTCACCGTACGGCGGCTACGCGCCCTCGGCCTGATGCTCGGCATGGGCGACGGCTCCGCCCGCCTGCACTGGCTGCTCGACGAGTGCCTCGACCCGGCCGGCGAGCCCACCACCGCCTTCCTCCAGCAGGTCATGCAGCTGACCGCCTTCACCGACAACCCGCTCTTCGCCGTCCTCCAGGAGTCCATCTACGGCCGCCCGGGCGCCTGCACGGGCTGGGCCGCCCAGCGCGCCCTGGCCACCCACCCCGCCTTCGCCGAGGACGCCGACCCACTGCTGCTCACCGGCGAGATGATCTACCCCTGGATGTTCCGGGAGATCAGCGGCCTGCGCCCCTTCGCCGAAGCCGCCGACCTGCTCGCCGCCCGCACCGACTGGCCCGCGCTGTACGACCCGGCCCGACTCGCCGCCAACCGGGTACCAGTGGCCGCCGCCGTCTACCACGACGACATGTACGTGGACGCCGAGCTGTCCCTGTGCACCGCGCGCTCGATCGGCGGACTGCGGGCCTGGATCACCAACGAGTGGGAGCACGACGGCGTGACCGCCTCGAACGGACGCGTCCTCGCCCGTCTCATGGACCTGGCCTCCGGCCGGGCGTGACCACACATCCGAAGGAGAGACGTGACACCTCGCCCGCTCGTCGGCGCCCTGGCGCCGGCACTGGCCCTCCTCCTGGTCGCCGCCGCCCCGGCCGCCGCGTCCCCCTCCCCCTCCGCCGCGGCCTGCGCCCTGCCCGGCCGCACCGGATGGACGGACGAGGGCCACGACACCGACCGCACGCAGTTCCTCCGACCACTCGGCACCAAGCACGTGCTGATGCTCTTCGTCGACTTCCCCGACGCCCCCGCCACCGGTGACCCGGGCGACTACTACGACCGGCTCGCCCCCGCCGCGGACTGGATGCGGCAGGACTCGTACGGCCGCACCCGCCTCGACATCACCCCGCTCGGCCGGTGGCTCCACATGCCGCAGGACTCCACCTCCTACGGCTTCCAGCGCGGCATCGGCTTCGAGCAGCACGAGGCGTACGTGCGCCAGGCCGTCGAAGCCGCCGGGCCGGACGTGGACTTCTCCCGCTACGACCTGCTCTACATCGTCCCCACGAAGTCCGCCTCCGCCATCAGCTTCTCGCCCACCTACCTCTACGACCCCGCCGCCACCGGCATCGTGGCAGGCGGCACCCGGATCAAGTGGGCGGTCACCTTCGGCCAGGACATGTACCGCTGGGGCCCGAAAGTCGCCGACCACGAGACCTCGCACACCTTCGGCCTGCCCGACCTGTACGCCTTCCAGGGCGCCGACACCCACCGCTACGTCGGCGGCTGGGACCTGATGGGCCTCATCTCCGGCCCGTCACCGCAACATCTGGGCTGGGAGCGCTGGAAGTTCGGCTGGATCGACGACCGCCAGGTCGCCTGCCTGGCGGCCGCCGGCAGCCGCACGGTCCGCCTGCACGCGATCGAACGCCCCGGCGGCACCAAGATCGCGGTGATCCGCACCGGCGACACCACCGCCTACGTCGCCGAATCCCGCCGCGCCACCGGCGGCGACGCGTCCGCGTGCTCCACCGGCGTCCTGGTCTACCGGATCGACACCGCCGCCCAGACCGGCCAAGGCCCCGCCCAGGTCGTCAACGGCAACCCCACCGCCGTACCGCCGACCGGCTGCACCCCGCTCGACATGGCCGCCCTCCGCCCCGGCCAGAACTTCACCGACCCCGCGACCGGGGTCCGGATCGACGTCCGCCGAGGCACGCCGACGTCCGACACCATCACCGTCACCAAGTCGAGTTGACGGTTCACCAGACCGCGCCGTGAACAACTCCGGCGGCCCCCTCCCCCACCCCCACCCCCACCCCCACAGG
>NZ_JNWQ01000041.1 GCF_000716875.1 Streptomyces novaecaesareae | reverse complement strand
GCGCCGGCCGGGGGGCCGGTGGGGCTTCGGCAGGGGCCGGCGGGAAACCGGTTAGGTAATCCGGGCGAAGTCGCGTAAGGTCGTGTTTACCGACGCGGGGTGGAGCAGCTCGGTAGCTCGCTGGGCTCATAACCCAGAGGTCGCAGGTTCAAATCCTGTCCCCGCTACTCAGTAGCAACGAAGGGCCCGGAGGCACTCAGCCTCCGGGCCCTTCGTCGTTCCCGGGGGCGGCTCCCTCGTGCGGGGGAGGCCGGCGAACCGCTCTGGTGAGGGAGGTGGGGGAGGGGGCCGCCGCGGGAGGCTTCTCGGCGTCGGGATGACGGGCTTTCGAAGGGGCCGGGGATGAAGCGGGTGCTGGGCGCGGTGGCGATCACGGCGGGGGTTCTGGTCGGGATGTCGGGCTGCCTGCCGATCGGGGACGACCAGGAGCACCGGACGGTCGGCTACGGGGTGGCGGAGCCGGTCAGGGAGCTCGTCGTGGAGGGGCAGAACGGCGGCGTGGAGGTGATCGGCGGCGGTGACGGCGTGCACGTGGTCGAGGAGCAGAACTACAAGGGGGGCGCCCCGAACAGCACGCACGAGGTCAAGGACGGCGTGCTCCGGCTGACGTACGACTGCGACTCCTGCGGGATCGGGTACACCGTGCACGTGCCGGCCGGGACGAAGGTCCGGGTGAAGGAGGGCAACGGCGGCATCAAGCTGAACGGGCTCGCGGGCGAGGCGGAAGCCGAGGTGACCAACGGCGGGGTGGAGGCCAGCGGGTTGAGCTCCCCGCAGGCGAAGCTGACCGCGGTGAACGGCGGGGTGCGGGCCGACTTCTCCTCCGCGCCGGCCAAGGTGGAGGCGCGGACGACGAACGGCGGGGTGCGGCTGAAGGTGCCGACCGGGGAGGCGTACGCGGTGGACGCGCGCGCCGGGTCCGGTGGGGTGGACGTGGGCATCCCCTCGCAGCCGGGGGCAGCGCACAGCATCACGGCGACCACCGGGTCCGGCGGTGTGACGGTCAGCGGTGTCTGACCGGGCCGTTCCGGAGGCCCTGCCGGTAGGGCATGATCTTCTCCGCGGGGGCGGCGTCCCCGGTTACGGGGGAGGTACCGGGGTGGAGCGTGCGTCGGGTCGGCTGAACCGGCTGACCGGGCTGAGTCCGTACGTGCCGGACTCGCTGTTGGCGGGGGCGGCGGCGGGGGTGGCGGTCTGGGCGGTGGCCCAGGACGACACGGCCCGCCCGTGGTGGATCTACCTGCTGGCGGTGGCGACCGCGCTGTCGCTGCCCTGGCGGCGCCGGGCACCGCTGACGGTGCTGGTGCTGGCGACCCTGCCGTCGTTGCTGATCTCGATCGTGGCGCACTCCGCGAACCCGCAGGTGCCGCTGTCGGGGGTGATCTCCTTCTACACGGTCGCGGACCGCTCCTCGGAGCGGGCGCGGTGGAGTGTGCTGGCGGTGGTGGTGGTCGGCAACGTGCTCGGCACCCACTCGCCGAACGGCGCGCTGTTCAGCCTGGTCACCTCCGTCGGTACCTTCGTGTTCGGCTCGCTGGTGCGCGCCCAGCGGCAGTTGGCCCGGCTGGAGGCGGAGCGGGCCCGGGACGCGGGCGAGCGGGCGGCGAGCGAGGCGGCCCGCGCGGTTGCGGAGGAGCGGGCCCGGATCGCGCGGGAGATGCACGACATCCTGGCGCACGCCGTCTCGCTGATGGTGATCCAGGCCGAGGCCGGGCCGGTGGTGGTGCGCAGTAACCCGGACCGGGCGATCCGCGCGTTCGACACCATCGCCGACGCCGGGCGCGACGCGATGGTCCAACTGCGGCGCGTGCTCGGGGTGTTGAAGGAGGAGGGGGCCGGCCAGGAGCTGGCGCCGCAGCCCCGGCTGGCGGAACTCGGCGCGGTCGCCGAGCGGGTGCGCCGGGCCGGTCTGCAGGTGGAGCTCGACGTCGCCGACGGGCTGGGCGCGGTGCCCGCCGACGTGGAGGCGGCGGCCTACCGGATCGTGCAGGAGGCGCTGACCAACACGGTCAAGCATTCGGGGGCCGACCGGGCCGCGATCAGGGTGCGGCGGGGCGGCCAGGAGCTGGAGGTCGTGGTCTCGGACAACGGCCGCGGAGTGGCGCCGGCCGTCGGCCGTACGGTGGTCGGCTGGTCCGGCGGGCGCGGGCTGGTGGGCATCCGGGAGCGGGCGGCGGCCTGCGGCGGGCGGGCCGAGGCCGGCCCGGGGCCGGAGGGCAAGGGTTTCCTGGTGAGTGCCCGGCTGCCGTTGGGGGCGGGCGGCGTGGTGGAGAGGGCGGGCGGATGAAGCCGATCAGGGTGGTCGTCGCGGACGACCAGGAGCTGGTGCGGGCCGGGTTCGGGATGATCCTGGACGCGCAGCCGGACATCGAGGTGGTGGCCGAGGCCTGCGACGGCGCCGAGGCGGTCGAGGCGGTCCGCGAGCACGGCCCGGACGTGCTGCTGCTGGACGTCCGGATGCCGGTGATGGACGGGCTGGAGGCGGCCCGCCGGGTGTGCGCGGAGTTCCCGGCCACCAAGGTGATCATGCTGACCACCTTCGACATCGACGACTACGTCTTCGACGCGCTGTACGCGGGGGCCAGCGGCTTCCTGCTCAAGGACGTCCGGCGGGACGATCTGGCACACGGGGTGCGGATGGTCGCCTCGGGGGAGGCGCTGCTCGCGCCCTCGGTGACCAGGCGGCTGATCGGCGAGTTCGCCGCCCGCCGGCCGGGCGCGCCGGATCGGGCGGTGCGGCCGCCGTCCGGGCTGCTGGAGCAGCTGACCCTGCGCGAGCAGGAGACGCTGCGGCTGATCGCGCGCGGGCTGTCCAACGCGGAGATCGCGGCGGAGCTGGTGGTCAGCGAGCACACGGTGAAGACGCACGTCAGCAATGTGCTGAGCAAGCTCGGGCTGCGGGACCGGGTGCACGCGGTGGTGTTCGCGTACGAGGCGGGGGCGGTGGTGGCGGGGGAGGCCTGAGCCGGGCTCCCCTGCGGGGCCTGAGCCGGGCTCCCCCTGCGGGGCTTGAGCCGGGCTCCCCCCTGCGGGGGAGGCGGCCGGTTCGCCGGTACGGGCGATCCGCGACGAGGGCCCCGGCAGACAGGCTGTGCGGTGTCGGAACGGATCACGGACACCGCAGGAGATCGCAGATGAACGCCGCCGCTCGCAGCACCGCCGGCAGCAGTACCCGCCTCACCTCGTACGCCGTCGTCGGCGCCCCCGCGCTGATGGCCCTCTACGGCGGCATCCGGCTGGTGCCGGGCTCCCGGGAGCCGGGCCTGGGCTGGACGGCCGGCCACACCGCGATGTTCGCCGGGCTGCTGCTGTTCGCCCCGGTCTTCCTCGCCCTGCGCAGACTGCTCGCCCCGCGCGGCACGACGGCCGGGCGGGTGGCCGCGGGCGCGGCGCTGGGAACGGCCCTCGCGGGGCTCGCGGCCTCCCTGGTGCAGATCGGGATCGACCTGGTCGTCGGCCTGGCGGCGGCGGACAAGGCCGAGCAGTCGCGGCTGTTCGACCGGGTGCAGGGCGTCCCGGGCGTGCTGCCCGCCGTCTACCAGGTGGGCCCGCTGCTCTTCTACGTCGGCCTGCTGGCGCTGCTGGTCGCCGCCTCGGTGGGCCCGGCCCGGGCGCTGCGCTGGTGGAGCCCGGTCCTGGTGCTGCTCGGGACGGTCGCCTCGGCCGCCGACCTGGCGCTGATCCCGCTCGCCGCCGGCTGCTTCCTGGTGGCGCTGAGCCCGCTGGCCCGTCCGGCCGCCGCGACGCCGCGGCCGGTGCTGGTCTGACCTCGGCGCGGTGCCCGCGGTGTGATCGGTGCCCGCCGCGCGATGTCCGGTGCCCGCCGCGCGATGTCCGGTGCCCGCCGTGTGATGACCGTCAGCTCATCCGGAAGACCGGTCCGCGCGGGGTGAACGGCAGCCCGGCGCCGCGGGGGACGAGGAAGGCGTGCTCGCGGCGCACCCGCAGCACGTCGCACTCGCCGTCGGTGATGACCAGCACGGGCGCCCCGGGCGGGAAGTCCCCGGCCCGCTCCAGCAGGTCGATGCCCGGCTGCAGGACGGTGCCGCCGCGGCCGCGCACCCGGACCCGCCCGGCGATCTCCTCGACCGGGAGGTACCCGGCGTCGTGCGGGGCGGCGTCGCAGTGCACCACCCGGGCGGCCGGGACGTCCCGGGCGGCGGCGTACGAGGCGATCGCGCCAAGCGCCTTGCCGAGCAGCGTCGGGCTCATCGATCCGGAGGTGTCCAGGACGACCCCGAAGGTGCAGCGCGGCACCTCCTCCTCGGGGCGGTAGCGGCCGGCCCGCGGGATGTCCGGGGTCGCGGACTGCCGGCGGGCGGGGCGGGAGTAGCTGCGCACCGGCTCCGGGCTCGGCACGAACTCGTCGAACCAGCGGGCCAGTTGTGCGTCCCAGGGGAGCGGGGGATGGGCGAGTGCGCGGATCTCCTCGACCAACCCGGCCGGGAGCAGGCCGCGTTGGCGCTGGTGCAGCTCGAAGCCCTGCTGCAGGCCGCGCCGGTAGAAGTCGTCGAGGTCGACGTAGTCGCGCGGGCCGCGGTCCAGCGGTTCGCCGAGGATGTCCGGGCGGTTCTTCCCGGCCATCGTGGCGAGGCGGCGGATCCGGCGCTGGTCGCCGACGATCCGGTCGTACACCTCCTCGGCCGACAGGCCCTTCAACTGCGGGTCGTACAGGAGGCCTTCGGGCATGTCGCCGACGCCCATCTCCAGCAGCCAGCCGTTGATGACGTAGTCGGCGGCGACGTTGAACAGGAACGCGTCCCGGCCGCCGCGGCGTTCGCCGTGCCGCAGGGCGGCGTGCAGCATCTCGTGGCCGAGGATGAACCGCCACTCTTCGTCGGTGTGGTGGCGCAGCGGGTTGATGTAGATCTCGCCGGCCTCGGCGTTGACCGCGGCGACCGCGATCCCGTGGGCCCGGGCGAGTTCGGCGTCCGCCACCACGGTGAACCCGGCCGCGATGCCGCCGAGCAGCGGGTACGAGGAGACGAACCAGTTGAGCGCCCTGGTCCAGGGCCGTTCGGGCAGCCGCTCGCCGGTCTCGCTGTCGATCCGGCCGCCGGCCCGGTCCATCGCGGCGGACATGGTGCGGGTGAGCGCGGCCGCGAAGGCGCTCTCCCAGTCCTTGGGCACGTGGTACTGGTTGTCCCACTCGACCAGCAGCTGGTCGCGGTCGGCGGTGCCGGCCGTCCCGGCGGCGCCGGCCGGCGGCAGGCCGTCGCGGCGCCAGCGGGCGGCCAGCTCCTCCTCGTCGCCGCCGGGGTACTCCTGCGGGAGGGCGACCGGGGCGCGGCCGACCGGGAAGGTGGCGAGGAAGCGGTTGACCACCGCGCAGCGGGCGGCGGCCGCGCACTCGTCCGGCTGGACCCGGGAGCCGCGGGCGGCCGGGACGTGGCCGAAGCCGAGGTGCAGCAGGCAGTGCGCGAGCACCCAGGCCCACTCCTCGGGCTCGGCCCGGCGGCGCGGGTTGACGTGCACGGTGCCGTCGGAGTCGACCACCGCCCAGCCGTCGGGCGGGGAGACCGTGCACTCCTCGCTGCGGCAGACCTGGGCGGGCAGGGCGGCGAAGGCCGGGTTGCGGCGCAGCAGGCCGAGGCCCTCGGCGAAGACCTCGGCGCCCGGATCCGGCTTCTTCTTCGCCGCCGCGGGCTTCACCGGCGGGCCTCGACCAGCCGGGGCATGTCCCGGGCGGCCTCGATCAGGAACCAGGAGGGCAGCACCGGGTTGCCGTCCGCGCCGTCGGCGATCACCGTCTGGGCGACCTCCACCGAGATCTCGGCCAGCTGCACCAGCAGCGACTTGGCCCGGAAGGCGGTCTGCCGTTGCGCCCCGGAGGCGTGCTCCTTGCTGGCGGGCAGCTCCTTGACCAGGCGTCCGCGGAAGGCGTCGGCCAGGTAGTAGAGCAGGTCGCGGTCCTCCAGCCGGTGCGGCCAGCGGGCGTCGCCCTTGAGGATCGCCTCCAGGCCGTACGAGTTGCGGACGATCTTCGCGTAGCCGCAGAAGGCGATCGCGTGCTGCGGGGTGAGCAGGCCGTACGCGACCACCTTGAGGGTCCCCTCGTCCAGGGTCGGGCCGAAGGACTGCAGCGCGTCGGAGAGCATGTGCCAGGCGCGCGGGGTGGAGAACGGCTCCTCGGTCTTGGGCGGGGCGGACCACAGGTGGTCGGGCCGGTCGGTGAGGTAGTCGACGACCCACGGGTGGATCCCGGCGCCGGCCGCCCAGCGCAGCCAGTCCTCGGCGTTGGCCCGCAGATGGACGTGGACCATGCGGTTGACCAGCGCGGACGCCATCGGGCGGGCCAGCGCGCCGTCGGTGGCGCGGTTCCCGGCGCCGATCACGATCGAGCCGGGCGGCAGCTCGTACGAGCCGATCCGGCGGTCCAGGATCAGCGAGTAGAAGGCCTTCTGGACGTCCGGCGAGGCCGCGTTGAGCTCGTCCAGGAAGAGGCAGTACGGCTCGTCGCGGGCGATCTGCTCGGGCGGGCAGAACCGGGATCGGCCCTCCGGGGTGAGCTGCGGGACGCCGATCAGGTCCTCCGGGGCGAGCTGGGTGCCGACCAGGCTCACGCACTCCAGGCCGAGCGACTCGGCGAACGCCCTGACCAGGGAGGACTTGCCGATCCCGGGAGCCCCCCAGAGGAACACCGGGCGGACGGTGGCCAGTCCGAGCAGCAGCTCGGGGATCTGAGCGGGCGAGACGCTGACTGCTCCCTGCACGGGGCTCCTTCGCGGTACGGCGGGTGACCGGCCCAGTGTGCGGCCGGAGTTGACGCGGCGCACCCGGATTTTCGGTGGCCGCGGGCGGGCCCGGGGCCGTACCGTCCGGGGCATGAACGCGAAGCGCCCCCTGATCGCCGTGCTCACCGGCGCGGGCATCTCGACCGACTCGGGCATCCCCGACTACCGCGGCCCGCAGGGGCTCTGGCAGAAGGACCCGTCGGCCCAGCGGATGGTCACCATCGGGCCGTACCTCGCCGATCCGCAGGTGCGCCGGGCGGCCTGGGTGATGCGGCGGGAGGCGGGGGCGCTGGCGGCCGAGCCGAACGCCGGGCACCGGGCGCTGGTCGAGCTGGAGCGCTCCGGCCTGCCGGTCCGGGTGCTCACCCAGAACGTGGACGGGCTGCACCGGCAGTCCGGCCTGCCCGCCCGCAAGGTGCTCGAACTGCACGGCACCGCACGGGAGGTGCAGTGCGTGCGCTGCCGGGTGGTCGGCCCGATGGCGGACGCGCTGGCGCGGGTGGAGGCGGGCGAGCCGGACCCGGCGTGCCGGGAGTGCGGGGGGATCCTGCGGCCGCGGACGGTGATGTTCGGGGAGGCGCTGGACCCGGTGGTGCTCCAGCAGGCAGACGCGATCGCCAAGGCCTGCGACCTGTTCATCGCGGTGGGCACCAGTCTGCAGGTCTACCCGGTGGCCTCGCTGCCGCAGATCGCGCTGGAGTCCGGCGCCCGTCTGGTGGTGGTGAACGGTGAACCGACGCCGTTCGACGAGGCGGCGGACGAGGTGATCCGGGAGCCGATCTCGGCCGCCCTTCCGGCGTTGGTGCGGAAGTTGCTCACCGAACACTCTTAAAACGGACGTACCGGATGCGTACGATGATCCTTCCGGCTCCCCCTGACGGCCTGGAGTGATCTTCCGATGACGACGACGGCGAAGTTCGACCCCTGGTCGGCGGCGTTCGTGGCCCACCCCTACGACGCGTACGCCGAACTGCGCGCACACGCGCCGGTGACGTACTTCGAGCCGACGAACCAGTGGCTCGTCTCCCGCCACGAGGACGTCAGCGCGCTGCTGCGCGACCGGCGGCTCGGCCGCACCTACACCCACCGCTTCAGCCACGCGGAGTTCGGCCGCCCCGAGCCCGACCCGGCGCACGAGCCCTTCCACACCCTGAACGACCACGGGCTGCTCGACCTGGAGGCCCCCGACCACACCCGGATCCGCCGCCTCGTCTCCAAGGCCTTCACCCCGCGCATGGTCGAGGGCCTGCGCCCGACCGTCCGGCGCCTGGCCGGCGAGCTCGTCGACGAGCTGCTCGCGGCCGGCGGCGGCGACCTGATCGCCACCGTCGCCGAGCCGCTGCCGGTCGCCGTGATCGCCGAGATGCTCGGCGTCCCGGAGAGCGACCGGCACCTGCTGCGGCCGTGGTCCGCCGACATCACCGGGATGTTCGAGCTCAACCCGAGCGAGGAGACCGCCCGCCGGGCCGTCACCGCGAGCATCGAGTTCTCCGACTACCTGCGCGCCCTGATCCGCGAGCGCCGGGCGGCCCCGGGCGACGACCTGATCAGCGCGCTCATCCAGGCCCAGGAGGGCTCCGACGCGCTCAGCGAGCAGGAGATGGTCTCCACCTGCGTGCTGCTGCTCAACGCCGGCCACGAGGCCACCGTCAACACCACCGGCAACGGCTGGTGGGCGCTGTTCCGCAACCCCGGGGAACTCGCCCGGCTGCGCGGCTCGGTGGACGAACTGCTGCCCACCGCCGTCGAGGAACTGATGCGCTGGGACACCCCGCTGCAGATGTTCGAGCGCTGGGTGCTGGAGGACATCGAGGTCGGCGGCGTCACCATCCCGCGCGGCGCCGAGATCGCCCTGCTCTTCGGCTCCGCCAACCGCGACCCCGAGCGCTTCGCCGACCCCGACCGCTTCGACCTCGGCCGCACCGACAACCCGCACATCACCTTCGGCGCCGGAATCCACTTCTGTCTCGGCGCCCCGCTCGCCAGACTGGAGCTCACCGAGTCCTACGGCACCCTGCTGCGCCGGGCCCCGGGCCTGCGGCTGGTCCGCGAGCCCGAGTGGAACCCGGGCTACGTGATCCGCGGGCTCAAGGAACTGCTCGTCGAGATGTGACGAGATGTAACGAGATGCAAGAGGGAAGAGGGGGAGCGGCCGTGGGCAAGGCGACGGGGGCACTGCTGGGGCTGGCGATCGGGGACGCGATCGGCCGGGTGACGGAGTTCAAGACCGTCGAGGCGATCGCCGCCGACCATCCGGACTGGCGGCAACTGCCGTTGCCGGAGCGGGCGTTGGTCACCGACGATACCCAGATGACGCTCGCTCTCGGCCGCGGCCTGCGCACCGCCCTGGAGCGCGGGCCGCTGACGCCCCTTCGGCTGGAGCGGCCCGTCCGCGAGGAGTTCGTCGACTGGTGGCGCTCCCCGGAGAACAACCGCGCCCCCGGCATGACCTGCCTGCGGGCCTGCGAGCGGCTCAGCCGCCCCGAGTACCGCTGGCAGCAGGCGAGCGACGTCGGCTCCAAGGGCTGCGGCGCCAACATGCGGGTCGCCCCGATCGGGTTGATCCGCGACCTGGACGCCCGGCAGCTCTCCGGCGCCGCCCAGCTGCAGTCCGCGCTCACCCACGGCCACCCCACCGCGCTCGCCGCCAGCGACCTCACCGCCTACGCCGTCCGCAAGCTCGCCGAGGGCGTCCCGCCGGCCGGACTGCCGGCGGTGCTGCGGGCGTACGCGCTGGCGGGCCGCGAGCGGTACGACGAGTTCTGGCTCGGCGACCTCGCCGACCGCTGGTACGGCAGCTCCCCGCAGGCCGTCCTCGCCCGCGGCTGGGGGGACTGCCTCCAGGTGCTCGACCAGCTGGAGGCCGCGCTCGCCGCACCCGACGTCGAGGCCGACCCGTGCCTGGCCACCGGCGAGGGCTGGGTCGCCGAGGAGGCCTTCGGCACCGGCCTGCTCTGCTTCCTGCTGCTGCCGGACGACCCGGTCGCCGCCGTGCGCCGGGCCGCCTACTCCAGCGGCGACTCCGACTCCCTCGCCTGCCTGACCGGCGCCTTCGCCGGCGCCCACCACGGCGAGGCGGTCTGGCCCGGGGAGTGGGTCGAGCGGATCGAGTACCGGGACGAGCTGCTGGCGCTCGGGGCGCTCTGGGACTGAGAGGGAACCCGAAGGCGGGGTGCCGCGTCGAAGGGCCATGACGAACAGCAGCACCGGAACCCGTCGTCGTACGCCCCGCCGCCCGGCGGCGCTGCTCCTGGCCGCCGTGCTCGCCGCGCCGCTGGCCGCCGGGTGCGGCAGCACCGGGGCTGCGACCGGTACGGAGGTGAGGGCCTCCGCGCCGGCCGGCGGCCCCTCGGTCGATCCGGCCCAGACGGCGGCCACCGCGAAGGCCACCGACGCCTTCGGGCTGGACCTCCTGCACGCCCTCACCGCCAAGCCGGACGACGCCGGGCACAACCTCGTGGTCTCCCCGTCCGGCCTGGCCACCGTGCTCGCGATGCTGCTGCCCGGCGCCCGCGGCGCGACCGCCGACGAGCTCGCCAAGGCCCTGCACACCGACCTCGACCCGAAGCAGTACGCCCTCGCCACCGGCGCCCTGAACCGACCCGTCCCGACCACCGACGGGCTCACCCTGCGCCAGAGCGACCAGGTCTGGACGCAGCAGGGCTTCCCGGTCGAGCCCGACTACCTGGCCACCCTCGCCGCCGCCTTCGACGCCGGAGTGCACACCACCGACTTCAAGAAGGACTCCGAGGGCAGCCGCAAGGCGGTCAACGCGGCCGTGGAGAAGGCCACCGACGGACGGATCAAGGACCTCTTCGCCCCGAACCAGCTCAACGCGGACACCCGGGTGGTCCTCACCGACGCGCTCTACCTCAAGGCGAAGTGGGCCTCCGAGTTCAAGCCCAGCCACACCGCGGACCGCCCGTTCCACAAGCTCGACGGTTCCACCCCGTCCGTCCCCACCATGAGCCAGACCGGTGAGTTCAAGTACGCCGACGGCTCCGGCGGGATCGTCGGCGAGCCCTGGCAGGCCGTCGAACTCCCCTACAAGGACGGCAACGTGGTGATGGACCTGATCGTCCCCGCGCAGGGCGGCTTCGCGGCCTTCACCAAGGGGCTGGACCAGCCCCAGCTCGACCGGATCCTCGGCGCCCTCGCCGAGCAGCCCGTCGACCTGCAGCTGCCGCGCTTCCACTTCGACACGTCCAACGAGCTCACCCCCGTGCTGCGCTCGCTCGGCGTCCACTCGGCCTTCGACAACGCCGACCTCGGCGGCATCGCCAAGGAGCCGCCGCTCGCCGTCAGCACGGTGGTGCAGAAGGCCACCGTGCAGGTCGACGAGGAGGGTACGGTCGCGGCGGCCGGCAGCGGCGTCGGGATCGGCGTGGCGGCGGCGCCCGCCCCGAGCAGGACCGTCCAGCTGCACATCGACCGGCCGTTCCTGTTCCTGGTCCGGGACGCCTCGGGCGGGCGGCCGCTGTTCCTCGGTCAGGTCGCCGACCCCCAGGCGAAGTAGCTCCAACCGGGCGGGGTAGCTCCAACCAGGCGGGGCGGCCCCAGGTAGGCGGGGTGGCTCCTACCAGGCCGGGTAGCGCCCGCCGAGCCCCGGGTGCAGCGGGTCGCGGCTGCCGAACAGCACCAGCAGGTCGTCCGCGACCTGCCGCAGCTCGGCCCGCCCCTCGACCGCCCCGGCCCACTCGGCGGGCAGCGCCGAGGCGCCGTACGCGGCCCCGACCAGGTTGCCGCAGACCGCGCCGGTCGAGTCGCTGTCGCCGGAGTGGTTCACCGACAGCAGCAGCGCGGTGCGCACCGGGTCGGGGTCGAGGGTGGCCGCCAGCAGCGAGTGCACCGCGATGGCCAGGCACTCCTCGGCGATCCAGCCGAGGCCGACCCGCTCCACCGTCTCCGCCGAGGGCTCGGCCTCCTGGGCGAGCCGCACCGCCCGGGCCAGCGCCTGGACGGTCTCCTTGGACCCGGGCAGCTCGCGGATCTGCTCGACGGTCTCGCCGACCGCCGCCCACGGCTCCGTCCCGTTCACGAGCCGCTCGACCAGCGCCGCGAAGGCGCCCGCCGCGAGGTAGCCGGTCGGGTGCCCGTGGGTGAGCTGGGCGCACTGCACGGCCAGCCCGAAGGCCTGCTCGGCACCCAGCCGGGCCAGCCCGAACGGCGCCGAGCGCATCACCGTGCCGCAGCCCTTGGAGCCCGGGTTGATCGGCCCCGGCCGTCCGATCACGGACGGCGCCTCGAACACCGGGTGCTCGGACACCCCGCTGAGGCAGGCGTTGCCCGGCGCCCGCCGCGCGTACAGGAACGGCTGCCGCAGCAGCCAGCCGTCGTACGGGCGGGGCTGCGGTTCGGCGTCCGGCGCGGGCTGGTACTGCGTCAGCAGCCAGCGCCGGTAGGCGCCGTGCACGGCCTCGGGGACGGATCCGCCGCCGCCCGTCCAGCCGCGGACGAAGCCGCGGATCAGGCCCTCGGCGGTGAACAGCGTCATCTGGGTGTCGTCGGTGACCTCGACCGGCCCGGGGCCGGCTGGCAGCGCGGTCACGCCCTGTGGCCCGTACCGGTCCTGGATCTGGTGCAGCTGCTGGAACTCCACCGGCCAGCCCAGCGCATCGCCGATCGCTCCGCCGAGCAGCGCTCCGCGCACCCGGTCCCGGTACCCCGACTCGGCCGCCGGCTCCGTCACGTCGAATCCCCCTTCGTTCGTGGCGGAGTACGTTCTATCAGGTCTTCCTGGGGCCCCAGGGCCTGCCTAGCCGCGGATCTGCCCGGCGCGTCCGTGCAGTGCGGCCCGGTCCGCGGCGGCGCGGCCCGCCGCCCAGCCCTCGCCGTCGCTGACCCGGACCCGCTGCGAGACCAGCTTCGGGAACAGCCGGCCGACCTCCTCGTCCACCGCCTCCGAGCGGGCGGCGAGCGCGGGCAGCAGCCGCTCGTCCGGCAGCAGCTGCTCCTCGGTGCCGTCCTCGCGCAGGTGCCGGCCGGCCGCGGCGGCGCTGGTGGTCCGCTCGGTGGCGGCGGTCAGCCGCTCGCGGATCCGCGCCGCGTACGCGACCAGGAAGGACTGCCGGAACGCCTTGCTGCGCGAGTCCCGGCCGGAGCCGGCCTTGTTGAGCGCGTGCGTGGCCTGCACCAGCAGCGAGGTGTAGAGCAGTTCGACGCCGTCCAGGTCCCCGTCGAAGCCGATCACGGTGCAGAAGCCGAACTCCTTCGCCCACACCACCCGGCACCGGTTGGCCGCCGCGACCGCGTCCAGCAGCATCGTCTTCGGTCCCTCGTACGGGTTGTCCACGCCGATCCGCAGTGCCGCGGGGGCGTCGCGGTCGGCGCCGGCGGCGGCCAGCAGCGCCTCGTCGATGCTGTGCTGGGCCATCAGCTGCTGGGCCTTGGCGGTCAGCGCCTCGGCCTCCTCGGGGTACTCGGTGGACTCCGCCTTGGCCAGCAGGGCCCGGATCCGGGCCAGCATCCGCGGCTCGCCGGCCGTCGGCCCGGGGTGCTGCGGTCCGGCGGACCGCGGCCGTGCCGTCTGCCCGGGGGCCGGCCCCACCGGGGCGATCGGCGGCAGCCGCCCCCAGGTGCGCAGCAGCTCCAGGACGGCGGTGGCGAGCGCGAAGCGGTCCAGCCGGTGCCGGTGGGCGAAGGCCCCCAGGTACTCCTCGTCGCCGGGCCACCAGGCCTCGGCCTCCAGCTCGCGCAGCTGCTCCTGCCAGCGCCGGTCGAGGGCCGCCGCCGAGTGGCGGCGGTTCTCGGCGGCGATCAGGTCGACCGCGAGGGCCAGGTGGACGGGCTTCAGCCCGCGCCGCACCACCCGCGCCAGGTCGGCCGGGCGCCACCCGGCGGACCAGCAGCGGCCGACGGCGGTGTCCGCGTGCCCCAGCAGCGCCCGGCTGACCGCCGGCCACCCCCCGACCGAGGCGGCCAGCAGTGACGCCCCGGTGTCCAGGGCGAGGTCCAGCCCCT
This sequence comes from Streptomyces novaecaesareae, assembly GCF_000716875.1. Taxonomy (GTDB): domain Bacteria; phylum Actinomycetota; class Actinomycetes; order Streptomycetales; family Streptomycetaceae; genus Kitasatospora; species Kitasatospora novaecaesareae. Next base: position 44,661 of record NZ_JNWQ01000041.1, on the reverse strand, counting down.
CGTCCGGGGCCGTCAGCACCGACCGTACGGCCTGCTCCAGCAGCGGTCCGGCGTCTCCGCCCTGCTGCGCGCGCTTGCCCACGGTGTGTCCCTGCTCTCCTCGACGGCGCCTCGACGGCCTGGTCCCTCCCGCCCATGATGCCGGAGCCCGGGCCGATGCCCGGGGCCGGACGGCGGGCGGACCGCGCCGCCGGCCCGCGTCCGGCCCGCCGCCGGCTCAGCGCTCGATGGCCTTGGCGAGGATCTCCGGGATGCGCTCCAGCAGCCGGGTGGCCGCCATCCGTACCCCGACGACGGCGACCAGGGCGCCGTACAGCGGGCCGATCAGCAGCACCGGCCAGCTCGGCCCGTCCGAGAGCAGTGCCCAGGCGAGGTAGCCGCCCACCGGCAGGGTGAGCAGTGCCACACCGAACATCGAGCCGAACTGGTTGAGCAGGATCAGCCCGCCCTGCCCGGGGGCGGCGTTGCGCATCGGGTTGCTGTCGGCGGGCATGGTGAACGGCGCGAGCACGCTGAACACCGCGCCGAGCGCCACCCCGCAGCCGAGCAGTGCCAGCGCGAGGCCGAGCGCGGACGGCAGGCCGGCCCAGTCGCCGGTGGCGGCGGCCAGGACGAGACCGAGCACCAGCGTGACCGGGAGGGCGTACGAGAGCACCGCGTACGCCCGGCCGCGCAGCTCGTCCCGGGCGTCGGCCGGAGTGCGCAGGGTGGCGGCGACCATCCAGAACGCCGAGCCGTCCATGCCGAACAGGTTGAGCATCTGCAGCCCGAGGAACATGCCGGTCATCGCCAGCAGGTAGACGCTCGACCAGCCCTGGACCATCGACAGCACGCAGAGCACCAGCGTCATGCCGATGCTGGTGAACACCGCGGCCTTCGCCCGCGGCTCGCGCCAGGCGTACCGCAGGTGGCGCTGCATCACGGCGCCGACCCGGCCCTCGGGCAGGAAGCGCCAACCGCGCGAGCCCTGCACCCCGCGGGCCACCTCCAGGGTGGAGGAGTCGGCGGTGACCATCAGCTCCTGCAGGCTGCTCCGCCACCAGCGCAGCAGCAGGACGAGCAGCGCGCCGGCCGCGGCGAGCTGGAGCAGCGCGAGCCCGTACCGGCCCTCGCCGGCGGTGCGGGCCGCGTCCACCGCACCGACCGGCGGGATCCAGCGCAGCACGGAGGCGATCGGCTTCAGCGGGCTGAGGTCGAGCTGCTCGCCGGGCCGGCCGAGGATGCTCTGCGAGCCGACGTTGGCGGCCTGGACGAGCAGGGCGAAGAGCAGCCCGCCGAAGATCGCGAAGTCCTTGCCGCGGCGGCTGGAGAGCATCCGGGCGTTGCCGGCGGCGACCGCCCGGGAGAGCGTGACCAGGCAGAGCACGGCGAGCGGCACGCCGACCAGCGCGGCCGCGGCCGAGGCGCCGCCGTCGGCACCGGACAGTGCCGCGCCGGTCACCAGCACCAGGCTGACCAGCGGCCCGGGCCCGATCAGCGCGGCCAGCAGCGAGCCGCGCAGCAGCGGGCCGGGCCGCAGCGGCAGCATGGTGAGCCTGGTCGGGTCGGCGCTCTCGTCGCTGGAGAACAGGAAGAGCGGCAGCGCCGCCCAGCCGAGGCAGAGCACGCCGAGCAGCATCACGCCGGCGTCCCCGGAGCCGGCGTAGCGGCCGTTCAGCATGGCGAGGGCGAAGGCGATGCCGCCCGCGAAGGCCAGGCCGAGGACGGCGCCGATGACGTAGGCGGCGGTACGGCCGGGGCTGCGGCGCAGCCCGTTGCGCAGCAGCCGCAGCTTGAGCGCGACCAGCGCGCGGACGACCGTCCGCCCGTCGGGCACGGGGGCGGCGGCCGTGCCCACTGCCCGGGCCGTGGTCACTGCCCGCCCCCGGCCTGGCCGCCGCCGAGCCAGCCGAGCGCCCGGCCGTCGTCCTCGCGGACGCCGATCAGGCCGAGGAAGGCCTCGTGCAGGCTGCGCCCGTCGCGCACGGTGTCCAGCGGGCCCTGGGCGATCACCCGCCCGGCGTCGACCACGGCGACCCAGTCGCAGAGCTGCTCGACCAGCTCCATCACGTGGCTGGAGAAAACGACCGTGGAGCCGGCCGCCGCGTACCGCTTGAGCACGCCACGGATGGTCTGCGCCGAGACCGGGTCGACGCCCTCGAAGGGCTCGTCGAGGAACAGCACGTCGGGGTTGTGCAGCAGCGCCGCGGCCAGGCCGATCTTCTTGCGCATGCCGGTGGAGTAGTCGGCGACCAGCTTGTCGGCGTCCCGGTCGAGGTCCAGTACGGCCAGCAGTTCCTCGGCCCGGCGGTCCACCTCGGCCCCCGGCAGGCCGCGCAGCCGCCCGGTGTACTGCAGCAGCTCGCGCCCGCTGAGCCGCTCGAACATCCGCAGGCCCTCGGGCAGGATGCCGATCCGCGCCTTGACCGAGACCGGGTCGGCCCACACGTCGGTGCCGTGGACCAGGACGGTGCCCTGGTCGGGCCGCAGCAGTCCGGTGACCATCGACAGCGTGGTGGTCTTGCCGGCGCCGTTCGGCCCGACCAGGCCGATGAAGGAGCCGGCGGGCAGCTCCAGGCTCAGCCCGGCCACGGCGGCCTGGGCGCCGAAGTGCTTCCACAGTCCTCGGATGCTGACGGCGGACGGGGTGCCCGGCCCGGGGAGGTCGGAGGACGGTGGCGCTGACGGTTGCATTGCGGCCCTTCTGCTCGTGCCGGACGCTCGTGCCGGACGGAGGTCTCGGGCTTCAGCCTGTCACTGCCCGAACGGGCTGTCGCCCGAGTTGAGGATCCCCTGAGCGTGTGCGCCGAACGGGGGAGGCACGCCCGTTCCGGCCGCCTTCCGGCCCGCCCCGCCGCCGCCCGGCCGGTTGCCCGGCACGCCCGTCGCAAGGTAAAGCACCTATGATGCCCGGGGCAGCCACCGCGCACCTGAAATCCCGTACGACCCGCGACCCGTCGGCGAAGAGGCGCCGGTCGGGCCGGCCGAGCAACCACGAGTCGAGGACCGCTCCAGTGACAGTCAGTGCCCAGGAGGCCTCCCGAGTCCCGTCGCCGGGTGGACGTTCGCGGACCCAGGGGTCGGAGCACCGCTCCGGCAACGGGTTCTGGACCTCCTCGCCGGTGCTGCTCGCGGGCGAGGCGCTGGTCGCCTTCCTGGCCGCGCTGGTCCTGCCCGCGATGGCCGGCGGTTTCAAGCTCGACCCGCTGAACCGGATCGCCCAGGTGAGCGGGCTCGCCGCGCTGCAGCTGCGGTTCGCCGTGATCGGCCTGCTCCTGCTCGGGGCGCTGGTGGTCGCCATGCGCGTGCGCTCCGGCCGGCACTTCGGCCTGGTGGCCCGCTTCTCGGCCGCCGGCCTGGCCGGCCTGGCCAGTGGTTTCGTGGCGGGCGGCGCGGTGATCGCCCTGCTCGGCACGCCCTGGCCGATGTTCGGCCTCAACGGCGACAGCGGGCGCATCGTCGAGTGGGCCCACGCGGTGGCGAACGGTCAGCCCTCGGGCTCGCCGGTCTACCCGCCGGCGCCGCTGTACACCCTGGGCTACTACGCCGAGTGGTTCCGCGGCGGCAACACCGCGTACGCCTTCAAGGACCTGCAGATCCTCGGCGCCGCCGCGTTCGGCCCGCTGGTCTACCTCTCCTGGCGGATGCTGCTCAGCCCGGTCCGCGCACTCGCCTTCGGCGTGCTGCCGGCCTTCGCCCTGATAGACGCCTACAAGCCGTACAGCCAGACCGTGCTGGTGGTCCTGGTGCCGGTCCTGGTGGCGATGGTGGTGCAGCTGCGCCGCAGCGGGACGGCGGCCTGGCGGCCGCTGCTGCTGAAGGCGGCCGGCTTCGGCGCGGTGCTGGGGCTGCTGTTCCTGACCTACTCCGGCTGGTTCCTGTGGAGTGCGGCGGGCGTGCTGGTAGCGGCGCTGATGTACTTCCCCTGGCGGGCCGACCGCCGCAAGGGCCTGTCCTTCCTGGTCGTCACCGGTGCCGCGTTCCTGCTGGTCTGCGGCAGCTACCTGGTGACCATGCTGACGGAAGGGCAGGACACCAAGGACTCCACCTTCCGGTTCGACAACTTCACCGACCCGGCGTACTTCCTGATGTGGCGCACGGACATGCCGGGCAAGGTCGGGGAGTGGCCGCTGCCCGGCGAGTTCGGCGGCATGGACCTGTTCGCCGTGGTGATGTTCGTCGCACTGGGCGCCGCGCTCTGGCTCGGCATCCGCAAGCCCCTGGTCGTCACCATCTGCTGCATGTTCGCGAGTGCCTGGGTGATGCGGATGTACATCGCTTCGCACATGTACGAGACCCAGACCGTGCAGCTCTACACCCGGACCAACAACCAGATGCTCTACTGCGGCCTGCTGCTCTGCGCCCTGGTGGCCCACCTGGTGTCGCTGCGGATAGCCGAGCGCCGGCAGGCCGCCGAGGCCGGGGGAAGCCCCGCAGCGGCGGGCCCTCCCGGACCGCAGGCCGCCGTGATCGGTACGCTGTTCGCTCTGCTGTTCTTGTTCGGTACGGTCTCCTCGTCGATGTCCGACCGCTACATGCCGGCGAAGGAGAACACGTACCGCATCCTGCCGTGGGTGTCGCACACCGTTCGGAACCTCGACGGCAGCTGCCCGAAGTTCGCGCCCGGAGGGCAGTGCTCGAAGGACGGCGACCAGTCATGGATCAGCATGATCAAGTAGCGCCAGTTCCCGCCCCGTGAGCTCGGACTGACCCGAAGGCCCCATTCCAGATGATGATCACCGCCGTCAAGTCCCTCGCCGACCGGCTCGCGTCCTCGCCGAGGCGGCTGTGGGCCGTGGCGTTCGCGATCCTGTTCGCCCTGAGCGCGTCCTGGTCGCTCTCCACCCCGACCGGCGCTTCGCCGGACGAGCACGCGCACCTCATCCGGGCGGCAGCCGTCGCCCGCGGCCAGGTCGAGGGCCGTGAGGTCATGGTCCCGCACGTGGTCGGCGGGATCGACGGCAAGTTCGCCGAGACCGGCGTCGTCCTCCCGCGCATCTACCAGGACCTGAAGGACGTCAACGCCTGCTACGTCTTCCGGTCCGAGCGGCCCGCCTCCTGCGCGCCGGAGCTCAGGGACCGCCCCGGCACGACCCTGGTGACCACGGCGGCCGGCCGCTACCACCCCGCGTACTACTTCGCGGTCGGCTGGCCCAGCCTCCTGGTCCACGGTGAGGCGGCCTTCTACCTGATGCGCCTGATGTCGGCGCTGATCTGCTCCGCCCTGGTGGCGAGCGCGGTGGTCTCGGCGGCGGAGTGGCGCAGGCGTTCCTTCACCCTGCTCGGGGTGATCACCGCGGCCACCCCGATGGCCCTGTTCATGTTCGGGGTGGTCAACCCGAGCGGCCCGGAGATCGCGGCGGGCATCCTGGTCTGGAGCGCCGGGCTGCCGATGCTGATGAGCCCGGACCCGTACCTGCTGAACCGCCGGCTGGCCCGGCTGGGCATCGGCGCACTGGTGCTGATCAGCATCCGTCCGCTGGGTCTGATCTGGTTCGCCGGGGCCCTCTTCTTCGGGCTGCTGCTGAGCAAGAAGGGCGCGGTGCGCGACGTGCTGCGCCGCAAGGTGGCCTGGGCCTGGGGTGCAGGGGCGCTGGCCGCGGCCGGCTCGGCCCTGGTCTGGTCGTCGAGCCACCCGGACAACTCGGTCATCGACACCCCGAGCGACCTCACCCCGCTGAGCGCGGCCCGGAAGACCTTCGACAACGGCCTGCTCTACATGAAGCACATGATCGGCTACTTCGGCTGGCTGGACGCACAGCCGCCGGCCGCGACGCTGCTGGTCTGGTGCGGTGTGGTGCTCTCCCTGGCGATGCTCGCGCTGTGCTACGCCCGGTTCCGGGACACCCTGGCGATCGTCGGCGTGATGGTCGGCATCGTGGTGATACCGATAGCGGCACAGGCCATGCAGGCGCGTCAGCTCGGCATGATCTGGCAGGGCCGTTACCTGCTGCCGTTCGCCGTCGGACTGCCGATCATGTGCGCCGCGCTCTGCCACGAGCGGCTGCCCTGGGGCGGCTTCGCCTGGCGCCGACTGCTGGTGATCTCCAGCTTCTCGCTCGCCCTGGTCAACGCCGCCGCCTTCCTCTGGGCGCTGCGCCGCAACGCCGACGGCACCGAGGGCCCGCTGCTGATCAGCCCGGCCCACTGGACCCCGCCCGGCAGCTGGCCGCTCTGGCTGGCCGTGTACACGCTGGCCGCGCTCGCGTTCGGGCTGTTCGCGGCCGTCTCGGACAACCGGGAGCGGACCGGGCCGAAGCCGTCCGAGGTGCCCGGAGCGGAGGACGCGGGGGGCCGCACTCGGCTCGCCGGGGCCCACGTGGAGGCGTAGGGTTTCGCCGTGCGGGGGGAGCGCGGTTGTGGTACAGGGCCCCCGTTCCGGGCGGGCTCCGGTACCGCTTCCGGCGCAAGCCCCGCGACCTGCGGCGTTGCATTTGTTTTGACCGCGCCCGATGCGCTAGGTACGCTCTGACCTTGTGCCTGGGGTGTCCCCGGGTCCTTGTGCGTGCATGCACACCGGTCGCCGCGCCGAGCCGGAGCGCCTCACAGCGCCCCGCGCGTAGAGCGCCGTCGCTGTACATCAGCCATGGGATTCCGTGTCGTAACAAGCCCAACACACCCGACCGCGTGGGTCGAACCACGGGGCCGTGTGCGAGGGAGACACCGCAGGTTAGTTCCACCAAGCCTTGGCACACAGAAAACGGAGAAACGGTGCCTACGATCCAGCAGCTGGTCCGAAAGGGCCGGCAGGACAAGGTCGAGAAGAACAAGACTCCCGCGCTGAAGGGTTCCCCGCAGCGCCGTGGGGTCTGCACGCGTGTGTACACGACCACCCCGAAGAAGCCGAACTCGGCTCTCCGCAAGGTCGCCCGTGTGCGCCTCACCAGCGGGATCGAGGTCACCGCTTACATCCCGGGCGAGGGCCACAACCTGCAGGAGCACTCCATCGTGCTGGTGCGCGGTGGTCGTGTGAAGGACCTTCCTGGTGTCCGCTACAAGATCATCCGCGGTTCGCTTGACACCCAGGGTGTCAAGAACCGCAAGCAGGCTCGCAGCCGCTACGGCGCCAAGAAGGAGAAGTAAGAATGCCTCGTAAGGGCCCCGCCCCGAAGCGCCCGGTCATCATCGACCCGGTTTACGGCTCCCCGGTCGTCACCCAGCTGGTCAACAAGATCCTGCTGCACGGCAAGCGCTCCACCGCCGAGCGGATCGTCTACGGCGCCCTTGAGGGCGTCCGTGAGAAGACCGGCTCGGACCCGGTCGTCACGCTGAAGCGCGCGCTGGAGAACGTCAAGCCGGCCCTCGAGGTCAAGTCCCGCCGTGTCGGTGGCGCGACCTACCAGGTTCCGGTCGAGGTCCGTCCGGGCCGCGCCAGCACCCTGGCGCTGCGCTGGATGGTCGGTTACTCCCGCGCCCGTCGCGAGAAGACCATGACCGAGCGCCTGATGAACGAGATCCTCGACGCCAGCAACGGCCTGGGCGCTTCCGTGAAGCGTCGCGAGGACACCCACAAGATGGCCGAGTCCAACAAGGCCTTCGCGCACTACCGCTGGTAGTCCGTACCCCGTCACTAGACAGAGAGAGAACGAGCCACCATGGCTGCAACCTCCCTTGACCTCGCCAAGGTCCGCAACATCGGGATCATGGCGCACATCGACGCGGGCAAGACCACCACCACCGAGCGGATCCTGTTCTACACCGGTGTCTCGTACAAGATCGGTGAGGTCCACGATGGCGCTGCCACCATGGACTGGATGGAGCAGGAGCAGGAGCGCGGCATCACGATCACGTCGGCCGCGACGACCTGTCACTGGACGGTCGACGACGCCGACCACACCATCAACATCATCGACACCCCGGGTCACGTCGACTTCACCGTCGAGGTGGAGCGTTCGCTGCGCGTCCTCGACGGTGCCGTGACGGTGTTCGACGGTGTCGCCGGTGTCGAGCCCCAGTCCGAGACCGTGTGGCGGCAGGCTGACCGCTACGGCGTCCCGCGCATCTGCTTCATCAACAAGCTGGACCGCACGGGCGCGAACTTCTTCTTCTGCGTGCAGACCATCGTGGACCGCCTCGGCGCCACCCCGCTGGTCATGCAGCTCCCGATCGGTGCCGAGTCGGACTTCAAGGGCGTTGTCGACCTTGTCCGCATGAAGGCGCTGGTCTGGTCGGCCGAGGCCGCCAAGGGCGAGATGTACGACATCGTCGACATCCCGGCCGAGCTGCAGGAGCAGGCCGAGGAGTACCGCGAGACGCTGATCGACACCGTCTCGAACGTCAGCGACGAGATCATGGAGCTCGCCCTTGAGGGCGAGGACATCCCGGTCGAGCTGCTGCAGGACGCGATCCGCAAGGGCACCCTGAACTCGGACTTCACCCCGATCTTCTGCGGTACCGCCTTCAAGAACAAGGGCGTTCAGCCCCTGCTCGACGCGGTCGTCAAGTACCTGCCGTCGCCGCTGGACATCGAGTCCATCGAGGGCACCAAGCCGAACGACCCGGAGACCAAGATCTCCCGTAAGGCTTCGGACGACGAGCCGCTGGCTGCGCTGGCGTTCAAGATCATGTCCGACCCCCACCTGGGCAAGCTCACCTTCGTCCGGATCTACTCCGGTCGCCTGGAGTCCGGCACCTCGGTGCTGAACGCCGTGAAGGGCAAGAAGGAGCGCATCGGCAAGATCTACCGCATGCACGCGAACAAGCGTGAGGAGATCGAGTCGGTGGGCGCCGGCGACATCGTCGCCGTCATGGGCCTGAAGCAGACCACCACCGGTGAGACGCTGGCCGACGAGAAGAACCCGGTCATCCTGGAGTCCATGGACTTCCCGGCCCCGGTCATCCGCGTCGCCATCGAGCCCAAGTCCAAGGGTGACCAGGAGAAGCTGGGTGTCGCCATCCAGCGTCTCGCCGAGGAGGACCCGTCCTTCCAGGTCAACACGGACGAGGAGACCGGCCAGACCATCATCGCGGGTATGGGCGAGCTGCACCTTGAGGTGCTGGTCGACCGTATGAAGCGTGAGTTCAAGGTCGAGGCCAACGTCGGCAAGCCGCAGGTCGCGTACCGCGAGACGATCCGTTCGGCCGTCGAGCGCATCGACTACACGCACAAGAAGCAGACCGGTGGTTCGGGCCAGTTCGCGAAGATCCAGATCGCGATCGAGCCGCTCGAGCAGGCCGAGGGCTACGAGTTCGTGAACAAGGTCACCGGTGGCCGCGTGCCGAAGGAGTACATCCCTTCGGTCGACGCCGGTTGCCAGGAGGCCATGGAGTTCGGTGTGCTCGCCGGCTACCCGCTGCAGGGTGTCCGCGTCACGCTGCTCGACGGTGCGTCGCACGACGTCGACTCCTCGGAGCTCGCGTTCAAGATCGCCGGCTCGATGGCCTTCAAGGAAGGCGCGAAGAAGGCCAAGCCGGTCCTTCTCGAGCCGATGATGGCCGTCGAGGTCACCACGCCCGAGGACTACATGGGCGATGTGATCGGCGACATCAACTCTCGCCGTGGCCAGATCCGGTCCATGGACGAGCGTCACGGTGCCCGCGTCGTCACGGCGCTGGTGCCCCTCTCCGAGATGTTCGGCTACGTCGGTGACCTGCGCAGCAAGACCTCTGGTCGCGCCAGCTACTCGATGCAGTTCGACTCGTACGCCGAGGTCCCCAAGGCCGTGGCTGAGGAGATCATCGCCAAGGCCAAGGGCGAGTAGGTTCGGCTCTGCCGGCCTCGGGATCAGTCCGACATTCGGGATGATTCCGACCCCTTAGGCTATTAGGAGGCGACCCGGGAGGATCCGGACGGATCCTCCCGGGGCCTCCGGCCCCTACCCGCGGGACGGTACGAGGTGCTTCCGGCACCACGGACCCAGCCCGATCAAGACCAACTGACGTCAGCACGGCGTACAGGAACTGTCCTCAGGAGGACTCAGTGGCGAAGGCGAAGTTCGAGCGGACGAAGCCCCACGTCAACATCGGCACCATTGGTCACATCGACCACGGCAAGACCACGCTGACCGCGGCCATCACCAAGGTGCTGCACGACGCGTACCCGGACCTGAACCCCTTCACGCCGTTCGACCAGATCGACAAGGCCCCGGAGGAGCGTCAGCGCGGTATCACCATCTCGATCGCGCACGTCGAGTACCAGACCGAGGACCGTCACTACGCGCACGTCGACTGCCCGGGTCACGCTGACTACATCAAGAACATGATCACCGGTGCCGCCCAGATGGACGGCGCCATCCTGGTGGTCGCCGCCACCGACGGCCCGATGCCGCAGACCAAGGAGCACGTCCTCCTGGCCCGCCAGGTCGGCGTTCCGTACATCGTCGTCGCCCTGAACAAGGCCGACATGGTGGACGACGAGGAGATCCTGGAGCTCGTCGAGCTCGAGGTCCGCGAGCTCCTCAGCGAGTACGAGTTCCCGGGCGACGACCTGCCGGTCGTCCGCGTCTCCGCGCTGAAGGCGCTGGAGGGCGACAAGGAGTGGGGCGAGAAGCTCCTCGGCCTGATGAAGGCTGTCGACGAGAGCATCCCGACCCCGGCTCGCGCCGTGGACCAGCCGTTCCTGATGCCGATCGAGGACGTCTTCACGATCACCGGTCGTGGCACCGTCGTCACCGGTCGTATCGAGCGTGGCATCCTCAAGGTCAACGAGACTGTCGACATCATCGGCATCAAGGAGACCAAGACCACCACCACGGTCACCGGCATCGAGATGTTCCGCAAGCTGCTCGACGAGGGCCAGGCCGGTGAGAACGTCGGTCTGCTGCTCCGTGGCATCAAGCGCGAGGACGTCGAGCGCGGCCAGGTCATCATCAAGCCGGGTTCGGTCACGCCGCACACCGACTTCGAGGCCCAGTCGTACATCCTGTCGAAGGACGAGGGTGGCCGCCACACCCCGTTCTTCAACAACTACCGCCCGCAGTTCTACTTCCGTACCACGGACGTGACCGGCGTCGTGACCCTCCCCGAGGGCACCGAGATGGTCATGCCGGGCGACAACACCGCCATGACGGTCGCGCTGATCCAGCCGATCGCCATGGAGGAGGGCCTGAAGTTCGCCATCCGTGAGGGTGGCCGCACCGTCGGCGCCGGCCAGGTCACCAAGATCATCAAGTAATTGATGCTCTGACCTGCCTGCCTCGTACAGGCTGAGTCCGAAGGGCCCCGCACACCGCTCGGTGCGCGGGGCCCTTCGGCGTTCCTTCAGGTGGCCCTCACGGGAGCGCGCCACCTTTCACCGGCCGCTCATCGGTGACTGTTATGGTCAGGCCACCAACAAGCTCCCGCCGTCGCGGAAAGTGGGACCCAACGCATGTCAACCGCACCGCTGTTGTCGGTCGTGATGCCGATCTACAACGAGCAGGAGGCGCTCCCGCTGACGGTCGAGCGGCTGCGGCCGATCCTCGACGGGCTCGACGTCGCCTACGAGGTGGTCGGCGTCGACGACGGCAGCACCGACGCGACGCCGGTGCTGATGCAGAAGATCCGCCAGGACTGGCCGGAGTTCCGCATCGTCCGCTTCGCCCGCAACTCCGGGCACCAGGCCGCGCTCACCGCCGGCATCCACCGGGCCTTCGGCGACTACGTCGTCTCCATCGACGCCGACCTGCAGGACCCGCCGGAGAAGATCCCCGAGATGCTGGCGCTCGCCCGCGAGCAGCACCTCGACATCGTCTACGGCGTCCGCGGCGACCGCGGCACCGACACCTTCTTCAAGCGGCAGACCGCCGGGGCGTACTACTGGCTGATGCGCAAGCTGGTCGGCAAGCGGATGCCCAACCAGGCCGGCGACTACCGACTGCTCAGCCGGGCCGCGGTGGACGCGCTCAAGGCGATGCCCGAGCACCAGCCGGTCTACCGGCTGCTGGTGCCGTGGCTGGGATTCCCCAGCGGCGAGGTGGTCTACGTCCGCGAGGAGCGGGTCGCCGGCAGCACCCACTACCCGCTGTCCAAGATGATCCGGCTCGCGCTGGACAGCGTCACCAACTTCTCCGCGTCCCCGCTGCGGCTGGCCACCTGGCTCGGGCTGTTCAGCTTCCTGGTCTGCATCGCGCTGGCGCTCTACACCACGATCGCGTACGCGGTCGGCTCCACCGTGCCCGGCTGGTCCTCGCTGTTCATAGGGATGCTGTTCCTCGGTGCCGTCCAGCTGGTCTGCGTCGGCCTGCTCGGCGAGTACGTCGGCCGGATCTACTCGGCGGTCCAGGCGCGGCCGGCCTACTTCGTCGGCTACGACTCGGCCGAGGAGCAGGACCGGTACGGGACGGGCGAGTGAACGAGATCCTCTCCACGGACCGGGGCGAGCACGACGAGCACGACGGACAGGCCGCCGGCTCGCCCGGGATGCGGCGCCAACTGCCGTCGTTCCTGGTCATCGGCGTGCTGAGCACGCTCTTCTACCTGGCGCTGTTCGTCCTCCTGCGCCTGGCCGCCTCCTCGCAGGTGGCCAACCTGGTCGCGCTGGCCGTCAGTGCGGTGGCCAACACCGCGGCCAACCGCCGCTTCACCTTCGGCATCACCGGCTCGGACGGCGCGGTGCGCCACCAACTCCAGGGCGCGGTCGCGTTCCTGATCGGGCTGGGCCTGAGCAGCGGCGCCCTGGCGCTGCTCGACGCGGCGGTGCCGCACGCGTCCCGGGTGGTCGAGGTGACCGGGCTGGTGGTGGCGAACGGCCTCGCCACGGTGGCCCGGTTCGTCCTCCTCAAGGTCTGGGTCTTCCGGAAGCGCTGACCACGACCGGCCGGGCGGCCGGCAATGACGACGGAGGGGACGCGTGCCGCTGCACGCGTCCCCTCCGTCGGTTCCGGGCCTTGCCGTTACTGCTGCTTCAGCGACTCCGTGTAGGCCTTGCAGGCCTCGTAGTCCGGCAGCAGACCGCCGGCGAGGGCCTCCGCGAGCGACGGCGCGACCGCGTCGCGGGCCGACAGCTGCGGGGCCTCGGCCGGCCACTCGATGCCGAGGTCCGGGTCCAGCGGGTGCACGCCGTGCTCGCCGGTCGGGTTGTACGTCGCCGAGCAGAGGTAGGTCAGCGTCGCGTCGTCGGTGAGCGCGCAGAAGCCGTGGCCGAGGCCCTCGGGGATGTAGACGGCCTTGCGCTCGGTGTCGTCCAGGCGGACGCCCTCCCACTTCCCGAACGTCGGCGAGCCGACCCGCAGGTCCACGATGACGTCGAGCACCGCGCCGCGGGTGCAGGCGACGTACTTGGCCTGGCCGGGCGGGACGTCCGCGAAGTGGATGCCGCGGACGACGTCCTTGGCGGAGAGCGACAGGTTGGCCTGAGCCAGGTTCAGCGGGTGGCCGACGACCTCGGCGAGCAGGTCGAAGCGGTACCACTCGGTGAAGTGGCCGCGGGCGTCGCCGTGCACCTGAGGGGTGATCTCGAAGGCGCCCTCGATGGAGAGTTCACGGAACTTCACTGGGCGGCCGCCTCGTCGAGCAGGGTCACCAGGTACTGGCCGTAGCCGCTCTTCAGCAGCGGCTCGGCGAGCTCGCGCAGCTGCGCGTCGTCGATCAGGCCGGCCCGCCAGACCGCCTCCTCGATGCAGCCGATCTTGAAGCCCTGGCGCTCCTCGATGACCCGGACGAACTCCGAGGCCTGGACCATCGACACGAAGGTGCCGGTGTCCAGCCAGGCGGTGCCGCGGTCGAGGATCGTGACGTGCAGGTCGCCGGTGCGCAGGTACGCGTCGTTGACGGCGGTGATCTCCAGCTCGCCGCGGGCGCTGGGCTTCAGGTTGCGGGCGATCTCGACGACCCGGTTGTCGTAGAAGTACAGGCCGGGGACGGCGTAGCGGGACTTGGGCTCGGTCGGCTTCTCCTCGATGGAGATGACCTGGCCGCTCTCGTCGAACTCGACCACGCCGTACGCGGTCGGGTCGGCCACCGGGTAGGCGAAGACCCGGCCGCCCTTGATGTCCGAGTGCTCGGTCAGGGCGGTGCCGAGGCCGCTGCCGTGGAAGATGTTGTCGCCGAGGATGAGGGCCACCGGCTCGTCGCCGATGAAGTCCGCGCCGAGCACGAAGGCCTGGGCGATGCCCTCGGGCTTCTCCTGGACGGCGTACTGGAGCTTCAGGCCGAACTGGGAACCGTCACCCAGCAGCCGTTCGAACTGGTCCCGGTCGTTCGGGGTGGTGATGATCAGGATTTCACTTATCCCGGCCATCACCAGGGTCGAGAGGGGGTAGTAGATCATCGGCTTGTCGAAGACCGGGAGGAGCTGCTTCGACACCGCTCGGGTCAAGGGCCACAGCCGTGAGCCGGTGCCGCCGGCCAGGAGGATTCCACGCATGGGTGCACCTTATTCGAGAACCCGGGGGCCGGTGGGGGCCGGTGGGGGGCGGGGCGGGAGGCCGCTCGGGCGGCGGTAGACTACGCGCATTATGCGCATCCTCGTGACCGGCGGCGCCGGATTCATTGGTTCGGAGTTCGTCCGTCAGCTCCTCGGAGCGGACGAGAGCGCCCGGATCACCGTCTTTGACAAGCTCACCTACTCGGGCGTCCTGGAGAACCTGGCCCCGGTGGCCGACCACCAGGGCTACACCTTCGTCCAGGGCGACATCTGCGATGTCGACGCCGTCGACCAGGTCATGGCGGGCCACGACGTCGTCGTGCACTTCGCCGCCGAGTCCCACGTCGACCGGTCGATCGCCGGTGCGGGCCCGTTCGTGCTGACCAACGTCGTGGGCACCCAGGTCCTCCTGGACGCCGCCCGCAAGCACGGCGTCGGCCGCTTCGTGCACATCTCCACCGACGAGGTGTACGGCTCGATCAGCGAGGGCTCCTGGACGGAGACCTGGCCGCTGGAGCCGAACTCCCCGTACTCGGCCTCCAAGGCCTCCTCCGACCTGCTGGCGCTGGCGTACCACCGCACCCACGGCATGGACGTCGTGGTGACCCGCTGCTCCAACAACTACGGGCACTACCAGTTCCCGGAGAAGGTCATCCCGCTGTTCACCACCAACCTGATCGACGGCAAGAAGGTGCCGCTGTACGGCGACGGTGGCAACGTCCGCGACTGGCTGCACGTCTCCGACCACTGCCGGGGCATCGAGCTGGTCATGCGCGGCGGCCGCGCGGGTGAGGTGTACAACATCGGCGGCGGCACCGAGGCCACCAACAAGGAGCTGACCGGCCTGCTGCTGGAGGCCGCCGGCGCGGGCTGGGACATGGTCGAGCACGTCGAGGACCGCAAGGGCCACGACCTGCGCTACTCGATCGACATCAGCAAGATCCGCGAGGAGCTCGGCTACGAGCCGCAGGTCCGCTTCGAGGACGGCCTCGCCGCGACCATCGCCTGGTACCGCGAGAACCGCGCCTGGTGGGAGCCGCTGAAGCAGAAGGCGGCCCTGGCGAAGTGACCGCGAACGCCACCGGCCGGGTGCGCTGGCTGGTCACCGGCGCGGCCGGGATGCTCGGGCGGGACCTGCTGGCGGTGCTCGCCGCCGACCCGACCGCCGAGGTCACCGCGCTGCGCCGGGCCGACCTCGACATCACCGACGCGGCGGCCGTGCAGGCCGCCGTCGACGGCCACGACCTCGTGGTCAACTGCGCCGCGTGGACGAACGTCGACGGTGCGGAGACCGAGGAGGACGCCGCCACCGCCGTCAACGGCACCGGCGTGCGCCACCTGGCCGCGGCCTGCGCCAAGACCGGCGCCCGGCTGCTGCACGTCTCCACCGACTACGTCCTCCCGGGCGACGCCACCGAGCCCTGCCCGGAGGACGCCCCGACCGCGCCGGTCAACGCGTACGGCCGCAGCAAGCTGGTGGGGGAGCAGGCCGTCGCCGAGCTCCTCCCCGAGCACGGCTACGTGGTGCGCACCGCCTGGCTGTACGGCGAGCACGGCCCGAACTTCGTGGCCACCATGCTCAAGCTGGCCGCCCAGCGGGACACCCTGGACGTCGTCGACGACCAGCACGGCCAGCCGACCTGGTCGTACGCGCTCGCCGGCCGCCTGGTCGAGCTCGGCCGCGCCGCACTCGCCGGCGAGGCCCCGGCCGGGGTCTACCACGGCACCGCGAGCGGCCGGACCACCTGGTGCGGGCTGGCCCGCGAGACCTACGCGCTGAGCGGGCTCGACCCGGAGCGGATCCGCCCCACCACCTCGGAGGCGTTCGTCCGCCCGGCCGTCCGCCCCGCCTTCAGCGTGCTGGCCCACGACCGCTGGGCCGCCGCCGGGCTGGCGCCGCTGCCCGAGTGGCGGGCCATGCTGGCCGAGGCCCTGGACCAGCCCGTCTTCGCCGAACTGGCCGCCACGGCCCGGAGCACCGAGAGCGACAGACCTCAGTGAAGAAAGCGTTGACGAAGGTCGCTGCCGCGCTACCGCCGGGAACCCTGGCGGTGGCCGGCGGCACCGTCGTATTGGGCGCCGCCTCCTACATCCACCTCGGGGTGGCGGGCCACAGCCTGTCGGTCGACGACATGGCGAACGTCTCCCTGCTGTGGACGATCGTGATGTCCGTCGGCATCGGCGTCTTCTTCCCGATCGAGCAGGAACTCACCCGGATCGTCTCCGCGCGCGCGGCGCTCGGCCACGGCGCCGCACCGGTGCTGCGCCGGGCGACCCTGCTCACCGGCGGGATCCTCGGCGCGACCCTGCTCGTCCTCGGCGCCGCCTCCGGCCCGATCGCCCGGGCGATGTTCCACGGCGACCGCTCGCTGGTGCTGGCGCTCGGCGGTGCGTTCACCGGCATGGCGGTCTGCTACCTCACCCGCGGCGTCCTGGCCGGCCTCGGCCGCTTCGGGGCGTACGGCACCCAGCTGGGGCTGGACGGCGGTCTGCGGATCGGCCTGGCCTTCGGCTTCGGCGCGGCCGGGGTGCACTCGGCGCTCGCGTTCAGCCTGATCCTGGCCGTCGCGCCGATCCTGGCCACGATCGCCACGCTGCCCCCGCTGCTGCGCGCGGTCAAGCCCGGTGAGCAGGTCGGCTGGTCCGAGCTCTGCTCCGGCCTGGGCCTGCTGATCTGCTCGACCCTGCTCTCGCAGGTCGTGGTCAACGCCGCCGTGGTGAGCACCAAGCTGCTCGCGCCCACCGAGTCCGCGCTGATCGCCGCCCTGCTCAACGCGCTGGTGCTGGCCCGGGTGCCGCTGTTCGTCTTCGGCTCGCTGCAGGCCTCGCTGCTCAACGGCCTCTCCGCGGCGATCGCGGTGGGGGACCGGGCCGCGTTCACCGGTATGCTCCGCCGGATCGGTGCGGTGGTGGGCCTGCTCGGGCTGCTCGGCGGAATCCCCGCCGTCGCCCTCGGCCCCTGGCTGATCCAGGTGCTGTTCGGGGCGAAGCCGGTGCTCGGCTGCCTCGACTTCTTCTGGTTGTCCGCCGGAACCGTGGCGTACATGTTCGCGATGGTGCTCGGCCAGGCGTTGATGGTATTCAAGCGACACAACCTCCAGCTGCTCTGCTGGGCGGTCGGCACCGCGGTCCTCGCGGGGGTGACCTTCCTGCCGGGGGAGGTGTCCACCCGCGTGATCCTGGCCTACGCGGCCGGTTCCGTGGCCACCGTCGTCGGTATGCTGGCGGTCCTGAGGCAGAGTTTCGCCCGTACGGCGACGAGCTCCGCAGGCCTTGTCCAGCAGTCGGGCGACCAGGACGCCGCGGTGTTGAGCAGCCGGACGGCCGGTGAATGACCGTGTCCGCCCCCCATCTTCAGATCGCCGCGCAGCAGCGCGGGCCAGACCCCATTCATGGAGCCTCCGTGTCCCAGTACGACGATGTTTGGCTGGTGATCCCGGCCTACAACGAGGGCCAGGTGATCGCCGACGTTGTGGAGGGGGCGCGAAAGACGTTCCCGAACATCGTGGTGGTCGATGACGGCAGCGGTGACGACTCGGCCAAGCACATCATGAGCACGGGTGCTCACCTGGTGCGTCACCCGGTCAACCTCGGGCAGGGTGCGGCGCTGCAGACCGGCCTCGCCTACGCCCTGGCGCAGCCCGACGCCAAGTACTTCGCCACCTTCGACGCGGACGGCCAGCACCAGACCGCCGACGTCGAGAAGATGGTGGCGCTGCTGCGCGAGGGCGAGACCGACGTGGTCCTCGGCTCGCGCTTCATCGAGCAGAACGGCCAGGTGCCGTGGATCAAGCGGGTCGTCCTGCGGACCGCGGCGACCGTCAGCCCGACGGCGCGCAAGCTCAAGCTGACCGACGCCCACAACGGGCTGCGGGTGCTGAACCGCGAGGCCGCCGGCCGCCTGCGGATCACCATGAACGGCATGGCGCACGCCTCGGAGATCGTCAGCTTCCTGGCCGGCTCCGACCTGCGGGTCGCCGAGCTCCCGGTGGACATCCTGTACACCGACTACTCACGCGCCAAGGGTCAGTCCCTGATCAACGGCGTCAACATCATCTTCGACATCTCGCTGCGGGAGCGTAGCCGCCGATGAAATTCTTCTGGATCCAGCTGGTTCTCATTCTCGGCTCGGTCACTCTCGCCTTCATGTTCATCCGGCGTTGGGACCGTGCCAACACCCGCGCCTGGAAGCGGATCGCGTTCTCGGTCTTCGTGGTCGTGAACATCTACGCGGTGCTGCGCCCGACCGACGTGACCTGGCTCGCCCACCAGATGGGCGTCGGCCGTGGCACCGACCTGGTGCTGTACGGCATGGTGCTGGCGATGGGCTTCCTGACCCTGAACACCTTCCTGCGCTTCCGCTCGCTGGAGAAGAAGCTCACCGACCTCGCGCGCACCGTGGCGATCAACGAGGGCGCCCGGCTGAACGAGGAGCGCTTCGACCTGGACCTGCCGGTCTCGGCCCCGGTCGACCGCAGCAAGGCCTGATCCGGTGGCGACCTTCGAGTTCATGCTGCCGTACTACGGCGACGTGGCGCTGATGCAGGCGGCGGTCCGCAGCATCCTCGCGCAGACCGACGGGGACTTCCGGCTGACCGTCATCGACGACGGCAAGGAGCCGGAGGTCCCGGGCTGGTTCGCCGCGCTCGGCGACGACCGGGTGCACTACCAGCGCAACGAGCAGAACCTCGGCATCACCAAGAACTTCCAGAAGTGCGTGGAGCTGTCCCGGGCCGACCACGTGGTCATCATGGGCTGCGACGACCTGCTGCACCCGCACTACCTGGAGACCGTCCGGGCCATCCTGCGCGACAACCCGGACGTGGGCATGGTGCAGCCGGGCGTCGAGGTGATCGACGGCAACGGCACGCCCGGATCCGGCCTGGCCGACAACGTGAAGGAGCGGATCTACGCCCCGACCGTCAAGGGCCGGCGCCTGATGGGCGGCGAGGAGCTCGCGGCGAGCGTGCTGCGCGGCAACTGGCTCTACTTCCCGTCGATCTGCTGGCGGGGCGAGGCACTGCGCGCCGTCAACTTCCGCGACGAGTACTCGGTGATCCAGGACCTGGCCCTGGTCGTCGACCTGCTGGAGCGCGGTGAGCAGATGATCGTGGACAACACCACGGTCGTCTTCCAGTACCGTCGGCACGCGGTGAGCGAGTCCTCGGTGCAGGCCTTCTCCGGCACCCGGTTCACCGAGGCGGAGCGGTACTTCAACGCCGTGGCGGAGCGGATGGACGCCCGGGGCTGGCCCAAGGCCGCCCGCGCGGCCCGGTTCCGCAGCGCCTCCCGGCTGCACGCGCTGACCATGCTGCCGGGCGCGCTGCGCCGCGGTCAGCGGGACGGCGCCAAGGTGCTGTTCCGGCACGCGCTGACCGCCGGGCAGCGGCACGAGGGCTGAGCCGTACGACCGGCTCCGGGCGCGGCACCGAGAGGTGAACCGCCGTTCCGGGGCCGGTCGTTGTCGTCTGCGAGGGCCGGCTGCGCTGGCCGCGGCCGAACGGCGCGTGGCAGACTGCCGATGCGATCCGAAGAGCGGTGGGGGCGAGCCGGAGCTCGCGACGCCGCACTGAGACGGCCATGACGAGATCGTCAATTCACACAAGTAGGGAAGTGTCCCCGGTGCAGCCGCTGATCGACTCTGCCCAAGCGCCCGACGGGCGGAGGCCGGGGGAGGACGGCGGTGGGAACGCGGCCGTCAGCCCGGCGCAGCCCCCGGCCGCACTGGTCCGGCTGCGGGCGCTCGCCGCCCACCGCTGGTTCTGGCCGACGGCACTGCTGCTGGGCTACCTCGGGCAGACGGCGTTCCGGCTGGTGCTGTCGATCCACAACTACTTCCCCTCGGTGCACGCGGACGAGGACTCGTACCTCGTGATAGCGAGAGTGCTGGCCGGCCGGCCGACCACCGAGATGCCCGTCGGCGTGGTCATCCCCGGCGGGTACCCGCTGCTGATCTCGCCGGCGCTGCGGATCGCCGACAACCCGGCGACCGCGTACCACCTGATCATGGGCATCAACGCGGTGCTCAACGCGCTGGTCTTCCCGCTGGCCTTCGTGGCCGCGCGCCGGCTCGGCCTGTCCCGGACGCACGCCTACCTGTCGGCGACCGCCGTGGCGCTGGTGCCGCCGGTGATCTTCTACTCCCAGTTCGTCATGTCGGACACCGTCCTCCCGGTGCTCCTGCTGGCCTGGCTCGTCACGATGCACGGCTGGCTCTCGCCCGGCTCCTTCCGCCGCCGCTCGCTGCACGCGGTGGCGATGGGCCTGGCGGCCGGCTACACGATGGCCACCCACGACCGCGGCGGCGTGGTGGTGGCGCTGACCGCGCTGGCCCTGCTCGTGGTGCTGGCCGTCGGCTGGGCGCCGCGGCTCTCCTCGCTGGCCGGGCTCGGTGGGCTCGGGGTGTCCGTCCTGGGGGCCAAGCTGCTGGCCGGCTTCGTCGAGAACCAGTTCAAGGACGTGCCGCCGAGCACCGTCGGCAACAAGGTCTTCGACAACCTTGAGGACAGCAAGTACATCGGCACGATCATCGCCCGCACCTTCGGGCAGCTCTGGTACTTCATGACCTCCACGTACGGCTTCGGGGCGATCGCCTTCGTGCTGTGCGTGGTGGCCGTGTTCCGCCGCCGGTTCACGGTGGCCGACCGCGTGGTGGCCTTCTGCATGATCGCCATGCTGTTCGGCACCGCGCTGGCCTCGGCGGCCGGCCTGGCGGACACCGACCGGGTCGACAACTGGGTCTACGCCCGGTACTGCGCGGTGCTGGTGCCGCTGTTCCTGGTGGTCGGCCTGGCCGCGCTGTTCCGGGCCGGGACGCGGACGCTGCTGTGGACGGCGCTGGCCGGCACGGCGGTGATCGGGATCATCCAGGTGTCCGTCACCGCGTACGCGGGCCGGGAGCTCAAGGACTGGGCCCTGCCGTGGACGGTGCCGGACGCGATGTTCCTGGCCTCGTCCTGGGACAACCTGCACATGGGCCGGACGACCGTCGGCGCGCTGGCGGTGCTGGCCGCCTGCCTGCTGCTGCGGGTGGCCGGCGGGCGCCGGGTGGTCGCCGCCGTGGTCGGCTGCGTGACGGTCTTCGCCGCCTACGCGACCGTCGCGGTCACCAACAACATCTCCGAGCCGCACGCCACGTTCCGCAAGTACCCGGCCGTCGGCCTGGTCAAGGAGGCCGGGCTGCGCAAGGGCGACAACCTGATCCTGGACTGGGACCTCGACTGGGGCACCCGGATGGCACTGGCCTACGAGGTCTACTGGGGCCGGGTCTGGACCGACAACGTCAAGGGCGGGAACAACCCGCCGGAGCAGGCCACCGCGATGCTGGTGGCGGTCGGCCAGGACGTCGCGCCGGAGGCCAGCTGGCCGAAGCCGCTGCCGGGCTGGCACGTCGCGAAGCACAGCAAGGAACACGGCTGGGTCCTCTGGCGCAGGGACTGACCCGCGCGATCACCCCGTCGGGGCCGGTGAGGAGCACCTCACCGGCCCCGATTGGCATCCGGGCTGCTCCATGTGGCAGTATGTCCAAGTTGCTCGGTTGAGTGCCGATGCTGCGCGCCTCCCGCCGGGAGGACCGGAAGCGAGTCCCACGTACTCGTCGTTCCCGTGATGGCCGTCAAGCGTGAGTTCTACGCCACGGCAGCTGCGGGGCGAAAGTACGGGAATCTTCCGGGAAGCGTATGCGGGGCCTCGGCCCGGCTCCCCACCCCGAAGTTCGAAGCCGACGAGTTATTTCGCCGGTTTTTTGCAAGCGCGAAGGCGACACGCCCGAGCGCGGGGGTCGGAGAGGGTCGTGAAGTGACCAAGGACAAAGGACTACTGAGTAGCCATGGCGGGACAGAAGATCCGCATCCGGCTCAAGGCCTACGACCACGAGGTCATCGACTCCTCGGCGAAGAAGATCGTCGAGACGGTGATTCGTACTGGTGCGCAGGTCGCGGGCCCGGTGCCGCTGCCCACTGAGAAGAACGTGTACTGCGTCATCCGCTCGCCGCACAAGTACAAGGACTCGCGCGAGCACTTCGAGATGCGTACTCACAAGCGTCTGATCGACATCCTCGACCCCACGCCGAAGACGGTTGACTCGCTGATGCGTCTCGACCTGCCGGCGGGCGTCGACATCGAGATCAAGCTCTGAGAGGCGCACCGAAGATGGCTAAGCAGATTAAGGGCATCCTGGGCGAGAAGCTCGGCATGACCCAGGTCTGGGACGAGAACAACCGGGTCGTCCCGGTGACCGTCGTCAAGGCTGGGCCCAATGTCGTGACCCAGGTCCACACCGCCGACAGCCCGGCCGGCTACGACGCCGTCCAGATCGGCTTCGGCGAGATCGACCCCCGCAAGGTGAACAAGCCCCTCGCGGGCCACTTCGCCAAGGCCGGTGTCACCCCGCGTCGCCACCTGGTCGAGCTCCGTACGTCGGACGCGTCCGAGTACACCCTCGGCCAGGAGATCACCGCGGAGCTGTTCGAGGCGGGTGTCAAGGTCGACGTGACCGGCACCTCCAAGGGCAAGGGCTTCGCCGGTGTCATGAAGCGCCACAACTTCCGGGGCCTCGGCGCCGGTCACGGTGTGCAGCGCAAGCACCGCTCGCCCGGCTCGATCGGTGGCTGCGCCACCCCGGGTCGCGTGTTCAAGGGCGTGAGGATGGCCGGCCGGATGGGCCACGAGCGTGTGACCACCCAGAACCTGACCATCCATGCCGTTGACGCGGAGAAGGGGCTGCTCCTGATCAAGGGCGCAATCCCGGGCCCGAACGGCGGCCTCGTCCTCGTCCGCACCGCGGCGAAGGGGCTGTGAGGATATGAGCACCATTGACATCCTGTCGCCCTCGGGCGACAAGACCGGCAGCCTCGAGCTGCCGGCCGAGATCTTCGACGCGAAGGTCAGCGTTCCGCTGATGCACCAGGTCGTCGTGGCGCAGCTCGCTGCGGCCCGTCAGGGCACCCACAAGACCAAGACTCGTGCCGAGGTCCGCGGTGGCGGCAAGAAGCCGTACCGCCAGAAGGGCACCGGCCGCGCCCGTCAGGGCTCGACCCGTGCGCCGCAGTTCGCCGGCGGTGGCGTCGTGCACGGTCCCGTGCCGCGCGACTACTCGCAGCGGACCCCGAAGAAGATGATCGCCGCCGCTCTGCGCGGTGCGCTCACCGACCGGGCCCGCCACAACCGCATCCACGTCGTCACCGGCGTGACCGCGACCGAGGCGCCGTCGACCAAGGCCG
The DNA here is from genome assembly GCF_000716875.1 of Streptomyces novaecaesareae. Lineage (GTDB taxonomy): Bacteria > Actinomycetota > Actinomycetes > Streptomycetales > Streptomycetaceae > Kitasatospora > Kitasatospora novaecaesareae. Next base: position 21,177 of record NZ_JNWQ01000041.1, on the reverse strand, counting down.
CCAAGAGCCTGTTCGGCAAGATCACCGAGCGCAAGAACGTCCTCCTGGTCGTCGAGCGCGAGGACGAGCTGGGCCTGAAGTCCGCTCGCAACCTGCCGCACGTGCACATCCTGGACGCCGGTCAGCTGAACACCTACGACGTGCTCGTCTCCGACGATGTGGTCTTCACCCAGGCCGCCTTCGAGCGTTTCGTGGCGGGTCCCGCCGCGTCCGCCAAGGCCGTGGCTGCTGAGGGCGAGCTCGAAGGGAGCGCCGCCTGATGGCTGCAGAGATCACGAGCAAGACGTTCACGGACCCCCGTGACGTCCTGGTGAAGCCGGTCATCTCCGAGAAGAGCTACAGCCTTCTCGACGAGAACAAGTACACGTTCATCGTGTCGCCGGGCGCCAACAAGACCCAGATCAAGCAGGCCGTCGAGGCGGTCTTCTCGGTCAAGGTCGAGGCTGTCAACACGATCAACCGTCAGGGCAAGCGCAAGCGCTCCAAGACGGGCTTTGGCAAGCGCAAGGACACCAAGCGCGCCATCGTGACGCTGGCCGAGGGCAACCGCATCGACATCTTCGGTGGTCCGGTCTCCTAACGGAGATCGTGATCGTCGATAAGGACGAGGACGAGAGAGCCAAATGGGCATCCGCAAGTACAAGCCGACTACGCCGGGCCGTCGTGGCTCCAGCGTGGCCGACTTCGTAGAGATCACGCGGTCCACGCCGGAGAAGTCGCTGGTTCGCCCCCTGCACAGCAAGGGCGGCCGTAACAACGCCGGTCGGATCACCGTTCGCCACCAGGGTGGCGGCCACAAGCGCGCCTACCGCGTGATCGACTTCCGTCGTCACGACAAGGACGGCGTGCCGGCCAAGGTCGCGCACATCGAGTACGACCCGAACCGCACCGCGCGCATCGCGCTCCTGCACTACGCGGACGGCGAGAAGCGCTACATCATCGCGCCGCGCGGCATCGCGCAGGGTGACCGGATCGAGAACGGCGCTGGCGCCGACATCAAGCCGGGCAACAACCTGCCGCTGCGCAACATCCCGGTCGGTACCACCATCCACGCGGTGGAGCTGCGTCCCGGTGGCGGCGCCAAGCTGGCCCGCTCCGCCGGGTCCGGCATTCAGCTGCTCGCGCGTGAGGGCAAGATGGCGCACCTGCGCATGCCCTCCGGTGAGATCCGCCTGGTCGACGCGCGCTGCCGCGCCACCGTCGGCGAGGTCGGCAACGCCGAGCAGTCGAACATCAACTGGGGCAAGGCCGGCCGTATGCGCTGGAAGGGCGTCCGCCCGACCGTGCGTGGTGTCGCCATGAACCCGATCGACCACCCGCACGGTGGTGGTGAGGGTAAGACCTCTGGTGGTCGCCACCCGGTCTCGCCGTGGGGCCAGAAGGAGGGTCGCACTCGTAGCCCGAAGAAGGCTTCGAACGCCCTCATCGTGCGCCGCCGCAAGACCAACAAGAAGCGCTAGGAGCAGGTCAGATGCCGCGCAGTCTCAAGAAGGGCCCCTTCATCGACGGCCACCTTCTCAAGAAGGTGGACGCGCAGAACGAGGCGGGTACCCAGAACGTCATCAAGACCTGGTCCCGTCGCTCCGTGATCTTCCCGGCCATGCTCGGCCACACGATCGCGGTTCACGATGGTCGCAAGCACGTCCCGGTGTTCGTCACCGAGTCGATGGTCGGCCACAAGCTGGGCGAGTTCGCTCCGACCCGCACCTTCCGCGGCCACGTCAAGGACGACCGCAAGTCGAAGCGTCGCTAGTCGCCTGAGCTTCACCGCCAGAACGACTCAATGACTTACTCCATTAAGGGGACAACCATGGAAGCCAGGGCCCAGGCGCGGTACATCCGCGTCACGCCCATGAAGGCCCGCCGCGTGGTGGACCTCATCCGTGGCCTGCCGGCCACGGAGGCCCAGGCCGTCCTGCGTTTCGCTCCGCAGGCCGCCACCGTGCCGGTCGGCAAGGTGCTCGACAGCGCCATTGCCAACGCCGCGCACAACTACAACCACTCCAACGTGGACGACCTCGTCATCAGCGAGGCGTACGTTGACGAGGGCCCGACCCTGAAGCGGTTCCGTCCGCGTGCCCAGGGTCGTGCCTACCGGATCCGCAAGCGGACCAGCCACATCACCGTGGTCGTCAGCAGCAAGGAAGGGACCCGGTAATGGGCCAGAAGGTTAACCCGCACGGGTTCCGCCTCGGCATCAGCACGGACTTCAAGTCCCGCTGGTACGCCGACAAGCTGTACAAGGACTACGTCAAGGAAGACGTTGCCATTCGTCGCATGATGACGAAGGGCATGGAGCGCGCCGGCATCTCCAAGGTCGAGATCGAGCGCACCCGCGACCGCGTCCGCGTTGACATCCACACCGCCCGTCCCGGCATCGTCATCGGTCGCCGTGGCACCGAGGCCGACCGCATCCGCGGCGACCTCGAGAAGCTGACCGGCAAGCAGGTCCAGCTGAACATCCTCGAGGTCAAGAACCCCGAGCTGGACGCCCAGCTCGTGGCTCAGGGCGTCGCGGAGCAGCTGTCCTCCCGCGTCTCCTTCCGCCGTGCCATGCGCAAGTCGATGCAGGGCACCATGAAGTCCGGCGCCAAGGGCATCAAGGTCCAGTGCTCCGGTCGTCTCGGCGGCGCCGAGATGAGCCGTTCGGAGTTCTACCGCGAGGGCCGTGTGCCGCTGCACACCCTGCGCGCGAACGTCGACTACGGCTTCTTCGAGGCCAAGACGACCTTCGGCCGCATCGGTGTGAAGGTCTGGATCTACAAGGGCGACGTCAAGAACATCGCCGAGGTCCGCGCTGAGAACGCCGCTGCCCGCTCGGGCAACCGCCCGGCCCGTCCCGAGGGTGGTCGTCCCGCCCGCGGTGGCGAGCGCCGTGGTGGCGAGCGCGGTGGCCGCGGCCGTCGCCCCGCCGCTGCCGAGGCCCCCGCGGCCCCGGTCGCCGAGGCTCCGGCTGCCGAGAACACCGGAACGGAGGCCTGACTCCAATGCTGATCCCCCGTCGGGTCAAGCACCGCAAGCAGCACCACCCGAAGCGCCGCGGCGCTGCCAAGGGTGGCACCGAGCTCGCGTTCGGCGAGTACGGCATCCAGGCCGTCACCCCGGCCTACGTGACGAACCGGCAGATCGAGTCCGCTCGTATCGCCGTCACCCGTCACATCAAGCGTGGCGGCAAGGTCTGGATCAACATCTACCCGGACCGTCCGCTCACCAAGAAGCCGGCCGAGACCCGCATGGGTTCCGGTAAGGGTTCGCCCGAGTGGTGGATCGCGAACGTGCACCCGGGTCGGGTCATGTTCGAGCTGTCGTACCCCAACGAGAAGGTGGCTCGTGAGGCGCTGACCCGCGCAGCTCACAAGCTCCCGATGAAGTGCCGGATCATCCGGCGCGAGGCAGGTGAGAGCTGATGTCGGCCGGCACCAAGGCTGCTGAGCTTCGCGAGCTGGACAACGAGGGTCTCGTTGCCAAGCTCCGTGAGGCCAAGGAGGAGCTGTTCAACCTCCGCTTCCAGGCGGCGACCGGGCAGCTCGACAACCACGGACGGCTCAAGCTCGTCCGTAAGGACATCGCGCGGATCTACACCCTGATGCGCGAGCGCGAGCTGGGCATCGAGACGGTGGAGAACGCCTGATGACTGAGAACACCAACGAGACGCGCGGTTTCCGCAAGACCCGTGAGGGTCTCGTCGTCAGCGACAAGATGGACAAGACCGTCGTCGTCGCCGTCGAGGACCGCGTCAAGCACGCTCTGTACGGCAAGGTCATCCGCCGTACGAACAAGCTGAAGGCGCACGACGAGGCGAACGCCTGCGGCATCGGCGACCGGGTCCTCCTCGCGGAGACCCGCCCGCTGTCCGCGACGAAGCGCTGGCGCGTCGTCGAGATCCTCGAGAAGGCCAAGTAACGAAGTTGATGCGGTACGGCCGTATGTGCATCAGGCCCCTTGCGGGCGCTGGTGTGAGCAGCGGCCGGCCCGTCAGCTCTCGTTGACGATCAGGAGAAAGCTGTGATCCAGCAGGAGTCGCGACTGCGTGTCGCCGACAACACGGGCGCGAAGGAAATCCTTTGCATCCGCGTTCTCGGTGGTTCCGGTCGCCGCTACGCCGGTATCGGGGACGTCATCGTCGCCACCGTCAAGGACGCGATCCCCGGCGGTTCGGTGAAGAAGGGTGACGTCGTCAAGTGCGTCGTCGTCCGTACCGTGAAGTCGCGCCGTCGTCCCGACGGTTCGTACATCCGGTTCGACGAGAACGCCGCCGTCGTCCTCAAGAACACCGAGGGTGACCCCCGCGGTACCCGCATCTTCGGCCCGGTGGGCCGCGAGCTGCGCGACAAGAAGTTCATGAAGATCATCTCGCTTGCGCCGGAGGTGCTCTAACCCATGGCGAACAGCATGAAGATCAAGAAGGGTGACCTGGTTCAGGTCATCACCGGCAAGGACCGCGGCAAGCAGGGCAAGGTCATCCAGGCCATGCCCGCCGAGAACAAGGTCCTGGTCGAGGGTGTGAACCGGGTCAAGAAGCACACCAAGCCGGGCCCGGGCACTCAGGGTGGCATCGTCACCGTCGAGGCCCCGGTGCACGTCTCCAACGTCCAGCTGGTCGTGGAGAAGGACGGCAAGAAGGTCGTCACCCGCGTTGGCTACCGCTTCGATGACGAGGGCAACAAGATCCGCGTTGCCAAGCGAACCGGTGAGGACATCTGATGTCTGAGACGACTGTTGAGAAGGTGACCCCCCGTCTCAAGGAGCGTTACAACTCCGAGATCAAGGGTCAGCTGCAGGAGCAGTTCTCGTACGAGAACGTCATGCTGACGCCCGGCCTGGTCAAGGTCGTCGTCAACATGGGTGTCGGCGAGGCTGCCCGTGACAGCAAGCTGATCGAGGGCGCGATCCGCGACCTGACCGCGATCACCGGTCAGAAGCCGGCCGTGACCAAGGCTCGTAAGTCCATCGCGCAGTTCAAGCTGCGTGAGGGCCAGCCGATCGGCACGCACGTCACCCTCCGCGGTGACCGCATGTGGGAGTTCCTGGACCGTCTGGTGTCGCTGGCCCTGCCGCGTATCCGTGACTTCCGTGGCCTCTCCCCGAAGCAGTTCGACGGCCGTGGCAACTACACCTTCGGTCTGACCGAGCAGGTTATGTTCCACGAGATCGACCAGGACAAGGTCGACCGTCCGCGCGGTATGGACATCACCGTCGTGACCACCGCTCAGACCGACGACGAGGGTCGGGCGCTCCTGCGCGCTCTGGGCTTCCCGTTCAAGGAGGCGTGAGCCAATGGCGAAGAAGTCCCTCATCGCGAAGTCCGAGCGCAAGCCGAAGTTCGGCGTCCGGGCCTACACCCGGTGCCAGCGCTGCGGCCGTCCGCACTCGGTGTACCGCAAGTTCGGCCTGTGCCGTGTCTGCCTCCGTGAGATGGCGCACCGCGGCGAGCTGCCGGGCGTGACCAAGAGCTCCTGGTAATCCAGGCGCTTTAGGCACACAGCGAAGCAGAGGTGCCCGATCCCACACAGCCTGTTTTTGGGCTGCCGTACGGATTCCCGTAAGGTAGTGGGGTCGGGCCCCCTGCCGCGGCTTCCCCATGGATGTCCGTGGTCCTCTTCTGGGAGGGCTCGCACCCAGTCTTACGACGTCGCAGGTCCCCTGCGCTTGTGCCCCTGACGAACTCGGAAGAGTGCGGCAGGGGGACCTGGCGCGGAGAAACCGCGGCGAGAGAGGCCTGAGGCCATCATGACCATGACCGACCCCATCGCAGACATGCTCACGCGTCTGCGTAACGCGAACTCGGCGTACCACGACTCCGTGGCGATGCCGGCCAGCAAGATCAAGGCGCACGTCGCCGAGATCCTGCAGCAGGAGGGGTACATCTCCTCCTACAAGGTTGAGGAGCCCGTCGAGGGCGAGGTCGGCAAGAAGCTGACCATCGAGCTCAAGTTCGGCCCCAACCGTGAGCGCTCCATCGCCGGCATCAAGCGCATCAGCAAGCCGGGTCTGCGCGTTTACGCAAAGTCCACCAACCTGCCGAAGGTGCTCGGCGGCCTGGGCGTGGCGATCATCTCCACGTCTTCGGGTCTCCTCACCGACAAGCAGGCCGCCAAGAAGGGCGTAGGCGGAGAAGTTCTCGCCTACGTCTGGTAATTCGGGAAACGGAGGTACAGCAATGTCGCGCATTGGACGGCTGCCCATCCAGGTCCCCGCTGGCGTGGACGTCACCATCGATGGCCAGGCGGTCTCGGTGAAGGGCCCGAAGGGCTCCCTCACCCACGTCGTCGCCGCGCCGATCGAGATCGGTAAGGGCGAGGACGGCACGCTGCTCGTCACCCGCCCCAACGACGAGCGTCTGTCGAAGGCCCTGCACGGCCTTTCCCGCACGCTGGTGGCGAACATGATCACCGGCGTGACCGCGGGCTACCGCAAGTCGCTGGAGATCAGCGGTGTCGGCTACCGAGTTCTGGCGAAGGGCTCCGACATGGAGTTCCAGCTGGGCTACAGCCACCCGATCCTCGTCGAGGCGCCCGAGGGCATCTCCTTCGTCGTCGAGTCGGCCACCAAGTTCCACGTGGACGGCATCGACAAGCAGAAGGTCGGCGAGGTCGCCGCGAAGATCCGCAAGCTGCGCAAGCCCGACCCGTACAAGGCCAAGGGTGTCAAGTACGCGGGCGAGGTCATCCGCCGCAAGGTCGGAAAGAGTGGTAAGTAAGCGATGAGTGTCTCTGTCAAGATCGGCAAGGGCAACGCCTACAAGAGCGCCGCTCGCAAGCGCCGCGCGATCCGGGTTCGCAAGCGCGTCACCGGCACCGAGGTGCGTCCGCGCCTCGTCGTGACGCGTTCGAACCGTCACATGGTCGCCCAGGTCATCGACGACGCCAAGGGTCACACCCTGGCGTCGGCGTCCACCCTCGACGTGTCCATCAAGGGCGCCGAGGGCGACAAGACCGAGCTGGCCAAGAAGGTCGGGAGCCTGGTCGCCGAGCGCGCCAAGGCTGCCGGCATCGAGTCGGTCGTCTTCGACCGCGCGGGCAACCGGTACGCCGGCCGCATCGCCGCCCTGGCGGACGCGGCTCGCGAGGCCGGGCTCGACTTCTAAGCCGCTCGTCGACTCTGTCGACGGACGTTAACGAGAGAGGTAATTCCAATGGCTGGACCCCAGCGCCGCGGTAGCGGCGCCGGCGGTGGCACCGGCGGTGGCGAGCGGCGCGACCGTAAGCGTGACGACCGGGGCAACGCCCCCGCCGTCGAGAAGACCGCTTACGTCGAGCGCGTCGTCGCGATCAACCGTGTCGCCAAGGTTGTCAAGGGTGGTCGTCGTTTCAGCTTCACCGCGCTGGTCGTGGTGGGCGACGGTGACGGCACCGTGGGTGTCGGTTACGGGAAGGCGAAGGAGGTTCCGGCCGCCATCGCCAAGGGTGTTGAGGAGGCCAAGAAGAACTTCTTCAAGGTTCCCCGTATCCAGGGCACCATCCCGCACCCGATCCAGGGTGAGAAGGCCGCCGGCGTCGTGCTGCTGAAGCCCGCCGCCCCCGGTACCGGTGTTATCGCCGGTGGTCCGGTGCGCGCCGTCCTGGAGTGCGCCGGCATTCACGACATCCTGTCGAAGTCGCTCGGCTCGGACAACGCGATCAACATCGTGCACGCCACCGTGGCTGCTCTGAAGGGCCTCGTGCGCCCCGAGGAGATCGCCGCCCGTCGTGGCCTGCCGCTGGAGGACGTGGCCCCCGCCGCTCTGCTGCGGGCGCGTGCTGCTGGGGTGAGCGCCTGATGGCTCGCCTGAAGATCACGCAGACCAAGTCGTACATCGGCAGCAAGCAGAACCACCGTGACACCCTGCGTTCGCTTGGTCTCAAGCGCATGCACGACGTCGTGGTGAAGGAGGACCGTCCCGAGATCCGCGGGATGGCCCACACGGTCCGTCACCTGGTGACGGTTGAGGAGGTGGACTGATCATGGGCGAGAACCCGATCAAGATCCACAACCTGCGTCCCGCCCCGGGTGCCAAGACCGACAAGATCCGTGTGGGTCGTGGTGAGGGCTCCAAGGGTAAGACCGCCGGTCGTGGTACCAAGGGCACGAAGGCCCGCTACCAGGTTCCGCAGCGCTTCGAGGGTGGCCAGATGCCGCTCCACATGCGCCTGCCGAAGCTGAAGGGCTTCAAGAACCCGTTCAAGATCACGTTCCAGGTCGTCAACCTCGACAAGCTGGCCGAGCTCTACCCGCAGGGTGGCGAGGTCACGGTCGAGGACCTGGTCGCGAAGGGCGCGGTTCGCAAGAACTCCCTCGTCAAGGTGCTCGGCACCGGCGAGATCTCGGTCGCGCTGCAGGTGACGGTCGACGCCGTCTCCGGCTCCGCCGCCGAGAAGATCACCGCCGCCGGCGGTACGGTCACCGAGCTCGTCTGAGCCCGCTGATTCAGTCGTGAGCCCCGCACCTCCTTTCGGGAGGTGCGGGGCTCACGCCTTTTTCCCGTCTTTTTCCCGCGGCGGGGCCCTCGTTCTTTTGTGTGGCAAACCCGGGCATCCCGTACCCCATGAGTGGGGGACGGGCCGTACGCGCTTCTTCCGAGTGGCTGCGCACTGTTAGAGTCCGTGGAGTTCCCTTGTAGGCTGCGCGTAGGCTCGCCTGTGCCGTCTGTACGGGAGCCCGAACCGCAAACTCCCCCATTCAGGACCGACCCTCCCGCCGACGACGCGCGGGAGGCGCAGGAGGCACCGTGCTCAGTGCGTTCGCGCGGGCGTTCCAGACGCCCGACCTGCGCAAGAAGCTGCTGTTCACGCTGGGCATCATGGTGCTGTTCCGCCTGGGCTCGCACATTCCGATGCCGGGCGTGAGCTTCACGGCCGTGAACGAGTGCGTGAAGGAGACCAAGAACAGTGGCCTCTTCGGGCTCGTCAACCTGTTCAGCGGTGGCGCGCTCCTCCAGCTGACGATCTTCGCCCTCGGCATCATGCCGTACATCACGGCGAGCATCATCCTCCAGCTCCTCACCGTCGTGATCCCGCGACTGGAGATGCTGAAGAAGGAGGGACAGGCCGGCCAGGCCAAGATCACCCAGTACACCCGCTACCTGACCATCGCGCTCGCCGTGCTCCAGGGCACCGGCATCGTGGCGACGGCCTCCAGCGGTGCGCTGTTCTCCGGCTGCCCGCTGGCCAACCAGATCGTCCCGGACACCAGCGTGTTCCGGATCGCCGTCATGGTCCTCACGATGACGGCCGGCACCACGGTCATCATGTGGCTGGGCGAGCTCATCACCGACCGCGGCATCGGCAACGGCATGTCGCTGCTGATCTTCACCTCGATCGCGGCGCAGTTCCCGTCCTCGATGTGGGCGATCAAGACCTCCGGCACCATCGGCGGCGGCTGGGTCGAGTTCCTCTCCGTGGTCGCGGTCGGCGTGATCGTCGTGATGCTGGTCATCTTCGTCGAGCAGGCCCAGCGCCGGATCCCGGTCCAGTACGCGAAGCGGATGATCGGCCGCCGGGCGTTCGGCGGCACCTCGACCTACATCCCGCTCAAGGTGAACCAGGCCGGTGTCATCCCGGTCATCTTCGCTTCTTCGCTGCTGTACATCCCGGCCCTGGTGGTCCAGCTGACCAACAGCCAGGCGGGCTGGGCCACGTGGATCCGGACGAACTTCGTCAAGGGTGACCACCCGATCTACATGGCGACCTACTTCCTGCTGATCGTCTTCTTCGCCTTCTTCTACGTCGCCATCTCCTTCAACCCCGAAGAAGTTGCCGACAATATGAAGAAGTATGGTGGGTTCATCCCGGGCATCCGGGCCGGCCGACCGACGGCCGAGTACCTGAACTACGTGCTGACCCGGATCACGTGGCCGGGTTCGCTCTACCTGGGCCTGATCGCGTTGATCCCGATGATCGCCCTGGTCGCCTTCGGACAGCAGACCAACTTCCCGTTCGGCGGCACCAGCGTGCTCATCGTCGTCGGCGTCGGACTCGAAACTGTGAAGCAGATCGAGAGCCAGCTCCAGCAGCGCAATTACGAAGGGTTCCTCCGCTGATGCGTATCGTCCTCGTCGGACCTCCCGGGGCCGGGAAGGGTACTCAGGCGCACCTGCTCGCCAAGACCCTGTCCATCCCGCACATCTCCACCGGCGACCTGTTCCGCGCCAACATCGGCCAGGGCACCCCGCTGGGGCTCGAGGCCAAGGGCTACATGGACGCAGGCCGCCTGGTACCGGACGAGGTCACCATCGGGATGGCCAAGGACCGCATGCTCCAGGAGGACGCCGAGAACGGCTTCCTGCTCGACGGCTTCCCGCGCAACCTGGGCCAGGCCGAGGCGCTCGACGTGTTCCTCGCCGAGCAGGGCATCAAGCTGGACGGCGTCCTGGACCTGGAGGTCCCCGAGGACGAGGTCGTCAAGCGGATCGCGGGCCGTCGCCTGTGCCGCAAGAACGGCAGCCACGTGTACCACGTCGCGTACAACCCGCCGAAGGTCGAGGGCGTCTGCGACGAGTGCGGTGGCGAGCTCTACCAGCGCTCGGACGACACCGAGGAAGCGGTGCGCACCCGCCTGGAGGTCTACCACACGGAGACCGAGCCGATCATCGGCTACTACAAGGAGCAGGGGCTGCTGGTGACCATCCCGGCCCTCGGCAAGGTGGACGAGGTCACCTCGCGCGCGATCGAGGCGCTGAAGCAGGACAGCTGAGACTCTCGGCGAACGTACGACGGTACGGCCGGGTCGCCCGCCCAGCGGGTGGCCCGGCCGTTTCCGCGTCGTACGGTGGTAGGCAGTGGTAATCCGGACTTGGAAGGCGTGACCAGATGGTGGAGATCAAGACCCCCGAGCAGATCGCGAAGATGCGAGCGGCCGGGCTGGTCGTCGCCGAGGCCCTCAAGGCCTGCCGCGAGGCGGTCGCTCCGGGGGTGACCACCCAGGAGCTCAACGACGTCGCGGACGAGGTCATCACCGACCACGGCGCCACCTCGAACTTCCGCGCCCACCACGGCGGTCTCTGGTTCCCGGGCGTGATCTGCGCCTCGGTGAACAACGAGGTCGTGCACGGCATCCCGGGCGACCGGGCGCTGCAGGAGGGCGACATCATCTCGATCGACTGCGGCGCCATCCTGGACGGCTGGCACGGCGACGCGGCGATCACCGTGGCGGTCGGCGAGGTCCGCCCGGAGGTCGAGATGCTGAGCCGGGTGACCGAGGGCTCGATGTGGGCCGGCATCGCCCAGATGAAGAAGAACAACCGCCTGGTCGACGTCTCCAAGGCGATCGAGGGCTTCATCCGCCGCCAGCCGCTGCCCCCGAAGGGCAAGTGGGGCATCACCGAGGGCTACGGCGGCCACGGCATCGGCACCGCGATGCACATGGAGCCGCACGTGCTGAACTACGTGGAGCGCGGGCGCGGCAAGGGCCCGAAGCTCGTCCCCGGCACCGTGCTGGCGATCGAGCCGATGGTCTCGCTGGGCACCCCGCACACCACCGTGCTGGACGACGAGTGGACGGTCGTCACCAACGACGGCACCTGGGCCTCGCACTGGGAGCACTCGGTGGCCGTCACCGAGCAGGGCCCGCTGGTGCTGACGGCCTTCGACGGCGGCAAGGCCGAGCTGGCGAAGCTGGGCATCACCGCAGCTCCGGACCCGCTCGGGTAGTCACGGAGGCGGCCGACTGCGGCTGCTGACGAGGGATCAGAGCCCTGGAGGTTTGGACCTCCAGGGCTTTTGTCCTATTTTTATCGGCTGGCAGTGGTCCGTATGGCTTACGAGCGAGCAGGAGACAGCACGTGCTCAAGGGATTCCGCGACTTCATGATGCGCGGCAACGTCGTCGACATGGCGGTCGGTGTGGTCATCGGTGCCGCGTTCACGGCGGTGGTGACCGGCTTCGTGTCCGCCTTCCTCACCCCGCTGGTGGGCGTCGTGGTCGGTGCGGCCGGCGACTTCAGCTCGTACAAGGCGACGGTGGCCGGCGTCACCTTCCCGTACGGCCAGTTCCTCAACGTACTGATCGCGTTCCTGATGACGGCCGCGGTGCTCTACTTCTGCGTGGTGCTGCCGGTCACCAAGGCGACCGAGCGCTACCTGCCGAAGAAGCCGAAGGCCCCGAAGCGCCCGTGCCCGGAGTGCCTGACCGAGATCCCCCAGGCCGCCCGCCGCTGCTCGGCCTGCACCGCCCACGTCGAGCCGCTGACCGTCTCCACTGGGGTCTGAGGCGGCAGCTGTGACGGGTACCGCTTTCCGGGACCCCCGTTTTGGTCCACCGGACGCGCTGGCGTAGGATGGACCGTCGGCTCACTCGTAGCGTGCTTCAGCACGCCCTCTTCCCTCCGGGGACGGGGTGAACCCAGGTTCGCACGAGCGTTCCGCATACGGTAGCCGGTCCCGGAAGGTGGATCTCGCAGTTCATGGCTAAGAAGCAAGGCGCCATTGAGATCGAGGGCACCGTGATCGAGTCTCTTCCGAACGCGATGTTCAAGGTCGAGCTGCAGAACGGTCACAAGGTCCTCGCGCACATCAGTGGCAAGATGCGCATGCACTACATCCGCATCCTGCCGGACGACCGGGTTGTCGTGGAGCTCAGCCCCTACGACCTCACGCGCGGCCGGATCGTCTACCGCTACAAGTAAGAACGTCAGATCTAGACCCGGAGAACCTGAAAGATGAAGGTCAAGCCGAGCGTCAAGAAGATCTGCGACAAGTGCAAGGTGATCCGCCGTCACGGCCGGGTCATGGTGATCTGCGAAAACCTGCGCCACAAGCAGCGCCAGGGCTGATCTCTCCCCAGCATTTCTCGTAGTACTTCGCGCGACGCGAAAACGTCATGAGTGGGCTACCCGATCCGTCCCGTGCGGGACGGACTGCCGCCCCCGGTCAGAGGCCGGGGCTCCCTCACCGTGAGGTGTCGGAGTAGGTAGCACGCAAGACCTCTGAAGAATCACAGGAGCCATGAATGGCACGCCTCGCCGGCGTTGATCTCCCCCGTGAGAAGCGGATCGAGATCGCCCTCACCTACGTGTACGGCATCGGCCGTACCCGCGCCCAGCAGACCCTCGCCGAGACCGGCGTCAACCCGGATGTCCGCGTTCGCGACATCACCGAGGAAGACCTGGTCAAGCTGAGCCAGTACATCGACGCCAACTACACGGTCGAGGGTGACCTCCGCCGTGAGGTGGCCGCCGACATCCGCCGCAAGGTCGAGATCGGCTGCTACGAGGGTCTGCGTCACCGCCGTGGCCTGCCGGTCCGCGGCCAGCGCACCCACACCAACGCGCGTACCCGCAAGGGCCCGCGTCGCGCGATCGCCGGTAAGAAGAAGCCGGGCAAGAAGTAGTCCGTCCCGTAACCGGACATCCCTCCGGCCCGCGGGTCAGCGGACCGACCACCTCAGTAGGAGAACAGACTTATGCCCCCCAAGGGTCGTCAGGCTGCCGGCGCGAAGAAGATCCGCCGCAAGGAAAAGAAGAACGTCGCTCACGGCCACGCGCACATCAAGAGCACGTTCAACAACACCATCGTTTCGATCACCGACCCCGCGGGCAACGTGATCTCCTGGGCCTCCGCCGGCCACGTCGGCTTCAAGGGCTCGCGCAAGTCCACCCCGTTCGCCGCGCAGATGGCCGCCGAGGCCGCTGCCCGTCGCGCGCAGGAGCACGGCATGCGCAAGGTTGACGTCTTCGTGAAGGGTCCGGGCTCCGGCCGCGAGACCGCGATCCGTTCGCTCCAGGCCACCGGCCTGGAGGTCGGCTCGATCCAGGACGTCACCCCCACCCCGCACAACGGCTGCCGTCCGCCGAAGCGCCGCCGCGTCTGACGCAGCGCCTTCGGGCATCGGTGTTGCTTTAAACCACGTACGGGGTCTCGTTTTGGGCGAGACCCCGTACGCTGGTTCTGTTCGGCATCAAATAGTGGGTGCCGAAGACAACTGGAGGATCTGAAAACATGCTGATCGCTCAGCGTCCCTCGCTGACCGAAGAGGTCGTCGACGAGTTCCGCTCGCGGTTCGTGATCGAGCCGCTGGAGCCGGGCTTCGGCTACACCCTCGGCAACTCTCTCCGTCGCACGCTCCTCTCGTCGATCCCCGGCGCTGCTGTCACCAGCATCCGCATCGACGGTGTCCTGCACGAGTTCACCACCGTGCCGGGCGTCAAGGAGGACGTCACCGACCTCATCCTCAACATCAAGCAGCTGGTCGTCTCCTCGGAGCACGACGAGCCGGTCGTGATGTACCTGCGCAAGCAGGGCCCGGGTGTCGTCACCGCCGCCGACATCGCCCCGCCGGCGGGTGTCGAGGTGCACAACCCCGAGCTGGTCCTCGCCACGCTCAACGGCAAGGGCAAGCTGGAGATGGAGCTGACCGTCGAGCGCGGTCGCGGCTACGTCTCCGCCGTGCAGAACAAGGCTTCCGGCCAGGAGATCGGCCGCATCCCGGTCGACTCGATCTACAGCCCCGTGCTGAAGGTCACCTACAAGGTCGAGGCCACCCGTGTCGAGCAGCGGACCGACTTCGACAAGCTGATCGTCGACGTCGAGACCAAGCCCGCCATGCGTCCGCGCGACGCCATGGCCTCGGCCGGCAAGACCCTGGTGGAGCTGTTCGGCCTCGCCCGCGAGCTGAACATCGACGCCGAGGGCATCGACATGGGCCCGTCCCCGACGGACGCCGCCCTGGCCGCCGACCTGGCGCTGCCGATCGAGGAGCTGGAGCTCACCGTCCGCTCCTACAACTGCCTCAAGCGCGAGGGCATCCACACCGTGGGTGAGCTCGTCGCCCGCTCCGAGGCCGACCTGCTCGACATCCGCAACTTTGGTGCGAAGTCGATCGACGAGGTCAAGGCGAAGCTGGCCGGCATGGGCCTGGCCCTCAAGGACAGCCCGCCCGGGTTCGACCCGACCGCGGCCGCCGACGCCTTCGGCGCCGACGACCTGGACGACGCGGGTTACGCCGAGACCGAGCAGTACTAAGAGATTTGGCCGCGGGGGCGGTTCCACGGAGCCGCCCCCGTCGTCACGGAAGTCGTACGGGCAACAGTGCCCGTACGCCCGCTGCGGTACCTGATACGGCCGTAGTCGGAGATCCAAGGAGTAATCCATGCCGCGTCCCACCAAGGGTGCCCGCCTCGGCGGCGGCCCGCACCACGAGCCGCTGCTGCTCGCCGGTCTGTGCCGGGAGCTGTTCCAGTACGGCCGCATCACCACGACCGAGGCCAAGGCCCGTCGGATGCGCCCGCTGGCGGAGAAGCTGATCACCAAGGCGAAGAAGGGCGACATCCACAACCGTCGCCTGGTGCGCAAGACCATCACCGACATCTCGGTGCTGCACACCCTCTTCACCGAGATCGCGCCGCGCTACGAGAACCGCCCGGGTGGCTACACCCGCATCACCAAGATCGGTCCCCGTCGTGGCGACAACGCCCCGATGGCCGTGATCGAGCTGGTCGAGGCGCTGACCGTCGCGCAGACCGCCGTCGGTGAGGCCGAGGCCGCCACCAAGCGTGCCGTCAAGGAGGCCGACGAGGCCGCCGCCGTCGACACCAAGGCCGACGAGGCCGAGGCCGCCGAGCAGGCCTGACACCTCCAGGTGTGATGCGGGCCCGCTCTCCCAGCGATGGGGGAGCGGGCCCGTTCCTTATTCGTAGGAGCAGGAGCAAGTGGTCAACGATTGCGCCGAGCAGCCGCCGGTGAAGGACGGCCCGGCCGACGGGTACGTCCGGGTCCGGCTCGACCTCGCCTACCAGGGCGCCGAGTTCTCCGGCTGGGCCCGCCAGAAGGGCGGCCGCCGGACGGTCCAGGAGGAGATCGAGACTGCGCTGCAGATCGTCACCCGCAGCCCGGAGCTGTTCCCGCTGACCGTGGCCGGCCGCACCGACGCCGGGGTGCACGCCCGCGGCCAGGTCGCGCACGTCGACCTGCCGGCCGAGCTGTGGGAGGCGCACCGGGAGAAGCTGCTGCGCCGGCTGGCCGGCCGGCTGCCCGGGGACGTCCGGATCTACCGGGTGGGCGAGGCGCCGGCCGGGTTCGACGCCCGCTTCTCGGCGATCTGGCGCCGGTACGCCTACCGGGTCGCCGACCACCCGGGCGGGGTGGACCCGCTGCTGCGCGGCCACGTGCTCTGGCACGACCGCCCGCTCGACATCGACCGGATGAACGCCGCCGCGAAGCTGCTGCTCGGCGAGCACGACTTCGCCGCGTACTGCAAGAAGCGCGAGGGCGCCACCACCATCCGCACCCTGCTGGAGCTGCACTGGGACCGCGTCCCGGTGGATAGCTACGCCGCCCAGGAGGGCTCCCTCGCGGTCGCCACCGTCCGGGCCGACGCCTTCTGCCACAACATGGTCCGGGCGCTGGTCGGCGCGATGCTGCTGGTCGGCGACGGGCACCGGCCGGTGGAGTTCCCCGGCGAGGTGCTGGCCGGCGGGGTGCGCAACTCCGCGGTCAACGTGGCCCGGCCGTACGGGCTCACGCTGGAGGAGGTCGGCTACCCGCCGGACGACCAGCTGGCCGAGCGCAACCGCCAGGCCCGGCGGATGCGCACCCTGCCGGGGCAGCCGCCGACTTCGTAATCCGTTTTGGCCGGGCGCGTCCGCTTGGGACAATCGTCCGCATGGGACACGTCGAGATTTCGCACCTTGAGTACTACCTGCCGGACGGGCGGGTGCTGTTCGACGACGCGTCCTTCCGGGTCGGCGAGGGCGCTGCCGTCGCCCTGGTCGGCGCGAACGGCGCGGGCAAGACCACCCTGCTGCGCATGATCGCGGGGGACATCCAGCCGCACGGCGGCTCGGTGACGATCAGCGGCGGCCTCGGGGTGATGCGCCAGTTCGTCGGCACCACCGGCCGCGAGGACCAGAGCGCCACGCCGGGCGCGCTGCCCGCCGACGCCTCCGTCCGGGACCTGCTGGTCTCCGTGGCCCCCGAGCGGATCGCCAAGGCGGCCCGCGCGGTGGACGCCGCCGAACTGGCGATGATCGCCCAGGACGACGAGAAGACGCAGATGGCCTACGCCCAGGCGCTCTCCGACTGGGCCGACGTCGGCGGCTACGACTACGAGACCGACTGGGACGTCTGCACCATGGCGGCCCTCGGCACGCCCTTCGACAAGGCCCAGTGGCGCGGCCTGAACACGCTCTCCGGCGGCGAGCAGAAGCGGCTCGTGCTGGAGGCGCTGCTGCGCGGCCCCGAAGAGGTGCTGCTGCTGGACGAGCCGGACAACTACCTGGACGTCCCGGGCAAGCGCTGGCTGGAGGAGGCCATCAAGGCCACCTCGAAGACCGTGCTGTACATCTCACACGACCGCGAGCTGCTCTCCCGGACGGCCGAGAAGATCATCAGCGTCGAGTCCGGCGCGGCCGGCAGCAGCGTCTGGGTGCACGGCGGTGGCTTCGACAGCTTCCACGAGGCCCGCAAGGACCGCTTCGCGCGCTTCGAGGAGCTGGGCCGGCGCTGGGACGAGGAGCACGCCAAGCTCAAGAAGCTGGTCGTCACCCTGCGCCAGGCGGCCTCCGTCAGCCACGCGCTCGCCACCCGCTACGCCGCCGCCCAGACCCGGCTGAAGAAGTTCGAGGAGGCCGGTCGCCCGGAGGAGCCCCCGCGCGAGCAGAGCATCACCATGCGGCTCAAGGGCGGGCGCACCGGCATGCGCTCCTTCACGATGGAGCAGCTGGAGCTCACCGGCCTGATGCAGCCCTTCGACCTGGAGGTCTTCTACGGCGAGCGGATCGGCGTGCTCGGCGCCAACGGCGCGGGCAAGTCGCACCTCCTGCGGCTGCTGGCCGGCGACGAGAGCGTCGCGCACACCGGCAGCTGGAAGCTCGGGGCCCGCGTCGTCCCCGGCCACTTCCGGCAGACCCACGCGCACCCGGAGCTGTTCGGCCGTACCGTCCGCTCGATCGTGGAGGAGGAGCACGCGCTCAGCCGCGGCGCCGCGATGGGCGCGCTGCGCCGGTACGAGCTGGACCGCCAGGAGGAGCAGAAGTTCGAGTCGCTGTCCGGCGGGCAGCAGGCCCGACTGATGATCCTCAAGCTCGAACTCTCCGGTGTGACGGCCCTGTTGCTCGACGAGCCGACCGACAACCTGGACCTGGAGAGCGCCGAGGCGCTGCAGGCCGGGCTGGAGGCCTTCGAGGGCACCGTGCTGTGCGTCACCCACGACCGCTGGTTCGCCAGGACCTTCGACCGCTTCCTGGTGTTCGGCGCCGACGGCCGGGTGTACGAGTCGCCGGAGCCGGTCTGGGACGTCACCCGGGTGGAGCGCGAACGCTGAGTGACGGCCAGGGGGGTCCACGTCGATTTTTGACCCCTTCGGGCCGGGCCGGTAACCTGGACGCTTGATGTGCGTATTGGCTCGCTCTATCTCACGTGAGAGGTCGGTACGCCGGAGACATCAGGTCGACGACCAGCGGTCCCCCTTGAATTGCGTCCAAGGGTGGCCAGGCTGCTCTTCCGTCCGGGTGCTCCTGTCAGGACTCACTCACTGAAAAGCGAAGGCTACGACCGTGCGTACGTACAGCCCCAAGCCCGGCGACGTCCAGCGTCAGTGGCACGTCATCGACGCGACCGACGTCGTGCTCGGCCGCCTGGCCTCCCAGGCCGCCAACCTCCTCCGGGGCAAGCACAAGGCGATCTACGCGCCGCACGTTGACACTGGTGACTTCGTCATCATCATCAACGCCGACAAGGTGCACCTGTCCGGTAACAAGAAGACCCAGAAGCTGGCCTACCGCCACTCGGGCTTCCCGGGCGGTCTGCGCTCGGTGCGCTACGACGACCTGCTGGCGAACAACCCGGAGAAGGCCGTCGAGAAGGCCATCAAGGGCATGATCCCCAAGAACAGCCTGGGCCGTCAGATGCTCTCGAAGCTGAAGGTCTACTCGGGCGACCAGCACCCGCACGCTGCCCAGCAGCCGGTGCCGTTCGAGATCACCCAGGTCGCGCAGTAATTCGGCCACCAAGCCCCCCAACACTGAAAAGAGCTGAGGAACATCGTGGCCGAGACCACTGAAACCCTTGAGGTCGACTTCGACGAGGCCGTTGAGGCCGTCGAGGGCGAGTACACCTCCGAGGAGAGCTACACCTCCGAGTCCCTGGCCGGCCGCTTCGGCGAGGCCGTCCCCGGCGCCGGCCTCGGCCGTCGCAAGGAGGCGATCGCCCGCGTGCGCATCGTCCCCGGCACGGGCGTGTGGAAGATCAACGGTCGCACCCTTGAGGGCTACTTCCCCAACAAGGTGCACCAGCAGACCGTGAACGAGCCCTTCAAGCTCCTTGAGCTGGACGGCCGTTACGACGTCATCGCCCGCATCAGCGGCGGCGGCGTGTCCGGCCAGGCCTACGCGCTGCGCCTCGGCGTGGCCCGTGCCCTGAACGAGGCCGACGTGGACAACAACCGCGGCGCGCTGAAGAAGGCCGGCTTCCTGACCCGTGACGCCCGCGCCGTCGAGCGTAAGAAGGCCGGTCTGAAGAAGGCCCGCAAGGCGCCGCAGTACAGCAAGCGCTAATCGCGCCCCGGGGGTGCGGTCCGCCCTGGCGGTGCACCCCCTGGATGCGCGAAACCGTCGCCCCGGAGTACCCCGTGTACTCCGGGGCGACGTGTTCCCCGGCTACTGTGCGGCGGCCGGGATCATCGGTGGGTTCCGAGCAGTGGTGATGGAGGACGGGACAGTGGGACGACTCTTCGGTACGGACGGCGTACGCGGGGTGGCCAACCAGGGCCTGACGGCGGAGCTCGCGCTCGGGCTGTCGGTCGCCGCGGCGCACGTGCTCGGCGAGGCCGGCGCCTTCGACGGCCACCGGCCGGTCGCGGTGGTCGGCCGTGACCCGCGTGCCTCGGGCGAGTTCCTGGAGGCCGCCGTCATCGCCGGTCTGGCGAGCGCCGGCGTCGACGTGCTCCGGGTCGGCGTCCTGCCCACCCCCGCCGTGGCCTACCTCACCGGCGCGCTCGGCGCCGACTTCGGCGTGATGCTGTCCGCCAGCCACAACGCCATGCCGGACAACGGCATCAAGTTCCTCGCGCGCGGCGGCCACAAGCTGGACGACCGGATCGAGGACGCGATCGAGGCCCACTACCGCAGGCACACGCTCGGCGAAGAGGACTGGAACCGTCCCACCGGTGCCGCCGTCGGCCGCGTCCGCGAGTACACCGAGGGCTTCGACAAGTACGTCGCCCACCTGATCGGCGTGCTGCCCAACCGCCTGGACGGCATCAAGGTCGTCATCGACGGCGCCCACGGCGCGGCCGCCTACGTCGCCCCCGAGGCCTTCGCCCGGGCCGGCGCCGAGGTCGTCCACACCCTGGGGGCCGAGCCCACCGGCCTCAACATCAACGACGGCGTCGGCTCCACCCACCTGGACCGGCTGTGCACCGCGATGAAGGAGCACAAGGCCGACTTCGGCATCGCCCTGGACGGCGACGCCGACCGCTGCCTGGCCGCCGACGCCGACGGCAACGAGGTGGACGGCGACCAGATCATCGCCATCCTCGCCGTCGCCATGAAGGAGGCCGGCACCCTGCGCGGCAACACCGCGGTGGCCACCGTGATGTCCAACCTCGGCTTCAAGCTGGCGATGGAGCGCGAGGGCGTCGACCTGGTGGAGACCGCCGTCGGCGACCGCTACGTGCTGGAGGCCATGAAGGAGCACGGCTTCGCGCTGGGCGGCGAGCAGTCCGGCCACGTCATCCTGCTGGACCACGCCACCACCGGCGACGGCACCCTGACCGGCCTGATGCTGGGCGCCCGACTGGCCGCCACCAAGCAGCCGCTCGCCGACCTGGCCGCCGTGATGACCCGGCTGCCGCAGCAGCTGATCAACGTCAAGGGCGTCGACAAGAGCCGGGTGAAGACCAGCGCCGAGCTGGCCGCCGCGGTCGCCGGCGCCGAGGCCGAGCTGGGCTCCACCGGCCGGGTGCTGCTGCGCCCGTCGGGCACCGAGCCGCTGGTCCGGGTGATGGTCGAGGCCGCCGACGCGGCCCAGGCCGAGGCGGTCGCGCAGCGGCTGGCCGAGGCCGTGCGCACCCACCTGGGCTGAGCCCGTAGGTGCCGCCGGGCTGCGCCCGTACGTGCACCCGGGCTGCGCCCGGACGTGACGAAGGCCCCCGCCGGTCCGCTCGGTTTCTTGGGTTCTAACGGTCCTCGCAACACCCGCGATCTATGGGAGTTGCGAGGACCGTGGCCGTTGGACGCGATGATCTTTCGGACTTGAGGGAGCGTTTC
>NZ_JNWQ01000040.1 GCF_000716875.1 Streptomyces novaecaesareae | reverse complement strand
CGAGACCGCCCGCCGCCTGGACGACATTTACGACGTCCTGCTCGCCAACCCCCGGCCGAACTCCGAGGCCGACACCGGGGAACTCCTCGAAGCCCTCGGTGTCTTCGACGTCCCCAAGCCCCTCACCCCCACCGAACTCGCCGTCGTCGACCTCTTCCTGGTCGCCGTCGACGCCATGGGCGGCATCCGCCCCGGCCACCGGCACGGCCTGGACCGCTGGTTCACCACCGGCAACCTGACCGTCGCCTACCTTTCCCTCACCGCCGCCCACCCCATGCCCCGCACCGGTGACCCCGCCCGCTACTGGACCGCCCTCGTCACCGCCGGCGAACTCCTCGCCACCGCGCCCAACCCGGACACCCGCATCAAGTTCGCCCTCCTGCGCTGCCGCGACCACGCGAGGAAGGCCGCCCGCACCTGATCAACACCCGGCTGTGCACAGGAAGTCGACCCCGCCGACTTCCCGCGCGCCGGGGTTGGTGGGGGAGTGGGGACGACGTGCGTTCCAGTGCCCGGCGCCCCGCGATGCGGCGGGGCGCCGGGTGGCGATCCCGGCGGGGCCCAAGCGCGTGCCGTTGCCGGGGCGGGCAACCCGGGCCCGCCAACGACTGTGCCCCGCCGTCTCGTCGAGACGGCGGGGCACGGGTCCTGCGTGTGTTCCCGCTGGCTAGCTGCGCCCGGCGGTGCGGGTGCGGCGGGTGAGGGAGTCGAGGACGACGGCGGCGAGCAGGACGGCGCCGGTGATCATGTACTGGATGGCCTGGGCGGCGTGGACCATGTCCAGGCCGGTGGTGATGGACTGGATGACCAGGATGCCCAGCAGCGCCGACCAGGTCTTGCCGCGCCCGCCGAAGAGGCTGGTGCCGCCGATGACGGCCGCCGCGATCGCGCTCATCAGCACGTTGCCGCTGCCGAGCTGCTTGTCGGCCGAGCCCTGCTGGGAGGCGATGAACAGGCCGCCGAGCCCGGCGAGCAGCGCGGAGAGCATGAACACGGAGATCCGCACCCGGGCGACGTTGATGCCGGCGCGGCGGGCGGCCTCCACGCCGCCGCCGACCGCGAAGATCTGCCGGCCGTAGGAGGTGCGGCGCAGCACGAAGTCGGTGAGGACGACGACGCCGAGCAGCACCACCAGGGGCAGCGGCAGGCCGCGGTCCTGGTTGAGCATGTAGGCGCCGGTCAGGGCGAGGACGGCGAGGGCGCCGGTGCGCAGGGCGATCTCGCCGGTGCTGCGCGCGGGCAGGCCGGCGGCGGTGCGGCGGCGGGCGTCCAGGAGCTGGGCGGTGAGGAAGGCGGCGACGGCCAGGACGGCGAGGAGCCAGGCGTAGAGGACGTCGCCGTCGCCGAGGAAGTAGGTGTCCAGGTTGGCGACGATGCCGTCGTTGATGTTGTTGACGGTGCCGAGCTTGCCGAGCACGTAGTCCTGCAGGCCGCTCCAGGCGAGCATGCCGGCGAGGGTGACGACGAAGGCGGGCACGCCGATCCTGGCGAAGAAGAAGCCGTGCAGGGCGCCCAGGGCGACGGCGGCGGCGAGGGCCAGCAGGATGGCCAGGCCCTCGTTGAGGCCTTCGCGTACGGCCAGGACGGAGGTGACGGCGGCGCTGACGCCGGCGACGGAGCCCAGCGAGAGGTCGATCTCGCCCAGCAGCAGGACGAAGACGACGCCGACCGCGATCAGGCCGGGGCCGGCGATCCACTTGGTGATGTTGGTGAGGTTGTCGGCCTGCAGGAAGTGGCCGGTGACGCTCTGGAAGATGACCGCGATGAGGACGAGGCCGATGACGACGGGCAGTGAGCCGAGGTCGCCGCTCTTGATCCTGCGGCGGAACTCCTCGGCGTAGCCGCCCAGGCCCTGGCGGCGCACCAGCAGGCGGGGGTCGGCGGCGCTCGCGGCGGGGGCCGCTGCGTCGGCCGCTGCGTCGGCCGGGGTGGGGGTGGTCTGGCTGGTGCTCACTTCGCTTCCTCCGCGATGCGTGCCTGGCGCCGCGTGACGGCGTTGTCGGTGGCGCCGGTGATGGCGGAGATGATCTCCTCGTGCGAGGTGTCGGCGACCGGGAAGACCCCGTTGTTGCGGCCCAGGCGCAGGACGGCGACGGTGTCGGCGACGGCCTTGACGTCCGCCATGTTGTGGCTGATCAGGATCACGCCCAGGCCGCGTTCGCGCAGGCGCTCGACGAGGTCGAGGACCTGGGCGGTCTGCTCGACGCCGAGGGCGGCGGTGGGCTCGTCCAGGATGACGATCTTGGGGTCGCCGACCAGGGCGCGGGCGATGGCGACGACCTGGCGCTGGCCGCCGGACAGGGCGGCGATGGGGATCCGGACGCTGGGGATGCGGATCGAGAGGGTGTCCAGCAGTTCCTTGGCGCGCCGTTCCATGGCGACCTCGTCGAGCGTGCCGTGGCGGCGCAGTTCGCGGCCGAGGAAGAGGTTGGCGACGACGTCGAGGTTGTCGCACAGCGCGAGGTCCTGGTAGACGGTGGCGACGCCGAGGGCCTGGGCGTCCTGGGGGCGCTCGATGCGCACCGGGCGGCCCTCCCAGCTGATGGTGCCCTCGTCGATCGGGTGGACGCCTGCGATCGTCTTGACCAGGGTGGACTTGCCGGCGCCGTTGTCGCCGACGAGCGCGACGACTTCGCCGGCGTGGACGTCGAGGTCGACGTCGGTGAGCGCCTGGACGGCTCCGAAGCGCTTGGAGACCTCGCGCAGCGCCAGTACGGGTGCGCCTGTCACGTGAACCATCTCCTGCGGGGTTGTGCGGGGTGGGGTGGGGTGGGTGTGCGCAGGACCGGCCCCGCGCACACGGGTGCGCGCGGGGCCGGTGCTGCGGGGCCTACTTGATGCCGGCGGTGGTGCAGGCGGCGGCGAAGTCGGCGGTGCAGATGTCGGCGGCCTTGTAGAGGCCGTCGGCGATGACCGTGTCGTTGATGTTCGCCTTGGTGACGACCTTGGGCTCCAGCAGCTTGGCGGGGATGCCCTTGTCGGTGGCGCTGTCGACGGTGGAGGACGCGACGGTCTTGACGTCCTTGCCCTGGAGGAGGTCGACGGCCAGCTCGGCGGCGTTGTCGGCGAGCGGCTTGTAGGCCTTGTAGATGGTGTAGGCCTGGTCGCCGGCGACGATGCGCTGGACGGCGTCGAGCCCGGCGTCCTGGCCGCCGACCGGCACGGTGATGCCGGCGCCCTTGAGCTGGGTGATGATGGCGCCGGCCATGCCGTCGTTGGCGGAGTAGACGGCCTGGAAGCCGGTCTTGCCGAACTGGGTGATCGCGGCGCCGATCTTCTGGCCGGCGACGGTGGGCTTCCACTCACCGGACTGCTCGTAGACGACCTTGCGGACCTTGCCGTCGAGGGCCTTGTGGGCGCCGGACTTGAACTGGGCGGCGTTGGGGTCGGCCTCGTCACCGTTGATCATGACGATGTCGGAGTCGGCGGCCTTGGCGCCGAGCGCGTCCAGCAGCGCCTGGCCCTGGAGCTCGCCGACCTTCTCGTTGTCGAAGGAGACGTAGGCGGAGACCGGGCCGGTGGCCAGGCGGTCGTACGCGACGACCTTGACGCCCTTGGCGGCCGCTTCCTGCACCCAGGACTGGGTGGACTTGGCGTCGAAGGCGTCCAGGACGATCACCTTCACGCCCTGGGCGATGAGGGTGTCGAACTGCTGCTTCTGCTTGGCGGCGCTGCCCTCGGCGTTGCTGTAGAGCACCTTGCAGTCCGCGCACAGGGCCTTGACCTTGGCCTCGATGAACGGGCGGTCGAAGGACTCGTAGCGGGTGGAGGAGGCGTTCTCGGGCAGCAGCAGGCCGATGGACTTGGTGTCTCCGGCGGCGGCGCTGTCCTTCTTGTCGGCGCCGGCCTTCCCGCAGGCGGCCATGGACAGGGCCAGCGATATGCCGGTGGTGGCGATGACGGCGCGACGCATCGTGGCGTTCATGTGTGGGGGTGCCTCTCCCTGACGTCGCCGCGACTCTGCGGCTGGGTGTGGGGAGTTAAACCTGAGCGCGCGCATGACGTCAATAAGTAAATCCAAGCAGGCCGGAATATGCCTCTATTCGTTATCTTTGTGAACGGTTGGCGCGCGGGGGATCCCGAGGGCCGGACCCGAGGGGGACAGCTCGGCGCCACGGCGGCCGGGTTCACGGCGGAGCCCGCCGTTCAAGAGTTTGACCGGCGGGCCGGGCACAGGTCAGGGGCACGTCAAGACGGAGAGGGGGAGTGCCCGCCGCCCCCCGTGCGGCAGGCACCCCCCGGCTCGCGCCCGCGCGCCACACGCGGACATGAAGGACCGTCAGGGACGGTCGAGCGTGATCGAGTTGATCGGCCCCAGGTCGTAGTAGACGCCGCTCGGGGCCGGGATGTCGTAGACGCAGGACGCGCCGCCCGAACCGCGGCACAGGTGCGCGTGCGCGCCGCCGGTCTGGTTGTTGAGGACCCAGTGGTTGCCGGACTGGTTGCTCAGGTTGTGGGCGCCGTACGTCCAGTAGACGTCGGTCGGCGAGACGGCCGGGTCCTGGTTCTGCGGGTAGACGCAGACCGCGCCGGACGGGCAGTTCGCCCAGGAGCCGTCCGCGGCGCCGGCACTGCCGGTACCCATCGCGCTCAGGGCGGCGGTGGCGAGGCCGAGGGCGGCGATGGCGTGCGAGATCCTGCGCATGGGGTGGTACTCCCTTGGCTGGTGCGGGGCCCGGCGATCGGCCGGACCGGTGCCCGTCAGCCTAGGAACGCCGCCCCCGCGGCGGTCCCTGACATCTGACAGGGGCGCGCCTGCTTGCCGCGAGCCGCCCGGCGCGCCTCACCCGGCCCCCGCGCCGGCCGTGCGTACGGCCCCCGCCCTCGGCCATTGCTCACACGCACGCCCCGCCCCGGGCCCGCCGCACTGCGCCGCGTGGGGCGCCCACGGCCGTACCGCCGTACGGCCGGCCCTGGTCGGCGTGCCGGGCCTGGCCGAGCAGCACCGGCAGGGCGCGGTGCCCGTTGGTGATCAGCGACTCGACCGGGTGCAGCTGGGCGCCCGGGACGAGCGCGAGGCCCGGGAAGCGCTCGAAGAGCTTGCGCAGCGCGCTCTGCCCCTCCAGGCGGGCCGGCGGCGCGCCGATGCAGACGTGCGGGCCGTGCCCGAAGGCGAGGTGGTCCTTGACCGGGCGGGTGACGTCGAAGTCCGCGCCGCTGTCGCCGTGGCGGTCGGGGTGGCGCCCGGTCGGCGACCCCGGCCCGGGGCGCCCCGGGCCGCTTCACACCACAGGAGCCGGGGCCGGAACACCTCAGGCGGACGGCAGCGCCCCCAGCGCGTGCAGGCCCGTGCGGCTGCCGCGGAAGACGGCCGAGCCGGCGGCCGCCAGGAAGACCCTGGTGTACTCGCCGGCCGCGTCCAGGTGCTCCGGCTCGTCCTGCCAGCGCAGCCGGCCCGTCGCCAGGTCGAAGGCGAACAGCCGGTCGTCGTTCGTCCCCACGTAGGCGGTGCCGTCCGCGGCCGTCATCGAACCCGTCCCGCGCCCCAGGCCCACCGGCACGGCCGCCGTCCAGCGCGTCTCGCCGGTGGCCGCGTCCAGCGCCGTCAGCCGGGCGCCGCTGAGCAGGCACAGCGTCCGGTCGGCGGCCGACAGCGGGCCCTGCGGCACGTCCATCCGCCCGCGCCGCCACAGCACCTGGCCACTGGCCGCGTCCAGGGCGAAGACCGTCGCACTGCCCGGCCCCTCACCGGACTGCGCGACGTACACCACGCCCCGCTCGACGACGGGAGCGCCGTTGGCGCGCCCGACGGCCGCCTGCGCCCAGCGCCGCTCACCGCCGCGCGCGTCGAACGCCAGCAGCCCGGACCGCTCGCCGGCGGCGAACACGGTGTCACCGGCCAGCGCCAGCCGCCCCGAGACGCCCGGGTCGCTGCTCCAGCGCAGCGCACCGTCGGCCGTGTCGTGGCAGTGCAGCGAACTCCCGTGCACCGTGTACACGCCGCCACCGCCGACGGCCGGGTCCTGCTGCCACGCGGACGGGGCCCAGTCCGGCAGCGCCACCTCCCACCGCAGGTCTCCCGAGGCCGCGTCCAGGACCTGGACGCGGGCCTGGACGCGGGCCTGGGAGACCACGCACACCACGCCGTCCCCCGAGGCCAGCGGCCACCCGCCGGAGTCGGCCAGCTGCCACCCGGGCGAGCCGCCGTCCGGGTCGGCAGCGCCGATCTCCCGGCTCCACAGCACCGCGCCGCTGCCCGGGTCGATCGCGCGCACGCTGCCGTCGTACCCCGAGGCGTACAGCCCCTGCCGCGCCCCGGCGGGCAGGACGACCCGCCCGCCCAGGGCGGCCGAGCCCCACAGCCGGGGGCCGCGCGCGGTGTCCCGGCGCGCCCACCAGCCGGCCCCGCCGCAGACCGCGAGCGCGCCGAGGCCGCCCGCGGCGCTCAGCAGCAGCCTCCTGCGGTTGATCCGAGGAGGCGCCGGGGGTGTCGCGGGCATTGCGGGTGTTGCGGGCATCGGGGACTGCGGGGCTTCGGAGTTCACCTTTGATCTCCCAGGATGCCCCGGCGTTCAGGCCGGGGAGGAATGGGGCCTTGGCTCGGAGCCGCGAAGCGGCGGAGTGATCTTCGGAGGCTCGGACGTGGGCCGTTGTCAGTGCCTGTCGGTAGGTTGCTCTCGTGCATCTTCGGTACTCCTATCGCGTCTATCCGACGGCGGGTCAGCGTGCTTCGCTGGCCCGGACGTTCGGGTGTGCGCGGGTGGTGTACAACGACGCTCTGGCGGTGCGGAAGGAAGCCCGCAAGGGCGGTCTGCCGTACCCGAAGTCCACGGACTTGCAGAAGCAGGTCATCACGGCGGCGAAGAGGACCGCCGAGCGGGCGTGGCTCGCCTCGGTCGGGGTGGACCCGCTGATCCAGTCCCTCCGGGACCTGGACACGGCGTACCGGAACTTCTTCGACTCGCTGTCCGGCAAGCGGCAGGGACGCCCGGTCGGCTTGCCACGGTTCAAGTCGAAGCGTGATGCCCGGCAGTCGCTGCGGTTCACCCGCAACGGGTTCCGCATCCGGGGCAACGGGAAGCTGAACCTGGCGAGGATCGGCGATGTGCGGGTGAAGTGGTCGCGTGCCCTGCCGGCCGATCCGTCGTCCGTGACGATCGTTCTGGACCCGTCCGGGCGGTACCACGCCAGTTTCGTGGTGGAGGTGGAGCCCGATCCCCTGCCCGAGGTCGATGCCGAGATCGGCATCGACCTCGGCCTGACCACCTACGCCGTCCTCTCCGACGGCAGCGTGATCGACAACCCTCGCTTCCTCCGCAAGGCGGAGAAGAAGCTCAAGGCCGCACAGCGGGAACTCTCCCGCAAGGCCAAGGGATCGAAGAACCGGGCCAAGGCCCGAGCGAAGGTCGCCAAGGCGCACGCCAAGGTGGCCGACACCCGCAGGGACTGGCTGCACAAGCAGACCACCAAGTTGATCGGCGAGAATCAAGCCGTCTACCTGGAGGATCTGAACGTGCGCGGCCTCGGCCGTGGCCGCCTGGCCAAGTCCGTTCACGACGCCGGATGGTCCACCTTCCGGCGACTGCTGGAGGAGAAGGCCGCCCGGTACGGACGGTACATCGGCATCGTGCACCGCGCGTTCCCGTCCTCCCAGCTCTGTTCGGAGTGCGGACACCGCGACGGGCCCAAGCCCCTCGCGGTCCGCGCGTGGACCTGCGGCACGTGTGGCGTGCTGCATGACCGTGACCTCAATGCTGCTCGCAACATCCTGGCCGCCGGGCAGGCGGACAGGCTAAACGCCCCTGGAGGGCCGGCAAGACCTGGTGTGGCGATCCCACGCCGGGCACAGCCCGTCGAACGGGGAACCCACCTCGGCGACCAGCGGACCACGGGCGTCCGTGCCGCAGGCGCGGGAGGAATCCCCGTCCTTTAGGACGAGGAGGATGTCAAGCCGGAGATGACTTCGCGCACGGACCTGTGGTTCCCCCGGGTGGCCGGGGGCCTTTCTCGTTCTCGACGGGAGGGAGGGCGGGAGGGCGGGCGGCGGTTAGAACGTGGTCCAGTCGTTGTCGTCCGGGGTGCGGAGGGTGCGGATGTGCTCGCCGACGGCGTCGTCGAAGGTGTCGGTGGAGATCTTGAACTCCTGGCCGTTCGGGCGGATCCCGTAGATCGTGATCTTCTCGCGGCTCTGGCCGGTCAGGGAGAGCTGGACGCAGTCACCCGGCATGGCGATCCGGGTCGCCATGTGGCGGTTCTCGAACACCACGTACGACGGGTAGTTGCCGCCGGAGCAGAGCGAGAAGTTGGCGGTGGCGGTGGCCGCGGGCAGCGGCCGGGCGGGCGACCCGTTCGAGGGGCCGGAGGCCTGGGCGGCGGTGGCGGCGGCGAGGCCGACGGCGGAGACCAGGCCGGCGGTGAGCAGCAGGCCGGCGGCCCGGACGGAGCGGGTGGCAGCGGGCACGGGAGTCCTCCAGGGGTAGCGGATCGGGGCGCACCCCGCGCCCCGATCCGCTCAACGGCCCCCCGGGCCGAGCTGGTTCACGCACTCGTGGTGCGGGAGGGTGCCCACCGGCCGCCGCCGGTACGCGTAGTGGACGAACCCGCCCGCCGTACGGACCGGCACGAAGCCGGCCTTGGCGAGGACCCGCCCGGAGGCCGTGTTCGCCGCCCGGTGCTCGGCGACCACCCGCGCCGGGCACTGCTGAAGGGCGAGGAACTCCCGTACGGCGGCGGTGGCGTGGCCGTTGCCCCGGGCGTCCTCGCGCACCAGGTAGCTGAGCCGGGCGGCGGGCCGCTCCAGCCGGACGACGCCCAGCAGGTCCCCGTCCACCTCGATCCCGCGCACCAGCAGCGCGGGGCAGGAGGCGGCCTCGCGGACGTAGGCGCGGGCCTGGGCGCCGGTCATCGCACCGAACCACAGGTCCGCGACGCCCTCGCCGCCGTGGATCCGGCGCACCGACTCGGCGTCGCCGTCGGCCAGTTCGCGCAGCCGCAGCACCAAGGCGCCTGTTAGCCGAAGATGAGGCGGAAGACCTGGTTGTAGACGAAGAAGCCGCCGGCCTGGCCGGGGATCGGCTGCAGGTTGAACGTCTCGGTGAACGTCATGGGCTTGTCGTAGGCGTTGTCGACGGCCAGCGAGCCGGTCACCAGGACCAGGACGCCGCCACCGGGCGCGGGCTGGGCGTCGCTGCTCTGCACCTGGTGCTTGACGACGGCCAGTTCGGCCTTGGTCAGCTGGGCGATGATGTTCTGCTGCCCCTGGAGCTGGGCGCTCTCCCAGGTGAGCATCGACTCGGGCCGGTAGAGGGCGGCCAGGTTGGCGCGGACGGAGGTGCCGCCGTCGAAGGTGGTGTAGTAGTGCTGGACGAACGAGTGCGCGATGCCGGTGAAGTCCATGTGGCGGAACGTATCAGTCAGGTCACGTTCGGCGTGCGGGAACGGACGGCCCGGGCGGGAAGTCGGCCCGGCCGACGTCCCGTTCACGCCCGGCGCGGCCCCGCGGCCGCCCGGCACTGCTTGGCGCTCGGGGTCCTCGAAGCTCGCGTTCTTGTCCGCCACCCCCTGCCGCATTGCCTCCGGGTCCAGCGCCTGCAGCAGGATCCAGGTGTCCCGCTCCAGCCGCCCCCCGCTCGCTGACCCCCGGCGCTCGCATCCGGTCGGGTCAAGCCCGATCCGAAATCGCCCCCGCCGGACGCCCCTGCCCGCAACGCCCCCGCCGCCGGACGGGTGATTGCACCGGGCCCGGCGCGCGGCGCCCGCCGGGCCCGCCGGGGGCCGTCGAATACTCGCGCCGTGAGGCGGACGGCCACGCCGCCCGGACGAGGGAGGACCCCAGATGCACCACCACGGCACAGCCCGCCGCGCCGCCGCGCCCCTGCTGGCCGGCCTGCTGCTGAGCGGCCCGCTGCTCGCCGGGTGCACCTCCGGGACCGTCGGCGACCCCGAGGCCCCGCCCAGCAGCCCCTCCACCGCCCCGGCCTCCGCCCCGGCCACCGCGCCGCCCCGGCAGCCCCCGCCCCAGCTGACCGAGCAGCAGGTCACCTCCGCCGTCGACCGGATCGACGGCTACGTCCAGGACGCCATGCGCAGGACCGGCGTGCCCGGCCTGGCCCTCGCCGTCGTCTACAAGGACAAGGTCGTCCACGCCAAGGGCTTCGGCGTGCGCGAACTCGGCCGGCCGGACACCGTCACCCCCGACACCGTCTTCCAACTCGCCTCCGTCTCCAAGCCGATCGCCTCCACGATCGTCGCCGCAGCCGTCGGCCAGAAGACCGTGAAATGGGACGACCCGGTCTCCGCCCACGACCCGGGCTTCGCCCTCGCCGACCCCTGGGTGAGCGGCCACGTCACGATCGCCGACCTCTTCTCCCACCGCAGCGGCCTGCCCGACCACGCCGGCGACCTCCTCGGAGACCTCGGCTACCAGCGCGACTACATCCTCCAGCACCTGCGCGACCAGCCCCTCGCCCCCTTCCGCGCCACCTACGCCTACACCAACTACGGCCTCACCGAAGCCGCCGTCGCCGTCGCCAAGGCCAAGGGCACGAGCTGGGAGGACCTGGCCGCCGCCACCCTCTACCAGCCCCTCGGCATGGCCTCCACGAGCTCGCTGCGCTCCGCCTACGACAACGCGGCGAACAAGGCCGTCCCGCACGTGCGGGGCGCCGGCGGCTGGCAGGTCTCCACCACCGAGAACCCCGACCCGCAGTCCCCGGCCGGCGGGGTCAGCTCCACCGCGCAGGACCTCGCCCGCTGGATGCGCCTGCAGCTCGCCGACGGCACCTTCGAGGGCCGGCAGGTCGTCGACGCGG
The DNA here is from genome assembly GCF_000716875.1 of Streptomyces novaecaesareae. Taxonomy (GTDB): domain Bacteria; phylum Actinomycetota; class Actinomycetes; order Streptomycetales; family Streptomycetaceae; genus Kitasatospora; species Kitasatospora novaecaesareae. Next base: position 47,781 of record NZ_JNWQ01000040.1, on the reverse strand, counting down.
CGGCCCTGAACGAGACCAGAGTGCCGCACATCGTCTCCAACCCGCCCGCCGCGCCCGCCGGCAACTCCTCCTTCTACGGCCTGGGGTGGAACGTCAACCAGGACTCCCACGGCCGGCTGCGGCTCAACCACTCCGGCGCCTTCGACCTGGGCGCCTCCACCACCGTCACCCTGCTGCCCTCCGAGCAGCTCGGCATCGTCGTGCTGACCAACGGCCAGCCCACCGGCCTGCCGGAGGCGGTCGCCGAGGAGTTCTTCGACCTCGCCCAGGAAGGCCACGAGAGCGTCGACTGGCTCACCTTCCTCGGCAAGGTCGTCCCCGCCGCCGCCGAACCCCCCGTCTCTCCGACCGACTACACCAAGCCCCCGGCCGGCGCCGCCCCCGCCGGGCCGGACGCCGCCTACGTGGGCACCTACGCCAACGGCTACTACGGCCCGCTGACGGTCACCGCCGGGGCCGGCGGGCTGACGATGAGCCTGGGCCCGGACAACCTGCAGTTCCCGCTGCGGCACTACGCCGGCGACGTGTTCAGCTTCCAAACCAGGGGGGAGAACGCGGCCGGCCTGTCCGGGGTGACGTTCACCGTGGGCGCCGACGGGCGGGCCACCAAGGCGGTGGTCGAGCAACTCGACCACGAGGGCCTGGGCACCTTCACCCGCAGCTGAGCCGCATCGGGCAACCGGCGGGGCCCACGTCCCGCTCAGACCAACGGCACCCAGGACTGGGAGTTCACGCTGCCCGGCGGCGGGCGGTCACGGCGGCGCCCACGGCGTGATCCGCACGACCCGTCGGGAAGGGCCCTCTCACCCAGCACCTCAAGGACGAGAGCGACCGAGCCGCTGTCCACCGCCCGCAGCACCGGCGTGCTCCCGCCCGGCAGCCGGCGCAGCGCGTCCGCGTCGGCCTCCACCAGGTAGCCGGCGATCGAGGAGTGGAAGGCGGCGACGGCCAGGCAGAGAGCGGAGGCGCCCTGCCCGTCGACGGCCTCGGGATCCGCGCCGTCCTCCAGCAGCAGCCGCACCGCGTCCTCGTCCCCGCTGCGCACCGCCGCGATCAGCGGACCCCCGTCCCCTATTGCCCCGGCCCCGTCGTTCACATGTGGGAGCTGATCTCGCCGCCGGTGGAGAGCACGATGTAGACGCCGTTGGCGACGGCACCGGCGTCGTGCTGGTCCGCCTCCAGCGTGCCCATCACCGCGTTGTCGTTGCCCAGGACCTGTGCGCGGTAGTGGAGTTCGCCGACCTTGGTGACCTTGGCCGTCCAGCCGCCCGCGAGCTGGAACGTGCCCGGCCCCTGGTGCTCGCCGCCCATCCACGAGTGGACCGTCCCGTCCATCGAAAGCACGACGAACATGCCGTTGCCGTCCAGCCCGGCGTCGGTGTCGTGGGTTTCCAGCGTGGCGAGGACGGAGCCCTTGTTGACGATCTTGGCGCTGTAGTTCTGGTTCCCGACCGCCTGGACCTCCGCCGTACTGCCGTCCACCAGCGACTGGCTGCGCCCCTTGCCCGTGGTGGCCTTGGGCGTGGCGGGCGAGGACGGCTTGGCGGCGGGCGGCGGAGTGGTCGCGGGTGCGGCAGGCGTGGTCGGTGCGGTGGCGGGCGGTGCGGTGGCCGCGGGCGGCGCGGCGGGCGTGGTGACCGCGCTGGTGGCGTGCGCGTCGGAGGAGGACGAGGAGGAGCAGGCCGTCGCGGCGGGGATGAGCAGGGCGGCGGCCAGGACGCTGCCGGCCAGGCGGGTCGTCACGAGGGGCATGCGGAGTCTCCTGAGCACAAGGACGGGTGAGCGCACGCGCAGTGCGCGGCGTGCACGATCGAACCTAGTGCGAACAGTCGACGGAATAGCGCCCTCCGTGTCACCGGACTGCAACGCTGTCCCGGCTCAGGCGGTGCCGAACTCGCCTGTGCGGACAGCGGTGATGAAGGACTGCCAGGCGGTGGGGGAGAAGAGGAGGGCCGGGCCGGAGGGGTCCTTGGAGTCGCGTACGGGCGTGACGGCGGCGAAGCCGTCGGCGACCTCGATGCACTGGCCGCCGTTTGTGCCGCTGTGCGAACTCTTCCGCCAGGAAGCGTCGGTCAGGTCGACATCCACTCCAGGTCCCTCCTTACCGCACGGATGAAAGCTAGCGATTCGGCTTGGCCAAGGGCCTCGACCGCAAGTCGATCGTAGCTCTTGGTCAGTGCGGCAACCGACTTGGTATCGCGATCGATGTAGCCGCGCTGCTCAACCTCGCCATAGGCGAGAACCTTGCGGTTTGGCATGGTAAGGAAAGCCGCCATGTGTGTGAGCGGTCGGTTCTCGCCCAGGGAGAACGGCGCCACCTGGATGACTACGTTGGGGCGAGTGGACAACTGCTCAAGGTGGAGCAGTTGTTCGATCATGACATCGCGTCCACCGACGAACTTCCTGAGGCAGCTCTCGTCCAACACCACATGCAGGAGTGGAGGGGAAGTCCGCTCCAGGATCTTCTGGCGGGCAAGCCTGAACTCGATGCGTGCCTCGGCCAGCGTCTGGGTTGAAATCCCTTGCCTGACGGCACCCATCTGGAGCGCGGTCGCATACGCCCGGGTCTGTAGAAGTCCGTTGATGAAATCGTTCTCGAAGATCCTGATCTGCTCCGCGAGGGCCTCGTAGCGGGCGTACTCCGGGAAGCCCTCCAGGATCGCCGCGTTCTTCAGCTGAAACCACATCAGCAGCATGGTGCCGTCGGTGTCGAGCGCCTCGTCCGCCAGTTCGGCGAGCTTCCGCTTCGGCGGCCGGTGCGCAAGTTCGACGTACGAGAGGTGCGAGGGGGAGCACTCAAGGAGCGGAGCCAGCTCCTCCTGGCGCATGCCCTTGGCCTCTCGGAACTTGCGAAGTTGGATTCCGAAGGGCGCCCAGGGGCTGGACTCCGGGTCAATCTTCTTCTTGTTCATGGCGGTCCTCAACTTCTGACGAGCCCGTAGGCAAGTAGCAAGCCGCTTCCGATCGTAGGCGGCACTGCGCCACCATGCACACAGAACGTGAAACTCCGATCGCAGAGGGTTCCCTTCCCATGACCCATGACCAGGTTCCCCACTCCCCCCACGGCTACGGGGTGCGCTTCGACCCCAAGGCCCAGCGCTACCGGGTCCGCAACGAGATCACCGGCGACTGGCTGCGTGAACCGACCGGGGAGCTGAAGGAGTTCACCTTCTTCGGGGACGCCTACAGTGCCTGGAAGGTGTTCGAGGTCCACAAGCGGCCCGGGGAGCGGTGATGTCCTCGATGCTCTCCCGGGCCACCGCCGAGCAGCGGCGCCAGGCCGCCTCGGTGCTGGACGACCTGACGACCGTCCTCGCCCTGGCCGGCGCCAAACTGCCGTCCCTCGAAGTCGACTGGGAGTACGGGCGCCGGACCGGCAACTACCTGATCGACCTCGGCCCGGCCCGCCCCCTCGACCTCCTGCGCATCGTCGACCTGCTCCGCAAGGGCCTGCGCTACGAGCGCCTCACCCATGACGACTGACCTCCTCGCCCGCCTCACCTGGTGGGCCTGCCTCGCCGTCATCCTCCGTACCGCCCTGAGAAAGTAGAACCCCCCCTTGATGCGCGACCCCCGCCTGCTCGCCAAGCCGCCCGTCTGCCGGCTCGGCTGCCTCGTCCTCGTCCGCAACCAGAGCGGCGACGTCCTGCTCGTCGACCCCGACTACATGGACGGCCTCATCCTGCCCGGCGGCGCCGCCAAGACCAACGAGCCCCCGCAGGCCGCCGCCGCCCGGCACCTGCACGCCGAGACCGGCCTCAACCTGCGCCTCACCCACGTCCTCGCCATCGACTACACCCCCGCCGACCGCCACCTGGAGCGCCTCAACCTGGTCTTCGACGGCGGCACCGTCCCCGACACCACCCGCCTCACCGTCCCGGCGCAGAAGTACAGCGGCCTGCTCGGCGCCCGCTTCGTCCCCGCCCACGAGCTGCCGAACCACATGGCCCCCTCCCAGGCCGCCCGCGCCGCCGAAGCCCTCGCCAACCGCACCCTGCCCGTCCTCCTGCACGGCCAACGCACCCACTGACAACGGCAGACGGGGCCGCCCGGCACACCCGCCGGACGGCCCCGCCGACGTGCCGAGGGCCGCTCACGCCGACGGCGTCCCCTCCGCGCAGCGCCGCTTCTCCTCCGCCGTCAGCGGGCCGGTGCGCTGGTAGATGCGGTCGCTGCCGTCCGGGGCGCCCTGGGCTCGAAGATGCGAGGTGGCCGAAACCCCCGCGTGATCTTCACTCCCAAGAGTGAACATCGTCGGCAAATCCCGGCCAACGCGCGTTCGACACAGGGGCGTTGCGGGGCTCCGGTGTTTCCTGAACCGGCGACCGACCACATGAAGCGCCCGCCCCGTGCGGGAAGAGGAGAAGCCGATGTCCGCAGAGCCGGCACGCCGGATCGTCCTGGTGCGCCACGCCAAGTCCGATTGGCCCGACGTGGACGACCACGAGCGCCCCCTCGCCGAGCGGGGGCGCAAGGACGCACCGGTCGCCGGCCGCCGGCTCGCAGGCAGCGGCATCACCCCCGACCTCGCACTCGTCTCGACCTCCGCGCGCACCCGCGAGACCTGGAAGCTGATGGTCCCCGAGCTGCCGTCCAAGCCCAGGACGGTCTACGACGAGCGCCTCTACGACGCGAGCCTCGGCGAGCTGATCGCCGTCCTCAACGAGGTCTCCGACGAGGTCGCCGACGTCGTGGTGGTCGGCCACAACCCGGGCATGCACGCGCTGGCCGACGCCCTGGCCGGCGAGTCCGAGGGCGACGCGCTGGCCCGGATGAACCGCTCCGGCTTTCCGACGGCCGCCATCGCCGTCCTGACGTTCACCGGGTCCTGGAAGGCCGTCGAGCACGGCGTCGGGCGCCTCGTCTCCTTCTGGGCGCCGCACGCCTGACCGGTCAACACCCGTGATCTGCAAGGGATATGAGGGTCCTTCTCGGGGTTGACCCCGATGCCGGCCCGGGGTGGCGCGCCCGACACTCGGAGGCATGCGCATCTCACGGGCCGGCTGGGCCGTCATGACCGTTCTGTCCACGCTGATCGTCCTGCTCGCCGCCCGGTACGCGAGCTTCGACCCATCAGCCTTCTTCACCGAGCAGCGCGACACCTACCTGCGCCACGAACTGCCGCTCGGCGTCCACATATCCGGCGCGATCGTCGCCCTGGCCGTCGGACCCTGGCAGTTCTCCGCCCGCCTGCGCCGGCGCTGCCCGCGCTGGCACCGGCGCATCGGCGTCACGTACCTGCTGGGCTGCGTGGTCGGCGGGATCGGCGCGCTACTGCTGGCGCCCGTCGCCTACGGGGGTGCGGTCGCCCGGCTCGGGTTCGCCTGCCTGGGCGTGGCCTGGCTGGTCACCGGGGCCGCCGGGCTGCGGATGATCCTGCACCGCCGGGTGGCCGACCACCGCCGCTGGATGGTCCGCAGCTTCGCGCTCACCTTCGCCGCCGTCACGCTCCGGCTCCTCCTGCTCGCCGCCGAGGCGGCGCACCTGGACCTCCGCACCTCGTACGCCGTCATCGCATGGCTGTGCTGGGTCCCCAACCTCCTGCTGGCCTGCTGGTTCACCCGCGCGCCGGGCCAACCATCCCTGTGAGAACCGCAGTTGGCGCGGCCGGCCCGGCATTATCCCGGCCCGCCGCGCCACCCGCAATCGCGCTTTGCCCACCCGCCCCGGCGGGTGCCAGGCTGGCCGCCCGATCACAGCGGGTGAGGAGGCGGGATGTCGACCTGGCAGGCGGGCCTGTGGGGGCTGCTCGGGTCAGGCCTCATCGAGGGCTGGGACCTCTACACCGCGATCCACGCCGCGAGCGGCTTCCCGTGGAAGCGCCGGGACCGGCTCGACCTGCCGCCGTACCTGGCGGCCGTGGCGATCCGGCTCGCCGTGGGTACGGCGCTGGCGGCCGTGTACGCCGCCTCCGGGCAGATCGCCGGCGCCATCGGCGCGGTCACGGTCGGCATCGCGGCCCCGAAGATCCTGGAGCAACTCGCCCGGCGCACACCGGCGGCGCAACCACCCCGGGCCACGCCGGAGCATTCCGCCGCACACGAGCCAGAGCCCGACGCCCCGACGAAAGCCGCTTCGGAGGAAGGCGCCTTCGATGCCCGCTGACTCCTTCGCCCGCCGGGTGCTGCGCTACCTCGCCCGCACCGAACCGCCCTTCCGCCCCGCCGAGCCGGTGTCACCACGCCCAGGCTTTCGCGCCACACTGCGCGCGGCGCTGGCCTTCCAGCCGTTCCGCAAGGTCGGGCGGGGAGCGGACCTGGAGGGCGCCGACCTGCGCGGCGCCGAGCTGTCCCGCAGCTCCCTGAGCGGGGCGAAACTGGCCTGCGCCGATCTGCGCGGCGCCGACCTGCGCTGCGCCTACCTGTTCCGTGCCCGCCTGCTCGGGGCCGATCTGAGCGGCGCCGACCTGCGGGAGGCCGACCTGGGCCACGCCTACCTGCTCGACGGCCGCCTGGTGGGAGCCGACCTGAGCGGCGCGGTACTGCGAGGCGCGGACCTCGCCGGCGCCGACCTCACCGACGCCGTCCTGGTCGGCGCCGACCTCGTCGGTACCGACCTGGCGGACGCCGTCCTGCGCGGAGCCAACCTGTGCGGTGCCGTGCTGGCCCGCGCGGAGCTGCTCCGGGCCGACCTGACGGGCGCCTGCCTGCTCGCCGCCGACCTGACCCGCGCCCGCCTGCGCGGCGTCGACCTGACGGGCGCCGACCTGACGGGCGCCGACCTGACCGCCGCCGACCTCGTCACGGTGCGGTGGTCCGTGGCGACCAGGTGGCCGGCCGGCCTGTACGACGGGATCAGGGCGCGGTCCGTCGAGGTGGATCCCGGTGTGTTCGTCATCCTGGCCGACGAGGCACGCGACCGCGAGGCCGTCCCCGACCCGGTGCCCGCGTGAGGGCCCGCTGCCCAAGGCGCGGCGAAGCGCGGGAAGTCGGCCCGGCCGACTTCCCGCGCTGCTGCTCCCGCCGCCCCGGGGCTACTCCATCGCGGCCTTGCGGCAGGCGTTCCCCGCGATGACGGCGGGGACGTAGTCGTCGCGCAAGAGGTGGTAACAGCTCTGGAACGCCTCCTGGCCGCCGGCCGCGCCGATCAGGCAGGCGTCCTCCACGATCTGGGTGTCGGCGTCCGGCTTGTTCTCCAGGACATAGGAGAAGCAACAGCGCGGGAGGGAGCGAACCCCGCACGTCACAGCAGGTTCGGAGTCGGTTCACCACCGGGCTGAAGCCCGGTGCGCTGCGATTGGATCCGATGGCGCAGGGCGTTTCGGCGTCCTATGACGCGGGCGGCGGTGTTGAGGTGACGGATGGTCACGAGCGTGCCCCCGTTCGGCGTTTCCTTGATCGAACAGGGAAGTCCAGGGGAAACGCCGCCGCCGGACCGGCTTTTCGGCCGGTCCGGCGGGGGATGGGCGCCCTCGGGGGCAGGGGGTCAGGGGGTCGTGCAGACGGCGGTCGCGCGGATGGACTCGCTGACGGTGTTGGTGTTGGTGCCGCGTACGACCCAGGCGCTGCCGCTCGGGTAGGAGTCGGTGAAGAAGATCTTGAAGGCGCTGGTCTGGCCGCCGCCGCCGGTGGGCACCTCGCCGGACGGACAGGTGACGGTGGCCACCCCGTTCCCGCCCGGGGCCACGACGACCCAGTCCCCGACCACCTGCACGTGCCCGGCCAGCAGCGAGGCGTCGGCGGCGGCCGGGTCGTTCGGGACGGTGACGGCCGGCTTCGCGGCGGGCTTGTCGGCCGGTCTGCCGGCGGGCTTGCCATCGGCGGTGGCGGCCGCGGTGCTTGCGGCCAGGATGCCGAGGACGGCGAGGGCGGTCAGGGCGAGGGGCTTCATGCGGGCGGTGCGGGCGGTGCGGGCCATGGCGGCTTCCTTGGGTGGGGGGTTTGGCTTCGGTCGGCGGGGGTGACTTCCCGCGTCGGATCCGATGCGTGCCCGAAGGAGCGTGCCGGTTGCCGATGGCGGCGCCCGGCGACTCGGGCGGCGCAACACCGGCGCCCGACCGGGCTAGCGTCCGGCCCGGCGATCCGTGCCCCGTGCCCCGGAGCAGGAAGTCGGCCCGGCCGACTTCCTGCTCCACGCCGCCGCGCGCTACTTCTGCGGGCGCAAGCGCGGGCGGGGTGAAGGCCATCGGCGCGGTGGAGGTCCTGGCGGCGGCGGGGCTGGTCCTGCCCGCCGTGCTCGGCATCGCACCGGTGCTCGTCCCGCTGGCGGCCGTCGGCCTGGTGCTGCTGATGGCGGGCGCCGCCGTCGTACGGCTGCGGCGCCGGGAGTACGGGCTGGTCGCGGTGGACGCGCTCTACATCCTGCTGGCCGCCTTCGTGGCCTGGGGCCGCTTCGGCCCCGCGCCGTTCCTGAACTGACCGGGCACGCGCGGCCGGGGGACAGACCGGGCCGCCCGACGGTACGGCCGCCGCAGGGGAGCGGCCGCCCCGCCGGGCGGCCCCGGCCGCGCTGCGGCGGGGCAGGGCTGCGGCGGGGGAGGGCTGCGGCGGGGCCGGCGGGGGTCAGACGGCTTTGCGCGCTGCCTCCTGCTGCGCCATCGGAGTGATCCCCGGCAGGGCCGCCACCGCCGCCGCCGTCCAGTGCCCGGCGGCGCCGGGGCGGGTGGCGAGGTAGCCGGCGGTGCGCCAGGGGCCCCAGGCGTGGGACTCGGCCAACCCGGCGGCCAGGGTGCGCAGGTAGGGGGCGCAGGGGGCGGCGAGTTCGGCGCCGGCTACGCCGTCGGGGGCGGTGAAGGTGAGCAGGGGGTGCCCGTCCAGGTCGCCGACGTGCAGCAGTGTCTCGTAGCGGCCCGGGCCGAGTTCGGCGTGGCCGTCGGCGAGGACCCGGGTGAGGTCGAGGTCGGTGCCGGGGGAGCGGTGCATCTCCTGGGCGGCGATGTCGGCGAACTGTCCGGCCGTCAACAGGTAGGCGCGGCACGGGACTTCACCGAGCGCCGACGGTTCGCAGGCCGGGTCGTAGAAGGCCGAGCCGCCGCCCCAGGTCGGTGACCGCCCGGCGAAGTACAGCGTGCCCGCCAGTGCGGTCGCCACCGACCGGCGCGGCGGGCGCCGGTCGCGGCAGCCGGGGTGGGTGCGCGCCGCGCCGTCCGGGCGCCCGCCGCTCAGGTAGCAGGCGAGGCGGGCAGCGTGCAGGTTGGACCCGTACGCCACGTACCAGACGAGGACGCCCCCGCTCCACGGTCTGTTCACCACAAGCCCCCCGATCGGTGTGATGATCCGACCGAAACCCCCCGATTCAGTAGCAGGCCCCTCACGACCGGTACCGTGCCGGACGCCATGGTGTTCATCACTCCCGCCCCTCCCGACATGCCGCTCCGATGTCCGGCGATTACCCTTCACCAGCGGAATCGATCGAAAACACCCGAAACGACATTCGATTCATTCCGTCGGCGGACCCATTCGGCGCAGATCATGAGAATTTCCTTTGACCGCACCTGCGCTGCATCCAGCGGACTCCCCGCAGAGTCATGGTGAGTGGGCGCGTCCCACCAGGCGACACCACACCACCCGCCGTCACAGCCCGTACGCGCCCCCCGTACCACCGGAGCCGAGGAAACCCACCCCATGGACGCACGCCACGACACGGCCGGCCCAGGCACGCTGCACCGCCCGCACCCGGGCCCCGCGGCCGGCTGGCCGGTGGCCCAGCCCGCGCACCCCCGCAGCCTGCTCGACGTCATCGCCGCCACCGCCGACGCGCACCCCGACGCGCCCGCGCTCGACACCGGCGACACCGTCCTCGGCTACCGCGCCCTGCTCCACGAGGTCGACACCCTCGCCGGACGCCTCGCCGCCCACGGCATCGGCACCGGCGACCGGGTCGGCGTCCGCGTCCCCTCCGGCACCGCCGACCTCTACATCGCCATCCTCGCCGTCCTGCGCTGCGGCGCCGCCTACGTCCCCGTGGACGCCGACGACCCCGACGAGCGCGCCGAGATGATCTGGCAGGACGCCGCCGTCTGCGCCGTCATCGGCGCCGGAGCCCGCCTGGCCGCCGGGCCCGCCGCCCGCCCCTCGGGCCGCCCCGCCTGGCCCACCCCCGCCGACGACGCCTGGATCATCTTCACCTCCGGCACCACCGGCCGCCCCAAGGGCGTCGCCGTCACCCACCGCTCCGCCGCCGCCTTCGTCGACGCCGAGGCCCGCCTCTTCCTCCAGACCCAGCCCCTCGGCCCCGGCGACCGCGTCCTGGCCGGCCTGTCCGTCGCCTTCGACGCCTCCTGCGAGGAGATGTGGCTGGCCTGGCGCCACGGCGCCTGCCTCGTCCCCGCCCCCCGCTCCCTCGTCAAGGCCGGCACCGACCTCGGCCCCTGGCTCGTGGACCGCCGCATCACCGCCATCTCCACCGTCCCCACCCTGCTCGCCCTGTGGCCGCAGGAATGCCTCGACGCCGTGCGCCTGATCATCGTCGGCGGCGAAGCCTGCCCCGCCGAACTCGTCGAGCGCCTCGCCACCGCAGGCCGCGAGTTCTGGAACACCTACGGCCCCACCGAGGCCACCGTCGTCGCCACCGCCGCCCGCCTGCTCCCCGGCGAGCCCGTGCGCATCGGCGCCCCCCTGGACGGCTGGGAGATCGCCGTCGTCGACCAGGCCGGCCACCCCGTGCCCTGGTACGAGACCGGCGAACTGCTCATCACCGGCGTCGGCACCGCCCGCTACCTCGACCCCGCCAAGGACGCCGAGAAGTTCAGCGCCCACCCCGCCCTCGCCTCACCCCGCGTCTACCGCAGCGGCGACCTCGTGCGCAACGACCCCGAAGGCCTGGTCTTCCTCGGCCGCGCCGACGACCAGATCAAACTCGGCGGCCGCCGCATCGAACTCGGCGAGATCGACGCCGCCCTCCAGGCCCTGCCCGGGGTGCGGGCCGCAGCCGCCGCCGTCCGCAAGACCCCCGCCGGCGCCGACCTGCTCGTCGGCTACCTCGTCGCCCGGCCCGGCACCGCCCCCGACCTCACCACCGCCCGCCGCCGGCTCCTGGACCGCCTGCCCGCCCCGCTGGTGCCCGTCCTCGCCCTCGTCGACTCGCTGCCCACCCGCACCTCCGGCAAGGTCGACCGGGGCGCCCTGCCCTGGCCGCTCGCCACCACCGGCACCGCCCCCGCCGCCCACACCCCGGACGGCACCGCCGGCCGGCTCGCCGGGCACTGGGAACGCCTGCTCGGCACGGCCCCCGGCCCCGGCGACGACTTCTTCGCCCTCGGCGGCTCCAGCCTCACCGCCGCCCGCCTCGTCTCCGAACTGCGCACCCGCCACAGCGGCGTCTCCGTCGCCGACCTGTACGCCCACCCCGTCCTCGCCGACCTCGCCGCCTACCTCGACACCCTCGACACCCCCGGCGCGGCACCCGGACAGAGCGCCGCCACCCCCGCCCCGGCCCGCAACAAGGCCGTACGCCGCACCCCGCGCACCGCCGCCCTGTGGCAGACCCTCCTGCTCCTGGGCATGTTCACCCTCTCCGGACTGCGCTGGATCCTCGCCCTCATCGCCCTCGACAACCTCACCGGCAACCACCTCACCTGGGCCCCGCACAGCTCCTGGTGGCCCGTCGCCGCCGGCCTCGTCCTCCTCTACAGCGCCCCCGGCCGCACCCTGCTCGCCGCCACCGGCGCCCGCGCCCTCACCGCCGGCATCCGTCCCGGCAGCCACCCCCGCGGCGGCCACGTCCACCTGCGCCTGTGGGCCGCCGAACGCTACACCGCCATGTTCGGCGCCGCCGCCCTCGCCGGCACCCCCTGGGCCGTGCGCTACGCCCGCGCCCTGGGCTGCCGCGTCGGCCCCGGCGTACGACTGCACACCCTGCCCCCCGTCACCGGCCTCGCCCGCCTCGGCGCCCACAGCTCCCTCGAACCCGAAGCCGACATCGCCGGCTGGTGGCTCGACGGCGACACCCTCCACCTCGGCCGCGTCGACATCGGCGAAGGCGCCCGCATCGGCCACCGCGCCACCCTCATGCCCGGCGCCCGCATCGGCGCCCACGCCGAGATCGCCCCCGGCTCCTGCGTCACCGGCACCGTCCCCGCCGGCGAACACTGGCACGGCTCCCCGGCCCGCCCCGCCGCCGAACCCCCCGCCGACTGGCCCACCGAACCGGCCACCGCCTCCCGCGCCTGGAACCTCGCCTACGGCGCCGGCTTCGCCCTCCTCGGCCTCGTCCCGATCCTCTCCGCCCTGCCCGCCCTGGCCATCGTCTACCCGGTCATCGACACCGACCGCACCCTGACCGGCGCCCTCCTCCAACTCCTGCCCGCCACCATCCCCCTCGCCGCCCTCACCCTGCTCTGCCACGCCGCGCTCATAGCGCTGCTCGTACGCCTGCTCTCCCTGCCCCTGCGCCCCGGCCACCACCCCGCCGGCGGCCGCGTCGCCTTCTGCGCCTGGGCCGTCAGCCGCCTCAGCGACACCGCCCGCCGCACCCTCTTCCCCTTCTACGCCAGCCTCTTCACCCCCGTGTGGCTGCGCCTGCTCGGCGCCCGCGTGGGCCGGCGCGTCGAAGCCTCCACCGTCCTCGCCCTGCCCGGCCTCATGCGCGTCGACGACGGCGCCTTCCTCGCCGACGACACCCTCATCGCCCCCTACGAACTGCGCGGCGGCTGGCTGCGCCTGGGCCCCGCCCACATCGGACGCCGCTCCTTCGTCGGCAACTCCGGCATCGTCGGCCCCGACCGCCACCTGCCCGCGGGCTCCCTCGTCGGCGTCCTGTCCGACGCCCCCACCCACGCCCCCGAAGGCTCCTCCTGGCTCGGCCGCCCCGCCTTCGCCCTGCCCCGCGTCGCCGACACCGGCGCCGACGCCCGCACCTACAACCCGCCCCGGCGCCTGATGTGGGCCCGCGCCGGCGTCGAGATCTGCCGCCTGCTGCCCGTCATCCTCGCCGCCCTCCTCGGCGACCTCGTCCTCGCCGTCCTGCAGGAACTGCGCGACGCCTACGGGCTGGGCACCGCCCTGGCCGCCGCCGGACTCGTCCTCATCGGCGCCTCCGTCGTCGCCTGCGCCGTCACCACCGCCGCCAAATGGCTGCTGGTCGGACGCTTCCGCGTCGCCGAACACCCCCTGTGGTCCACCTTCGTGTGGCGCAACGAGCTCTACGACACCTTCGTCGAGGAACTCGCCATGCCCTTCGGCGGCCACACCATCACCGGCACCCCCTACCTCAACGTGTGGCTGCGCAGCCTCGGCGCCCACATCGGCCGCGGCGTGTGGTGCGAGACCCACTGGCTGCCCGAGAGCGACCTGGTCACCGTCGAAGCCGGCGCCAGCGTCAACCGCGGCACCGTCCTGCAGACCCACCTCTTCCACGACCGCGTCATGCGGCTGGGCCCCGTCCACCTCGGCGCCGGCTCCACCACCGGCCCGCACTCCGTCGTCCTGCTCAACTCCACCCTGGGCGCCGACACCACCGTCGGGCCCGCCTCCCTCGTCATGCGCGGCGAGAACGTCCCCGGCGCCACCCGCTGGCTCGGCAACCCCGTCGCCGCGTGGAACGCCGACCCCACCCCGCCCGCGGGCCGGCGCGCCGGCCGCAGCAGGCGCCGGGCCTCCACCGCGGCGTGACGCGGATCACTCCTGTGGGGCGATGAGTCGGCGGTGCGGTCACGGTCTCCACCTGTGACCGCACCGCTTCGCCTCATGCGCTTCGAGAGGAACCACCCGCATGACCACCGCTCCTGTGAAGAACGCCCCCGTGAAGGGCCCCGCCGCCTACTTCCCGTCCATCCGGTGGCGCAGGGTATCCCCGGCTTCAGCCGGGGAGTGTATGCGACTGCGGCGCGGGGGCGTCGCTGATCTTTGACGGTCAGACAGGACGCTTCTGACCCTCGATGTACTGACGGATCACAGCCATCGGCGCTCCGCCGCAGGAGCCCGCGAAGTACGAGCGGGACCAGAGGGCCGATCCCATACCGGTTCGGTTGATGCGCCCGGTGTACTCCGCGCGCAGGTAGCGGGAGCTGACGCCCTTGAGCGAGTTGATCAGCTTCGACAGGGCCAGCTTCGGCGGGTAGTGGACCAGCAGGTGCACGTGATCGGCCTCGCCGTTGAATTCGCGCAGCTCCACTTCGAAGCCGGCGCACACGTCCCGCATGATCGCCTCGCAGCGTTTGAGCATCTCGTCGTCGAAGATCCCCTTGCGGTACTTCGTGACGAACACCAAGTGGGCATGCAGATTGTAGGCGACGTGGCGACCGGTGCGGATATTGGGGTCCGTAACCCAGCGCGGTGACATACCCCAAGTGTAGTGTGACCAACCGTCAGAACAGAAAGGGGGTGGGCCGGATGATCCGTGCATACAAATTCCTCATGCGGCCCACCGTGGGCCAGCAGCAGGCTTTGACCGAGATGCTGCGCGATCACTGCTCCCTGTACAACGGGGCGTTGCAGGAACGCCGCGATGCATACCGGCACGTCTCCAGGACCAGCGTCACGTACGGGATGCAGTCCGCGCAGCTCAAGGACATCCGGGCTTTCGACCCGGAGCGTCAGGGCCGCTGGTCGTTCTCCTCCCAGCAGGCGACACTGCGTCGTCTCGACAAGGCATTCGCGGCGTTCTTCCGACGGGTCAAGTCCGGCGAGACACCCGGATACCCGCGCTTTCGCGGGGTGACCTGGTTCGACACGGTCGAGTTCCCCAAGGACGGGGACGGCTGCCGGTGGGACTCCACCCCGCACGACCCGGTCACCCGCGTCCGGCTCCAAGGTGTCGGGCACGTCAAGGTCAACCAGCACCGCGCCGTGGTCGGCAGGGTCAAGACCGTCGCCGTCAAGCGCGAGGGCCGCAAGTGGTTCGTCGTGCTGAGCGCCGAGCAGGAACAGCCCAAGCCGCCGCCCCCGACCGGCAGCGTGGTCGGCATCGACCTGGGCATAGCGAACTTCCTCGCCGATTCCAACGGCGGATTCGTTCCCAACCCGCGTCACAGCCGCACTGCCGCCGCGAAACTCGAATCCGCACAGCAGGCCCTCTCCCGGTTCCCGCGCGTGCGCCGGGACAAGCGAACCGCCAACCACCAGCGGGCGGTTGAAAGGGTCGCGAGCCTGCATGGCAAGGTCCGACGCCAGCGGCTCGACCACGCGCACAAGACCGCCCTCGGCCTGGTTCGTGAGCACGACTTCATCGCGCATGAAGACCTCAAGATCCGCAACATGAGCAAGGCCGTAGCGCCGAAACCGGACCCCGGGACGCCGGGCCGCTTCCTGCCCAACGGTGCAGCGGCGAAGGCCGGACTCAACCGTTCGATCATGGATGCCGGTTGGGGGGTGTTCCTCGCGATCCTCACCAGCAAGGCTGAAAGCGCCGGCAGGGAAGTGATCGCCGTGGACCCCCGCAACACCTCCCGGACCTGCCCCGAATGCGGGCACGTCTCGGCGCAGAACCGGCCCACCCAGGAGAAGTTCCACTGTCAGTCCTGCGGCCACACGGCACACGCTGACACAGTAGGTGCTCTCAACGTCCTACGGGCCGGGCTGGTCCGCCGCGAAGCCAACCCGGCTTAGCGAGAAGCCCCCGGCTTCAGCCGGGGGAGGAGTCACCGAGAAGAAGTACGGCCGCCCGATCCAGGAGTGGAAGGACCTCATCCGCACCTCCCCCCTCGCCAGGCACATGGAGCTCGTCGCCTGGCTCAAGGCCGAGCACGGCCTCGGCCACGGCCACGCCAACGCCCTCGTCGCCCACACCCTCGCCGAGCCTGCCGCCTGAGCGCCGGCGTCCGTCACGCCCCGGCGGGGGCCCCGGGTACGGGTTCCGTACGGGCGGGGCATCGACCGCGGGTGGTGCCCGTACGGCTGCGGTCGGATGCCATTCGACAACTTCAACAGCGGTTGAAGTCAAGTTCCCGGCAAGCCCCCGGCAAGACCCCGGCAAGCCCCCGGCCGTCCACCGGCCCCCGCAGCCCGGTAGCCTCGCTCTCGGCGGGGGCCGGCGGGACGAGGCGGACAGGGACGGGGCGGATGACGGAGCAGCAGCGCAGCTACTGGCGGGTGTCGGACGGTTCGGCGGTCAGCGCCGCCCAGGCGCAGATCGTGTGGACCAGAGCGGCCTACCCCGCCCTGGTCGAGGTGGCGCACCACTACCACGGGGTGATCACCTACGCGGACCTCGCCGAGGCGGTCCAGGAGGCCTCCGGGGTGCGCACCCGGGTCAACCAGCGGCACTGGATCGGCAAGGTGCTGTCCCTGGTGGTCCTCGAAGCCCACCGGCGCGGCGACCCGCCGCTGACCGCCCTGGTGGTGCACGCGGCGGACGGCAAGGTCGGCGCCGGCTACCAGGAGGTGCTGGCGGTGGCCGGACAGCCGCCGGTGCTGGAGGAGATGGACCGCGAGCAGCACGCCGCCGCCGCCCGCCTCGCCTGCTACCGGCACTTCGGCGCCGACCTGCCCGCCGACGGCGGCACCCCCGCCCTCGCCCCGCGCCTGCGGGCCTCCATGGAACGCAAGACGGCCTCCACCGCCGCAGAACGCAGGACGGCCGGCACCGCCGCGGAGCGCAGGACGGCCGCCGCCGCCGCACCGCGCCCGCCGGCGATCTGTCCGAACTGCTTCCTGGAGCTGCCGGCGACCCGGGTGTGCGACTCCTGCGGGGCGAGCGTCGCACCGTGAGCCGTTCGGCGGCCGGCCGTTCGGCGCCTGGCCGTCGGACGGCGGCCCGTCAGACGGCGGCGGGCAGCCGGCCGGGCATCCGCCAGCCCTCGGCCAGGCGCGAGGGGGCCAGGCGCCGGCCGCCGCCGAAGAACTCGCAGAACTTCATGATCAGCGGGTCCCAGCCGAGCGGGTCGACGTAGTGGTCGCTGCCCGGCACGATCAGGCCCTCCTCGACGTGCGCGCGCACCACCGTGACCTCGAAGGCGGTGCAGCGCTCGTTGCCCGCCAGCGGCGTCGCCGCCTCCAGCCGGCACTCCAGCTGCACCGGGCACTCGGCCGCGCGCGGCGCCCGCACCAGCTCCCCGGCCAGCTCGGTCATCCCGGCCGCGGCGAACTTGCCCCGCTCGTGGCGGTAGCCCTGCCCGCGCCTCAGGTCGCTGACGTGCGGATTGGCGGTCAGCAGCGCGAGGGCGTCCACGGCGTCCACCTGCGCCGAGGAGGGCAGGTTCAGCACGCACTCGCCCTCGCGCCGCAGGTTGACGGCGGTCTGCGAGCCGTTGCCCAGGCCCAGCACGCAGGACTGCCCCAGCCACCACGCCGAGGACATCGGCGCCAGGTTGGCGCTGCCGTCCTCGTTGCGCGAGCCGATCAGCACCACCGGGGTGCCGAAGTACAGGACCTTGAGGTCGGTCACCTTGTGCACGGGACTGCCGTCCTTCGGGAGAGGGGGGAGCGGGGGAACCGCTGTCGGACACCGACTCTGCCCCCGCCCGTACGGGGGCGCTGGCGGCGATCGGACATCCAGTTCCCGCAGCTGCCGTAGCTCCCGCGCCCCAGGCCGTCGGCCCGTCAGCCCACCGGCCCGTCAGCCCACCGGCCCCCGGGCGGCGACCTGACGGGCCTGGCCGTCGTGCAGCCGGTAGGACAGGCCCACCACGGCCAGCGTGCCCTCGGCGACCTTCGCCGCCAGCGCCTGGGAACGCTCCACCAGCAGGTCCACGGTCTGGCGGATGTGCTCGTCCACGATCGCGTCACGGTCCTCGATGCCCGCCGCCCTGGCGGACAGCACACTCGGGGTCACCCGCTCCACCACGTCACGCACGAAGCCGCCCGGCATCCGCCCCCGCTCCAGCGAGTCCAGCGCCGCCGCCACCGCCCCGCAGGAGTCGTGCCCCAGCACCACCACCAGCGGGCACCCCAGCACGCTCACCCCGTACTCGATGCTGCCCAGCGCCTCCGAACCGGTGACGTGCCCGGCCGTGCGCACCACGAACAGGTCGCCCAGCCCCTGGTCGAAGATGATCTCGGCGGCCAGCCGGGAGTCCGAACAGCCGAACAGCACCGCGAACGGCCGCTGCGCCGGCGCGAGCGCGGCCCGGCGCCCGGCGTCCTGGTTCGGGTGCGCGGGGCTGCTCGCGACGAACCGGGCGTTGCCCTCCATCAGCACCCGCAGCGCCTCGCCGGGGTCGGATACCGGATCGGGGTCGGATACCGGATCGGGGTCGGATATCGGTGTGGGTCCGGATATCGGTGTGGGGATCATGCCAGCACCCTAGATCTCCGCAGGTGGGACCCGCAGCCGGGGGGCCGGCCGCGTCCAGCAGCGGCGGGCCCGGCCCCCCGGAACTCGTGGACCCCGTCCGGGCCGTGCCGGACGGGGCAGGCCGCCTGTCACCGGCGGTGGGTACGGTGGCCGGTGTGTCCACCCCCGAGCCAGCCCCGAACCGCGCGACCCGCCCGACGCGCCCCACCCGCGTGCCCGTCGCCGACCTCGTCCGGCTGCGCCGGGCCCGCGACCGGATGGACCGCGACTACGCGCAGCCCCTGGACGTGCCCGCGCTCGCCCACACCGCGCTGATGTCGCCCGGCCACTTCTCCCGCAGCTTCCGCGCCGCCTACGGCGAGACCCCGTACAGCTACCTCATGACCCGCCGGATCGAACGGGCCAAGGCACTGCTGCGGCGCGGGGACCTGAGCGTCACCGACGTCTGCATGGCGGTCGGCTGTACGTCGCTGGGCTCCTTCAGCACCCGCTTCACCGAACTCGTCGGCGAGAGCCCCAGCGCCTACCGGGCCCGCGACCACGAGGACGGCGCCGCGATCCCCGCCTGCATCGCCAAGATCCGCACCCGCCCGGTCCGACGACCGGAGGCGAAGGGCGGGCCGCCTCCCGTAGCGTGACCGCCATGAGCATCGAACTCGCGCAGTGCTTCATCGCCGTCGACGACCACGACAAGGCCCTCGCCTTCTACCGCGACATCCTCGGCTTCGAGGTCCGCAACGACGTCGGATTCGAAGGCATGCGCTGGGTCACCGTCGGCTCGCCCGACCAGCCCGACGTCGAGATCGTCCTGGAACCCCCGCTGGCCGACCCGCACGCCTCCGACGACGACCGCCAGGCCGCCGCCGAACTCCTCGCCAAGGGCCTGCTGCGCGGCGTCATCTTCCGCACCGACGACTGCGACGCCACCTTCGAACGCATCCGCGCCGCCGGCGCCGAAGTCCTCCAGGAACCCATGGACCAGCCCTACGGCGTCCGCGACTGCGCCTTCCGCGACCCGGCGGGCAACATGCTCCGCTTCAACCAGCCCCGCACGAGGTAGCGCCCTGCGCCCCGGTCCGGTCCACCCCCGTGGGGCCGGGCCGGGGCGCGCGGGTCAGGGCCCGGGCCGGTGGTGGCGCAGGCGCAGGCAGGTCAGGGGAGTCCCAGCGACAGCCATCCCCGTCCCCGGGGAACTCCACCGTGCCGAACCGGCCCACCCCACGAAAGCGCGGATAGCCGGGCGTCTCACCGGACTTGACCCGACGGAAGAACGCCACGAACGCCCTGTCCAGCCGGCGCAGCGTCGCCTGGAGGCGGGCAACCGGCTCCGCGGCGGCTCACGGCGTCCGCGTGCCCGTCAGGGTGTGCAGCAGGTCCTCGCCCAGGGCGAGGTCGGCCTGCGACTCGTCGGGCAGGCCGTAGTCGCGGTACCAGTCGGCCGGGGCCTCCGGGTGCGGGCCGCTGACCGCCACCCGCCCGGTGCCGTACGGGGCGACCACGACGGCCGGGCGGTCGTTGGGGTAGCGGGCGAGGACCTCCGTGCCGGGGCCGTCGACGTCGAAGAAGGGGCCGTCCTGGAAGTACATCCGCTGCGGGCGCCCGCGCCAGGCGACGTCGACCAGCCCGTCCTGCTCGTCGGTGACGGTCGCACCCGGGGAGCGGACGTACTCCCCGGAGTCGCCCGGCAGCAGGTCGAACCCCGGGTCGCCGGCCAGGTAGCCGCCCATGCACAGCCCCAAGTACCGCCCGCCGCCGCGCACATAGGCCCGCACCAGGTCCGGGGAGAAGCCGGGCTCACGCCCCAGCAGGGCCCACGCGGTGCTCACCTCCTGCCCGTTGCTGCCGCCGGGCTGCACGTACAGCGCCACGCCCGTCAGCGCGGACGGGCCGAACCGAACCCGCTCCCGCGGCCCCACGTAGCGCACCGCGAACCCGCCGCGCTCCAGCATCGTGCGCGCCGCCTCCGGACACCCCTCGCAGGCCGCCGGCCCCCGGTACACCAGCGCCAGCGGCCGGCCGTCCGCCCGCTCGCTTTCCTCGCCCCCGCCAGGGGGGCCTCCGCAGCCCGCCGCCGTCAGCACCAGCACCGCCGCCGCCAGCACGGCCGGCACCCGCCCTCCCCGCACCCCCGCCACCCTTCCCCAGGGCCGTGACCGCCTGCCGCGACGACGCTACGTCCCGCCGGGGGCCCGCCGCGAGCCCGGACCCCGGATCGGGTGAGGCCGGCAGGGGCGGGTTGACGGCTGGCCCGGTCGTCAACCGTGCGTGAGCGCAGGGGAGTTCCTACCCGCGGCGCAGGGACCCCACCACCGCCGACAGGTCCTCCTCGGCGATCGACGGGTCCGCCAGCAGCACCTCGCGAGCCGCCGACAGGACCGGGCCGCCACCCGCCAGCGCGAGATCCTTGGCAGCCAGACGCACCGGAAAATCCGACTCCGTGCTGTACGCCCGGGCCACCACCCCCGCGAGCGGCCCGGCCGACAGCACCTCCCGCGCCAGCTCCTGCGGCACACCCAACTCCTCGGCCACCGCCAGCACTTCGCCGACCACCGTCACCGAGGCGACGATCGCGCCGATCACCACCACCTTCAGCGCCGCACCCGTCCCCGGACCGCCGCAGCGCCGCACCCGCCCCAACTGCTCCAGGACGGGCTGCGCCCGGTCCAGATCGGCCTCCTCGCCGCCCGCGAAGACCACCAGGTCGCCGGTGGCCGCCGGGCCCACGCTGCCGATCACCGGCGCGTCCACCAGGGCCACGCCGTACGGAAGTTCGGCCCGCAGCTCGGCGACGGCCCGCGGGCCGATCGAGGACATGTCGATCCACAGCACGCCCGGCGCCAGCTCGGGCGTGAACTGCGCGGCGACGTCGGCGACGGCCGCCGGGTCGGACAGCATGGTGACGACGACGTCGGCCCCCCGTACGGCCTCGGCCGGGGTGGCGGCCTCGGTGACGGCCCCGGCGGTGAGGCCGTCGGTGGCGAGGGCGGTGGCGCCGTCGGTGGCGGCCTCGGTGAGGGCGTCGGCGCGGCCGGGGGAGCGGTTCCAGACGGTCAGCGGGTGGCCGGCGGCGGCGAGACGGCGGGCCATCGGCAGGCCCATCCGGCCCAGCCCCAGAAAAGCGATCTTCTTCATGGCCACCACGCTAGGCAACCACCAGCCAGGCGACAAACGAATGTCCGGCATGGTAGCCATGCGGAATGGACATGGCTTGGCTGGACGTCTTCCGCACCGTCGCACACCTCGGCTCCTTCACCGCCGCCGGAGAACGGCTGGGCTACACCCAGTCCGCGATCTCCCGCCAGATCGCCACCCTGGAAGCCGAGTTGGGCACCCCGCTGTTCGACCGCCTGGCCCGCGGGGTCCGGCTGACCGAGCACGGCCGCACCCTGCTGCCGCACGCCGAGGCGATGCTCGAACGCCTCGACACCACCCGCAGCGACCTGGCCGCGCTCACCGAACTCACCGCCGGCCGCCTGCGGGTGGGCGCCTACGACAGCGCCAACGCCGCCCTCGTCCCCGGCGCGCTCGCCGCCTTCCGCGCCGCGCACCCGCAGGTCGCGATCAGCCTCACCGAAGGCCTCTCCGCCCACCTGCTGGACCTGCTCTCCGACGGCGCCATCGACCTCGCGGTGGTCGCCTCCTACGAACAAGACGCCTACGCCGCCGAGCAGTTCGACCTGCAACCGCTGCTGGACGACCCCGTACTGGTCGCACTGCCGCCGGGCCACCGCCTCGCCGGGCGCCGCCGCCTGCGGCTGGCCGAACTCGCCGACGAACCCTGGATCGCCGCCCGCCGCCAAGCCGAGACCACCCTCCTCGCGGCCTGCCTGCGCAGCGGCTTCCAACCCCGCATCGAGTACGCGGTCTCCGCCTGGACCGCCAAACTCGGCCTGGTCGCCGCCGGGTTGGGCCCCACCCTGATCCCCGCCCTGGCCGCCCGCGCCGCCCGCCCCGACATCGCCCTCATCCCCCTCCACCCCGACGACACCCCCGTCCGCCACGTCCACACGGTCACCCGGAAGGGGCAGCGGCTGCCGCCGGCGGTCGAGGCGTTCACGGGCTTCCTGCGGGAGACGGCGGGGAAGTAGGAGCCGTCCCTACCGGCGCAGGGCCAGGACGCCCGCGACGGCGCTGACCGCGGGGCCGAGGAACAGCAGCAGGCGGCGGGGCCGCGACTGCAGGGTCAGGCGCAGGCCGCCCACGCGGAACTCCAGGAACGGGGGAGGGGGTTGCTGCTGTCGGGGCACGTGGATCTCCAGGGATCGGGACAACTCGGTACGCCCCCCATCACAATGGCCTGCACGGCAGTTGCGTCAGGCCGCAACCTCGAATTGCGGCGAGCGGACGCACCATGCCGGCCGTGCAACACCGAGGAGGGCGTGCGTGACGCGGGAGCAGATGCCCGTACGGCGGGGGCTGGCCCCGCTGGACGAACGGCTGTCGGAGCCGGAGCGGCGCTGTGCGGAGCGCCTGCGGGAGCTGCGCGAGCGGATCGGCCTCTCCTCGGAGGAACTGGCCGAACGGCTGAGCGGGGACGGCATCCGCGTCGACCCGACCCGGCTGTCGAAGTTCCTCAACGGCCGGGAGGTGCCCCGCCGGGAGATCGCCGTCCGGCTGCACCGGTTGGCGGCCGCGTGCGAGGGCGTGGAGACGTCACCGGAGGAGGTCGCGGAGACCCGGGCGGTGATGTACGCGGCGGCGCGCGTGCGCAGTCCGCTGCAGGCCCGCGAGTTCGAGCTCGCCACTGCCCGCGAGGACCTCTATCGCCACCGCGCCCGGGCCGTCCAGGAGTTGGCCGACCTCAAGCAGGAACTCCAGGACGAGCGCGATCGGCGCCAGGATGCGGAGGAGGCCCTGGAGGACTTGGTGTCCCGCAGCCGTGAGGAAGTCCGCATGCTGACTGAGGAACGGGACGCCGCGCTCGACCGCATCGCCCAGCTCGAAGGCCAGATCCGGCAGGCGGGGGCCGCGCTCAGGCTGCGGGAGAGGGCCGTCGAAACCCTCGACCAGCTCACGTGCGCCACGAACGTCGAACTGGCCGTGTGGGAGGGCGGCGGTCCGGGGGATCTCGCGGGGATCTGCGCGGCGGTCGTCCATCTGCGCGATGCCGATGAGGACGAAGCAGCCGAGCGGCTCATCGAACAGATCGTGCTCGGCTACTCCGTCGGGGATGTCATGCGTCTCGTCGAGGAGTTCGAGGCGATGCGCCGGGTGTACGACAGCACCAGCGTCGAGCGTGCGCTTGCCCGGCTGCGAAAGCCCGTCGACCTCTTCCACTTCCTCTCCAGGGACAGCGGGGAGAGCAAGGCGCGGTCGGCCCTGCTGACGGCGGTGGCCTCCTTCGCGCCCGTCGAGCATCTCGTCCGACTCCACAAGGCGTGTGTGGAGCACGGAAGTTCGGAGCTGGACGGCGGTCTTCGGAGAGCCATGCTCAGGGAAGGGCGGACGGTCCCGGAGGCCATCGACGGCATGTGGGCCATGGATCTCAGGAACGCACTGGGCGTCTGAACGGACGGGGGCGGTGCAGCCATGGTCAGCAGGCAGGCGGCTGGACCCGCACGACCCTGATCGAGCGCCTCACCCCGTACGACGACCAGGCGACCGCCTTCGACACCGTCTTCGACGACCTGATCGCCCGCGGCTGGCTCACCGAGGACACCGACGGCACGTTCACCCTGACCGAGGACGGCGAGGCCGGCCGCCTGCGCGCCCGCGAACGCAACCTGCGCATCCACGAGCAGGCCCACGAGGGCATCGACCCCGAGGACTTCGTGACCACCGTCAACGTGCTGCGCCGCATGGTGGCGAACATGGGCGGCAACGGGAACCTGCCGGACTGAGACGCCGGGCCGAGGCGAGCACAATTGACCCATGGAAACGGTCGCTGATTGCCACATGATCATGGGTCTTTCGGGCCATAGGTTGGTCACATGACGACGACGACGAACACCGCCACCGCCACCGCCACCGCCGCCCCCGCCCAGGCCCCGATCCTGACCCGCTGCGCCTCGGCCGAGACCTGCGCCGACCCGAGCTCCACCATGACCCTGCTCGCCGAGACGGACCCGGGGCAGGGCGGCTTCACCGTGTACCGCTCCACGTTCGCCGACGGCGCCGCCGGGGCCCCCTCGCACTTCCACACCCGGGCCTGGGAGCTGTTCTTCGTGATCAGCGGCTCGCTGGAGGTGCTCGTCGGCGAGGAGACCACCGTCCTGGGCGCGGGCGACTTCCTCGCCGTGCCCCCGCACACCCCGCACGCCTTCGCCGCCGCCAAGGGCGCCGAGGCCGATGTGCTGTTCCTGTTCACCCCGGGCATGGACCGCTTCGACTACCTGCGCCTGCTCGGCAGCGTCATGCGCGGCGAGACCGAGCCGGGGGCGATCGCCGCCTCCTCCGAGCGCTTCGACAACCACTACGTCGACAGCCCCGTCTGGCGCGCCGCCCTGGCGGGCCGCGCCTGAGCCGCGTCTGAGCGGCGCCCTGAGGGGCCCCCGGGCCGCTCGCCGGGCCGCTCGACGGGCCGGAGCGGGCCGGGTGTGGAACGGTGGAAGACCGGGGGTGCCCCGGTTGCGAGAGGAGTGGCCATGTCGTCGAAGCGCCGCCGCAAGAAGAAGGCCCGGGCCAGGCGCGGGGCCAACCACCGCCGCCGCCCCCAGTGCTGAGCGGCTGACCGCGCGGCCGTCGGCGGCCCCCGCCGACGGCCGCGCCCCGGGCCGTCACCGTCCGTAGTCGCGGGTGGCGCCTGTGGTTCCCGAGGGCCGGACCGACCGCCACGACACCTGAGCCGGTCCGCTCCCGTACTCAGCTTCCCGTCGTGCGACGCCCCGACCGGAAGTAGGCGTTGGCGGCGGGAAGGAACATCAGCACGACCGCGGTGAGCACCGCGCCCACGTGCACGGCCCGGCTGGCCGCGAAGGCCAGGTCCATCGGCCCGGCCTGCGCCAGCTCCCAGGCGAGGGAACGGCCCTGGGCCAGCGCCCGGATCGGCTGCACCACCATCGACGCCGTCCCCAGGACGCCCAGGCCCAGCGCGAGGGCGATCCGCGCCCAGCCGCGGCCGCGGCGCATCTGCCGGGCGACCAGGATCGCGGCGGTGAAGACCACCAGCCGCACGGCGAGGCCCATGACGATGCCGCCCGCCGAGCCCGAGGAGTCGGCGAGCATCCGGCCGACGGCCAGGACGGTCTCGAACGCGCCGGCGGCAACGGCCGTGACCCACAGGGCGAACGCCGTACGGACCGGGGCGGGTGGCAGCCGGGTGCCGTGCGGCGCGGTGGCGGGCAGGCTCGTGGTGGAGTGGGACATCGCGGGGCCCTCGATTCTTGACGCTTCGTCAGGAGCGGTCGTGTGAACGGCTCCGATCCTCCGCGCCCGGCCCGCCCGGGGCCCTCCTGCTGACCGGCCGATCCCCCCCGGGGGCTGTCCCCACCCCGGGGCCACGCCTGAGTGCGTGTACGCCAAGATAGTTGACGAACAATGGACAACTTGACGGACGGTGCGGGATGCATCGCTCACCGTGTCGTCCATCGTTTGTAGACCGACGGGCCGCATCGTTCACCACGGCGCGGGAAACGGCTCGCGCCGCCCATCGAAGTCGCACGGAATCGAGGGAAACCATGCGTACCTCCGCACGCGTCGCGGCGCTGGCCGCGGTGACCGCCATCGGGCTCGGCACCATCGCCACCGGCACCGCCCAGGCCGCGCCGGCCACCACCCAGGCCGCCCGGAGCACCACGGTCCACCTGCACAACGGGACCGGCTGCACGCTCTACCGGGCCGACTACTCCCTGGCCCACGGCATCTGGACGCAGGCCCAGGAGCCGCCGCAGACAGTGGGGAACGGCTGGGGCGCCGTCTTCCAGTCGGAGAGCAACGGGTTCATGACCGGCACCGAGGGCACGGTGACGTTCAGGACGTACGACTGCGAGGAGGGCTGGCGCAACGGCAGGGCCGTCGTCCTGCACTGGGCCAACCCGTATGCCGGTTCCAACAGCTACGACGAGGCCGGCACCGACCTCGGCGCCTTCCGCACCACCCGTGACGGCGGCACCGGCAACAACGCCGACGTCTACTGGGGCGTGTGGAAGAACTGACCCCGAGCGGGCCGGAGCGGATAAGTACTCTGAACTGGGGAAAAGGGGCGATTCGGGGGTAGGTTATGGGGTCCGTTCAATCTGTCTGTTCCACAGTGAGTGACCCCACCGCTCCTACAGGCAGCAGCTCGTGCCCGTCATCTGTCGGGGCCCCTCCCTACTTTCCTCCTGGCTGCCGTCACCCAACGTGACTCGCTCCGGCCACCATCGAAGAGCTCGGATCACGCCAAGGATCAGGTCGCTCGCATACGGTCGACGATCCGTCATAATGGCGGCCCCCTTGTGCGGCTCCCCAGCCCACTGTTGCAATGGCCATTGCCGGGGTAGCGGTTCCCGGTATGCCGTGCCTGCCCGACTCGGAAACACCAGGCCAGGGAGGGTCCATGCGAATCCGAAACAGGCGCACAGGGATCGACCGGCAGGAGCCGTCAACCGTGCGGCGTCAAGCGCGCCGCACGATCCTGGCGGGAAGCGGTGCATTGCTTGCTCTCACAGCCCAGTTCAGCGCAGGGGCACCGGTGGCCCACGCGGCCTCGGCTGCGGCGTGTGCCGCGAGCCCGAGCACAGCGAACTGTGACGGTGCGGACGCCGCAGCCGACGGAGGCGCCTGTCTCAACGGCTCGTTTGTCGTACAGAGTTACCCGATCGTCCCGCACTTCGACGAAAACTATGGCCGCGGGCCTGTGGCCGCCAAGGTCGAGTTGTGGTGGTCGCCGACCTGTCAGACTAACTGGGGGCGCATCGTGTCCACCGGCTACTCCGGCTTCGCCACGGTCTTTGTCTGGCGTCAAGCCGACGGAGCTCACCAGGCGTACAGCAACCGGTTGGAGAGCTCCGGCTACTGGTCGGCGCTCTACAGCGACATGCTCTATTCGCCTGGGCCGGCACAAGCATGTGCTGACGACGGGGCGAGTTGGGGAGGCTGCGGCTTGTGGGTCTAGCGCGTGACTCGGGGGCAATGTCAGGAGCGGCCATCGCCGCGTGCGGCTGGAACCTGGCGCCGACGTCGCCGCCGTCACGGCCGCCCAGCTCCGGGACGTGGTCGTGCGCCTCATCGCCGCTGGCAAGTGGCGCGAGGGCGACCGGGAGATCCTGGTCGTTCTCGACTCCGGTTACGACGCCCCGCGCATTGCCAACCTGCTGACCGGGCTGCCAGTGCAGATCCTCGGTCGGCTCCGCTCGGACCGAGTCATGCGCCGTCCGACGCCGCCCAGGGTCTACAACCCGCAAGGCGGCCGACCGCCCAAGCACGGTGGCGAATTCGTCTTCGGCCAGCCCAATAGATGGGGCACCGAGCAGGCGGTCACGACCACTGAGACCCTCCGGTACGGGACGGCGGTCGCGCAGGCTTGGGACCGCCTCCACCCACGGCTGACCCGCCGGGCCGCCTGGCTCGACCACGACGGTCCGCTGCCGATCATCGAGGGCACCGTGATCCGCCTGGCCGTCGAGAAGCTGCCCAGCGGCGGGCGAACAAGCCGGTCTGGCTCTGGTGGTCGCGCACGGGCGCCACTGGCGAGGACGTCGACCGCTGCTGGCAGTCCTTCCTCCGGAGATTCACCAAACCTCGACGGACCGGCTCATCCGAGCAGCCGGAGCAGCGGTGATACCGTCGCTGCCCGTGACAGAGCCGCTTCCCGTGTTTCCGTACCATCCCGACCCGGTTGGCACCGGCGCCATCATCCAGTCCGACGCGGAGTGCAGCTGCTGCAGCCGGGCACGCGGCTACATCTACACCGGCCCCGTCTACGCGGTGGAGAACCTCAGCGGCCGGCTCTGCCCCTGGTGCATCGCGGACGGCAGTGCCGCCGAACGTTTCGAGGCCCTGTTCACTGACGTCCTCGACGACATCCCAGTGGACCGACTCTTCGCGATCACTCAACGCACGCCCGGATTCAGCGGGTGGCAGCAGGAGCGCTGGCTGGTCCACTGCGGAGACGGAGCGGCCTTCCTTGGAACCGTCGGAGCCGCTGAACTTACCGACCACCCCGAAGCATGGGCATCACTTCGCGAAGAACTCGGCCACGGGCCCTGGTCCTTGTCACAGGCCGAGCAGTACCTCAAGGCACTGACCAAAAGCGGTCAGCCGACTGCCTACCTCTTCCGCTGCCGGGCCTGCGGCAGCCACCTCGCATACTCAGACGCCACGTAGGCCCGGGCGAGAGGTTAAACGTCAAGCGTACGTCCAGCAGCTCGGGCATCGTCCCAGTTCAGAGGAGGTGGAGAGGATGTAACCGGGCGTCAAGCTCAGGGCAGCCAGCCGGTGTGAGTCCGGTCCGGGGAGACGCCAGGGTCCCCGGTAGCTGACTCCCGGCGTCGTTCGAGAGGGCGGCGTCGAAGTGGAGTGACAAGCGTCCTTCGGGGGCGTGCGACCGGCCAGTCCGCAACATCAAGTGAAGCCTGCAGCGCCGTCATTTAACCCCCGCCCCGCTGGGGTGGGCCAAGGAGGAGCCGAGCCTGTGCTTGAAGGGCGAAGGCCATGGAAGGCGTCCCAGATCCTGGAGCGGGCGCTCAAGAACCTCCCGGCGTAAGGGGCGTGGAATGGTCGGAGGGTTGTCCTGGGAACTGGAGAGGGCCTCCTCGGCCCCGGGATTTGCGGCCCGGGAAGCGTGGCTCGCCTATAACCGGCGGAACCGGGAAGTGGCGGGCTGTCGAGAGGCAGTCGGAGGGGGTCGTAGTAGTGCCGATCGGCGGGACAACACAACCCGCCGGGAGCGAAGGGCCCCTGCTTCATCGATGCGTGACACGAACAAGGAGGGGCCCGGGTGAGTGCCGAAACGGCTATGTCCGCCCGCCGGGAGGACACAGGCCGCGCCGAGCGGCGTCCTCTGGACAAGGTCCGAGCCTTGCAGTGGACGCTCTACCGCTGTGCCAAGCAAGAACCCGAACGCCGGTTCCATGCCCTGTACGGCCACGTCCTCCGCATGGACGTCTTGTGGCGGGCGTGGTCCAGCGTGTGTGCGAACCGGGGCGCGCCGGGCGTGGACGGCGTGTCCGTCGACGCGGTGGCCGCTGCCGGGGTGGAGACGTTCCTCCAGGACCTGTCGGAGCGGTTGCGGACGCATACGTATCGTCCGTCGGTGCTGCGGCGGGTCCAGATTCCCAAGCCGGGGCGGTCGGGGGAGTTGCGGCCGCTGTCGATCCCCACTGTGGCGGACCGGGTGGTGATGACGGCTGCGAAGCTGGTTCTCGAACCGGTCTTCGAGGCTCATTTCACCGACGCGAGTTACGGTTTCCGGCCCAAGAGGTCGGCGATCGACGCGTGCGAGGCTGTGCGCGTCGCGGCGAACCAGCGGCAGGAGTGGGTGTTCGAGGCTGATATCCGGGACTGCTTCGGGACGATTGATCACGAGGCACTCGTCGCTCAGGTGGCGAGGCGCGTGGCGGACCGTCAGATGCTGAAGCTGATCCGGTCGTGGCTGCGGATGGGAGTGCTGGAGGGCGGGGTGACTTCTCCGACCGGGGCGGGAACTCCGCAGGGTTCACCGATTTCTCCGTTGCTGGCCAACATCGCCCTGCACGTTCTCGATGAGGTGTGGCAGACGCACGGCCGGCGGCTGGGGACGTTGGTGCGCTATTGCGACGACTTCGTGGTCCTGTCGCCGACCAGGCAGCGCGCTGAGCAGGCGCGTGAGCTGGCGGCGGTCGTGCTGGGCGGGCTCGGGATGCGGTTGCATCCGGAGAAGTCCGGCATCGTCTGCCTCACCCGGGGCGGGCAGGGTTTCGATTTCCTCGGATTCCATCACCGGAAGGCGGAGTCGTGGAAGTGGCGGGGCAGGTTCTACCTGCAACGCTGGCCCTCGGCACGGGCGTTAGGGGTGCTGCGGGACAAGGTCCGTGCGGCGACCTCCAGGTCCCGGACCGAACGGCCGGTGGCCGCCGTGGTGGCCGACCTCAACCCCGTCCTTCGGGGTTGGGCCGCGTATTTTCGCAACGGGAACTCCGGGCGGAAGTTCAACGCGGTCGACGGCTACGTCCACGAGCGGCTGGCGATCTTCGCCAGCCGGAAACACGGACTCGCGGGCCGGAACTGGACCACCCGTTACACCTATGGGTGGATCACTCGGCTCGGGGTCTACCGCCTGACCGGGAACGTGCGCGGGGCGACGGTGCATGCCAGCCGGTGAACGATGTCGGAAAGCCGTGTGCGGGAGAACTGCATGCACGGTTTGAAGCGGCGGGGACTGGAAACGGAGCATCAGCCACCGCGCCAGTCCCCGACCCTACTAAGCATCAGGGGCGGGGCACCGAATGGTGCCCCGCCCCCCTGCGTCGTTGAACTCCCGGTCAGCCCTCGATCGGCAGGTCGCCAGCCCGGATCGCGGCGATGAAGGCTTTCCATGCGGCAGTCGGGAAGGCAAGGACCGGGCCGTGGGGGTCCTTGGAGTCACGGACGGGGACGAGGCCGGGGAATCCGGGGGCTACCTCGATGCAGTTGCCGCCGTCGTTGCCGCTGTAGCTGCTCTTACGCCAGGCCAGCATCGCCAACTACTCCTCTGGAGACGGTGTTACGTCGGAAAGTCGCCCTCACGGACGGCCGCCACAAAGGCTTCCCACGCGGAGGCCCGGAAAACGAGGGCCGGGCCGTCGGGGTCCTTGGAGTCACGTACGGGAACGAGGTCCGGGAATCCGGGGGCTACCTCGATGCACTCGCCCGCGTCGCCAGCGCTGTAGCTGCTCTTGCGCCAGGCAGCCTTCCTGAGATCGACGTTCTGCATAACGGTACTCCTCCATCGCTTCGGCGATCAGGGCGCGAGAATCCGCTGGCGAGAGTACACCGGTCCGCACCATGTCGAGTTCTCGCCTGGACTCCTCAACAACTGACGGCGCATCGCTGAAGTGTCCGCGATACAAGCTCTCCGAGTACACCCACTCTCGCCCGTCGGGCATCAGCATCAAGACCATTGAGGTAGCCGGCGCTGCCGGCACTGCGCGACCAAACGGCACCACCTCAAGCACGATGTTCGACCGCTCAGTCACTGCGAGCAGGTGCTCCATCTGCCGCCTCATCACGCCCGGACCACCGATGACCGTACGGATGGCACTCTCATCCAACACCACCATGAGCGTCGGCCCATCGGCCACCAGGAAGGGGCGCTGCCTGTTCAGCCTCGTCTCGATCCGCTCTTCGAGCAGCCTCGGGTTGTTGCGTGCGTTTCCGATGGAAAACATCGCGCGAACGTACTCCTCGCACTGCAGAAGGCCATTGATCCGAGAGTACTGAAGCACCCGAATCGCCAGAGCTTCCTCCTCCAGCTCCATGAACTTCTCGAACCAGTCCGGGCTTTCGATATCCGCCTGCCAGTCCACTCGCTCCCACAGGCGGACCAGCAGGCCCCCCATGGCCAGCACCTCGTCGGCTCTTTCCGCTGTGGCCCGGTCCATCGGCCTCTTGCCGCCCTCGAACCGGGTGATCACCGTTCGGTGGCAGTGCAGGAGCTTGCCCAGATCCTCCTGGGTGTAGCCGGCCCGTTCACGCGCGAAGCGGAGCGCTTCGCCGAACATCTCTGCCGGGCTCGACGTCGGCCTGATCTCAAGGCGCCGATGTGCCATGCGTTTCCCCCTCAGGTGCCACGGGTCTCACCACACTGTTTTGGTCGCCACCGTAGCTCTGACACCTCGATGATTGATGCCGGAACGCGATCTTTTGCTTGCACAGCGTCACATCGCGCCCCTTCTGTACGCCCCCTTCCGCCCCCGAGGTAACTTCGCCATGCTCGCGCCCCGCCACCCCCGCACGTTCGCCGCCCGCCTCGACTCCCGTACGGACTCCACGCCGCTCGCCCGGCACCTCCTGCGGGCCTACCTCGCCGCGCTGCCCACCGGCGAGTGCTACTCCGACGTCGCCGAGCTGCTCCTCGGCGAGCTGTTCGCCAACGCCGTCCAGCACTCCGACGCGCCCGACGACCGGCACATCGAGATCCGCTTCGCCCTGGTCAACTCCCGCCTGCGGCTGGAGGTGCACGACGCCGGCAGCGGCCGCCCCTCCGTCCGTGTCGTCTCCGCCGACGAGGAGTGCGGGCGCGGGCTGTTCCTCGTCAACGAGCTGGCCGAGCGCTGGGGTTGCTGCCCCCGCTTGGGCGGCATCGGCAAGTTCGTCTGGGCCTTCGTCGCCCCCGCTGCCATCGCGGTCTGAACGGAGGCACCCACCATGCGACTTGCCCTCACTGCCCGGCACCTCCTCGACACCGGCCGCACCCCCGCCCAGGCCTACGCCGCCCTCGCCCGCCGCACCGGCCAGCCCCTACGCGCCGCCCGCGCGCTCTGCACCGCGCTCGGGATCCCCGCCGCTGAGACCGCCCGCCGCCTGGACGACATCTACGACGTCCTGCTCGCCAACCCCCGGCCGAACTCCGAGGCCGACACCGGGGAACTCCTCGAAGCCCTCGGCGTCTTCGACGTCCCCAAGCCCCTCACCCCCACCGAGCTCGCCGTCGTCGACCTCTTCCTGGTCGCCGTCGACGCCATGGGCGGCATCCGCCCCGGCCACCGCCACGGCCTGGACCGCTGGTTCACCACCGGCAACCTGGCCACGGCCTACCTCTCCCTGATCGCCGCCCGACCCATGCCCCGCACCGGCGACCCCACCCGCTACTGGACCGCCCTCGTCACCGCCGGCGAACTCCTCACCACCACCCCCAACCCCGACACCCGCATCAAGTTCGCCCTCCTGCGCTGCCGCGACCACGCACGGAAGGCCACCCAGGCGGCCCAGGCCGCCCACCCGTAGACGCAGGAAGTCGACCCCGCCGACTTCTCGCGCGGCAGCGCAATGCAGAGAGACCGCCTCGGGCCGCTAGGGCCGGGCGGTCTCTGCTGTCCGGACGGGCCCATGCGCCAACACGGCCCGCTGCCGATGTTCCCGAGATTGTTGGAGTGAACAGCGCCCCCCGGGTTCCGGACCCGCAGGTCCTGGTGACGCCGCTGCAAATCGTCACATCCGGCCAGGACGGCTTACAAGAGGACGCTGCACAAAGGCGCATCAAAATCCGGTTTCAAGTCGCTGAACTGCCCATTTCTGGTAGGGAGTTCACGAGATCACGGGCGGAGGTCGGGACGGCGGCGCATCAATCTGCGCGATGTTCACCGAACCGATTGGGAATCACCCGTTCGCCTGACAGAGTGTGATCCCACCGGGCACCCAGTGCGACGCCAACCGCGCGAAGTACCCGTTCGTTGGAGTGGACAGTGATAAAGAGGAGGGTTCCTCGATGTCGAGGAAACGAAACCGGCGCGCCCGCATCCACTGCGCGGCCGGCGCCCCGAAGCCCGCACGCCCGCGCCTGCCCTGGCCGCCCGCTGCCGGTGAGACGGCCGTGGTCGTCGTCGTGGTCGTCCTGACGGTCGTCCTGACCGCGGCACTGGTGGCGACCGGCATGTCGGCCGGCGCCGCTCTCGAACTCGCCACCAGCGGCTGGCTGTTGGCCGCCAGACTGCGACGGGAGCGGGCCTAGCGGGGGAGCGTCTGCCTGCGATGGGACGCCGAGAGAAACCGATCGAGGCGACCGAGCCGGCGCTCGGCCGGCTGGCCGCATGGCTGCGCGAGCAGCGCGAACAGACCGGCCTGACGTACCGTCAGCTCGCCGATCGGACCAACTACCACGCCACCACCCTGCAACGGGCCGCCAGCGGCCGCTCCGTACCGAGCTGGAAGGTCGTCGAGGCCGTCACCCGCGAATGCGGCGGCGACCTCAAGACGGCCCGGCGCAAATGGTCCCAGGCCAACTACTGGGCCCACGTGCCCCGACCCTCCGGGACCCGGCGACTGCGGGCACCCCGGCGGGTCGACCCCGAACAGGTCGACTCCTTCGCCGACCTGCGCAGGGCGATGCACGAGATGCGCCGCAAGGCCGACTGGCCCTCCCTGAAGGAACTGGACCGCCGGGCCCGCGCCAGAGGCAGACGCCTGCCCTCCAGCACCCTGGCCCTGGTTCTCAAGGGCGAGGCCCCGCTGCACAAACCCGTGTTCCTGACCTACATGGAGGCCTGCGACGTCAGGGAGGTCCGCCGCACCCTGTGGGCGGCGGCCTGGGACCGCACCAACAACGCCCGCATCCCGGTCCCGGTCAACTCCCGCATCCACCATGCCGAGTTCGCCCGGGCCATGCAGTCCTCCAGCGGCGGCACCTCGACGGACATCCT
This sequence comes from Streptomyces novaecaesareae, assembly GCF_000716875.1. Classification (GTDB taxonomy): domain Bacteria; phylum Actinomycetota; class Actinomycetes; order Streptomycetales; family Streptomycetaceae; genus Kitasatospora; species Kitasatospora novaecaesareae. The sequence goes on along the minus strand of NZ_JNWQ01000040.1, from coordinate 13,435 downwards.
GTTCCGGCTCTGGGTGATGCTGCGCAACAGCCTGGCCGCCGAACGGGCCGACGACCCCGGCCACCCCGCCGCACCGGGCCGCGAAGGCACCGACGACAACCCGCCGGTACCCGTGTGACCAGGCCCGCGGACGGAGCGCGACACCCGCGCTCCGTCCGCGGACCGGCACCCACCCGCGCACCCGCGCACCCCGCGCCACCTCGGGACACCACCATGCCGACACCACCACGCCAACCGGCCGCCCCCGGAGCGGACCTGGGCCTGTGGGCGCTGCACGACCTCCACCTGCGCCACTACCTGGACTACGCCGCCCTGCTCCTGCCGCCCGCCGACGCGCCACTGGCCGTCCGCGACGCCTTCGAGGAACTCGGCGGCCACTGGCTCGACGCCCTGGCCACCGCCAGCCCCGCCGCCTGCGCCTGGCAGGCGGTACGGCGCCGCGTCCGCGCCCTGGCCGGGCCGCGACCGTTCGGCCCCGTCGCCCACCTCACCGCCACGCAACAGGACGTCCTCCTGCTGCACCTGGTCCTCGACCTGTCCGCCGCACAGGTCGCCGCCCTCACCGGCACCGAACCCGCCACCGTCCACGTCCAGCTCCGCTCCCTGGCCACCGCCCGCCGCTGACCGCCCACCCGCGCGGGAAGTCGGCGGGGCCGACTTTTGGTGTGGTGCTGGTGGCTGGGTTCGGTTGGTGGTGGGGGGTGTTGGGTGGAGGTGGGCGGTTGCGTGGGAAGTCGGCGGGGCCGACTTTTGGTGCGTAGCCGGGATTCAGGCGGGGGTGTGTGGGTGGAGGTGGGCGGCTGCGCGGGAAGTCGGCGGGGCCGACCTTTCGGGTGGCTGAGCCGTGGGGCGGGCGGCGGCCGTAGACGTGGAAGGGGCGCCCTCTGCCGGAGCGGGCGCCGCGGCGTCAGGAGGCAGGCATGCTCAGGTTCCACGGCGCGTGGCGGATCACCGTGGTCGGCCGCAGCGCCGACTTCGACCAGCGGGCGGTCGTGCGCAGCCCGTACGGCGCCCGGGTGCTCGCCGGGCGGGAGGGGGCCGTGCTGGAGGTGGACGAGGAGAACTGGACGCTGTCCCTGGAGCACCACCTGTGGGGGCGCAGCTGGCAGCCGAACCTGCGCACCACCCCCGGGCCGGTCACCGAACGCGACGGTGTGCGCAGCCAGTTGCTCACCAGCAACGACTGTCACTGGCCGGGCAAGCCGCTCGACTACGTCAACTTCGTGCTGCGCCTGGACCAGGCCCTCGCCCCGGCCGTCGTGCCGGGGCGTGCCGCCCGCGAGGCCGGGGCGCCGATCGCCGCGCCGGTCCAGGCCGTCCGCACCTCGTCCTCGGGGTACCCGGAGCCCGGGCGCGTCGTCCCCGCGCACACCGTTACACCCGCGCATACCGTCACACCCGGCCACGCCGCCGTCCCCGCGTCCCGGCCGGGGGCCCGTGATCACGGGCGGCTGCCGGCCCGCGGCTAGAGTCCCAGGTGAGCACCGTCGCGCCCGAGGAGACCACGCCATGCCGACCGACCACACCACCGCAGCAGTCGCCCGCCCGCAGCCCGCGCGGCTGGGCCTGGGCACCGCCGCCGTCGGCCGGCCCGGCTACATCACCCTCGGGCGCGACGCGGACCTGCCCGCCGAGCGCACCGTGGAGGCGCTGCGCGAGCGCACCCACGCCCTGCTCGACGCCGCGTACGCGGCCGGGGTGCGCTACTTCGACACCGCCCGCTCCTACGGCCGCGCCGAGGAGTTCCTCGCGCAGTGGCTGGACGCCCGCCCCGAGGCGGCGGCCCAGGCGACGATCGGCAGCAAGTGGGGCTACACCTACACGGCGGGCTGGCAGGCCGAGGGGGTCGCCGCGCACGAGGTCAAGGAGCACTCGACGGCGGTGTACGACCGTCAGATCCGCGAGACCCGGGCCCTGCTCGGCGACCGCCTGGACGTCTACCTCGTCCACTCCGTGGTCCCCGGCAGCCCCGCCCTCACCGACCCGGCCCTGCACGAGCGCCTGGCCGCCCTCGCCGCCGAGGGCGTGCGGGTGGGGCTCTCCACCAGCGGGCCCGCCCAGGGCGACACCATCCGCGAGGCCCTCGCCGTCACCGTGGCCGGCCGCCCGCTGTTCGCCGCCGTCCAGGCGACCTGGAACCCGCTGGAGACCTCCGCCGCCCCCGCCCTCGCCGAGGCCCACGCGGCCGGCTGGCTGGTCGTCGTCAAGGAGGGCATGGCCAACGGCCGCCTGGCCGGGCGCAACGCCACCGGAGCCGACACCGCCGCCCTGCGCGCCCTCGCCGCCCGCACCGGCACCACCCCCGACGCCCTCGCCCTGGCCGCGGCCGCCGCCCAGCCCTGGGCCGACGTCGTCCTCTCCGGCGCCGCCACCCTCGACCAGCTCGCCTCCAACCTCACCGCGGCCGACGCACGGCTGACCCCGCAGGACCTCGCCGCCCTCGACGGCATGGCCGAGCCCGCCGAGGAGTACTGGCGCACGCGGGCGTCCCTGCCCTGGGCCTGAGCGGCCGTCGTCGGCCCGGTGTCGTCGGCCCGTTGTCGGTGCCCGCCCCTACGGTGGGCCGCATGCGCCAGCCCCCGGACCTCGCCGCCGCCCTCGCCGACCTGACCGTCCCCCTCCCGCCCGGCCGCCTCGTCGTCGGAGAGGAGGGGGACGGGCGGGCTGGGGACGGGCGGGAGCCGCTGCTGTGGATCAGCGACGCCCCCGCCCCCGCCGGGCTGTGGGCGCAGCTGCACCGCGCGTACCCGCAGAGCGGGCTGTGGCCGCTCCTGCTCAGCCCGCTGGACGACGCGGACCCGGACTTCCGGCCCTGGCTGTCCGGCGAGCTGTACCCGGGCGAGGCCTGCGGTCTCGCCGGGTACGACCCGGCGGCTGTGCTGCGCGAGTGGTGGGAGCCGGGTGAGGGCGTCGATCCCGAGGACGTCGATCCCGAGGACGTCGAGGAGGAGTCCGAGGTGCTCGCCCCCTACGGCGCCGTCTGGCCCGGTCTCGCGCCCGCCGCCGCCGTTCCCGGTGGGGCCGCCGACGCCGAGGCGCGGGGGCTGGCCGACGTGCTGCAGTCCGTCAAGGACGTCCGCCTGGGCCTGGTACGGGCCGGCAGCGGCGCGGAGGCGTTGGCGGTGTGCGGGTGGAGCGGCCCGGCCAACCACGCCAGGACCGCCAAGATCGCCGCCGTGCTCGCCGACTGGGAGCGCCGCTTCGGCGCCCAGGTGGTCGAAGTCGGCTTCGACACCCTGCAGTTGAGCGTCCCCGTGCCGCCCGCCACGCTCGCCGAGGCGCTCCCGCTGGCCGCCGAGCACACCGCCGCCTGCCCCGACCAGGTCCACCAGGGCGCAGGTTCCCTCACCGCGTACGCCGAGCAGCTGGTCGACGCCCACAGCTGGTATTTCTGGTGGGACTGACCGCCGCGCCGGGCGGTCAGTACTGGGAGCTCGGCGCCGCCGTGGTCGGTCCGAGGTCGGGCCGGTCGCGCAACTCCAGTGCCCGGCCGTGCCGTTCGAGTTCGAGGACGACCAGGTCGTTGCCGCCCGCCCGCCACAGCGGTGCGGGGGCGTAGAGGGTGCGCTGGGGGCCGGCGGCGCAGTAGCGGCCGAGCAGGAAGCCGTTCAGCCACAGCAGTCCGCGGCCCCAGCCGGGCAGGGCGAGGAACGCGTCGGCGGGGGAGGGGAGTTCGGCGGTGTAGCGGTGGAAGGCCGGCTCCCCGTCCCGGGCCTGCGCCTCGCTGTGGGTGAAGCGCAGTGCGGACAGGTCGGTGAGCGGCAGCGGGTGGATCTCCCAGCCGAACAGCCGCTGGCCGCCGTGGGAGACGCCGCGGGTGATGCCCTTGCGGTCGTCCATCTGCGGGCCGTAGTTCACCCGGCCCAGTGCCTCGACCAGGATGTCCAGGGTGGCTCCGCCCGCGCCGGTGGCCAGCGGCAGGGTCGCGCCGGGGGAGTTGCGGTCCAGTACGCCCAGCGGGCGCCCGTCGGCGAACACCTGCGCCCGGTCGGCCAGTCCGTCGATGCGCAGCGGCAGTTCGGGGCGCGGGCCGGGCACGTGGGTGCGGTAGTGGATCAGGCCGCGGTCCTGGCCGAGCCGTTCCATGGGCAGCGGCGCGGCGTGCTGCTGCGGCTGGGACAGGGCGTCCAGGTTCTCCAGCAGCGCTGCCTGCCCGTCGGCGCCCTCCAGGCGCTGCGGCGCCACCCGGGGCGGGGCGGCGGGCAGTTCACAATCGGAAGGCTTCGGCTGCGGCAGGTAGCGGCCGATGACCTCGCGCAGGGCGTGGAACTTCTCGGTCAGTTCGCCGGCCTCGCCGATCGGCGCGTCGTAGTCGTAGCTGGTGACGGTCGGCTCGTAGCCGGCGTCCAGCGGGTGGGCGCCGCTGTGGTTGGCGCCGGCCCACAGGCCGAAGCTGGTGCCGCCGTGCGCCATGTAGAGGCTGACGGAGGCGCCGGTGGCGAGCAGTTCGTCCAGTGCGGCGGCGCTCTCCTTGGCGTCGCGCACGTGGTGGGGCAGGCCCCACTGGTCGAACCAGCCGATCCAGAACTCCATGGCGGTCAGCGGCCCTTGGCTCTGGTGGCGGCGCAGTACGGCCAGGCGTTCGGGGGCGCGTGAGCCGAAGGTCGCGGTGGCCAGGTGGCCGGGGATGGCGCCGCCCTGCTGCATGGTGTCGTGGGCGCCGTCGGTGGTGAACAGCAGGCAGTCCACGCCGCGGCGCACCAGCCCGTCGCGCAGGTGGCGCAGGTAGGCGGTGTCGTCGCCGTAGCTGCCGTACTCGTTCTCCACCTGCACGGCGACCACCGGCCCGCCCCGGCTCGCCAGCAGCGGCAGCAGTTCGGGCGCCAGCGCGTCGAACCAGCCGTCCACTTCGGCCAGGTACGCCGGGTCCGCGCAGCGCAGCCGCAGCCCGTCCACCGCGAGCAGCCGGGCGGGCAGGCCGCCGAACTCCCACTCGGCGCAGATGTACGGGCCGGGGCGCAGGATCACGTCCATGCCCAGGCCGCCGGCCAGGCGCACGAACCGGGCCAGGTCTCGCCAGCCGGTGAAGTCGAAGCGGCCGCCGGGCAGTTCGTGGAAGTTCCAGGGCACGTAGGTGTCCACGGTGTTGACGCCCAGGGCGCGCACCCGGCGCAGCCGGTCCTCCCACAGGTCGGGGTGGACGCGGAAGTAGTGCACCGCCCCGGCCACCACCCGGTGGGGCGCCCCGTTCCGTACGAACCCGTCCGCGTCGTACCCGAGCATGTGCGCACCCCGCCCTTTCCGCAGGAGACCCCGGCACGGGCGAGCCTAGCTGGGCGCGATCGCCTGCGGGGGCGTCACTTCGGGTGTCCGGTTCCCTGCTGTGCGTGTTTTTCCCGTACCGGAACGTGATCTTCCGCACATGAAGCTATTTGTCTCTTTATCTGCCTACTGACGGTCAGCTATACCTACTGCCGTTTCATTTGCCTTCCTATGACCGTCTGGTGGGTTCCCGAGTGCTGCGCCGTCCCCTGGCAATCCTGCTGGCCATGACCATGGTCGTCCTCGGAACAGCGCAAGGGTCGGCCGCCGCCGAGACCCTGCTGCGCCGCGCCGCGGCCGCCGCACCCGCCGACCCCGGCCCGCGCCCCAAGCAGCCGCAGGGCAGCGCCGAGGGCCACGGCCACGCCGCCACCACCGCCGCCACCAGCGCGAAGGACGGCTCCGGGCACCCCGCCGCGGCCCCCGCCCCGGGCGAACTGCCCGAGGACAAGCCCGCCGCGCCCGCCCAGAACGTGGCCCCGCAGCAGCCTGCGCCGCTGCCCGCCACCGAAGCCAAGGTCACCGACAAGCCCGTCGCCAAGCCCGCCGGCAAGGTCGACCCGGCCAAGAGCTTCGACCCCGCCACCAGCAAGGAACTCCCCGAAAAGCGCACCGCGCAGCAACGGACCTTCCAGAACGCCGACGGGACCTTCACCACCCGCAGCTACCCCGAGCCGGTCAACTTCCGCCGCGCCGACGGCTCCTGGGCGGCCATCGACACCACCCTGATACCCGCCGGTACCGCCACCGCCGGCCGCGCCGCCCCCGTCCAGAACGACTGGACCACCACCGCCGGCGAGCAGCAGCTCAAGCTCGGCCTCACCGCCGACGCCGACCCGCTGGTCCAGCTCCAGGTCGCCGACGGCATCTCGGTCGGCTACAGCCTCCAGGACGCCGCCCCCGTCCAGGGCACCGCCGACGGCAGCCTCATCACCTACCCCGAGGCCCGCCCCAAGGCCGACCTGACCGTCCTCGCCGGAAGCTCCTCCTTCAAGGAGACCCTGGTCCTCAAGGACGCCACCGCGCCCACCGAGTGGGTCTTCCCGCTGCGCCTGCAGGGCGTCACCGCCTCCCTGGACGCCGACGGCTCCGTCCACTTCACCGACGCCGCCGGCACCCTGCGCGGGCGCATGCCCGCCGGCTGGATGCAGGACTCCGCCTTCACGCCCAACACCGAGGAAGGCGCGATCACCGGCGGCGTCACCTACGCGCTCGTCCAGCTGCCGGCCGGCGGCCAGGCCCTCAAGGTCACGCTGGACGGGGCCTGGCTGCACGCCCCCGAGCGCGTCTACCCGGTCAAGGTCGACCCGACGGTCTCCCGGGTCCAGGCCAACGAGAGCACGTACGCGTACTCCAACTACAACATGGACTTCTCCGGCGACACCGTCCTCAAGGTCGGCACCAACGACGGCGGAGGCCACCAGGCCTCCTCGTTCATCAAGTTCGGCGGCATCGAGGACTCCCTCAGCAACGCCAACATCCTCGGCGCCCGCCTGAGCCTGTTCAACGGCTGGTCCTACAGCTGCACCCCGCGTACGGTGACCGTCCACCAGGTCACCTCCTGGTGGGCGCCCTGGTCCGTGCGCGCCACGAACGCCCCCGCCACCGGCCCCGCCCTGGCCGCCCCCTCCTTCGCGCACGGCTGGCGCCCCAACGCCTCCAGCGCCTGGGCCTGCCCGCAGGCCTGGGAGTCGATCGACCTCGGTGCCGACGGCCGCAACCTGGTCAACTCCTGGACGCACCACTGGACCCCGAACTACGGCCTGGCCGTCAAGACCGACGTCTGGGACAACTACTCCTGGAAGCAGTTCGGCAGCGTCAACAACAACGGCGGCCAGCCCGCCCTGGACGTCACCTGGTCCCCCTACGGCGCCGACTACGAACTCTGGGGCCTGCAGCAGCCGGTGACCGCCACCCAGGACGGCATCGTGCGCCTGCGCGTGTGGAACCGCGGTTCGGACACCTGGACCCCCACCAACAACTACAAGATGTCGTACCTGCTGTTCGACCAGTGGGGCAACAACATCACCAACTACGGCACCAACATCGCCTGGACGGCGATGCCCAACGACGTCCCCCCGGGCGGCAGCGCCGTCGTCGACGCGCACATCCGCGCCCTCCCGCAGGGCGCCTACACCGTCGCGTTCACCATGGACCAGTACCAGGTGAGCAACTTCTACGCCGACGCGGGCGTGCCGACCGTCAACATCCAGATCTCCTCCGTCAACGTCCCCCCGTACATCACCCGCCTCGCCCCGCCCTCGGGCGCGGTCGTCTACCAGCTCCAGCCCACCCTCACCGCCGAAGGCGTCGACCCCGACCGCGCGCCCTACCCCGAACTGGACTACAAGTTCCAGGTCTGCCGGGTCGTCGGCGCCGACGCCCACGTGGACTGCAAGGAGACCGACTACCTCAAGCGCCAGCCGCGCTTCGTCGTCCCGCCCGGATGGCTGACCTGGAACGAGCAGTACGCCTGGTACGCCAAGGCCGGTGACGGCGCCGGATCCAGCCCCTGGACCGAGGCCTCCTACATCCGCACCGTCCTGCCGCAGCCCAACCAGTACAGCGCCGCCGCCGACGCCGGCCGCAGCGTCAACACCGCGGCCGGCAACTACACCACCGCCGCCACCGACGCCGCCCTGCCCACCGTCGGCCCCGAACTGTCCGTCACCCGCAGCTACAACTCCCTCGACCCGCGCACCGACGGAGCCTTCGGCGCCGGCTGGTCCACCTCCTGGGACATGCGCATCCAGGTCGAGTCCAGCAACTGGCTCGCCCTGCCCGGCAACGTCCTGCTCACCGCCGCCAACGGTTCCCGCGCCCGCTTCGGCTGGGACCCGGGCAAGAACGCCTACGTCCCCGGCGGCGGCATGGCCGCCGACCTGCGCAAGGCCGACGGCGGCGGCTGGACCCTCACCGACCGCGCCGGCACCGTCCACACCTTCGGCGCCGACGGCAAGCTCACCCGCATCACCGACACCGCCGGCCACACCCAGGACCTCGTCTACACCTCCGGCCTCCTCGTCCAGGTCAAGGACACCGCCTCCGGCCGCGCCCTGAACCTCAACTGGACCGGCAGCCACGTCACCTCCGTGACCCCCGCCGGCTCCACCGGCGGCTGGTCCTACCAGTACGACGGCGATCGCCTCACCAAGGTCTGCCCGCCCGGAGTCGACCTCGCCGCCCCCACCGGCTGCACCGCCTACGACTACGGCACCGGCTCGCGCTACCGCACCGCCGTCCGCGACGCCGGCCCCGCCGGCTACTGGCGCCTCGGCCAGGCCGACGGCAGCTCCCTCACCAACGACGCCCAGGTCAGCGACCGCGCCCCGGCCGAAGCCCGCGACACCACCCCCGGCACCGACGGCGCCCTGACCGCCAGCGGCAACCAGGCCCTCACCTTCAACGGCCGCTCCACCAGCTACGTCGAACTGCCCAACCGCGCCATCAGTGCCTCCGTCAACCGCAGCGTCGAACTGTGGTTCCGCACCAGCTCCGCCGGCGTCATCCTCACCTACCAGAACCGCGCCATGGGCGAGACCCCGTACAACGTCGTCCCCGCCCTGTACGTCGGCACCGACAACAAGCTGCGCGGCAAGTTCAACAGCCCAGGCGCCCCCGTCGCCAGCACCAAGGACGTCACCGACAACACCTGGCACCACGTCGTCCTGGCCGGCGCCCGCGACAACACCGCGATGTTCCTCGACGGCGCCCTCGTCGGCACCACCCCCGGCGACATCGACCACCTCAACATGGACCGCGCCTACCTCGGCGGCGGCTACACCGGCAACTGGGCCGGCAACTACCCCGCCAGCAACGGCGGCTGGTCCTGGTTCACCGGCCAGATCGACGAAGCCGCGATCTACGACTACCCGCTCACCGAGCAGACCGTCGCCGAGCACTACGCCCTGCGCACCGGCAGCGCCCAGCTCACCAAGACCACCCTGCCCAGCGGCCGCCCCAGCGCCCAGGTCACCTACGACGCCACCACCGAGCGCGTCACCAAGGTCACCGACGCCGCCCTCGGCGACTGGAAGCTCTCCGACCCCACCTACAGCGGCGGCTCCTTCCTCTACAGCAACGCCGTCAAGGCCTCCGGCCCGGCCGGCTACTGGCGCCTGGGCGAACGCGACGGCGCCACCGCCGCCAGCGAGGTCGGCAACGGCCTGGCCGGCACCTACGGCGACGGCGTCACCAAGAAGGCCCCCGGCGTCTTCGCCCCCACCGACGACACCGCCGCCCGCTTCGACGGCTCCGCCAAGTCCCAGATCGAGATCCCGCAGGACGTCCTGCACGCCAAGACCGACGTCGCCGTCGAACTCTGGTTCAACACCACCACCCCCGGCGTGCTGATCGGCGACCAGAGCCGCACCATCGACGATCCGAACGGCGTCGGCGGCACCTGGACCCCGGTCATGTACATCGGCTCCGACGGCAAGCTGCGCAACCGCTTCTACGGCACCGCCGACACCACCATCGCCTCCCCGAACGCCGTCACCGACGGCACGTGGCACCACGCCGTGTTCTCCGTCCAGGGCACCGTTCAGACCATCTACCTCGACGGCCGGATCGTCGGCGTGCAGAACGGCACCGTCGACTACCAGCAGAACAGTCACACCTACATCGGTGCCGGCACCGCCCGCTTCTGGCCCGCCAGCCCCGGCGACATCAGCCACTTCACCGGCAGCATCGACGAAGTCGCCATCTACCAGCACCCGCTGACCGACAGCGACGTCGTCGCCCACTACCGCGCCCGCAGCGCCCAGGTCAGCGGGCAGGGCACCGGCTACCGCGGCTCCGTCGTCGCCGACTCGCCCGGCGGCTACTGGCGCCTGGACGAGACCGGCGGCACCACCGCCGCCAGCGAGGTCGCCGCGCTCAAGGGCAACGGCACCTACACCCCCGCCGCCAAGCCCGGCACCACCGGCGTGTTCGGCCCCGGCGACGGCCGGGCCGTCGAGCTCAACGGCACCAACACCTCCTACGTCGAGGTGCCCGCCCAGATCCTGCGCAGCCAGACCGACCTCGCCGCCGAAATGTGGTTCCGCACCGGCGGCACCGGCATCCTCCTGGACCAGGCCAACAACGCCAGCGGCAACACGGTGCCCGTCCTGTACGTCGGCACCGACGGCAAGCTGCGCGGCATGTTCTTCGGCGCCAACAACGGCCCGATCACCACCGCCGGCACCGTCACCGACGGCTCCTGGCACCACGTCGTGATCAGCGCCGCCCAGGGCACCCAGTCCCTCTACCTGGACGGCGCCCTGGTCGGCACCGCCTCCGGCACCGTCAACCACCTCGACATGGACCGCGTCACCGTCGGCGGCGGCTACCTCGGCAACTGGCCCGCCGGCAACGGCGGATGGTCCTGGCTCACCGGCCAGATCGACGAAGTCGCCATCTACCAGCACCCGCTGTCCGCCGACCGCGTCGCCGCCCACTACCAGGCGCGCTCCGCCTCCTCGGCCACCGAACTCGCCTCCCGCGTCACCCTCACCGACCCGGCCGGCAACACCACCACCGACATCCACGACGCCACCCGCGGCAACCGCCTCATCTCCCGCACCGACGAAGCCGGCAACACCACCAGCTACACCTACGACACCGGCGGCTTCGTCCACACCGTCACCGACCCCAACGGCCACTCCACCGTCAGCGGCCAGGACGCCCGCGGCAACACCGTCTCCCTCACCACCTGCCGCGACGTCAACTCCTGCTGGACCTCCTACACCAGCTACTACTACGACCCCGCCAACCCGCGCGACCCGCGCAACGACAAGCCCACCGAGACCCGCGACGCCCGCTCCGCCGGGCCCGGCGACACCACCTACCGCACCACCGTCGCCTACAACACCCTCGGCCTGCCGCTGTCCACCACCCGCCCCGACGGCCGCACCACCCGCACCAGCTACACCACCGGCACCGAACCCGGCTACAGCGGCGGCACCACCCCCGCCGGCCTGCTCGCCAGCGAGACCACCGCCGCCGGAGCCGTCACCAGCTACACCTACTACTCCACCGGCGACCTGGCCCGCACCACCCTGCCCAGCGGACTCACCCTCACCTACGGCTACGACACCGCCGGCCGCAGGACCTGGACCACCGAAACCTCCGACGCCCAGCCCGCCGGCGTCACCACCACCTACGAGTACGACCAACTCGGCCGCCAGACCGCCCAGACCGGCCCCCAGGTCACCGACGCCGTCACCGGCGACACCCACCAGACCAAGACGACCGCCACCTTCGACGCCGACGGCCGCCCCACCGCCAGCACCACCGCCGACATCGTCGGCCTCGACGGAGCCCGCACCACCACCAGCAGCTACGACAGCGCCGGCCGCCTGGAGAGCGACACCGACGCCATGGGCGGCGTCACCCGCTACGGCTACGACGCACTCAGCCGCCGCACCTCCGTCACGGACCCCCTCGGCCAGGTCACCCGCTACACCTACACCCCGCGCAGCCAGCCCGCGACCACCGTCGTCGAAGGCTGGAACGGCGACGGCAAGGGCGTGCGCGACCTGACCACGGAGTCCCGCGCCTACGACCCCGCCGGCCGCCTGGCCACCCTCACCGACGCCATGGGCGCCGTCACCGCCTACACCTACTTCGACGACGGCCTGCCCGCCACCGTCACCGCCCAGAACGTCACCCAGGCCGACGGCAGCACCCACCCCATCGTCCTGGAAGCCGACGAGTACGACGGCGCCGGCCACCTCGTCAAGCAGACCACCGGCGGCGGCCGCACCACCGCCGTGCGCACCATCGACCCCTCCGGGCGCCTCACCCAGACCGTCCTCGACCCGGCCGGCCTGGCCCGCACCACCACCCTCGGCTACGACGCCGACGACCGCGTCACCACCAGCACCATCAAGGTCAGCGACACCGAGAACAGCGTCCAGACCAGCACCTACGACACCGCCGGGCGCCGCACCCGCAGCCAGCTCGCCTCCTCCGCCGGCGGCCCCACCGCGGTGAGCACCTTCAGCTACGACCAGCGCGGCCTGCTCACCGCCACCACCACCCCCAACGGCAACGCCCCCGGCGCCGACCCGGCCGCCTACACCAGCACCTACCAGTACGACGTCCTCGGCCGTCAGACCGCCGCCACCGCCCCGCCGGTGGCCGCCGAGAGCGAAGGCGGCGCCGCCACCACCGTCCGCCCGACCACCACCACCGGCTACAACGCCTTCGGCGAAGCCGTCCGGGAGAAGGACCCGCGCGGCAACACCACCCTCAAGCAGGTCGACAGCCTCGGCCGCACCACCCAGATCAGCCTGCCCACCTACTACCAGCCCGGCTCCACCTTCCCCTACGGCTCCATCACCACCTTCGAGTACGACAAGCTCTCGCGGGTCACGGCCACCACCGACGGACTCAAGCGCAGGACCACCTACGCCTACGACCGCCTCGACCACCGCGTCCAGACCGTCCAGCCCAACACAAAGGGCGGCTTCGGCACCCAGCCCCCCTTCTACGACACCCCGCCCACCTCGACCTCCACCTGGACCCCCACCGGCCTCCGGCTCTCCGCCACCGACCCGGTCGGCGCCCGCACCGAGGCCACCTACGACGAACTCGGCCGCGCCCTCACCGCGACCACCGTCGAACGCCAGCCCACCCCCCAGAACCTGACCACCAAGTTCACCTGGGACGACGCCGGCAACCGCACCTCCGTCACCACCCCGGCGGGCAACACCAGCAGCTCCACCCGCAACCCCGCCGGCGAAGCGGTCACCACCACCGACCCGATGGGCCGCGTCAGCAAGGCCGAGTACGACGGCCTCGGCCGCACCGTGCGCGTCACCGCCCCCCTCGGCGAATCCGTGCGCACCCGCTACGACGCCCTCGGCAACCCCGCCGCCACCGACGACCTCGACGCGGCCGGCACCGTCCTGCGCACCACCACCGCCGGCTACGACCTGGAAGGACGGGCGCTCACCACCACCAGCCCGGCCACCGGCGCCGTCACCAGCACCGCCTACGACGCGCTGGGCCGCCCGGTCAAGCTCACCGAACCGGTCGCCACCGGCCAGACGATCACCACCACCCTCGGCTACGACGCCGCCGGCAACCGCACCTCCTAATGCTGTTGTCAAGCAGCCGCTGTGACCGGGAGTCCGCGTTGGAAGCACTGTCCGTCACGAATGAGAGCCCACAGGACGTTCACTCG
>NZ_JNWQ01000039.1 GCF_000716875.1 Streptomyces novaecaesareae | reverse complement strand
GGGCGGCGCGGGGGGGGGGGGGGGGGGGGGGGGGGGGGGGGGGGCTGCCGCCCGAGGGTACGGCCGTACGGCCCGACGAGCCGTACGGCCTGACGCGCCGTGGGCCTGACGTGCCGTCCGGGCTGGGAAACCGCTGACCGCAGGCGGAACCACAGGCGGAACTATCGGCAGTTCCGCCCCGTACGACCGCCCCCGCTCAGCGGGCGCCCCCGGATGACCCTACGGCTGAGCTGGGCGGCAGCGTTCACCAAGGGCCGGGTACGGCGAATCCCTCCGGCCGGGCATACTTCTGCCTGGCACGGTCTGCCGGGCGCGGGGCCAGGCAGAAGTGCGGAACTGGCAGGACCGACGGAGTGGGGCGGGGCATGGCGGCTGGGGGCGGCACCGGGGCGGGCGCAGACACGGACACGGACACGGGCGAGTTCAGCCGCCTGCTGACCGGGCACCGGGTGGCGGCCGGCCTGACCCAGGAGGAGCTCGCGGCGGCCGCCGGGGTGAGCCTGCGCGCCCTCGGGGACATGGAGCGCGGCCGAACGCGCGGACCGCAGCGCCGCACCGTACGGGCACTGGCCCTCGCCCTGGGCCTGGACGAGGCGCGGGGGGACGCGCTGGACCGCGCCGCCCAGCGCGGGCGCCCGCGCGGCGTCCGGCCGGGGACGGCCCGGGTGCCGGCCCAGTCCGCGTCCCGGGATCCGCTGCCGTCGGCGCAGGCCGGGACCGGGCCGGACGGGCAGGCCGAACCGGACGGGCGGACCGCACCGGACGCACAGATCGCACAGATCGCACGGGCCGGACAGCTCGGCGGGCGCGGCCAGAGCGCCCTCGCCCTGCCGCGCGACATCGCCGACTTCACCGCCCGCGAGGACGCCCTGGCCGCGCTCGCCGGCCTCGCCTCGGGCGACCGGCCCGCCCACCCCCGGGTGGTGCTGATCAGCGGTCAGCCGGGGCTCGGCAAGACGGCCTTCGCCCTGCACGCCGCCCATGCCCTGGCCCCGCGCTTCCCCGACGGCCAACTCTCCCTCGACCTCGGCGGGATGTCCGTCCAGCCGCTGACCGCGCGCGACGCGCTCGGCCAGGTGCTGCGCGCCCTGGGCGTCGACGACGCCGCGGTGCCCGCCGGGACGGAGGAGCGGGCCGGCCTCTACCGGGCCCTGGTGCGTGGACGCCGGCTCGTCCTGGTGCTGGACAACGCCGCCGAGGAGAGCCAGGTGCGCCCGCTGCTTCCGGGCTCCGGGCCGGCCGTGACCATCGTGACCAGCCGCAACGTGCTGCCCGGCCTGGAGTCGGTGCACCGGCTGAGCCTGGACGTGCTCGCCCCGGCGGAGGCGGCCGGACTGCTGGCCCGGATCGCCGGCCGCGAACGGATCGAGGCGGCGCCCGACGCCACCGCCGAACTGGCCCGGCTCTGCGGCTACCTGCCGCTGGCGCTGCGGATCGCCGGGCAGCGGCTGGTCGCCCGGCCGCAGCAGCCGGTCGCCCACCTGGTGCGCCAGCTCTCCGCCGAGGAGAACCGCCTGGATCTGCTGGAGACCGGCGACCTGGCCGTCCGCCCGGCCTTCGAGCTGTCCTACCGGCGGCTGCCCGCCGAGTCCCAACTGGTCCTCCGGCGCTGTGCGTTGACCGCCGGGGCGGATTTCACGGCGGCCGTCGCCGCGGCCTACACGGGCCGCTCGGAGGTCCGGACCGAGCTGCTGCTGGAGCAGCTCGTCGACGCCGGCCTGGTGCAGCCGGCCACCCCGGAGCGTTACCGCCTGCACGACCTGGTGCGGCTCTACGCGGGCGAGCGGCTGGCATCCGAGGAGACGGCCCAGGAGCTGGCCGAGGTCCGGAGCCGGGCCGGCCGCTGGATCCTCGACCGGGCGGCGGCCTACGGGCTGCGGTTCGACCCGGAGCACGAGAAGGACGACGCCGCGGTCACCGGCCCTACGCCCGCCCACCTGACCGAGGCGGCGCGCTGGCTGGAGTACGAACACCCGGAGTGGCTGGCCGCCCTGCACCATGCGCAGCGCTCCGGCCGCTACCGGGAGGTGGTCGACACCGCCGAGGCCATGCACTGGTTCTCCGACCGGCTGCTGAGCTGGGGCATCTGGGCGGAGGTGTTCCAGCTCTCGGTGGACGCCGCCCGCGCGCTCGGCGACCGGCGCGCCGAGGCGGTGCACGTCAACTACCTGGCCTGGACGTACGTCACCTGCCTGCACCGCTACCAGCGCGGCATCGAACTGGCCGGCGAGGGGCTGGAGTTGGCGAAGGAGGTCGGCGACCGTGAGCAGCAGGGCTGGGCGCTCACCTACCTCGCCTCCGGGCTGCGCTACCTGCGCCGGTACCGGGAGGCGACCGACGCCTTCCACCGCGCGGCGGACGCCTTCGCCGAGGTGGACAGCCGCTCGGCCATGATCGGCCGACTGGTCACCCTGCGCGGCGCCGCCAACTGCCTCCGGGAGTCCGGCCGGGCCGAGGAGGCGGTGGACTCCCGGCGGCGGGCGCTGGCCGGCGCGCTGGAGCTGGTGGACCGCTGGTCCTCGCCGCTGATGCACCTGCTCGCGGCCATGACCGCGCACGAACTCGGCCTGGACCGCGCGGCGTTGCGGCGCTGGCCGGCTGCCGAGAAGGCCTACCGGCAGGCCCTGGTGCACTACGAGGCGGTCGGCCGGCCGGACAGCATGACCAAGACCCTGACCGAGCTCGGCACCGCGCTGATCGAGCAGGGCCGGGCCGAGGAGGCCCGCGAACTGCTCACCGAGGCGCTCACCGACCTGAGCGCGGACGGCCCCCGGCCGGGGCCGCCGAGGCACTGACGCGAGCGCCCGCCCCCGGTCGGACCGGGAGCGGGCGCGGGTGCGGCGGCCGTCGGATCCGGTCAGATCCGGGTGTCCTCCACCACCGGCAGCTCGTGCGCGGAGCCCGTGCCCCGGACGTCGGTCCGCGGCGCGAGGTTCGTCCGCGGGGCGACCGCGGGCTTCTTGCCGCAGAAGGCCGGCTCCAGCGTGTTCATCAGCCCCTGCGTCACCGCGCCGTTGTTGGAGGCGTTGGCGAAGACCACCACGCTGCGGTGCCCGTCCGGGGCCACGAAGGACTGGGTCTGGAAGCCCTGCACGATGCCGCCGTGGCCGTACACGTCCCCGCAGGAGAGCGAGATGCGGCGCAGCCCCAGGCCGTACGAGATCTTCGCATTGGGCGTGGGCAGGGCGGCGGCCATCTGGTCCCGCGAGGCGTCCGTGACCAGCCCGCCGGAGCTGCCGGCCAGCAGGGCGGTCAGGAAGCGGTCGAGGTCCTCGGCGGAGGAGATGACGGCCCCGGCGCTCCACACCCAGGAGCCGTTCTGCTCGGTGGAGTCCAGCAGCGGCTTGCTGCGGTCGTCGTTGGTGAGGTAGCCGGTGACGTGGGCGCCGCGGATCTGCTGGTCGGGCACCACGAAGGAGGTCTTGCGCAGGTCGAGCGGCTGGATGATCCGCTCGTTCAGCACCTCCGGGTACGACTGGCCGGTGAGGTGCTCGACCGCGAGGCCCAGCAGCACGAAGTCGGTGTTGGAGTAGGAGTAGCGGCTGCCGGGGGTGTACTGGATGCCGTGCTTGACCGACATCGCCACCAGGTCGCGCGGGTCGTACACCGTCGTGCGGATGCGCGCCTCGAACGCGCTGGTGGTCTCCTCGCCGGCCTGCTCCAGCAGGTCGTTGGTGTGGTCGTAGATGCCCGCTCGGTGCTCCATCACCTGGCGGCCCGTCATGGTCCAGCCCTCCGGGAGGGTGCCCGCCGGCAGGTAGTCGCGCAGCGGCTTGTCGAGGTCGATCCGGCCCTCCTCCGCCAGCTGCATCACGAGAACGGCGGTGAACATCTTGCTGTTGCTGCCGACCCGGAACCTCCACGAGGAGTTCATCGGGGTCCCGTCGAGGTCGGCCTTGCCGACGGCCAGCGAGCGGGTGTCCTCCTGGGCGCCGTGGTCGCGGATCACCGCGAAGGCACCCGGGGCGCCGGCGCCCATGGTGGCCTGCAGCGCGGCGAGCACACCGGCGGTGTCGGGGGCGGGCGCGCCGGTGCCGCCCTGGTCGGCGGCCACGGCGTGGGCGGCACCGGTCGCCACCAGGACGGCACCAGCGGCGGCCACCGCGAAGGGACGCAGAAGGCTGATCTTCGCCATGATCCTCGGTTCTCTCGTCAGCTGACACGGCGTCGGGCCGCGTCTATCGAAGATCACTATCAGGGCCGGGGGCGGCCGATGGCAATGTGAACCGGTTCGCCCGCATCGTCCGTTGTGGGAGCGGCCGGGGCGGTCGCACCGTTCGTTTCCCGCTCCGGGGCCAAGGCTTCACCTGCCGTCGTCTACCCGCGTTGACGGGGGCCCTCCATCCTGTTCGGGCGCTCCTCGCACGGTCCGGTGTGCTCCCCGCACCGGCTTCCGCGCACCCGCATTCCGCGCACCCGCATTCCCGCTCGCCAGCTTCCCCTGCCAGCTCTTCCCAGCCGACCATGGAGCTTCCCCATGCCCCTGGCCTCCCTGGCGCGCCGTGCCGGCGCCCTGCTGCTCGCCACCGCCGGTCTGATACCGCTGTCCGGAAATGCCCAGGCCACCACGGCCGCCACCGCGGCCGCCGGTACGTACACCGCGATCGTCTTCCCCGACCAGGACCACACCGTCGTCTACAACCTCATCAACTCGGCGACCCGGTCCGTCGACGTCACCCTGTACGAGCTGCGCGACACCACCGCCGTCAACGCCCTGATCACCCGTCAGCGAGCCGGCGTCGCCGTCCGGGTGATCCTGGACGGCGCGCACACCTCGGTCAACGGCTCGGCCTACTCGGCGCTCAAGGCCGCCGGGGTCGGCGTGACGTACTCCTCCTCGGCGTTCGTCTACACCCACCAGAAGACCGTCACCGTGGACGGCGCCACGTCGCTGATCATGACCGGCAACCTGGACTCCACCTACTACGCGAACGACCGCGACTACGGCGTCATCGACACCGACGCCAACGACGTCGCCGCGATCGAGCGGGTCTTCGCCGCCGACTTCGCCAAGACCGCCGTCACCCCCACCGACGGCGACAACCTGGTCTGGTCGCCCACCGACTCGCAGTCCCGGCTGCTGGCCCTGATCAACGGCGCGCGGACCAGCCTCGACCTGGAGCAGCTGGAGTTCCGCGACGCGGCGCTGGTGGACGCCGTCGCCGCGGCGGCCGCGCGGGGCGTCACGGTGCGGGTGGTCGGCATGAACCCGAGCTCGTACGCCGACTACTTCGACCAGGTCACCGCGGCGGGCGGCAGCGTCGTCACCTACTCCTCGACCACCGGTCTGTACGTCCACGCCAAGGCGATCGTCGCGGACTACGGCACGGCCTCGGCCAAGGTGTTCGCCGGCTCGGAGAACTTCTCCGACAACTCGCTGAACCACAACCGCGAGCTGGGCCTGATCACCACCGACTCCGGGGTGGTCACCACGATCGAGTCCACCGTCGCCGGCGACTTCGCCAACGGCACGCCGTACTAGGCCGCACCGCTGGGTTGTACCGCCGTACCGCTCCCGTCTTCCGGGCGGCTCGCTGGGCCGCTCCCTACCCGAGGATTTGTCATGACTTCGTCCACGAAGCCCCTGAACCCCCGCTCCCGCCGCACCGCGACCGCCATCGGCTCCGCCGTCGCGCTGGTCGCCGCCTCCGCCGGTCTCTGGGCGGCGACTGCCTCCACCGCCCAGGCGGCTGCGCTGCCCACCCCCGACCACATCATCGTCGTGGTGATGGAGAACCACGCCTACACCCAGGTCATCGGCAGCAGCAGCGCCCCGTACATCAACAACACCCTGAAGGCGGGCGGCGCCAACCTCACCCAGTCCTACGGCATCACCCACCCGAGCGAGCCGAACTACTACGCGCTGTTCTCCGGCTCCACCCAGGGCACCGTCGACGACAGCTGCGTGACGGTCGGCGGCTTCCAGGCCGCCAACCTGGCCTCCGAGGTCATCGCCGCCGGCAAGACCTGGGCCAGCTACAACGAGTCCCTGCCCAGTCAGGGCAGCACCGTGTGCAGCAGCGGCAACTACGCGCAGAAGCACAACCCGTGGTTCGGCTTCGGCAACGTCCCGCTCAGCTCGGCCAAGACCTTCGCGCAGTTCCCGACCGACTACACCACCCTGCCGAACGTCTCCTTCGTCGTGCCGAACCTGTGCAGTGACATGCACGACTGCTCGGTCAGCACCGGCGACACCTGGATCAAGAACAACCTCGGCGCGTACGCCACCTGGGCGCAGAGCCACAACAGCCTGCTGGTCGTCACCTTCGACGAGGACAACAAGCTGTCCGGCAACCGGATCCCGACCGTCGTCTACGGCGCCCACGTGACCCCCGGCAGCAGCTCCGCCACCACCTACAACCACTACAACGTGCTGCGCACCCTGGAGGACCTGGCCGGGGCCGCCGGCCACGCGGGCAACGCGGCCTCCGCGAGCGACATCACCGGCATCTGGAACTGACCTGCGGTGATCAGGAGTTGAGCTGAGCCGGTGGCCGTTCCGTGCCCGTGCCCGCGTCCGGTGCGGGGGTGGCGGCCACCGGTGCGGGGGTCGCCGGTGGCGGAGTCGCCGGTTCGGGGCCGTCCTGCGGTCCCGTCCCCGGCCGGGCGCCGTGCCGGCGGACCCCGGGGACCGCGGCCGTGCCCGCGCAGACCACGGTCACCAGCGCTGCGGCCGCCAGCAGCGGCACCCGGCTGCCCCAGGCGTCGGCGGCCAGCGGCGCCAGGACGTACCCGAGCGGGGCGGCGGCCAGCGAGAGCAGCCAGTCGTACGAGGTGACCCGGGCCAGGGCCCCGGCCGGGAAGTCCTGCTGGACCACCGTCGCCCAGACCGGGTTCAGGAATCCCAGCCCGGCCAGCGCCACCGCCTGCGCGGCCACCACGAGCGGCAGCGGGGCCGGAACGGCGAGCGCGAGCAGCGGCAGCCCGTACAGCGCCAGGGCGAGGTTGCCGGCCAGTACCGGGCGGCGGGGCCGGAGCCGACCGGCGAGCAGCGAGCCGGCCAGCAGGCCGACCGCCCCCGCCTGGGTCAGCGCGACCCAGGCGCCGTCGCCGCCAAGCCGGGTGGCGGCGATCAGCGGGCCGAGGGTGAGCAGCACGGCGCTCGCGCCGTTCCACACCCCGTGGGCGATCAGGCTGGTCCAGTACCAGTCCCGGGAGCGCACCTCGCCCCAGCCGTCGGCGAGGTCCCGGCGCAGCGAGCGCGGCTCGACGGGGGCGTGGTCGTCGGGGGAGTGGCCTTCGGGGCGGTGGTCGATGGTGAGCCGGGTGAGCCTGACGAGCAGCGCCGCGCTCAGCGCGAAGGAGGCGCCGTCCAGGACGAACGCCCAGCCGGGGCCGGCGGTGTAGACCAGCACTCCGGCGAGGGCCGGGCCGCCGAGGCGGGCGGCGCCGGTGGCGGTGCCGAGCAGGGCGTTGGCCCGCAGTCGCAGCTCGCCCCGGACGGTGGCCGCGACCAGCGGGGAGGCGGTGGGCATGGCGAAGGCGGAGGCGGTGCCGCCGACGGCCGAGGCGATCGCGAGGTGTGCGAGGCGGGGGTGCCCGCCGAGCAGTTCCAGGCCGACGAGCAGCTGGCTGAAGGCCCGGACGAGGTCGGTGGTGAGCGCGACCAGGCGCGGGTCGAAGCGGTCGCCGACCACCCCGCCGAAGGGCAGCAGGAGCAGCCTGGGCACCATCGCGCAGCCCAGCACCAGGGCGAGCGCGGCGGAGGAGCCGGTGGCCCGGGTTATGGCGATCGCGAGGGCGGCGGGGACGACGGCGTCGCCCAGGGTGGAGATCGTCCGGCCGAGGAAGAGCAGGCGGAAGGCCGGGAGGCGCAGGGGGTGTCGGGTCACGCGCCGCACTGTATTTCGGTGACGAAATTTTGGCAACGAATATTTTGCTGCCGTTGCTTTAGGGTTTGTAGACTCCTCCCATGGCCGAGCACCCCCACCAGCACGACGCGCCGCCCCGCGACTGGACGGACGGCCACCTCGACCGCTGGCTACCGGTGCTGCCCCACCTCGACCCGGACATCGAGGCCGCCGTCACCCGCATGCAGCGGCTCATCCGCCACCTCGGCCGGGTCCGCGAACAGGGCGTCAGCGACTACGGCCTGCACAAGCACGAGTTCGACACCCTGCACGTCCTCGCCGGCCGCGGCGGCCACGCCGCCCCCTCCGAACTGCGCGCCGACCTCAACCTCGCCCCGGCCTCGATCACCGGCCGGCTGGAGACCCTGGAACGCCGGGGCTTCGTCCTGCGCACGCCGTCCACGGCGGACCGCCGGAAGGTCGACATCGTGCTGACGGACGCCGGGCGCGCCGCCTGGCAGGAAGCCCTCGACGTGGTCGGCCGGGAGGAACGCCGACTCCTCGGGGTGCTGTCGGAGGACGAGCGGCGCACGCTGTCGGAACTGCTGCGGAAGGTGATGCTGGTCCAGGAGGCGGAGGGGCGGGACTCCTAGGCTGCCGCCGCCGGCCCCGGCCCTCCCGTCGCGCACCGGCCCTTCCCGTCGCGCACCGCCCTTCCCGTCGTGCCCGGGGTCGACCTGCCGCCTTCGTCCCTGGTATCGATAGGGGCGTGCGATTCGAACTTGTGCCGATGCCGGACGGTGTGGGGGCGCGGCCCCGGGACGGGCGGGGGTACCCGGTGCCGGCGATCACGCCCTGGCGCGGCGGCGAGCCGCAGTTCGCGCTCACGGACCACGGGCGCAGCGCCGACTGCGCGCTCCAGCGCCGCTGTTCGGTGTGCGGCGGCTTCATGGCGCGCGGGCCGGTCTGGCGGGTCGTCGGCCCCGCCGAGAGCGCGGCGATCGCCGAGGCCCTCGCCAGCGGGCGGCCGTACCGGAACCTCGCACCGACCATGGAGGGCCCCGGGCACCGCGCGTGCATGCTCTACGCGTCGATGGTCTGCCCGTACCTGGCGCGACCGAACGCCCGGCGGCGGGCGACCGCCGAGGACCCGGCCGACGAGCTGACCTCGGCCGCCGTCCGCGGGGCGGCGCGCGGCGGGCTCGGCGCGGTGGTCGGGTTCGGCGACTACGAGTACGCGGTCACCGAGGCCCGGGTGCTGTTCCGCTTCCTCGACCTGGTCGAGTTCCTGCCGCACGAGTCGGCCGACGAACACCTGGCCGAGCTGCGCGCCGAGTTGGCGAAGCCCGGCCAGGGCCGGTAGGCAGGTCCGCCGCCGGCTGGTCGGCTTTCTAACGGCCGGTCGGCTTTACGGTCTGTCGGTCTCTCGGCCCTACGGCCGGTAGACGGGCAGGCCCTTGACGGTGGAGACGTGGGTCGGCGCGGCGGATCCGTCGGCGGGCAGGGTGCTGACACCGTCCGGGGTGCGGGCCGCGACGGTCTTGCCGTCGGGGGACCAGGCGGGCTCGGTGTAGTCGGTGCCGGCCGACGGGGTGAGGTCCTTCTCGTCCTTCCGGTCGACATCCATGGAGCGGGTGAACAGGTGGTCGTGGCCGTTCACCGAGCGGACGAAGACGACGTGCTCGCCGTCGGGGGAGAGGGCCGGCTGGGAGCCCTTGCCCACGTCCCGGGTGTCGGGCCGGATGTAGTCGTCGTAGATGTACACCTCGTTGGCCGGGGTGTTGGCGTAGGCGATCTCGCCGCGGTGGCCGCCCGCGTTGGCCCAGGTGTTGCCGGTCTGCGGCGGCTGCGGCAGGTTGTCGTTGCCGCCCTCGGAGTTGTGCGGGGTCAGGACCTCGGGGGTGGCGCCGGGGGTCTTGGTGGGGACCTTCTCCAGCTTCAGCACACCGCCCTTGCTGCTCGCGAAGACGATGGTGGCGAAGCGGTCGAGGGCACCGGGGACGGTGGTGACGCCGGGATCCGTGGTGGCGTGCTGCCAGGTCGGGTGGGACCAGGTCTCCCCGCCGGGGTTCTTGGCGAGGGTGACCTTGCCGGTGCCGTCCGGATTGGCCGTCACCAGGTCGCCGTCGCCGTTGACGAAGGCGGCCTTCTTGCCGTCGGGGGACCAGGCGAGGTCGCGCACGACGGTGCCGAAGTCGACGGTGGTGCCGTTCATCGCCACGGTCTGGGTTCCGGTGCTGATGGTGAGGTGGTTGGCGGCGGAGGTGCCGTTGACCTCCTTGCCGCCCGGCGCGGGGCTGCCGGAGTGGGACGGGGCGCCGGGCGCGGCCGTCCCCGGCGCCGCGGAACCGGGGGCGGCGCCGGTCGGCGCGGCACCGGTCGGGGCGGCGGTGGGGCTGGAGCCGGTGGTGTCGGGGCCGCAGGCCGAGAGCAGGACCGCGCCGACGGTGGTCATCAGGGCGATCGCGGCGGCGGTGCCGAATCTGTTGCGCACGGACATTCCAGGTCCCCCTCGGGTGCTGTTCGCTTTCGAGAAGGAAGCGTGTCAGCGCGAGGTCAGTGACCGGTTCGCGGGGTGTCACAGGCGTGGAACAGTGTCGCCCGATGCGGCGTCAGGCTGCCCCGGAGGCCTCGGAGAGCGCCGCCGCCCCGGCCCCCCAGCCCCCCGGCCGCCCCGGTAGCCTCAGAGGCCGAGTTCGGTCAGGCCCGGGTGGTCGTCGGGTCGGCGGCCGAGCGGCCAGTGGAACAGCCGCTCCTCGGCGGTGATCGGCAGGTCGTTGATGGAGGCGTGCCGCCGGGCCATCAGGCCGTCCGGGGCGAACTCCCAGTTCTCGTTGCCGTAGGAGCGGTACCACCGGCCGGCGCCGTCGTGCCACTCGTAGGCGAAGCGGACCGCGATCCGGTCGCCGTCGTACGCCCACAGCTCCTTGATGAGCCGGTAGTCGAGCTCACGGTGCCACTTGCGGGTGAGGAAGTCGGCGATCGCCTCGCGCCCGGTGAGGAACTCGGCGCGGTTGCGCCAGCGGCTGTCGGGTGTGTAGGCGAGGGCGACGCGCCGCGGGTCGCGGGTGTTCCAGGCGTCCTCGGCGGCCCGGGCCTTCTGCCGGGCGGTCTCCTCGGTGAACGGGGGCAGGGGTGGGCGCTGTCCTTCGTGCTGGTCGGCCATGCGTGGACTCCTCGGAGAACGGGTATTCCGCCAGTGAGAACGATCGTTCTCACGTTGCTGGCTACGATAGGAGAACTATCGTTCTCGCGCAAAGGGCACGGCAGATGGAGCACGAAGACCCACGGGCCCGCATCCTCGACGCGGCCGAGGAACTGTTCTACGGGCAGGGCATCCAGGCGGTCGGCATGGACGCCGTCCGATCGGCCTCCGGTATGACGATGCGCCGCCTGTACCAGCACTTCCCGTCCAAGAACGACCTGGTCGAGGCCTACCTGCTGCGCCGCGACGGCCGCTGGCGGGCGAGCCTCGCCGTGTACGTCTCGCGCAGCGGCGGCACACCTCGCGAGCAGCTGCTCGCGGTCTTCGACTGGCTCGGCCGGTGGTTCGCCGAACCCGGCTTCCGCGGCTGCGCGTTCGTCAACTCCCTCGGCGAACTGGGCGCCACCACCCCGGCCGTCGCGGCCGCCGCCCGGCACCACAAGGAGGAGTTCGGCGGCTACCTCGCCGGCCTGGCCGAGGCGGCCGGCGCGCCGCCCACCACCGCCGTCCACCTGACCCTGCTCGCCGAGGGTGCCATCACCGCCGCCGCCGTCCACGGCGATCCGACGGCCGCCGCCGATGCCAAGCAGGCCGCCCGGATCCTGCTGGACGCCGCGCTGCCACGTTAGAGGCTGCCGCGTTAAGAGAGCGTCCTCGGAGCCGCCGGTGGTGGCCGGGAGCGCGGGGCTCCCGGCCACCACCGGCGGTCGGGCGGGGCCCGGGCCCACATCCCGGGCCCCGGGTCGGGGGGAGAAGGAGGGCTCAGGCGATGGTGTAGCCGGAGCCGAAGGCCGTGACGGTGAACGGGCCGTCGAGGTCGTCGTTGCCGGTGGCGGCGATCCGGCGCAGGCACTCGACGCGGTCGACCGACGTGCGCCACTCGTCGGCGGTGGAGGCGTTGGCCGGGTTGGTCAGGTCGTCGACGCGGACGTCGAAGAAGGCGTCCAGCCAGGCGCGCTCCCCGGCGGCGGACGGCGGGCCGACCTTGGCGGTGGTCCGGCCGATCAGCGCGGGCAGGGCGTCGTACTCGCCGCCGTTGCCGTGCTGGATGGAGGCGTCGTAGAGCTCGGCGCGGGCCAGCGCGGTGGTGAGGCCGAGGCGGTCGGCCTGGTCCGTCGCGGGGCCGAAGTACCGCTGGTCGACCTGCTCGTCCTGGACCTGCCGGAAGGCGGGGTCCTCGGCCGCCTGCTTCCAGGCGGCGATGTACTCGCCCTCGGGCAGGCCGCCGGTGTCCCCGCTGCCGGACGCGGCCAGGCGTTCCAGCTCGGGGGCGAAGCGGGCGAGCGGATTGTCGGGGGCGACGGCGGCGTAGGCGCGGACGACCTTGAGCGCGTCACCGTCGTTGGTGGTGAAGCCGGCCCGTCCGGCGGTGACCCCGCGGCCGTCGCCGATGTTCTCGGCGTAGCCGTACTGGATCTCGGTGGTGCTGTTCTCGAAGACGCTGATCAACTGGTCCGCCCGGCGGCGCTGGTCGGGGGTGAGCCCCCCGGCGGACGCCTGCCGGGCAGCGGCCGCGGCAGCGGCTGCGACTGCGGCCGTGCTGGTGTGCGCCGCCCGCGTCGGGGGGACGGCCGAGGCCGGGCCGGTGGCGCAGGCGGTCGCCGCGACGACGGCGGCGAGGCCGGTAATGCCGGTGAGGCGGTGGGTGGTTCGGGAGGCGCGCACGGGGGTGCTCCGATCTCCGGTGGGGAAGAGCGCGAGCTCACGGCAGCAGAGTAGGCCGGGGAAGCGGCAGGGGTCCAGGTGGTAAGGAAACTTTCCTAATGAAATTGCGCAGCGCCGACCGGCGGGCTCGCCGCGGTCGGCGTCCCGGCGGCAGGTGCTCCTCGCTCCAGCGGGCGTTTATCGGCCATTGATCGACTCCGCCTAACGTCGGGCCCATGGACGACAGAGTGGCGGAGAGAGTGGCCGAGCGGCCCGGGGTGGTCCCCGAGGGGCGGATGACGGAGCAGGACACCGAGCGGTTCCGGCAGTTGCTGGCGGGGTTGGAGCAGTCGCTGGTGGCGGACCGGGAGGCGGCGGGGCGCGATGCCTGAGGTCGCCGGGTGGCGCCCGGTGGCGGTGGTGCCGCTCTGGCGGCGCGGCGAGCGTGAGGAGCAGGGGGAGCAGGGGAACGCGGACCGGCCCGGGGTGCTGCGGGGGCAGCCCGGGCCGGCGGCGGTCGATCAGTGGCAGGAGGTCGCGGGATCAGCCCTGCCACCGGAGTCGCCGATGGCCTGATGTCCGGTCAGCCGCAGTCGCACCCGCAGTCGCAGCCGTCGCAGCAGTCGCACCCGTCACAGCAGTTGCAGCAGTTGCAGCAGTCGCCGCAGCCCGGGTCGCAGGAGTCGCAGCAGTCGCAGCAGTCGTGCCGCTGGCAGAAGCCCTGGCGGCGCTGGCGGCTGAACGGGTCGTTGTGGTCGCAGCAGAGCAGCTGGCAGGTGCAGGCCATCAGGGCCCACACCGCGCACCCGGCGAGCAGGTTGCGCGGGCGCGGCGGCTTCTCGCCGGGCGGGGTGAAGCCGGGGCCCTGCGGCACCCACGGCGGGATCGGCGCCTGGCCCGGGTCCTGACCGGGCGGCGCCTGGTGCGGCGGTGCGTGGTGCGGGTGCTCGCCCGCGGCTGAGCCGACGGCCCCGCCGGCTGCGCCGTCCGCCGCGCCGCCAGCCGCGCCGCCCGCCGTACGGCAGTCGGCCGCGTGCCGGGCCCCGAAGACCCGCTCGACGGCACGCTCGGTCTCGTGCGCGAGCAGGACGTGGACCAGCGCGCGGTCGGTGAGCTCGACCTCGCGCAGCGCGAGCCGGATGCCGTGGACGGCGTCGCGGCAGAGCCGTTCGGCCTCGGCGCGGTCGGTGCCGGTGGCCGTCAGCGGGTTCCAGGCGCCCGAGGCGGCGTCGGCGGCCTGGTCCTCGGCGGCGTCGAGGAGGTGGGCGAGCCGGCCGAACAGCCGCCCGGCCTCGGCGAGCGGGGCGGCGTTGCCCGGGCGGCCGGCGATCACGGCGGTGTGGGCGAAGGCCGCCGAGGTGGCGGTCTCGGTGGGCTCGGTGACCAACAGGACGGATCCGCCGGGCCGCAGCGAGCGCTCCAACTCGCCCTGCCGGGAGGCCGCTTCGAGCAGCACACCGGTGTCGAAACCGACCGTCGAGGCGCTGCCGGCGCTCTGCCGGTCCCACCGCCGGGTGACCGCCCGGGCCCCGACCGCAACGGGGCGGCGGGCGAAGACGCCGTCGCGGTCCTCGACGTGGTCGCGGATCTTCACCGAGGCGAGCGCGAGCGAGACGGCGGCGGCGAGCCGGGCGCCTTCGCCCTTGGCGACGGAGGCGGTGCGCATGCCGCGCAGCGGGCACGGCCCGGCGGTGCGCCGCCAGGAGGAGTCCTCCCGGGCGGCCTGGGCCTCGACCAGCACGGAGATGATCAGACCGTCGTAGTTGGTGGCGGTCCGGGCGAGCTGTCCGTGGTCGTCGCGCAGTGCGAGGCAGAGCCCGCACAGGTGCGCCACCCAGGAGGTCTGGAGCCGCTCCGACAGTCGGTGCTTGCACGGTCTGATGATGCCGAACACGATCGTCCCCCTCGCCGCTCGGGCCGCTGACCGGCCACGATTCGCCGCACATCATATGATCGGCGACCCGCCTTGGCCGACCCCCGGCCGCCCCCCCGGCCGACCCCTCGCCGCACCGCAGGCCCACGCGCGCCTGCGGGCCGGACCGGTGACGGCGGAAACCCGGTGACGGCGGAAACCCGGTGAGTGGATCTCACATCCGGGATAGCATCGCGAATATGGGAATCGACACCGCCGCCGACGAGCGGCTGGCACAGCGCATCGCCGAGCTGAGACTCGAACGCGGGTGGACCTTGGAGGAGTTGGCGCGGCTGGCGGACGTCAGCCGGTCGACGCTGTCGCGGGTGGAGCGGGCGGAGGTCAGCCCGACGGCCGCACTGCTCGGGCGGCTGTGCGCCGTGTACGGGCGGACGATGTCGCGGCTGCTCGCCGAGGTGGAGGCGGGCCCGGCCCGGCTGGTGCGCGCCGGGGACCAGCAGGTGTGGCGGGACGAGACGACGGGCTTCGTTCGCCGATCCGTCTCGCCGCCGCACGGCTCGCTGCGGGCGGAGATGATCGAGGGCCGACTGCCGGCCGGCGCGGACATCGCCTACGACCGCGCCTGCGTGCCCGGCCGGGAGCACCACCTCTGGCTGTTCGAGGGGCGGTTGGAGCTGACCGTGGACGGCGAGGCGCAGCTGCTCGCCGCCGGCGACTGTCTGCGCTACGTCTCCGGGACCACCCGCTTCCGCAGCCTCGGCCCGGACGAGGCCCGCTACGCGCTGGTGGCGGTCGAGCAGTGAGCGCCGCCACCGGCCCGATAGCGAAGGAACGCTTCGACGCCGCCGGGCGTCGCGTCCTGCTGGTCTGCGTCGCGGGCGGGTTCACCACCCTGCTCGACCAGTCCGTGCTCAACACCTCCATCCCGGCCCTGCGCGAGACCCTGCATGCCGGGCCCGCCGACCTGCAGTGGATCGTGGCCGGCTACTCGCTCGCCTTCGGCCTCGCTCTGATCCCCGGCGGCCGGCTCGGCGACGTCAAGGGCCGCAAGTGGTTCTTCGTCACCGGGCTCGCGCTCTTCACGCTGGTCAGCCTGGTCTCCGCGACCGCCACCGACCCCGGGGTGCTGATCGCCGCCCGGCTCGTCCAGGGCGCGGGCGCGGGCCTGGTCAACTCCCAGATGATCGGCACCCTCCAGGACGTCTTCGACGGCCAACTGCGGGCCCGCGCCCTCGGGATGTACGCCGTCACCGGCGGCCTCGCCTTCGCCCTCGGCCCGCCCGTCGGCGGCGCGGTGCTCGCGGCGGCCGGCCCCGAGCTCGGCTGGCGGATCACCTTCCTGCTCAACCTCCCCTTCGGCCTGGCCACCGTCGCCCTGGCGGCCCGCCACCTCCCCAAACCCCGCCCCAGCGCCCGGCAGACCAACCTCGACCTGGTCGGCCTGCTGCTGGTCGGCGCGCTCACCCTCGTCCTGATGCTGCCCTTCGTCCGGCCGCCCGGCTGGACCGGCTGGCTCGGCTTCGCGGCCGCCGCCTTCCTGCTGCTCGGCGCGCTCGTCTGGTGGCAGCGCCGCTACGCCCGCACCGGCGGACAGCCGCTGATCCACCCCGCGCTCACCCGCTCCGCCCCGTACGCGCTCGGCACGGCGACGGCGATGGCCCAGTTCGGCTCCTCGCTCGCCGCCTCACTGGTTCTGACCATGTTTCTCCAGGACGGCCTCGGGCTCTCCCCGATGGGCGCCGCGCTCGTCGCCCTGCCCTCGGCCGTCGCCATGGGCGTCGCCTCCGCGCTGGCCTGGCGGGTGGTGCAGCGCTTCGGCCGACGCACCGTCACCGTCGGCATGGCCGGCTCCGCCCTGACCATCCTCACCGGCGGGCTCCTCGCACACGGCACGCCCGCCGCCGTGCTGCCCTGGCTGCTGGCGCTGCTCCAACTCATCGGTGGCGCGTCGATCGGCCTGATGGGCTCCACCAACCAGGCCTACGTACTGCGCCACGCGCCCGCCGAGGCGGCCGGGGTGGGCGGGGCGATCCTGCAGATGGCCCAGCGGATCGCGGCCGCCGTCGCGGTCTCGGCACTGTCCGGCGTCTACCTGCGGGAGACCGCCGCGGGCGGCGGGCACCGCTCCGCCTTCCTCGCCGCGAGCGTGGTGTGCGCGGCGGTGGCCGGACTCGCCGTGCTGGCCTCGGTCCTGGCGGGACGTGCGGCGGCCCGGGAGCAGCACGAGGACGAACCGGTCGCGCTGAGCCGAGGGCGAACGCCCGTCCGCTAGCGGGCCCCGAGGCCGTACGGTGATCGTCATGACCGACGTACGAACCGTGGACCTGCCCGAGGTGACGCTCGCCTACCGCGAGAGCGGCCGCGCCGACGGCCCGCCGCTGGTGCTGCTGCACGCGCTGGGCGAGCGCGCCTCCGACTGGGACGTCGTGCTGCCCGACCTCGCCCCCGGCCACCACGTGTACGCCCTCGACCTGCGCGGCCACGGCGACAGCGGCCGGGCCGGGGCGTACAGCCTGGAGGCGATGCGGGACGACGTGCTGGCCTTCCTCGACGCGCTCGGACTCGACCGTGTCGACCTGGTCGGCCACTCGATGGGCGGCGCCGTCGCCTGCCTCCTCGCCCAGGCCGCGCCGCAGCGGATCGGGCGACTCGTCCTGGAGGAGATCCCGGCGCTGTACCCGCGCCCCGCCAGTGCGGTGCCGGAGGACCCGGAGGAGGACGTTCACTTCGACTGGGCGATGGTGCGGGCGGTCAAGGCCCAGTTCGACAGCCCCGACCCGGCCTGGCGGGAGGGGCTGGCGAGGGTCACCGCCCGCACCCTGGCGGTGGCGGGCGGGCCTTCCAGCACCGTCCCCCAGGAGCGGATCGCCGAACTCGCCCGGCTGATCCCGGACTGCCGCCTCGTCACCGTCGAGGCCGGGCACCTGGTGCACGGTGCCCGGCCCGCGGAGTTCGTCGCCGCGGTGGCGCCGTTCCTCTCCCGCTGAGCCCGCTGATTCCGCTGATCCCGCTGATCCCGCTGATCGTGCTGAGCCAGCTGAGGAGCTGAGCCAGCTGAGGAGCTGATCCCGCTGAGGATCAGACGCCCTGCTCGGCGGGCAGCCGCCCGCTGCGCACGGCCGCCAGCAGATCGGCGTGGTCGGCCTCGGTGCGGTCCGCGTAGGCGACGGCGAAGGCGGCCACCGCCTCGTCCAGCGCCTCGCTCTTGCCGCAGTATCCGGCCAGCAGCCCCGGGTCGGCGGTGTGCGCGTGCGCCCGGGCCAGCAGCGCGCCGGTGATCCGGGCGTAGTCGTCCAACTGCCCCGGCAGCAGCGCGGCCGGGTCGACACTGCCCTTGCGGTTGCGGAACTGCCGCACCTGGTACGGGAGTCCGTCGACCGTCGTCCAGCCGAGCAGGGTGTCGCTGACCACCTGCATGTGCTTCTGGCCGAGGACCACCCGGCGGCCCTCGTGCCCGTCCTGCTCCCCCCGCGGGAGGTACGGCAGCAGCGCGGACGGGCGGGCCTCCTTCACCTGCAGCACCAGCGGCTGGTCCCGGTGGTCGGTGAGCAGCACCACGTACGAGCGGGTGCCGACGCTGCCGGTGCCCACCACCCGGAACGCCACGTCCTGCACCCGGTACCGGGAGAGCAGCGTGCGCACCTCGGCGGGCACCGTCTCCACGTACGGGCCCAGCGCGTGCGCGACGGCCCGGGCGGTCGCGTCGGTCACCTCGGTGAGCACCGGGGGAGCCGCGGTGAAACGCCAACCGCCGTCCGCCGTACGGGCGGTGCTGCGGGCGGCGAACTTCGCGCTGGTGTTGCCGAGCGCCTTGGCACCGACCTTGCGCAGCACGTCCGCGAGGTCGTGCGCGTCGGCGAAGGAGACCAACTGCTCGTCCGCGACGGCGTTCCAGGCGTCCAGCGCGGGCAGCTTGGCCAGCGTGCGCATGGTCCGGCGGTAGGCGCCGGCCACGTGCGCGGCGGCCTCCCGCGCGGTGCTCTCACTCGCCCCGGTCTCCCGGCCGGCCAGCACCAGGCTGGCGGCGAGCCGCTTGAGGTCCCATTCCCACGGGCCCGGCACCGTCTCGTCGAAGTCGTTGATGTCCATGACGAGTTGGCCGCGCGCATCGCCGTACAGGCCGAAGTTGGCCGCGTGCGCGTCGCCGCACAGCTGCGCGTCCACCCCGGTCACCGGAGTGCCCGCGAGGTCGGCGGCCATCAGCCCGGCCGAACCGCGCAGGAACGCGAACGGGCTCGCCGCCATCCGGCCCACCCGGATCGGCACCAGCTCGGCGATCCGGCCCGCGTTCGACGCCTCGATCGCCTCCACGGCCGTCGGCCGCCCGTCGGCCAGGGTGAACTCCGCGTGCCGCTCCCGGGGCACTTGCCCCCGCAGCTCCTTTCCCCGCTCCCGGGCCCGCCCGTCCTGTGCCGGCGCGAACCCGGCCACCGCGAACCCGCGCCGCGCCCGGGCGGCTCGGTCTTCCGCGCTCCGCTGCGCCACGACCACCGGCCTGCCCCGACCCTCCGCTGCTCTCGGCTCCGCCCCGTCCACTGCCTCGGTCATCCGCGCCACCGCGCCCCGCCCGTCCCTTCCGGTCCTCACCCGCCCGCGACCTGCGCGGATGGTTCATCGGGGGGAGTGACGTTCGGGGCCGCGCGGTGGTTCCTGGGGGTGGTGGGGTGAAGGTGTGCGGTCGGGGGCGCGGGCGGGCGGGTGCGACGTATCGACCCGTGGCCGGTGGTCGCTCGGTGCCGGGTAGCGTGAGCGCGTGGATGATCTTCGGGGGAAGCTGGACGCCCGCCTGCCGGCGGCGCTGGCGGCAGGCGTGACGGTGGCGGCGGGGCTGGGTGTGCGGGCGGTGGCGGGCGGGGAGTTCGCCAAGTGCGCGGGGGACGCGCTCTACACCGTCCTGCTGTACACCCTGGTCCTGCTGTTCGCGCCGCGCGCACGCCCCGCCCGGGCGGCCGTCTGGGCGGCCGCGCTGAGCTGGGCCGTCGAGCTGTTCCAGCTCACCGGGCTGCCGGACGCGTGGGGCCGGAGCAGCACGCTCGCCCGGCTCGTGCTGGGCTCGACCTTCAACCCGCCGGACCTGCTCTGGTACCTGGTGGGCGCGGGCGGTGCGGTGCTGCTCCACCGGGTGGCGCGGACCGTTCGCCCCGCATCACCCGGTGAAGCGGCCTGACCCGCAGGGCCGGAGCCGACAGACCTGACGATCCGTCAGAGTGGCAGCAGGTCCGGCCGCTTGGGCTCGACGTGGTCGCCCGAGGACTCGCCGCGCAGCCGCCGTCCGACCCAGGGCAGCAGGTGCTCGCGAGCCCACTGGATGTTCTCGCGCCGCTGGTCGGCGGGGGTGAGCACGCGGGCGTCCGGCCACGGGGCCTCCGGATCCTGCCCGGTGGCCAGGCCCAGCGAGCGGGCGGCCAGCAGGGCGACCCGCTGGTGGCCCTCGGGGGAGAGGTGCAGCCGGTCCTCGCTCCACGCGCGGCGGTCCTGCACCGCGCGCAGCGACCACAGGTCGGCGACCTTGCAGCCGTTGCGGTCGGCGACGGCCCGCATGTGGCCGTTGTAGGTGGCGATCTTGCCGCGCAGGTGCTTGAGCAGCGGTACGTCGCGGGTGTCGAAGCCGGTGCAGATCAGCACCGTCCCGGCGGATTCGGCGAGTTGGACGACGGCCGCCTCGAAGCGCTCGGCCACCTCGTCCGGGTCGGCGCCCGGCCGCAGGATGTCGTTCCCGCCGGCGCAGAAGGTGACCAGGTCGGGCTGGAGCCGGCGGACCTCCGGGACCTGTTCGGCCGCGATCTGGTCCAGCAGCCGGCCGCGCACCGCCAGGTTGGCGTAGCGGAAGGCGCCCGGCGGTCGGCCGTCGGCGAGCATTCCGGCCAGGCGGTCGGCCCACCCGGCGTACCTGCCGCCGACCCCGGGGTCGTTCAGGCCTTCGGTGAAGCTGTCCCCGAGGGCGGCGTACGAACTGAGGTCAAGGGTCTCCTGGAGGTTCGGCATGAAAGAGATAGTTCACCCGATCAAGTGACCTACGCCACCGTAGGTGACCATGGCGGCACGTGAGATGGACCACGTGCCCTCGTCGGCCCGCCGCGCCGCTCAGAGCGGGGTGCTCCGGAAAGCACAAGGTCCGTCCCCCCTTCCGCTTTCGGCTGCGCCCGGCCGATGCTCGAAGGGCGCGGCCACCCCGGCCGCCGTCCTCCTGGGGGAAGGCATCCATGGCCACGACCACGCGTTCCGACGGACCCGAGACCTGGTCCATCGACGACCGCTGCACCAACTGCGACGTCGCCCGGCAGCTCGCGCCCGGTCTGGTCCGCGAGCAGGACGGACGCTCCGAGCTGGTCCGCCAGCCGCGCGACGAGGCCGAGCGCCGGCAGCTGCGGGCCGCCGCCCACGCCTGCCCGACCCGCTCCATCCGCCCCGGCGCCGGCCCGCTCGACCCGGCCACCGACCCCTTCCCGCTCGCCCTCGCCGAGGACGTGCTGCTGCTCGGGCACAACTCCCGGCTGACCGCGGGCGCCAACTCCTACCTCTGCCGCCGCCCCACCGGCTGGGTGATGATCGACACGCCCCGCTACAGCGAGGCCCTGGCCGCCCGCTACGCGGCGCTCGGCCCGGTCACCGACGTTCTGCTGACGCACCGTGACCACGCCCGGCACGGCCGGGAGTACGCCGACCGGCTGGGCGCCCGGCTGTGGATCCACGAGGGCGACCTGGCCGCCGCCCCCGACGCCGACCGGGTGCTGCGCGGCACCGAGCCGGTGGAGATCGCCCCCGGCCTGGTCGCCCACCCCTTCCCGGGCCACACCCTCGGCAGCGTGCTGTACGTCGCCGAGGAGCGGTACTGCTTCAGCGGCGACAGCCTGTACTGGTCCCGCACCACCGGGGACGTGGAGGTGCAGGAGGCCGTCACCTGGTACTCGATCGAGGAGCAGGCCGCCTCGCTGGAGCGCAGCCTGGGCGTGCTCCGCTTCGAGTGGCTGCTGCCCGGCCACGGGGACCGGCGCCGGATGCCCGCCGAGGAGGCGGACCGCCGGCTGCGCGCCCTCGCCGTCCGCTGCGCGCAGCTGCGGCCCGCGCCGGTGGACTTCGGCGCGGTCCGCTGGTAGCAGGCACGTCCTCGCGCAAGTACGGCCCCGGGTAAGGACGGCCCGGGTAAGGACGGAGGCACCGAACACCCGTGCGCCGGGGCCCGCGCCGGGTGCGCGGGGGCGTGCGCCCAGCGGGGGCGCCCGCGCGGGTGTGCGAACGGTGGAGCCGGGGCAGCCGCCTGGGGAACAGTGCGGGGTCCCGCAGCGACGGAACCCCGGAAGCCGGAACTCCCCGCGATCCCAAGGACGGACGAGCCATGCCCCCGCAGACCCCGGAGCGCACCGCCAGGCCACGGCGCTACCTGATGTGCCGGCCGACGCACTTCACGGTGGACTACGCGATCAACCCGTGGATGGACCCGGCCCAGCCCACCGACACCGCGCTCGCGCTGCGCCAGTGGGAGCGGCTGCACCGGACCTACCGCCGGCTCGGCCACACCGTCGAGTTGATCGACCCGGTGCCCGGCCTGCCCGACATGGTCTACGCCGCCAACGGCGCGACCGTGCTGGACGGCCGGGCCCTGGTGGCGACCTTCCGCTACCCGGAGCGCGCCGGCGAGTCGGAGGCCTACCAGGCCTGGTTCCGCGAGCGCGGCTACCGCGAGGTGCGCCGCGCCGGCCACGTCAACGAGGGCGAGGGCGACCACCTGGTGGTGGGCCGCCGGGTGCTCGCCGGGACGGGCTTCCGCACCTCCCGCGCCGCGCACGCCGAGGCGGGCGAGCTGTTCGGCGTCCCGGTGACCAGCCTGACCCTGGTCGACCCGCGCTTCTACCACCTGGACACCGCGCTGGCCGTCCTCGCCGACGACCACGTCATGTACTACCCGGAGGCCTTCGACGCCGACAGCCGGGCCCTGCTGCGCCGGCTCTATCCGGACGCGATCCTCGCCGACCGCGCGGACGCCGAGGTGTTCGGGCTCAACGCGGTCTCGGACGGCCGCCGGGTGCTGCTGCCGGAGACGGCCAAGAACCTGGCGGGCCGCCTGGTCGAGCACGGCTACCAGCCGATCCCGGTGGACGTCTCCGAGCTGCTGAAGGGCGGCGGCGGAGCCAAGTGCTGCACCCTGGAGCTCAGGCCGTAGCGGACCCCCGGGGCTGTCAGGAGCACCTCCAGGGTGCGCGGCCCGCCCGTGAACGTACGAGCGGACCGCTGCCGTCGTGGGATCCTGACCAGCCCATCCGATCCCGGGACGTGGGGTCAGGCGCCGAGCCAGAGGTCCGGGCCGAACACCTCGTAGTGGATGTCCGCCGCCGGGATGCCCGCCGCCAGCAGCTGTCCGCGGACGGCGCGCAGGAAGGGCAGCGGACCGCAGAGGTAGGCGGTGGTGCCAGCCGGGACGTCGACGGAGGAGAGGTCCACCAGCCCGGTGCGCTCGGTCGGCCACTCGCCGAGCGGCTGCTCGTAGAAGACGTGGGCGGTGGCGTCGGGCAGCTTGGCGGTGAGCTGCTCCAGATCGGCGCGGAAGGCGTGGCTGAGCTGGTCGCGGTCGCCGTGCACCGAGATGATCCGGCGGGTGGAGCCGGTGGCGGCCAGGTGGTCGAGCATCGCGGTCATCGGGGTGTTGCCGATGCCGGCGGAGGCGAGCAGGAGCGGGCCGTCGCCGTCGGCCAGGACGATGTCGCCCAGCGGGGGCGAGAGTTCGATCGTGTCGCCGGCCCGCAGGTGGTCGTCCAGGTGGCCGGAGACCTCGCCGCCGGCCTCGCGCTTGACGGTGAAGCGCAGCGCGCCGTCGGCGCCGCCGGAGAGGCTGTACTGGCGGATCTGCCGGGCGCCGTCGGGCAGTTCGGTGCGCACGGAGACGTACTGGCCGGGCCGGGAGGCCGGGGCGGGACGGCCGTCGGCCGGGCGGACGAGGTAGCTGGTGACGGTCCCGGTCTCCTGGTGGCGGGTGACCACCGTGTACGGGCGCCACAGGTCGGCCGGGTCGCCGCCGGCGGCGACCTCGGCGCGCAGCCGGTCCTCGACGGCGATCAGCGCGTTGGCCATCAGCCAGTACACCTCGTCCCAGGCGGCGGCGACCTCGGGGGTGACGGCCTCGCCGAGCACCTCGACGATGGCGGCGAACAGGTGCTCGTGGACGATCTTGTACTGCTCGTTGTCGATGCCGACCGAGACGTGCTTGTGGGCGATCCGCGCGAGCATCGCGTCCGGGCGCTGGTCCGGGTGGGCGATCAGCGCCGACGCGAAGGCGGCTATCGAGCCGGCCAGCGCCTGGCGCTGGGTGCCGTTGGCCTGGTTGCCCCGGTTGAAGAGGTCGCGCAGCAGCTCCGGGCGGGCGGCGAACATCCGGTCGTAGAAGCGCGGGGTGATGTCGCCGATGGCGGCGCCCACGACGGGCAGGGTGGCCTCGATGACCTCGGCGGACTTGGCGGACAGCATCAGAGGGGGCTCCTAACTGGTATCTGAGATTCGTATTTAAGGCCGCGCACTGGCGGCGCACAGCCCCGGTCGGATGAAGGGGCGGGTGAAGGGGTGGGCGGATGGGCGGGGAGATCAGCCGGTGGACTTCTCGGCGGGTCTCGGGGTGAGGCTGAGCAGGACCGGCCCGGTGGGGGAGGCCACCAGATCGTCGATGCAGAGCCCGTCGAGGGTGGCGAAGAAGGCCTCCTGGGCGTTGCGCAGCGCCCCGCGCAGCCGGCACGCGGCCCGCAGTGGGCACGGTGGGTCGTCCTCGCAGCCGACCACGTCGCCGACCCCTTCCAGCTCTCGCAGCAGCAGCCCGAGCGAACCGGTCCGCCCGGCGAAGGTGAGCATCAGCCCGCCGCCGCGACCGCGCCGGGCCTCCACCACCCCCAGGTGCTGCAGGCGGCTGACCACCTTCGCCGCATGGGTGTACGGCACGCCCACCGACTCGGCCACCTCGCGGGTGGTCGGGTTGTCGCTCTCGCTCAGGACCGCCAGTCGCATGGCGATGCGGAGGGCGATGTCGGTGCTCTTGGTCAGCCTCACGTTCGAAACGCTAGCGAATACGACTCCACAACTCCAATTTCCTG
This sequence comes from Streptomyces novaecaesareae, assembly GCF_000716875.1. GTDB lineage: Bacteria > Actinomycetota > Actinomycetes > Streptomycetales > Streptomycetaceae > Kitasatospora > Kitasatospora novaecaesareae. Next base: position 36,755 of record NZ_JNWQ01000039.1, on the reverse strand, counting down.
CACGATCCCGCCCTGCACGATCCCGCCCTGCCCGATCGCGCTCCGTCCGGCCGGGAGGCCGTCGCGGCGAATCGGTCGAATCTGAACAGTTGGCAACAGTAACGATCAGCTCCTGACGGCCGGTCAGACCGGCTTCTACGCTGCCCTGCGGCTCAGACCCCGCACCACCGACCCCGCTGGAGAGATCCGTGAGAACACGCCGAGCACCCCGTCGCACCGTGACGGCCGTGACCGCGATAGCCGCGGCCACGGCCGCACTGCTGTCCCAGCCGGCCACCGCCGCGGCCGCGGCCCCGCCGCCGACCGTCACGGCCCAGGTGCCGGTGGCGCCCTACCCGGCGGGCGTGGCCCTGACGCCGGACGGCGGCCATGTCTACGTGACCAGCCAGAGCAGCGGCACCGTCAGCGTGCTGGACACCGCGACCAACACCGTAAGCGGCAGCTTCACCGTCGGCACCGGCTCGTACGCGGTCGCCCTCTCGCCCGACGGGCACCGCGCCTACCTGACGCACCACCTGGACAACACGGTCAGCGTCGTGGACACCGCGAGCAACACCGTCACGGCGACCGTGCCGGTCGGCTCCCAGCCCTGGGGCCTCGTCCTCTCACCGGACGGCTCGCGCGCCTATGTGAGCAACGCCTCCGCCAACACCGTGAGCGTGCTGGACACGTCGTCCGACACGGTGACCGCGACCGTCCCGGTCGGCGCCGAGCCGCACGGGCTGGCCGTCTCGGCGGACGGCAGGCGGCTGTACGTGGCGGCCTCCGGCGACAAGGCGGTGAACGTGATCGACACCGTGGGCAGCACGGTGAGCGCCACCGTTCCCGTCGGCCACAGCGCCTTCGGCCTCGCACTCAGCCCGGACGGCGGCAGGCTCTGGGCGGCCGACGCCGACGACAGCACCGCCGCCGTGATCGACACCGCCGCGAACACGCTCCTCGGCACCGTCCCGGTCGGCTCCGGCCCATACGCCGTCACGGTGGCCCCGGACGGCGCCGCCGCATACGTGTCCAACTACGCGGACAACACGCTGAGCGTCGTGGACACCGCGAGCCGGACCGTCACCGCCACCGTCCCGGTGGGCGCGAGCCCGTACACCCTGGCGCTGACCGCCGACGGGCGGCGCGGCTACCTCGCGGACTTCACCGGCGGCACCGTCCAGGCGCTGAACTTCCCGCTGCCGGTGCCGGCCGTGACCGCGGTCACCCCGAGCAGCGGCTCCGGGGTGGGCGGCACCATCGTGACCGTCACCGGCACCGACCTCAACGGCGCCACCGCCGTGACCTTCGGCGCGGCCGGCGCCGCCACCGCGTTCAGCTGCACCAGGACCAGCTGCACCGCCACCGCCCCCGCCACCACCGTGACCGGCGCGGTGGACGTCCAGGTCACCACGGCGGGCGGCACCAGCGCGGCCGTCGCCGCGGACCACTTCACCTACACCGCGCCGAGCGCCCACCTGGCCGTCGCGCTCACCGCGACCCCGGTCACCCACCTGCTCGCGAGCCGCGTCGACTACACGGTCACGCTCACCAACCAGGGGCCCGATGAGCTGACCTCGGCCACCGTCGCCGCCGGCCTGCCCAGCGGGCTCACCGCCACCTCCACCGACTGCTCGATCGCCGCGGGCAAGCGCAGCTGCACGCTGGCCGCACCGCTCGCCAAGGGCGCGAGCACCACCCGGCACTTCTCGGTCACTGTCGGCCTGCTCTCCCTGATCCGCAGCTGGGACGTCACCGTCGCCCGCACCGCCGGAGTGCCCGCCGACCCGTCGCCCGCCACCAGCCAGGACACCCGCAGCTGCTCCTCCGTCCTGGGGCTGGTGATCACCTGCACGTAGCGCCCGACCGTCCCGAGAACGCCCGTCCCGAGGGCGAGCGTCCTGAAGGCGAGTGCACCGCGGCCCCGCCGGAACGTTCCGGCGGGCCGCGGCGTCGGCCGTCCTGGACGAATCGTCCGGACTGGACGTACAGTCCAGACATGCCTCCGGACACCCACGACTCGCCATCGGGCACCCCCGACCCGCGGGTACGGACCTTCGCCCCGGCCTGCCGGGCGGTCGCCCTGCTGCTCGGCCCCTACGCCGAGGTCGTGCTGCACGATCCCACCACCGACCGGGTACTGGCCATCTGGAACCCGATGACCCCCCGGGCCCCCGGCGACCCGTCGCTGCTCGGCGAACTCGACGAGATCGACCCCTCCGCCCCCGACGTCTACGGCCCGTACGAGAAGCTGCTGCCCGACGGACGCCGGCTCTCCTCGGTCAGCGCCGTGCTGCGCGACGACGCCGACCGGCCCGCGGCGGTGCTCTGCGTCAACCTCGACCGGGGCCCGCTGGAACAGGCCGCCGCCCTGCTGGCCGGCTTCGCCGCCCCCACCGCACCGCGCCCCGAACCGCTCTTCGAACGCGACTGGACGGAGCGGATGAACGACGTGATCGGCGGCCACGTCCGCGCACAGGGCCGCCCGCTGGAGCGCTTCACCCGCGAGGACCGGCTCACCGTGCTGCGCCGACTCGACGAGGCCGGGGTGTTCGCCGTCCGTCGCGCCGTGCCCGCCGTCGCCACCGCGCTGCGGATCTCCCGCTCCACCGCCTACAGCCTGCTCGCCGAGCTCAAGCACCCGGCCGGCCTCAGGAAGGAATAGCCCCCATGCCCCAGCTCCCCGACTTCCGCCTCGAAACCCACTTCTCGCGCTGGGAGTTCACCGCCCGCCACCACCTCACCGCCTCCGACGCCCAGACCATGACCATGGCCGAACTGCTCGCCCTGGCCGGCCCCGAGGACCGCGAGGCCTGGGACACCCTCTCCCTCGGCTACACCGAGACCTTCGGCGACCCGGGGCTGCGCCGGGCGATCGCCGGAATGTACGAGCGGATCGACGCGGACGACGTGATCTGCTTCGGCGGCGCCCAGGAGGGGCTCGACCTCGCCATGCGGGTGCTGCTCGAACCGGGCGACCACGCGGTCGTGGTGACCCCGAACTACCAGTCCGCCGAGACCATCCCGCTCTCCCTGTGCGAGGTCACCGGCGTCGCCCTCGACGAGCGGCAGGACTGGGCGCTCGACCTCGACGCGGTCGAGGCGGCGCTGCGCCCGAACACCAAGGTGCTGTCGGTCAACTTCCCCAACAACCCGACCGGCGGGGTGATCGACGCCGCCGACTTCGCCCGGCTCGCCGAAATCTGCGACGAACGCGGCATCCGGCTGTTCTCGGACGAGGTCTACCGGGGCCTGGAACACGACCGGGCCCGCACCCTGCCGCAGGCCGCCGACCTCTCCGAACGCGCCCTCTCGCTCAACGTCACCTCCAAGTCGCTCGGCCTGCCCGGCCTGCGGATCGGCTGGATCGCCTGCCGGGACCGGGAGTTGCGCTCCCGGCTGGAACGAGCCAAGCACTACGCCACGATCTGCAACTCGGCGCCCAGCGAGGTGCTGGCCCGGATCGCGATCACCGCCCGGGAGCGGATCCTGGAGCGAAACCGCGGCATCATCGCGGAGAACCTGCCGCGGTTCGACGCCTTCTTCGCCGAGTTCGCCGACCTCTTCGAGTGGCGCGCTCCGGCCGGCGGCTGCGTCGCCTACCCGCGCTACCTCGGGGCGGACGGCGTGGAGGAGTTCTGCACGGCACTGGTCGAACAGGCGGGCGTCCTCCTCCTGCCCGCGAGCATCTTCCGCTCCGAGCTGACGCCCACCCCGACCGACCGGTTCCGCATCGGCGTCGGCCGCCGCGACCCGGGCCCGGCGCTGGAAGCCTTCGCCGACTGGCTCCGCAAGCGCTGACCGGGCCCGACGGACACCGAAACGGCCGGGGCAGCGGCCCGCCGATCTCCTCGGCGGGCCGGCGCCCCGGCCGTCACGGGCATCACGGCTGTCACGGCCGCGCGCAGGCGTTCAGCGCTTCATCGCATCTGCGCTCAGAGCTTCTGCCAGGTCGGCTTGGCCGCGTAGGTGTCGCGGAAGTAGTCGGCGAGCTTGAGCCTGGAGGCGGCGGCCTCGTCGACCACCACGGTGGCGTGCGGGTGGAGCTGGAGTGCCGAGGCGGGGACGGCGGCGGACAGCGGGCCCTCGACGGAGCGGGCGACAGCCTCGGCCTTGGCCTCGCCGGTGGCCAGCAGCACCAGGTGGCGGGCCTCCAGGATGGTGCCGATGCCCTGGGTGATGACGTGGTGCGGGACCTCGTCGATGCTGTCGAAGAAGCGCGCGTTGTCCTCGCGGGTCTGCCGGGTCAGGGTCTTGATCCGGGTCCGGGAGGCGAGCGAGGAGCAGGGCTCGTTGAAGCCGATGTGGCCGTCCGTGCCGATGCCGAGCAGCTGGAGGTCGACGCCGCCGGCCTCGGCCAGCGCGCGGTCGTAGGCGGTGGCCGCCGCGGCGATGTCGGTCGCGTTGCCGTCCGGGCCCAGGAAGGAGTCCTCGGTCAGGCCGAGCGGCTCCACGACCTCGCGCAGCACCACCGAGCGGTAGGACTCGGGGTGCCCGGCGGGCAGGCCGACGTACTCGTCCAGCTGGCAGATCCTGGCCCGGGAGGCGTTCAGCCGGCCGTCGCGGACCCGCGCGGCGAGGGCTTGGTAGATCGGCAGCGGGGTCGAGCCGGTGGCCACGCCGAGCAGGGCGTCCGGCTTGTCGGTCAGCAGATCGGTGATCGCCGCAGCGATGAGTTCGCCGGCCGCAGGGGCGTCAGGGACGATCACGATTTCCATACTGGGTCCACCGTTCTGAGGCGAGTCTGAGGTCTAGACCTGCGAGGTCTAGACCAGTTTGCCGCGAACAGGTGCCCCAGGTCCACCCGGGCCAGGTCAAAGGCCCTGCCGGGCGGCTCTCCGGGCCCGCCCCCGAGGGGGCCGGGGCGCCGACGCGGACGGGCCGGCCGCCGGGAACGGGGGTCCCGGCGGCCGGCCCTGGGGAGGTGCCGCAGTTCGGTTGCTCAGGTGCTGAGGTGCTGAGGTGCTGAGGTGCTCAGGCGTTCAGGTGCTCAGTTGCCCGGTGCGCGGTGGTGCGGGTTCAGAACGGGCTGGTACAGGTGGTGACCTGCTTGGCCGCGTCCAGCGCCGGGCCGGCGGTGGCGCAGATCATGCGCAGGTCGGTGGTGGTGACGCGCGGGGTGGTGGCCTTGGCGGAGCCGAGCCGTACGGTGGTCGCCGAGGCGGTGGTCTCCCATGGGCTGCCCCAGGCGGCCTGGGTGCGGACCTCGACCCGCACGATCGTCAACTGGGCCGGGTCGGCGGTGACCTGGGCGACACCGATGATGCCCGCGCCGTCGGTCTGCTGCGAGACGCAGGGGCGGTTGAGCACCGTGGTGCAGGCCGTGGTGCCGGGCTCGGATGTGGCCGTGGCGGCCAGGGCCGGGCCGGCCGTCAGGCCAGTGATCCCTGCCACCGCCATCATCACAGCTGCGATCCGAGTGCGCATGATTTGAACCTCCTTGGAAATTAAGGGGATCTCACTCCTTGAGATGAGTCTTGCACACAATGTGAACATCGGGTGATGTGCGTTGCGTCACACTGATGGTGACCGTTCAACTACATACCGCAACGATTCGCCGACTGTTCGACATGCGGACATGTCACGGCCTGACGGATGATCAGTTCATCGGCGGCAGTGCCATCCGGCGCCTGCGGACCGGAACTCCGGGGCGGCCAGGCAGGGTTGGCAGTGTCCCTTCACTCGTCCGGGTGGCGGATTGCCGCCGGGGCGAACCGGGCGGATACCATCGACCCGATCCCACGGAGGTGGCTGCGTGGACACGGTCATCGTGCAACTTCCCGGCCCGGGGCCCGAGATGGCGACCGGCAGGGCGCCCGCCCTGCTGCGGATGGGCCCGGGCGAGGCCGCGTTGTTCGGACGCGGGGAGCCCGGCCGGCCGGTCCCCATCCGGCTGTCCGACCAGGGCGTCTCCCGCCGCGCGGGCGAGGTCGTCGCGGCCGAGGACTACTGGCGGCTGTCGAACTTCAGCGGCTCCGCCACCTACGTCGTGGAGAACCTGGAGGGCGCGGGGGAGCACATCAAGGTGGCGCCCGGCCGGCTCGGCGCGCCGGTGCCGTTCGAGCTCTCCCGGGTGCTGCTCCCCGCCCTCGGCGAACCTGCCTCCTTCAAGGTCTTCGCCCCGCAACACGCCTACCTGGACGGCCGACCGGGCGGTGCCGACGGCGAGCACACCGTCAGTCCGTTCGCCCTCGACCCGACCGCCAAGTACTTCCTGGTGCTGCTGGCGCTCTGCGAACCCCGGCTGCGCTCGCCCTCCGCCGCCGCCGTCCCCGGCGCGACCGAGGTGCTGGCCCGGCTGCGCGTCCTGCCCTCCTGCCGGGGGCTGACCCGCTCGGCGGTGAACTACCACATCGACTACCTGGTGGAGACGAAGCTGCGGCTGCGCGAGCCGTACGAGGAGGGGCCGGGCGGCGGCAAGCGCGAGGAACTCGTCGCCCTGGCACTGAGGTTCGACCTCGTCCGGGAGGAGCACCTGGCCCTGCTCCCGCCCCGGCGCCCGGCCGCCCGGCCGTGAAGCCCGCCCGGCCCGATCGGCCGCCCCCCGGGGAACATCCCCCGGAAGGCCTCGACCTCCCCGACGGCTACCCGATCGCCGGCTACCGCACCGGCGGCTTCCTCGGCGCGGGCGCCTGGGGCAGCGTCCACGCCGCCGAGGGCCCGGACGGCACCCCGGCCGCCGTCAAGATCCTCGCCGCCGCCCGGTTCAGCCCCGGCCAGCGCCGGACGGTGGCCCGGATGGCCCGCAGCGAGCAGCGCTTCAGTCGCCTCGCCGACCACCCCCACCTGATCCGCACCCTCGCCGTCGTCACCGTCGAGGACCCGGACCACCCCGGCCTGGACGGCGCCGTCGCCCTGGTGATGGAGCGCGCCGCCCGCAGCCTCCAGGACGTCCTCACTGACGCCCGCCCCGGCACGGCCGTGCCCGGCGCCGAGCGGATCCTCGCCGAGGTGTGCGCCGGGCTGACCCACATGCACCGGGTCGGCTGGGTGCACGGGGACCTGAAACCGGCCAATATCCTCCTGATGCCCGACGGCACCGCCAAGATCGCCGACTTCGGCCTCACCGCCGAACTGGAGGGCACCCACGCCTACGCCCCGCCGCTCGGCTCGCCCGACCACGTCCCGCCCGAGTGGTGGTCCCAGCGTGCCGGCGCGCGCGGCGTCGCCGTGCGCCCCAGCGCGGACATCTGGGCCTTCGGCGTGATCGCCCACCAGCTGCTCACCGGCGGCCTGCACCCCTTCCTCGGCGCCACCGCCCGGGCCCGCTCGCTCGCCGCCCAGGCGTACGCCCGCGGCGCGGCGCCGCTGCGGACGGACGAGGCACTGCCGCTGCGCTGGCGGGCCGTGGTCACCACCTGCCTGGCCCCCCGCCGGGAGGAGCGCGCCCGTACCGACCTCGCCGCACTGGTCGCCCGCGCCACCGCCCGCCCGGCCCGGGGTCGCCGCGCCGCCGTACGGGCCGGGGCCGGCCTGCTCGCCGGCGTCCTCGCCGTACTCGCCGCCCTCGCGCTGACGACGGGGGCGCCCGAGCCCGCCGGGCCGTCGCGGCACCGCGCCCCGCCCCGGCTGCGCGGTGCGATCCCGGCGGACTCGGACGTCCCCGTCGCCTACCGGGGCATGATCGAGGTCGCCGCCCGGCGCTGCCCCGAGCCGGAGGTCACCCCGGTGCTGCTGGCCGCGATGCTCAAGGCCGAGAGCGGCTTCGACCCGAACGCCGCCCGCCCGGAGACCGGCGAGTACGGGATCGCCATGTGGACGCCCGCGGTGTTCGAGGCCTGGGCCAAAGCGGCCACCCACCCCGGCCCGAAGTCCTACCTGGACCCGGGCGACGCGATCGACGCGATGGGCAACTACGTCTGCTGGCTCGACCAGCAGCTCAAGCACGCCGGCTTCACCCGCGACCTGCCCGCCCTGGTCACGGCCGCCTACCGGACCAGCGACAAGACCGTGACGGCGGCCGGGGGCGTGCCCGAGCGCGTCCGGCCCCATGTCGAGCAGGTGCTCCGGCACCTCTCCGACTACGGAGGGTGAGAGCGCGAATCGGGACGAGTCGTGCCACATCCGCCCGAACCGCGTGCGGGCACCCGGGTGACGGGTGCCCGGTCTGGGACCCTCTGCCACATGATCACGAAGCTCCGCGCGGTTGCCGCGCAATGGAGACCAGCGCGGCGCTGCGCGCGGCCGTCCGCAACCGGGTGCAGACCAGCCTCAACCTGGCCCTGGGCTCGGCGCTCGCCAGCATCGGCCTGACCATCCCGGCGGTCGCGATCGCCTCCAGCCGGCTGTCCGGCCCGCTCGTGCTCGGCCTGGACCCGGCGCACCTGGTGCTGCTCACCCTGACCGTCGTGCTGGGCATCCTCACGGTCATCCCGCGCCGGGCGACGCCGCTGCAGGGCGCGGTGCACCTGGCGGTGCTGGCGGGGTACATGGTGCTGGCGGTGAACCCGTGACGGCCGGACGCCCGTAGTCCCGGTTGGAAGCCCCTGGCCCGCTCCCCCGTGCGGCCGGGGGCTTCCGGAATTCCCGGCCGGTGCGGTGAACCGGGCGCGGCGGGCCGGCCGTAGAACGGGGAGAGAGCCCCTGGTTTCACCCCCGTGGCCGGGGCCCTCGTCGTCCCGGCGCCGTCGGCAGCGCCCCCGGTCGTGAAGCCCCGGGGGTGCTGGCGCCTGCGGACAGCCTGGAGCCCCTGACCCCGCAGCTGCTCGCGGGGCCAGGGGCTCACTGCCCTATCACGGGCTCACTGCCCTATGACGGGGCCGGCGCCTCAGGAGGAGGTGCGGCGACGGCGGGTGTAGACCACCGCGCCCGCGCCGCTGAGCAGCAGGACGGTGCCGGCGCCCGCGTACAGCAGGGTGCCGTCGCTACCCGTGGTGGCCAGCTTCTTGCCGTCGGAGGCGGCGCCCGGGATCGGGGTCGGGACGCTGACCTTGGCGGGCAGCTGCAGCGGCTCGTCCGGGCTGACCTGGGTGTCGGTGGTCGGCTTGTGGACCGGCACGGTCGCGGTCGGCGCGGTCGACGGGCCCGGGCTCGGGGCGCCGGTGGGGGCGTCGGTCGGCTCGTCGGTGGCGGGGGCGGTGGGCGCGGGAGTGGCGGGAGCCGAGCCGGTCGGCGCCGGGGTGGTCGGCGTGGCGGTCGGGGTCTCGGACGGCTTCGCGGTGGCGCTCGCGCTCGGCGAGGCCGGAGCCGACGGGCTGTGCGACGGCGTGGCCGGCACGGTGGTCGGGCCGCCCGACGGGGTCTTGGCCGGGGTCGGCGTCACGGTCGCCGAGGGCTTGCCGGTCGGGGCCGGGGTCTCGCCGCCGCAGTCGACCTTGAAGACCTTGTGCTTGGGGTTGTTGAGCTTCGTGCCCTGCGGCAGCTCGCCGTCGACCAGCTCGACGGACTGCCAGTACAGCTTGTAGTGGCCGTCCGGCAGGTGGATGTCCTCGGTGCGGACGTGGCCCTTGCCGTCCACCGGGAGGTCACCGAACGCGACGAGCTTCTCCTTGGGGCCACCGCCGACGGTGGTGATCGCCCAGATCACGTCCTGGTTGGCGTCGAAGCCGAAGGAGTCCAGGTAGAAGGTGCAGACCTTGGGCTCGTTGCGGACGTCCTCCTGGCCGGTGGAGGCGTCGTGGATCTTGACGGTGCCGTTGTTGCCGGGGGCGCCGCCCTTGCCGCCGCCCGCGACGGCGTGTGCGGCGGGGGCGAGCAGCATGAGGGCGGCGGCGGTCGGGAGGGCCACCAGGGAGCGCGCTGCGGTGGAGCGGATGTGCATGGGTGATCCATCGGGTACGGCAGGCCGGGGACGAGCCTGCGCAGTGGGAGGGAGCCTCCGGTCGGCCGGTCGGCGGGGCCGGTGCCGTACGACGGGAGGGGCACAAGGTCCCGCAGCGGGAAACGTGACGCAAGGGCGGTTTGGCCGAAATGCATCGTTGCGGACGGTTGGTCCGATGAGTTCGTTACAACGATCCGATCACCCGGTTGTCATGGATTTGTGCACGCTCCTTCCCTCCGATGGCCGATGCGGTGGTCAACTCCGCTCCCCGGCCCGGCGGGTGAATCCGCGGAACCGAGGTGGCCGGTATTGACCGGTCCCGGGCAATGGCCTGCGTGTCGGGGCGGCAGGCGGGCGCCGGCGTTCTCTATCGTCCGTCTGGAACCGCCCAGTCCGCCGATTCCGTTGCGTATGCGACCGATCCGACCCGTGGGAGAGTGCGATGCCCGGCCCAGAGCAGACCGCCGAGGAGAGCGCCGACGTCATCGTGGTCGGGGCCGGCCCGGCCGGCTCCACCGCCGCGGCCCACCTCGCCCGGACCGGCCTGGACGTCCTCCTGCTGGAGAAGTCCGCCTTCCCGCGCGAGAAGGTCTGCGGGGACGGCCTCACCCCGCGCGTCGTCAAGCAGTTGACCGACCTCGGCATCGACGTCTCCGAGGAGGCCGGCTGGCTGCACAACCGGGGCCTGCGGCTGATCGCCGGGCGGCGCTCGCTGGAGTTCGACTGGCCCGAGCTCTCCGCCTTCCCCGGGTACGGACTCGTCCGCCGCCGCGCCGACTTCGACCAGCTGCTCGCCCGCAAGGCCGCCTCCCTCGGCGCCCGGCTCGTCGAACGCGCCAACGTGGCGGGCCCGTTGGTGGACGAGCGGACCGGACGGATCACCGGGGTCACCGCCAAACTGGGCGAGGAAAGCCGACCGGTCTCCTACCGGGCCCCGATCGTCGTCGCCGCCGACGGCAACTCCACCCGGCTGTCCGTCGCCATGAAGCGCTACCGCCGCACCGACCGGGCGATGGGCGTCGCCTACCGCACCTACGTCACCACCCCGCGCCACGAGGACCGCTACCTGGAGGCCTGGCTCGACCTGCGCGCTCCCGGCGACCCGGCCGGCCGCCTCCTGCCCGGCTACGCCTGGGTGTTCGGCATGGGCGACGGCACCGCCAACGTCGGCCTCGGCGTCCTCGACACCTCGAACACCGACGTCGACTGGCGGGACCTGCTGCGCCGCTGGTGCGACGGCCTGCCGCCCGAGTACGGCTACACCCCCGACGGCGTCACCGAACCGATCCGCGGCGCCGCCCTCCCGATGGGCCTCAACCGCCAACCCCACTACGCCGACGGCCTGTTGCTCGTCGGCGACGCCGGCGGCACGGTCAGCCCCGGCACCGGCGAGGGCATCGCCTACGCGATGGAATCCGGCCGCTACGCCGCCGAGAGCATCGTCCAGGCCGTCGCCCGCCGCACCGACCGCGGCCGCGAACTCGCCCTGCACGGCTACCCGCAGGCGCTGCGCTCCGCCTACGCCGGCTACTTCGCGCTCGGCCGGCTCGCCGCCGGCCTGCTCGGCCGCCCCAAGCTGCTCGGCACCGCCGGGGCCGCCGGACTCGGCCACCCGGCGCTGCTGAAGGTGGCGTTCCGGCTGATGGTCAACCTGACCGAGCCCAACTCCAAGGACGCCCTCGACCGGCTGCTCCACCTGGTCGGGCGGGTCGCACCCGGGCGCTGACGGGCTCGCGGTGGGCCGGTCCTCCTTTCGGATGGACGGCCCCGGCGTCCCCGGGTTGGCCGAAACCGGGGAATCCGGAACCCGCTGCGCCAAGTCGTGTTGACGAATGATCAGCAGATCCGCTTGCCTGGTGCCGAACCAGCCACGGAGGGTGAGCACAACACCCCTCCGTGGCTCCTTCCTCGACCGCCCTCCCACCGCCGACCCGTCCGACGGAGACACCGTGCGCCTTCGCCTTCGCCTGCTCGCCGCACCCCTCGCCGCAGCCGCCGCCGTGCTCGCCCCGAGCCTGCCGGCCGCCGCTGCCGCCCCGGCCACCACCGCCGCGCGGGCAGCCACCCCGTCCGACCAGTGCTCCGCCGCCTTCCACGACGACGACGCCCGCCTCGGCCCCCAGGACCTCCCCACCACCGGCCGGGTCGGCCGCCAGCTCCTCGGCTACCAGCGCACCGGCGGCGCGAGCGACCAGGACTTCCTCGCGAAGTACTACGACCCGGCCGCCAACGGCGGCAAGGGCGGCTGGATCTACCCGCCGGCCGACGGCTACGTCACCCTGCCGGACGGCAGCCCGATCGAGTTCGACATCACGCTCTACCCGAACCAGAACATCGACCGCTACGGCAGCGAGTACGGCGCCTTCCTCGCCCCCGAGGGCCTGCCGTACGCCAGCCGCGCCATCCCGCCGCAGAGCCTGGACGGCAACCCGCCGGCCACCTGCAACTACCACGACTACAAGGTGGTCAAGGCGTTCAAGGTGCACGCCGGCCCGATCGCGCCGTGGTTCAACCAGCCCGGCTGGGGCCTGCAGTACCAGCTCGACACGGCCCTGGTGCCCGGCGGCCCGGCCAGGCTGAACGTCCTCTGGCTGGTCGACAACGGGTACCTGGCCCGGATCTGACCCACCTACTGTTTGTGCGGCCCGCCCGGTCCCGACCGGGCGGGCCGGGACCGGGGCCGGGATATTGGCTGGCGGGCGCTGGCGGGTGAGGGATAGGAAGGCCGGATGAGCACCAGCGACCCCTTCACCTCCGCACCCGCCGACCGGCGCGTCTTCCGCCCCACCGTCCTCGACCTCGGTGACGTCCGGCTGCGCCCCTGGGGCCGCGCCCTCGACATCACCGGCGGCGTCGTCCCCGCGCTCGTCGCCGCCGCGGCGGACCCGGAGATCGCCCACTGGAACCCGCTGAACACCGCCGACCCGGCCGCCGCCGAGGCCTACCTGGACCGCTGCGACGCCCGCTGGGCCGACGGCAGCTCGGCCGCCTTCGCGATCACCGACGCGGCCGACGGCACCCTCCTCGGCAACGCCTACCTGCAGTGGAACAACCGGGCCGACGGCGTCGTCATGGTCGGCTACTGGCTGCTCGCCGCCGCCCGCGGCCGCGGCCTCGCCACCCGCGCCACCACCGCCGTCACCCGCTGGGCCGTCGACACCGCCGACGCCCGCCGCATCGAGCTCTACCACTTCGTCGACAACGACCGCTCCTGCCGGGTCGCCGTCCGCGCCGGCTTCCCGTACGAGGGCACCCTGCGAGCCTCCTACCGCCGCGCCGGCGGCGACTACACCGACGAGCACCTGCACGCCCGCCTGGCCACCGACCCCTTCACCGACCACCCGGGGCCCGCCTGACCCGCGGCTGTTGACCCTCACGCAACGGAAGGCCCTACCGTCCCGTGTCATGAAGATCGTTGTTCACGACACGGCGAGCGCGATGCTCGATCTGTTCCACCGCCCGGTGGCCGAACGGCCCGCTGCCCTCAGGGAGTTGTACCGCCCGTTGGAGGGCGTGATGTCCGCGGTGCTGGGCGAGGCCGACCTGGTCGGGATGCACCGGATGGGAAGCGGCTTCCGGCTCGACCGCGAGGACGACCGGTACCTGCCCGCCGTGCGGCAGATGCAGGAGGCGGCAGTCTGGCAGCGCGTCGAGGAGGCGCTCCGAACCGCGTGGGAGCGGCTCGACGGCGCCGTGCCCGGCGTCGCGCACGCCGACACCGTGCACGTCGTCGTGGTGCTCGGCGACCCGGACGACGAGCACCTGGTCGTCCGCAACAGCGGCTACTTCGGCATGGGCGGCTTCCCCGGTGCGATCCAGCTGCTGATGTGGCCCACCGAAACCGCCCTGACCAAGATCGGCCATGCAGCGGCCCACGAGCTCCACCACAACGTGCGCTACGCCAACGTGCGCTGGGACCCGGCGACCGTCACCGTCGGCGAGCAGGTCGTCGCCGAAGGGCTGGCCGAAGCCTTCGTGCGGGAGCTGGCCGGGGAACAGGCCCTGGGCCCGTGGGCGACCTCGCTGACCGGGGCCGAGCTGGAGGAGGCGTACCGGAAGGTCACCGCCGGGATCGACGTGTCCGGGATGCACAACCTGCCCCCGTACGTCTACGGCGACGCGACCGCGCGGCTGATGGGCTGCGAGCCGGTGGGGCTGCCGCACGCCGCCGGGTACGCGGCCGGCCTGCGGATCGCGGACGCGCACCTCGCCGCCACCGGCCTGACCGCCGCCGGGAGCGTCGCACTGCCGTCGCGCGAGATCCTCGCAAACGCGGGCGTGCCGAGCGGCGGCTGACCGGCGGCTCGTGCCACCCCCGGCCCCGGAAACCCCAACCGCTGGAGTGCTCCCCGGCAGGCAGCGCGCGGGGCGGGGGAGCGGCCTAATCTGGAAGGGCGCGTACGGTGCTCGGCCTGTGCGGACGGGAAGCGGTGGCCATGACGGTGATCTCGGCGGCTCTCTTCGGTACCGACTGGCGGCCTGGGCTGCCCGGCGGTGCCGACTTGCTGCGCGAGTGCGCCGCTCGGGGCTGGACGGTGGTGCTGACCGGGCCCGGGCCCGTCGGGGTGCCGGCGCTGACCGTGGCCGTACCCGGGGGCGACCCGGTACGGGCCGCGCTGGAGCTGGTGGACGGCGTGCCCTCGCACGCCGTGGCCGTCGCCGGCAGTGTGCGTGAGGTTCGGGCGGCGCGGCGGGCCGGGGTGCCGTGCGTCGCCCTGGAGGCCGGCGGGGACGCCGGTCCGGAGCTGCGGACGGCGGGTGCGGCCGAGGTCCACCGCGATGCCGCCGCCCTGCTGCGCGTCCTGGACGACAGCCTGCTCGCCCGCCCCCGGGCCTTCGGACCCGTGGGCGCGGGAACGGGCGGCGCCGGGAACGGTTAGCGCCGGCCCGTACCGGGCAACCGCCCGGGTGTGAGCACGTCACCGGAAGTGTCGGAGGTGACCGAGATGGACGGCCCCGCTTTGAGCGGATGGGAGCGGCGGCTCCTTGAGGAGATCGAGTCCGATCTGCGCCAGGACACACGGCTCGACCGGAAACTGAGCACGATGGGCGCCAAGCGGCCCGGCCGGCTGCGGGGCGCGCTGCGCGCGGTCGGGCGCCGGATCTCGGCGGGGGTGGCGCTGACCGCCCTGGTGATGACGGCGATCTGCCTCGGCGTCGGCGTACGGACCCCGACCACGGCCGTGCTGACCGCGCTCGGGGTGGTCTGGGTGGCCTCGGTGGCGGCCGCGGTCGCCGCCTCGGAGCTGCTGCGCCGTCGCAGCGCCTCCCGGGGCGGCCGGACCGGCACCGCCGAGTCCGAGGAGACCCGCGAGCGCCGCGATCGGCGGCCCTGGGACCAGCCGGAGGCGTGAGGGCGATGACCGAGCGAAGCGAGGCGGGCGCATGAGTACCGACCTGTGGGAGTACCGCCCGGGCACCCATCCGGCCGCCGACCCGGGCCTGGTCGGGTACGAGGTGCTGGCCACCGACGGCCCGGTCGGGCGGGTCGAACAGGACACCGGGGACCACCTGCTGATCGATGCCGAGCCCTGGGTGCCGGGCGCCCGGGTGCTCGTCCCGGTCGGCGTGGTCGCCCGCGTCGACCACCTGATGCTGGCCGTCCACCTCGACTGCCCGCGGGCCAGGCTCAGCTCCGCCCCGCCCACCGCCGTCGACCTGACCGCGCCCCGTCCGCGCTGAGTCGCCGAGTTGCTGAGGCGCCGAGTCATGGGCTGGCCGTCCACCACCCTCACCGGCCGGACGATCGCCTTCCTGGTCGCGCCGTACGGCGTCGAGCAGGTCGAACTGACCTCCCCCTGGCAGGCGGTCGCCGAGGCCGGCGGCACCCCGCGCCTGCTGTCCACCGCGCCGGGGCGGATCCAGGCCGTCCGGCACCGCGCCCCGGGCGACACCTTCGCCGTGGACGCCGTGGTCGCCGAGGCGGACCAGGCCGGCTACGACGGCCTGGTGCTGCCCGGCGGCGTCGCCAACCCCGACCACCTGCGGCTGGACCGGGCCGCCGTCGCCTTCGTGCACGCCCACTGCGCCGCCGGCCGTCCGGCCGCGGCGATCTGCCACGCCCCGTGGACCCTGATCGAGGCGGACGCCGTCCGCGGCCGCACCCTCACCTCCTGGCCCAGCCTGCGCACCGACCTGGTCAACGCCGGTGCCCACTGGGTCGACGAAGCGGTCCACGTCTGCCGGGACGGCCCCGGCGTCCTCGTCACCAGCCGCAAACCGGGGGACCTGCCGCTCTTCGAGGACGCGTTCGTCACGGAGTTCGCCCACGCGACGGCGAAGCGGCGGACGTAGCGCGGGGCGGGGCAGGGCGGCCTGGGAGCTTCATGGTGACCCTGGCGGGGTCAGTCGCCGCGGAGGCGGACGAAGGTGGCGGTGGGCGGGCGGCCGGTGAGGGTGAGCTCGGCGCGCAGGGCGGCCGTGAGGGGGTGGACCGGGCCGTGGTCGGGGTCGGTGGCGGCCGGGCCGAGCAGCGGGCCGGCGACCTCGGCGACCGTGCGGGACTGCACGGGGGTGAGCCGGGGGGTGGTCAGCAGGACCCGGCCGTCGTCGAGTTGGAGGACCAGCGCGTGCGGTCGATCGGCCGGGCCGGTGAGGGCGCGGACGGTCGCGTCGAGGGTGTCGCTGCGACGGTACTTGACCCAGCTGCGGCCGGCGCCGCGCGGGCGGTAGGGGGAGGCGGTGGCCTTGCAGACCAGGCCCTCCACCCCGGTGTCGGCGAGCTGCTCCATCCACTCCAGCGCCTCCGCCCGGTCGGTGGTGGCCAGCACCGGCTGGATCGGCGGCGGGACGTCGGCCAGCGCGGCGAGCAGCAGACGGCGGCGGTCGGCCAGCGGCAGGCGGCGGACGTCGCGGCCGGGCAGGGCCAGCAGGTCGAAGGCGATCAGGCCGAGCGCGACGTCCGGGGCGGCGGCCCGGGCCTGCCGGGTGTGCAGCAGCTCGCCGAAGGCGAACCGGCCGTCGCGCCAGGCGACCAGTTCGGCGTCGAGCACCAGCCCCTCGGGCAGCCGGGCGACGGCTGCGGCGATCGGGGGGAACTCGGGGGCGAGGTCGCGGCCGGTGCGGGACTGCAGGAACGGCGGGCCGTCGCCGCGGGCGAAGGCGACGCAGCGGAAGCCGTCCAGCTTCAGCTCGTACTGCACGCCCCCGCCGCCGAGGCCGTCGGCGGGCGGTACGGCGGTGACGGCGACGGGGCGCATCACCTCGACGGGCGGGTGCAGCACCTGGCGCACCCGGACGGGCCGGGTCGCGGGCGGGAACGGGGACGGGGGCGGGGCCGCCGGCGGGGGACCGGGCGCCGGCCGGGCACCGGGCAGCGGGCGGGCCTGCCCGGGGTCCAACAGCGGTGCGAACAGGTCGCCGTGGGCGGCCAGCCGGTCCGGCACCTCGGCCAGGGTGAACGCCAGCTCCTCCTCGCCGCCGGCCCGCTCCAGCTCCGCCCAGGACACCGGGGTGGAGACGGTCGGCCGCGGCCGGGCCCGCAGGGTGTACGGCGCGGCGGTGGTCTTCTTGGCGTTGTTCTGCGACCAGTCGACCAGCACCCGGCCCCGGCGCCGGGCCTTGGCCATGGTGTGCACCACCAGCTCCGGGTGCTCGGCCTCCAGGGCGGCGGCCAGCGCCTTCGCGTAGCCGGAGACCCGGGCGCTGGGCGTGGGCTCGATCGGCACCAGCAGGTGCAGGCCCTTGGAACCGGAGGTCTTCACCCAGGCGGCGAGGCCGTCGGCCGCCAGCCGCTCGCGCAGCAGCAGCGCGACCGCCCGGCAGGTGAGGACGTCCGCGCCCTCGCCCGGGTCGAGGTCCAGGACCAGCCGGTCGGCGAGGGCGGGCGCGGCCGCGTGCCACTGCGGGACGTGCAGCTCCAGACAGCCCAGGTTGGCGACCGCGAGCAGCGCCGCGCCGTTCTCCAGCACCAGCTGCCGCAGCTCGCCGGTGTTGCTCGGCACCTCGACGCTGCGCACCCACGCCGGGGTGCCCGGCGGCGGGTTCTTGGCGACGAACACCTCCGCCTCCACGCCGTCCGGGCAGCGCAGGAAGGAGACCGGACGGTCGCGCAGGTGCGGGAGCAGGGCGGTGTGGACGGCGGCGTAGTAGCGCAGCACCTCGCCCTTGAGGGTGCCGGTGCGCGGGTAGTACACCTTGTCGAGGTGGGAGAGGGCGAGGGTGCGCCCGTCCACCGTCATCTGCGGCACGGTCCGCCTCCGAAGCCTGCGGGAGGGTGGCCCCCGCAGCCAGTCTGCCCCGGTTCGGCGGCCACCGCCCCGGGCGCCTCGGCTCGGTCCCAGGGCCGGGGTGCGCCGGGCCTCAGCCCGCGCCGGGGCTCAGCCCGCGCCGGGGCTCAGCCCGCGGCGGGCCGGGGCGCGCCCGGGTAGGTGCCGAAGTACCAGCGGTTGCCCTCCGGGTCGGCGGCGGCGAAGTCCCGCGAGCCGTAGTCCGTCTCGAACGGCGCGGTGGAGATCCGGGCGCCGGCCGCGACCGCGCGCGCGTGCACGGCGTCCGGGTCGGCGGTGACCACGTACGCGGTGAACGTGCCCGGGCGGCCCGGCCAGGGCTCGGCGCCCTCGGGGGTCTCGCGCTCGGAGCCGAGCATCACGCCGCCGCCCTCGGGCCAGGCGAGTTCGGCGTGCGCGACGACCTCGCCCTCACCGTAGGTGACGACCTCCTGGAAGCCGAAGGCCTCGACCAGGAAGCGGATCAGGGCCCGGGCGTCGGTGGCGCGCAGGCTGGGCCAGACCTGCGGGGCGGGGGTCTCGGTGGCGGCCATGGCTGTCTCCTCGGGAGGGGATCGGCTGGGGGAGGGAAGTTCCCTAGGAGTCCCACTCTGCGGCCGCCCCGGCGGCCCCGCCTTGGACGTTTCGGAACTTCGCCGCCTCCGGTCCCTCCGCCGCCAGCCAGGCGCTGGGCGCCACCCCGGCCAGCGCGCGGAACTCGCGGGCCAGGTGCGCCTGGTCGAAGTAGCCGCAGTGCACGGCCAGTTCCGCCAGCCGGGTCGGCCGGGCCGGTGGGGCCGGGGTGGCGAGCAGGTGCCGGGCCCGGTCGAAGCGCATCACCCGGGCGGCGGCCTTCGGCGTCAGACCGGTCTCCCGGCGGAACCGTTCCCGCAGGTACCGGGCGCTCCAGCCGGTCTCCCGGGCCAGCGCCGCCACCGGCAGCCCGCCCCCGCTGCGCCGCAGCGCCCGCCAGGCCCAGCCGACTTCCGGCGGCACCTGCCCGGACGGACGGGCGGCCCGCAGCAGCGCCGCGTCCAGCACGGCGAACCGCTCCGGCCAATCGCGTGCGGACTGCAGCTGCTCCCGGAGCCGCGGGCCGAGCCGCCCGAGCACCTCCTCGGCGGGGACGTCGATCCCGGCCAACTCCCCGGCGGGCAGCCCGAACAGCGCCCGGGCGGCGAGCGGGTGCACGGCGATCTGCACCCCGGACTGCGCGCCCTCGTGGGTGATCAGCGCGGGGGCGGTGTGCAGGCCGCCGAGCAGGGTCGGGTAGCTGCCGGGCGGCTGCGCGGGGTCGGGGTGCCCGGCGAT
Source organism: Streptomyces novaecaesareae (assembly GCF_000716875.1). GTDB lineage: Bacteria > Actinomycetota > Actinomycetes > Streptomycetales > Streptomycetaceae > Kitasatospora > Kitasatospora novaecaesareae. Next base: position 17,498 of record NZ_JNWQ01000039.1, on the reverse strand, counting down.
CACCAGCGGCTCGTCGAGGGTGAGGATGAACGTCAGGTACGGGGAGGGCAGGCCCCGGTGCACGGCGGGGGCGAGGCCGCGCTGCCGGTAGCCGGAGTACCAGGCCACGTACGGGCGCAGGGTGGTCGCGGGCCGGGCCCGGACGGCCTCGTCGAGGGGCGGGTCCGTTCCGGGGGCGGCGTCTCCTCGGGCATCCGTGATGGCATCCGCGGTGGCATCCGTGGTCACCCTGCCAGTATCGGCGGTCACGGCCGGGCGGCGCCGGGCCGCGGGTGCGGGCGCTCCCCGGCGCGGTCGCGGACGGGCGCGGTGTTGCTTATGGTGAGGGCGCGGTCACCCCGTTCGCGCCGTGTCGAGCGCCCGGGGGAGCACCGCCCGGGGGGATGCCGGGGGGAACCACCGACGAAGGAGTCCCCGTGACCACTGCCCGAGACATCATGCACACCGGCGCCCAGTGCATCGGCGCCCACCAGACGCTGGCCGAGGCCGCGAAGATGATGCGCGACAAGAACGTGGGCGCGCTGCCGATCTGCGGCGACGACCAGAAGCTGAAGGGCATCATCACCGACCGCGACATCGTGCTGCGATGTGTTGCCGAGGGCAAGGACCCGGCCGCGATGACGGCGATGGAGCTGTCCGGCCACCTGCACTGCGTGCGCGCCGACGACAGCATGGAGATGGTGCTGCGCAAGATGGAGCAGCACCAGATCCGGCGCATCCCGGTGATCGACGGGGAGCGGCTGGTGGGCATGATCAGCGAGGCCGACCTGGCGATGGGCCACCGCGACGGCCAGCGGCTGACCGACAAGCAGATCATCGACTTCATGGACGGCGTCTACATGAAGCGCTGACCCGGCCTGGTCGGCTGCCGATCCGAGCCGACCCGAGCCAGGGCCTACGCCCCGTCCGCGCACCCCCGTGACCGGCCGGTCCCCCCCGTACCGGCCGGGCCCTTCGAGGGTGCCGGACGGGGCCGCTTCGTGAGAGTGGGGCGTCGGCCAGGTGGTCGGTCAGCTCCCGCAGTCCATCACAACTCCCGTGCTCTGCCGGGCGGGTGACACGTGTGCAGACCGGCGCAGGCCTCCACCGGGCGGGGCGCGGGTCGCTCACGGCCGTCTCATGGACTGGATTTTCCTTTCTTGCCAGCCGAGATGCGGGCAGAATCGCGCACATGGGAAAGCAGTACGAATGCATCGACGGTCGGCTGCGCCGGTTCATCGAGAGCCAGCCGGTCTACTTCGTCGCGACGGCCCCGCTGGCCGGGGACGGGCACGTGAACCTGTCGCCCAAGGGGCGCTCCGGAACGCTCGCCGTGATCGATGAACTCACCCTCGCCTACCTGGACTTCGGCGGCTCGCAGGCCGAGACCGTCGCCCACCTGCGGGAGAACGGCCGGATCACCCTGATGTGGTGCGCCTTCGACGGGCCGCCGACCGTGGTGCGGGTGCACGGCCGGGGCGAGGCGATCTTCCGCGACGACCCGCGGTTCGCCGACCTGCTCGGCCACTTCGGCCCGGCCGCCGACGGTTCGGGGCTACGGGCGATCGTGCTCGTCACGGCCGAGCGGGTCAGCGACTCCTGCGGGTACGCGGTGCCGTTCATGGACTACCGCTCGGACCGCGACCTGCACGCCCAGTACTTCGACCGCAAGGACGAGGAGGAGTTCGGCGCCTACTGCGAGCGCAAGCCGCTGGTCGGCACCAGCATCGACGGCCTGCCCGGCATCCCGCTGCCGCTCCCGCCCCGGCCGGCCGCCTGACGGTCGGCCCGCCGCCCGGTGTCGGCCTGCCCTGGGCACGACGGAGCCGCCGCACCCGGCAGGGGGTGCGGCGGCTTCGGGGGGTCTTACTTGCTCAGACCGGCCTTGACGGAGCAGATCGGCCAGGCGCCCGGGCCCTGGGCGGCGAGGACCTTCTCGCCGATGGAGATCTGCTGGTCCTTGGTGGCCAGGTCGGCGCGCGGGGCGAAGGAGGTGCCGCCGAAGGCCGCCCAGGTGCTGGAGGTGAACTGCAGGCCGCCGTAGAAGCCGTTGCCGGAGTTGATGGCCCAGTTGCCGGTGGCCTCGCAGGAGGCGACCTTGTCCCAGACGGAGGCCGGCGCGGCGGAGGCGCTGGTGGCCGTGACGAGGCCGGCCACGGGCAGGGCGGTGACCGCCCCGGCCATCAGAGCCATCCGGACGCGGTTGCGGCGCTTCGGGGTGGCAGTGGTGGTGGCAGCGGCGGTCTCGTTACGGAAGGTCATGAAGTGCCTTTCGGAGGGGGATGCGAGCGCGCGGAACCAGGCCCTCGGAAGGCCGTCGGTTTCGGGGACACGTCACTCGCGTGGTCCGGCACCGTCCTGCTCGGGGGCTGTGGGGCCCGGCCGGAGCGGATTGCTCGGTGCAACGGGTTCGAAGTTACGGGGGTGGTTGTGGCCGATTCAAGCATTCGGAGGTTTAGGCACGTCAGGGGGCTGTTACCGGGGGTAAAGATCAAGGAATTGTGCCAATTTCGCCCGATTTGCACCCATTTCCAAGATCAAACCATCGGGGAAAGCGGCCTGAGTCACACCGAAAGTCGTGTGAGGCCGCGCACATCGTCGACAGCGCGTGACGGCCGGCCAGCCTCCGGTGCCGAATCCGCGGCGCCCGCTGCCGCTGCGGGTGGCCCGCACCACAGCCCTCACCCGGAGTGCCCCCTGCACTCACCCACGGTGCCGGGCATAGCCTCGGCGCCATGAGCGACGAGAACGAGACAGCAGGCCCGGCGGGCGCGGGAACGCCCGGTCGGGGCGCGCCCGGGGCCGGGGCCGGGGCCGAAGGGCCGGCCGGAGCCGAGGCCGGAGGGGCGGCCGACGCGCCGTCCGGCTGGTGAAGGCCGGCCGCTGGCCGGTGACCGTCGTCCCCAAGTAAGTCGTCCCCAAGTAAGTCGTCCCCTGGTAAGTCGTCGACCTGGTAAGTCGTCGACCGCCCGCAGGGTGCCGGTGGGGCGGCGGGTAGGGTGCGTGAACATGACGGACACGCGGGGCACGCACCCCTCCGAGCCCGCCCACCCGACCGGCAACGACCTGCACCTCGACCTCCCCGCCACCGGCGGCCGCCGCGCCGCGCTGATGGCCGCCCTGCGCGAGGCGATCCGCAGCGGCCGCCTCGCCCCCGGCACCCGGCTGCCGCCCTACCGCGCCCTCGCCACCGACCTCGGCCTGGCTCGCAACACCGCCGCCGAGGCCTACGCCGAGCTCGTCGCCGAGGGCTGGCTCACCGCCCGCCAGGGCTCCGGCACCACCGTCGCCGAACGCGCCGAACCCGTGCCGCCCACCCGGGCCCGCCGGCCGTCGGTACGCCCCGGGCCCCGGTACGACCTGCGCCAAGGCCAGCCCGACGCCGCCTCCTTCCCCCGCACCGCCTGGCTGGCCGCCGCCCGCCGGGCCCTCACCGTCGCGCCCAACGAGGCCTTCGGACCCGGCGACCCGCAGGGCCGACGCGAACTGCGCACCGTCCTCGCCGAGTACCTGGCCCGCGCCCGCGGCGTGCGCACCGACCCGGACCGGATCGTGATCTGCTCCGGCTTCGCCCACGCCCTGCGGCTGCTCTTCGACGGCGCGAGGCCCGTACTGCCGCCCGCCGAGAACGGGCCGCCGGCCGTCGAGGCGTACGGGCTGGGCTTCCACCGCGGGCTGCTGGCCGCCGCAGGCGCCACCGGCGTTCCGCTGTCGATCGACGAACAGGGCGCCCGGGTCGACGAGTTGGCGTACCACGGGGAGGTCCGTACGGTCCTGCTCACCCCCGCCCACCAGTTCCCGACCGGCGGCCCGCTGCATGCGGGCCGCCGCGCCGCCGTGGTCGACTGGGCGCGCGGCCGGGGCGGGCTGATCCTGGAGGACGACTACGACGGCGAGTTCCGCTACGACCGCCAGCCGGTCGGCGCCGTCCAGGGCCTCGACCCCGAGCGGGTCGTCTACCTCGGCAGCACCAGCAAGAGCCTCACGCCCGCGCTGCGCCTCGGCTGGATGGTGCTGCCGGACCACCTGGTCGACCGGGTGCTTGCCGCCAAGGGCGAACGCGAGGGCTGGGCCAGCGCACTGGACCAGCTGACCCTGGCCGAGTTCATCGACTCCGGCGGCTACGACCGGCACCTGCGCCGGATGCGCCACCGCTACCGGGATCGCCGCGACCAGCTGGTGGCCGCGCTCGCGGCGAGCGCCCCGCACATCGAGGTGTCCGGCATCGCGGCTGGCCTGCACGCGGTGCTGCGCCTCGAACCGGGCACCGAGCGCTCGGTGCTCAAGGCCGCCGCCTACCGGGGCCTGGCGGTGGAAGGCCTCGCCGACTACCGGCACCCGGCGATCGGCCCGGAGGCCATGCCCGTCGTGGACGGCCTGGTGGTCGGCTACGCCACGCCGCCCGACCACGCCTACCCGGCGGCGCTCGCGGCGCTCTGCGACATCCTGCCGCCCGCGGCCTGACGGGCCGTCCGCGTGGCATCCGCCGCGGACGGTCGCGGTTGCTCCGCCGATCCCGCCGAACCGCCGTGCCGGTGTGCCGGGTTGACGCCGGGCGGTGGCCTGCGGGGCCGTCCGGGGGCGGCTGGGCGGGGACGGGAATCCGTTGGCAGTGCGGGGGTCGCAGGTGCGAACGGATGTTCCTCCGCTCGGCGGCGCGGTGGGGGCGGACCGCGCGAGATTCACCCTATCGGGGGGTAGTGGGCGTTCGTACGGGCCTGGTCGGGTCCTGGTGATCTAGGGTTCCCGGTGGGTCGTCGGGAGACGGCGACCACCTTCGCGACACTTCGCCAAAACCCCCCACCAGTCTACGGATCTGATGATCCGTCATGGGCATGCGCCAGGGCGGTCCGAATGGCCCCAGCCGCGTGACCCGACCACAGGAATGGAGACCCTGCCGATGCCCGTGGACACGACCCCGGAGACAGAGCAGGTCAAGCAGCAGAGCCTTGCGACGGCCGCTGCCCGTAACCTTGCGACCACGACCAAGTCCGCACCGCAGATGCAGGAGATCACCTCCCGCTGGCTGCTCAAGGTGCTCCCCTGGGTGCAGGCCGCCGGCGCGGCCTACCGGGTCAACCGGCGGCTCACCTACACCGTGGGCAACGGTGTGGTGGAGTTCATCAAGACCGGTTCCCAGGTCCGGGTGATCCCGGCCGAGCTGGGCGAGTTGGCCCTGCTGCGCGGCTACGAGGACGAGGAGGTGCTGACCGCCCTGGCCGACCGCTGCCAGCAGCGGGACTTCGGCCCCGGCGAGGTGCTCGTCACCCAGGGCGAGGCCGCCGACCGCATCTTCCTGATCGCGCACGGCAAGATCAACCAGATCGGCACCGGTAAGTACGGCGACGAGACCGTGGTCGGCGTGGCCGGCGACGGCGACCGCTTCGGTGACGACGCCCTGCTGAACCCGGACGCCCTCTGGGACTTCACCGCCAAGACCGCCACCGCCGGTGTCGCGCTCACCCTGAGCCGGGCGGACTTCGCCGCCATCCGGGACAACGCGCCGAGCCTCCAGGAACACCTGCAGGCCTTCCTGGCCCTGCCGCTGCAGGCCCAGAACGAGCGCGGCGAGGCCGAGATCGCTATGTCGGCCGGCCACCACGGCGAGTTCGAGCTGCCCGGCGCCTTCGTGGACTACGAGCTCAAGCCCCGCGAGTACGAGCTGAGCGTCGCGCAGACCGTGCTCAAGATCCACAGCCGGGTCGCGGACCTGTACAACGAGCCGATGAACCAGACCGAGCACCAGCTCCGGCTGACCATCGAGGCCCTGCGCGAGCGCCAGGAGCACGAGCTCGTCAACAACCCGGAGTTCGGCCTGCTCAACAACGCCGACTTCGACCAGCGGATCCAGACCCACTCCGGCCCGCCCACCCCGGACGACCTGGACGAGCTGCTCAACCGCCGCCGCGACCCCGACTACCTGCTGGCCCACCCGCGGACCATCGCCGCGATCGGCCGCGAGTTCAACGCCCGGGGCCTGTACCCCACCCACGTCGACCTCGGCGGGCAGCAGGTGCCGGCGTGGCGCGGGGTGCCGATCCTGCCGTGCAACAAGATCCCGATCACCAAGGAGAACACGAGCTCGATCCTCGTGATCCGTACCGGTGAGGACAACCAGGGCGTCATCGGCCTGCACCAGACCGGGATCCCGGACGAGTACCAGCCGTCGCTCTCGGTCCGCTTCATGGGGATCGACGAGAAGGCGATCATCTCGTACCTGGTCAGCGCCTACTACTCGGCGGCCATCCTGGTGCCGGACGCGGTCGGCGTGCTGGAGAACGTGGAGATCGCGCACCGCCGCCACTGAGCCCACGGAACGGCGAGCCGGGGCCGTAACCCTTTGGCTCGATGATCGTTTGACCTGATGACGGACGGCCCGCCCCCGGAGGCGGGCCGTCCGCCTGATCGTTTCTGGTCACTTTTGGTCGTGCGCGATTGACTTCCGGGCGGGGGTGGCCGTTCTTGGCCTGCTTGCCGACCGTACGGCGGCCGGCGCTCGGTGCTCGGCGCCTTCGACCCGAGCTCCTTCCGGCCCCCCGTTTCCCGTTCCCTGTGTTCCTTCCTGACGCGAGCCGAGACGACCCGAGAGGTGTGTGGAGCCCATGTCCCAGCGTCGGCAGTTACGACGGATACCGCTGCGCGGCGGTGGGACCACGGCCTCCGAGCGGCGGGTGCGGCTGATCGGCGCGGCGGCCGGCGTGGTCGCGATGTGCGCGCTGGTCACCGGCGCGACCGCGTCCGGGGCCGAGCACACCGGAGGGCACGCGCACGGCCCGGCCGTGGACATCTGCGTGTGCACGGAGACCGAGGTCTCGGTGTCGGTCGGGCCGGGCGGGAGCGTGGGCGTCGGTGTGGGTGTCGACGTCCAGGTCGGAGTCAGCGTGGCCCCGAACGCCGGCACCGGCAAGCACGGCCACAAACCCCCGCACGGGCACCACCCGTGCCACACGCCCAGGGCCACCCCGGCGCCGCTCGCGCCCTCCTCGGCCTCGGCCGGGCTCAGGCCGGGCCCCGGGCGGCCGGAGGACGGGCCGGGCGGGAACGACGGGCCCGGCGGGAACGGTGACGACGACGGGTACGGCTGGCACCACTGGCCTCACCCCTGCCCGAGTCCGACGCCGACGCCCACACCGACGCCGACGCCGACGCCGACGCACACCCCGACTCCGACGCCCACGCCCACGCACACGCCCAGCCCGACGCCCACTCCCACGCCGACACCGACGCGGACCCCCACGCCGCCCCCGGCGCCCGCGCCTCCGCCGCCGCCTCCGGCACCCCCGGCGCCCGCCCCGGTCGTGCCCGTGCCCGCCGCGCCGGTCGCCCCCGTACCCGCGCCGGACCCGCCCGCGACTCCGGCCCCGGCGGTGCCGCCCCCGCCGGCAGCTCCGGCGGCCCCGAGCCCGCTGTGGCCGACCCCGTCCGCGCGGCCGGCGTTCCACGTCCCGGCGTCGAAGCCGATGCCCCTGCCGCAGCGCCACCAGGCCGCCCCGATGACCACCACGATCCTGATCATCATGGTCCCCGGCGTGCTCGCGGCGGCAGTCCTGCGCCCGGGCCGCGGTCGAGGCCGCTCGGGCCGGTCCTGACCGGACCCGCCCTCCGGGGCCGGCCCCGACCTCGGGCTGCCCCGACCTTTCCGTTCCGTCACAAGCCAATCCAGAGAAGGGAGTTCCCATGTCCGAGTGGGTGGCATTGACCATCGCCATGGCGTCGGCCTGTGCCGTCGTGGTGGCGGTGGTGCTGCTGAGGCACCGCCGGGTGGGCGGTGCCGAGGTGAATACCGACGAGACCCCGGACGTCATCGAATACATCACGATGATGATCGGTGTGGTCTACGCGATCGTCCTCGGTCTCGCCATCGCGGGTGTCTGGGAGGCGCGCGGCGCCGCCCAGGACGACCTGTTCCGCGAGGCGCAGTCGCTGCGCGAGGTGAGCGACCGGGTGGTGGTCTACCCGGCCGAGTTCCGCGACCAGGTCCGCGCCGACGTGGACGCCTACGTCACGTACGTGGTGAACGTCGAGTGGGACTACATGAAGGAGAACGGCGAGATCAGCGCGAAGGGCGACCAGCTGCTGCAGAAGCTGCAGACGGACGTCGCCACCCGGCCGCCGGCCTCCGACCTGGAGTCCCAGGCCTACCAGCCGATCATGGACCGGATCAGCCAGGCCTCGGACGCCCGCGACGCGCGCGGCCAGAACGCCGGGCCGACGATGCCGGGGATCGTGTGGTTCGGTCTGATCGGCGGCGCCGTGGTGACCGTCGGCATGCTGTTCGCCCTGCAGATCCGGCGCACGCCACGGGAGTTGGTGTTGGCCCTGTGCTTCAGTGCGCTGATCGCGTTCCTGCTGTTCATGATCTGGGACTTCGACGACCCGTTCTCCCGGAGCGTCTCGGTGACCACCCAGCCGTTCGAGGACCTTTTCCCTTCGCTCAACCTCAAGGGCTGAGCCGGTCGGCTGACGTCCCGGACTGCGGACGGCTCGCGCGGAGTCCCGCGCGGGCCGTCGCTGTTAGCTGATGGGCGTCAACGCAGGCTGCTGTCCATCGAGTTGAGCATCGTTCCGGACGTGTCGTCGTTCTCCAGGGAGAAGGCGAACAGGCCGCCCAGCCCCTTGCTCCTGGCGTAGGCCCCGCGGGCCCGGACGGTCTGCGGGGTGTCACCGGTCCAGAAGTCGGTGCCGTCGTAGACCCAGCTGCTCTCGGTGACCGGATCCCAGTGGGTCTGCGCCGCAGTCGGGTTGAGCTCCTTCCAGGCGGCCAGGCGGCCAGGCGGCCAGGCGGCCAGGCGGCCGGGCCGGCCTCCTGGCTCAGCGGCTTGGCGGCCGTCGGGCCGGCAGCCCGGTAGGTTGACCGGTACGGGCAGGCCCGTCGAACGACCGTCGAACGGAGGAGGCGCGATGGACAGCCGGGACTGGGACGACCGCTACGCCGCGAACGAACTGGTGTGGGGCGCGGCACCCAACCGGTGGGTGGTCCGCGAACTGGCCGACGGCACCCCCGGCCACGCCCTGGACCTGGCCGCGGGCGAGGGCCGCAACGCCATCTGGCTGGCCGCCCGGGGCTGGGAGGTCACCGGACTGGACTTCTCCGCCGTCGCCCTGGAGCGCGCCGAACGCCTCACCGCCGACCTGCCCGACGAGGTCGCCGAGCGCCTCACCTGGCGCCACGGCGACGCCCGCACCTTTGAGGCACCGGCCGCCGGCTACGACCTCGTCCTGATCGCCTACCTCCAGCTCCCCGCCGCCGACCGCCGGACCGTACTGCGCCGCGCCGCCGAGGCGCTGGCCCCCGGCGGCACCCTGCTGGTCGTCGGACACGACCTGAGCAACCTCACCGAGGGCGTCGGCGGCCCGCAGGACCCGGCGGTGCTCTTCACCCCGGAGGACGTCCTGGCCGACCTCGCCGGCCTCGGCCTGCGCACCGTCCGCGCCGAGCGGGTGCACCGTACGGTCGGCGGCGAGCCCGGGCACAAGGACGGGGGAACGGGCGCCGGCGGTGGCGGTGGCGGTGGCGCGGGCCGGGTCGCGGTGGACGCGCTGGTGCGGCTTGAACGGGCCGCCGCATGACCGGCCGCGGCCCCAGCCGGCGGGCGCTGCTGACCGGGCTCGTGGGCGCCGCGCCGCTGGTGCTGGCCGGCTGCTCCTCGGGGGCGTCGGGCAAGCCGGGGAAGGACGCGCCCGTGGCCCGGGCGAGCGACCCGGGCGGGGCGGCCTTCGTGATGGTCATCCGGCACGGCGAGAAGCCCGACGGCGGCCACCCGGGCCTGGACGAGAGCGGCAGGCAGGACGGCAAGTCCCTGACCGAGCGCGGCTGGGCCCGCGCCAAGGCGCTGCCCTCGCTGTTCTCCCCGCCCGCGCCCGGCCTGCGCACTCCGGCCCGGATCCTCGCCGCCGCCGACCAGGGCCCGCTGGCCGGTGCGCACCGGATGCGCCAGACCGTCACCCCGCTGGCCGCGGCGCTCGGGCTGACGGTGGACACCGGGTACGCCGAGTCCCAGGAGTCCGCGCTGGCCGGCGCCGCCCTGGCCGGGGCGCAGCCGGTGCTGATCTGCTGGGAGCACTCGCGGATCCCGCGCATCGTCGAGGCACTGGGCGCCGGCCGCAGCGGCGCCCCTGCCGCCTGGCCGGACCGGTTCGACCTGGTCTGGGTGTTCTCCCGGCCGGCCGGCGGGGCGTGGACCTTCCAGGAGGTGCGGCAGCACCTGCTGGACGGCGACGCCTGATCCGTCCGAGCGCCGGCTTCCTCAGTGTGCGGACGGTTGTCGGGGGTGAGGCGTGGGGCGGTGCGGGGTAGGGGTGCTCGCAGGGCGCCGTCGGATGATCAGAACTTTTCTACAGTGCTGTAGATTCGCGGCACGCGGCGGTGGCAGAACGAGGAGGACGCGATGAGCGTTTCGCTGGCCAAGGGGCAGAAGATCAGCCTGGAGAAGCCGGGCGGTGGGCAGTTGAGCCTGGTCCGGATGGGGCTCGGCTGGAGGGCTGCCGAGCGCAAGGGCTTCCTGGCCAAGCTGCTCGCCGCCGGCCGGGAGATCGACCTGGACGCCTCGGCTGTGCTGTTCGCCCAGGGACGGCCGGTGGACGTGGTCTTCTTCCAGCACCTGACCAGCAACGACGGGTCGGTGCGGCACAGCGGGGACAACCTGGTCGGCGGCTCCGGCGACGCGACCGACGACGAGTCGATCACCGTCGACCTGACCACCGTGTCGGCGGAGGTCGACCAGATCCTCTTCACCGTCAACTCCTTCACCGGCCAGACCTTCCAGGAGGTCGAGGCGGCCTTCTGTCGGCTCGTGGACGAGACCACCGGCGCTGAGCTCGCCCGCTACACGCTCACCGGCGGCGGCCCGTACACCGCGCAGATCATGGCCAAGGTGCAGCGCACGGGCACCGGTTGGCAGATGACCGCGATCGGCCAGCCGGCCAGTGGGCGGACCTTCCAGGACCTGATGCCGGAGCTCGTCAAGCACCTCTGAGCAAGCACCTCTGAGCACGCACCTCTGAGCACGCACCTCTGAGCCACCGGACCGGCTCCCGGGGAGCCGGTCCGGTCGCTCGGCAGGGCGTCAGGCCAGGAGCGGCACGACCTCGGCGGCGATCCATTCCATCGCTTCCTCAAGGTGCTCGCCCGCGATGGGCAGCCAGAGGGTGCAGACCTCGAGTCCGGCGGTGGCGAGCTGGCTCAGCTCCTCGGCGACGCGCGCCGCGGTGGGCTTGTCGCCGCCGAGCAGCCGGCCAGGGGGCGGCGCGATGGCGGGGATGCCGGGCGGGGTGAGGAAGAGGGCGGAGGCGAGCGTCAGGCGCTCGGGGGCCGTCCCTGCGGGCCCGTCGGTCTGTTCGGCCTGCTCGGCCTGCTCAGCTGCGAGTTCGCGCAGGCGGTTCCGGACGGCGGTGAGCTGGTCGGGGTCGACGCCGGTGCCGTACCAGCCGTCGCCGAGGCGCAGCACCCGGCGCAGTGCGGCATCGCTGTGGCCGCCGATCCAGACGGGCGGGCCGCCGGGGGTGGCCGGGGCGACGCCCAGGCGGGCCCCGCGCAGGGTGGTGAACCGCCCGTCGAAGTCGGCGGGCCGGTGCGACCAGAGCGCCCGGGCGGCGGCGAGGTGGTCGTCGGTCCGGGCGCCGCGCTCGCGCACGGGGACGCCGACGGCCGCGAACTCCTCCGGGTTCCACCCGGTGCCGACACCGAGGATCAGCCGACCGCCGGACAGCACGTCCAGCGTGGCCGCCTGGTTGGCGAGCACCGGCGCCGGGTAGTACGGCGCGACCAGGACGGACGTCAGCAGCCGCAGGCGCGTCGTGGCGCCCGCGACGGTGGCCAGCAGGACGAACGGATCGGTGTCCAGACCGAAGCCGCTCTCCAACAGGCGGTTGCCGACGGCGACATGATCGAAGCCCAGCTCCTCGGCCCGGCGGGCGGAGCGGAGCAGGGCGAGTCCGTCACCCGTCGGCGGGGCGGGCTGGAGCGAGACACCGAGGCGAAGCTGGGGCATGACACGGCCTTTCGGCGGGAGTCCGGCGGTGGGGGCGGGGCGGCGCTCGGGCCGGCCTGCCGTCAGGTGTCAACTCCGGTACGTGCTCGGTTCGTTCCGCCACGGGAAGAATCCTTGATCGGCGCCGTCCGGGCGTCGCACCCTCGGTGCCCTCGCCCGAGCGGTGTGGCGGGGGCCCAAGTGGGAGAAGCCCATGCTCAGCCGTTGTGCCAGGGGCGCGGTTCCTCGTACGGAACCGCGCCCCTCCTGGTCTGCTGCTCGGTCAGCGCTTCGGGGCGGCCGAGGGCGAGAGCGAGGCGCTGGGGGTGGTGCTCGGCGCCGGGCTCGGGGTGCCCGTCGCCGTCGGGGCGGGGGTCGGGCAGCTGGGGGTGCCGGTGGGCGTGCCGGTGGGCGTCGCTGTCGGGGTGCCGGTGGGCGTGGCGGTGGGGGACGGGCTGCCCGTCGGGGTGGGCGTTCCGGTGGGCGAACCGCTGGGCGTGCCGGTCGGCGTGGCCGTGGCCGTCGGGTCCGGGCAGGCGGTGGGCGTGCCGGTCGGGGTGCCGGTGGGCGTCGTGCTCGGCGTCGTCGACGGGGTGCCGGACGGCGTGCCGGTCGGGGTGGTGGTCGGCTGCGCCGTCGGCGACGGCGAACCGCTCGGCGTCGGCGCCGTGGTGGGGCTCGGAGCGGTCGTCGGCTGCGCGGTCGGGTCCGGCGTCGGAACGGGCGTCGTGCCGGTGCCGGTGCCGGTGCTGCCGCTGCCCGTCGTGCTGCCGCCGGCCGGGAGGTACGGCGAGGGCAGCGAGGTGGGCGGCACCGGGGCCCCGGGGCGGTTCGGGACGGTGGTCACCGTGCCGCTGCCGTAGTGGGCCATCCAGTTGCGGACCGTCCGCAGGTACTCGCCGGAGTTGTTGTAGCTGAGCACCGCCCGGTCGAGCTGCGCCGGGTCGGCGAGGTCGCGGCCGCCCGCGCACAGGTAGCGCCCGGCGGCCTCGGCGGCGTCGAAGACGTTGTTCGGGTCGGCCTTGCCGTCGCCGTTGGCGTCCACGCCCCAGGCTGCCCAGGTGGAGGGGATGAACTGCATCGGGCCGACGGCGCGGTCCCAGCGGGCGTCGCCGTCGTAGCGGCCGCCGTCGGTGTCGGGTATCGCGGCGAAGCCGTTGCCGTCCAGCGCCGGGCCGAGGATCGGGCGCAGCAGCGTGCCCGAGGCGTCCACCTGGCCGCCGTTGGCCTGGCCGGACTCGACCTGGCCGATCCCGGCGAGCAACTGCCAGGGCAGGTGGCAGCCGGGGGAGCGCTGCGCCAGCGAGGCCTCGGCCTGGCGGTAGGCGGCGAACACCGTGGCGGGCAGCGCGGGACCGGTGGCCGCGAACGGGCCGGCGGCGGGCGCGCCGGGCAGCGCGCCGGGCGGCTGCGGGAGCTGGACGGTGCCGCCGCCGTCGGCCGGGACGCCGGTGCCGAAGGTGCCGGGAGTGCCGGGCGAGGGGCTGCCGAGCGGGAAGTCGGCGCTCTGGGAGGCGGCACTGTTCGTCGGGCCGGTGTCGGCGGCCGCGACCGGCGCGAGCCCGAGGCCCGTCACCTGAGAGCCGGTCAGCGCGGCCAGTGCGGCGAAGGCCGCGGCCGTCCCCGTGACCCGCTTGCCGACCCGGAGCTTCCGCCCGCCCTGGGTACTGCCGAACCTCGCCGTCATCCGTGTCCCCTCCCGTCGCCGCCCGGACCATCCCAGAACGGTTGAGCTGTCGTCATCGTGCCTGTCCACCTGATGACGGCACCCGCCACCGGACGATTAGTATCACGACGATCTGACAGGGACAGGGTGACCGGGAGAGGGCCCGATGCCCACCGAGGGGTTAACTCGGCACCTCAGCGGGGGTGTGCGCCGCCCCGGGGCGCCGTCGGAGTGTCGTCGGAGCGCCGCCCGGAGTGCCGCCCTGGGCTCGTGACCCGCGCCGCCCGCGCCCGCTCCAGGCGTCATCTCCCGTTGCGGTACGAGGAGTTGACCAAGGGACCAACGAGAGGGGGCGCGAGCCCCGGGGCCCGGACCGGCGGTTCGGAGCACAGGGGTGGTACGTGCGCGGCGGTTCGAGCTCCCCGGCGGCGCCCGCGGCCGACCGGTCTGACCTGCCGGAACGTCCGGCGCGGGAGCCGGGCGCCTCTACCAGGACGGGCCTGCCGGCGCCAGGGTGCGCCCCCAACTCGGCCCTGGACGGGTGATGTTCCGGTGAAAGTGGGCATGCCAGGAATCACCGCCCGGCATGCTGTGCCGCGTGATGATGCGGATGGAGGTCCGGACCGTGAGCGCGAACCTGCCGGAGACCGTCGCCGAGGGAACGGTCGTCCTGCCGGCACCCCCTCGGGTCGTGGACGACCTGGCCCGAGACCTGACCCAGGCAGCCGCCGCCGTCCGGGCGGTGTCGCGCAGTTGCCGCTCCGGCGGGGACCTCGCGGTCGCCGCGTACACCGCGGTGGTGTGTACCGGCCGGTCGGCCGCCCGTGCCCTGGAGGAGGCCGCCGCCTGGTGCCGGCAGGCCCCAGAGGCCGAGGTGCACTCGCTGGCCTGGGCCCGGGTGCCGGGGCACCGGGAGGACGTCCACGAGTACCGCGTCACCCTGGCCGTCAGCTTCCCCGACGACGAGACCGGCGAGCACCTGGGGGACACGCATCACGGCTGCCGCTGAGGTCGTATCATCCCTCCATGACCGAGGGGGGTACGAACGACATGGTGGACGGGACGGCCGACGGTAGGGACGGCGCTTCGTCGGCCCCGGGTGCCGACGACGACGGTCCGAAGGAGCTCTCGCGGGCCGCCGCCGTCACGGCCACCGTCCTGGCCGCGCTGTGCGGTTCGGCGGCGCTGCTGGCCGCGCTCCACTGGCTGGGGTGGACCGCCCCGGGGATCGGTTGGATCGTCGCCAAGGCCGGGATCAAGCTCACCGTCGGCGGCTTCGCCGTGCTGGCCGTCGGCCTGGACCAGCTCCGAAGCCGGCTGAAGGCCCGGTCCCGGGGCTGATCGGACGCGGCGCCGGGGCTGGTCGGACACGGCGTCGGGGCTGGTCGGACACGGCCCCGGCGCCGCCCTGCAGGCCCCGGCGCCGGTCGCCCGCTGTGTCAACTCGCCTGCGGCGAAGCGCAGGTGAGGTCGTGGGCGGGTGCCCGGTCGTCCAGCAGGTAGCGCTCGACCACGTCGGTGACGCAGGGGTTGGCCCCGGGGTACTGGCCGTGGTCCCCGCTCCCGGTGACGGTGACCAGCCGCGAGCCGTGCAGCGCGCGGTGGGCGCCGAGCGCCGCCTCGTAGTACGTCGCCGGGTCGTGCACCGAGTTGAGCATCAGCGTGGCCGGCAGGTGTGCGCCGGTGACCTTCACCTTGGGCGCCGGGGCGACCGGCCAGGACGCGCAGACCGCGCCGAAGGCGAGCGACCGGGCGCCGACCAGCGGCCAGCGGGCGGTGTTCTCGGCGCCGCGCTGCACCCAGGTGTCCAGGTCCCTGGTCCACGGGGTGTCGCTACAGGTCACCGAGAAGTACTCGGCGAGGAAGTCCGGGCTGAGGTAGCCGCCGAAGGCCTTCGCGGCGGCCGCCCTGGTCGCGGGGTCGGTGGTCTGCCAGTTGTCGACGGTGGCCAGGAGCCGGGCGACGTCGGGGAAGTTCGAGGCCTCGTAGATCCCCGAGATCGCGATGTTGTCCAACTGGTTGGGGCCGATCGTCACCGAGCCCTCGACGATGGGCGCCTCGTGCAGGGCGGCCCGCCGCTGCTCCCAGTGCGCCCGCACCTGCTCCGGCGTCGAACCCCAGTGGTAGGTGGCGTCCCGGGCCGCGAGCCAGGGCACGAAGTCCTCGTCGAAGCGGCGCTGGAAGCTCATCGGCTGGCCGAGTTGGAACTTCTCCCAGGTGCCCTCGAAGCCGATGTTGCTGTCCAGCAGCATCCGTTCGACCCGGTGCGGGAAGAGCGCCCCGTAGTAGGCGCCGATCATCGAGGCGTAGGACGGCCCGTCGTAGCTGAGCTTGCGCTCGCCGAGCAGGACGCGGAACAGGTCGACGTCGTGGGCGGTCTGCTCGGTGTTCAGGTAGGGGATCAGATCACCGCTGCGCTCCTGGCAACTGGCCGCCAGTTTCTTGGAGTTGGCGATGACGCGGTCGATCGCGGCGGGGGACTGGTCACGGTAGTCGCCGGCCAGGAACTCCTCGAACTCCGACTGGGTCTGGCAGACGGCCTTGGTGCTCGCGCCGACCCCGCGCTGGTCGAAGCCCACGATGTCGTACGCGGCGCCGACGGCCGGGGCCGAGGCGGCCAGCCCGGCCGGGCGGGTCAGGCCCGAGGCGCCGGGGCCGCCGGCCGCCAGCAGCAGGGTGCCCTTGCGTGCGGCGGCCGGGCCGGTGGCGCGGTGCCGGGAGACGGCGATGGTGAGGTCGGCCCCGACGCCGGGGTGGTGCCAGTCCCTCGGGGTGGTCATGGTGGCGCAGTCCAGGGTGGGCTTCGTGGCGCAGGGCTGCCAGTTCAGGGTCTGGTGGGTGTAGCGGGCGGGTGCCGGGTCGGCGTCGCCCGGGTCGCGGGCGGTGTCGGCGGTGGCGGTGGCCGGCGCGGCGAGACCGGCGAGCAGGGCGGCGGCCACGGCCAGCGCGGCGCGCCGGGCCCGGGTGGCGGTGGCCGCCGGTGCGGTGGCCGTCGTTGCGGGGTTCGTCGTTGCGGTGTCGGTCGTTTCGGTGTTCGTCACGGGAACGATCCTGTCCGCCCGCGTCCTGACGATCGATCACCCGCACTGCCGTCTTCGGGGTGGTGCTGGCTACACCCCCGTCCGGGGGTGTACCGCTTCCGGCCGTCAGTAGGCGGCGGTGAAGCGGCTGCGGCGGTGGGCGGGCTGCTCGACCTCGTCGAGGAGCGCGACGGCCAGGTCCTCCATGGAGATCGCCGAGTCGCCCGCGGCGTCGACCAGCAGTTCGTCGCGCCCGAGCCGGAAGCGGCCGGTGCGCACGCCGGGTTCGAGCAGCGCGGCCGGGCTCAGGTACGTCCAGTCGACGTCCTCGCCGGCGGCGCGGTAGAGGTCCAGCTGCTCGCTGCAGGCCAGCGCGATCGACCGGATCTCGGCGGGGAAGTCGGGGGTCTCCACGAGGGTCGTCCCGCCGGCGCCGGGGACGGTGAGGCTGCCGGCGCCGCCGACGGCCAGCAGCCGCACGCCCGTACCGGCGACGCCCGCGAGCAGGCCCTTGGTGGCCACGGACAGTTCGTGCTCACGGCCGGGCGCCGGGCGGGTGGCGGTGATCACCACGTCCTGGCCGGCGGATATCCGGGTGACGTCCTCGGGGTCGCCGGCGTCACCGACGGTGAGTGCGGCGGTGGCCGGCAGGCCGTGCGGCTTGGCCGGGTCCCGTACGACGGCGGTGACCTCGTGGCCGCGGGCGAGTGCCTCGGCCACGACCCGGCTGCCGACGTTGCCGGTGGCGCCGAACACGGTGATGCGCATGGGGTTCTCCGTAAGGTGTTAGACGGCCCGGGAGGGCCGGATGTGGCTGATGGGGTCTTGCCTTCAGTGGCTCCACAGGAGTGGCCGTCCGGCTCT
>NZ_JNWQ01000038.1 GCF_000716875.1 Streptomyces novaecaesareae | reverse complement strand
ACCGACGACACCCCACCGCCGCTGCCCCGCCGGAGCCACCGGCGCGACCGCGCCCACCGCCCCGCCCAGCACGCCGCTCCCCCACCGCCTCCCGCGCCGCCGTACCGCTCGGCCCGGGACGCACAGGCGTTCATGGCGATGTTCCAGGCCGGGACCGCCAGCGGCCGATCGGCCGCCCGGGCCCAGGCCCAGTTCGACCCTTCCCTTCCCCCGTCCCCCCGACTTCCCCAGCGCTCCGGAGAGTTCCATGACCACCACCCCTGATCTCGGCTGGCTGCTCGCCGACATCATCGCCGTCCCGCAGGTCCAGCACGCCGTCGTCGTCTCCAACGACGGGCTGGAGATCGGCCGCAGCACGGGCATCGCGCGCGAGGACGCCGAACGGCTCGCCGCCGCCTGCTCGGGACTGCAGTCGCTGGCCCGCGGCGTCGCGACGGGTTTCGGCGGGCCGGGCAGCGCCACCCGGCAGATCATCATCGAGTACGGCGGCGGCTACCTCTTCATCGTCGCCGCCGGGGCCGGGGCGCACCTGGCCGTGGTGACCGCCGAGGCGGTGGACGCCGGCCTGGTCGCGTACCAGATGCAGGTCCTGGTCGAGCGGATCGGCAGCCACCTCACCAGCCCGCCGCGGGTCGACCACGCGGCGGGGGGCCACCGGTGAGCGGGCCGGTCCGGCCGTACGTCATCACCGGTGGGCGCAGCCGCTCCACCCGGGCCGAGCTGGCCCTGGAGAGCCTGGTCAGCGCGTTACCCGAGCCGCCGGAACTGCCCGACCACGCGCTGCTGAACCGGGAGCACCGGCGCATCCTCGGGCTCTGCCACAGCCTGCTGTCCGTCGCCGAGGTGGCAGCCCACCTGGGGCTGCCGCTCGGCGTGGTCAAGGTGCTGGTCGGGGACCTCTGGGACCTCGGCGCCGTGCAGGTGCTCCCGCCCGTTCCGCAGGCCGAACGCCTGCCCGCAACCCTCCTGGAAGAGGTGCTCGTTGGCCTCCGCCAACTCCGCTGAAGCCGCCCCCGAGGCCGCCGGGTCCATCGAGGCCGCCGGGTCCGCCGACGGGCCGCAGTACCTGCCGCCCTCGGTGCAGGGCGCGGTCAAGATCCTGGTCACCGGCCCGTTCGGGGTCGGCAAGACCACCCTGGTCGGCTCGCTCAGTGAGATCACCCCGCTGCGCACCGAGGAGACCATGACCACCGCCAGCAGCGGCGTCGACGACCTCACCGGGCGCACCGGCAAGACCACCACCACGGTCGCGCTGGACTTCGGCCGGATCACGCTCAACCCGCGGCTCGCGCTGTACCTGTTCGGCACGCCCGGGCAGCAGCGGTTCTGGCCGCTGTGGGACGACCTGTCGCGCGGCGCGCTCGGCGCGATCGCCATGGTCGACCTGCGCCGCCCGGACGAGAGCTTCGACGTCCTCGGCCGGCTGGAGGAGCAGCGCATCCCGTTCGCGGTGGCGGTCAACACCTTCCCGGACACGCCGAGTTACCCCGAGGAGGAGCTGCGCTCGGCACTGGACCTGCTGCCGGACGTACCGATCCTCTTCTGTGACGCGCGCGACCGGCGGCAGTCCTACGACCTGCTGATCGACTTCGTCGACCACCTGCACCGCAACTCGATCCTGGAGCTGCAGGGATGAGCGCCTCCGACCCCGGTGCCTTCGGCCCGGCCGGCCCCACCCTCCCGGCCGGCCGCGGCTGCCCGGTCGCCCACGGCGGCGGGCCAGGCCACGGCGGCGGCCTGCCCGTCGGCGTCCCGCTGACCCCGCTGTACGGCCAGGCCGTCGCCGAGGACCCGCACGGCCTGTACGCCCGGCTGCGCGAGCGCTACGGCCCGGTCGCACCGATCGAGCTGGAGCCCGGCGTCGAGGCCTGGCTCGTCCTCGGCTACGCCGAGATGCTCGAACTCACCCGCAACGAGGCGCTGTTCTCCAAGGACTCGCGCCGCTGGCGGGTGCCCGCCGAGGGACGGCTGTCGGCCGGCTCCCGGCTGCTGACGATGACCTCCTGGCGCCCCACCCTGCTCAACCTGGACGGCGCCGAGCACCAGCGGCTGCGCTCCGCCGTCTCGGACACCCTCGCCCAGATCGACCACCACCAGCTGCGCGGGACCACCGAGGCCGCCGCCAACGGCCTGATCGACAGCTGGGGGCCGGACGGCACCGCCGACCTGATCGCCCAGTACGCCCGGGCGCTGCCGCTGCGGGTCTTCACCCAGCTGGTCGGCCTGCCGGCCGAGGCCGGGCCCCGACTGGTCGAGCTGATCAGCCACTTCGTGGACAGCAGCGCGGAGTCCCAGCGCGCCGGCGCCGAGTTCCAGGCGATCCTGGTCGACCTGGTCCGGCGCCGCCGGGCCGAGCCCAGCGCCGACCTCACCTCCTGGCTGCTCGCCCACCCCGCCGGGCTGACCGACGAGGAGGCGGTGCACCACCTGGTGGTGCTGCTGGTCGCGGGCAACGAGACCTCGATCAACTGGACCGGCAACACCCTGCGGCTGCTGCTCACCGACCGGCGCTTCCGGGCCACCCTCACCGGCGGCCGGCTCACCGTCTCCGACGCGCTGGAGGAGGTGCTCTGGCGCGACCCGCCGACGCAGAACTTCCCCGGCCGCTGGGCCACCGGCGACACCGTGCTCGGCGGCCAGTACATCAGCGCCGGCGACATGCTCGTCCTCGGCCTGGCCGCGGCCAACGCCGACCCGGCCGCCCAGGGCGTCTCCGCCGCCGCCCAGGGCTCGCTCGGCGGCAACCGGGCGCACCTCGCCTGGGGCGCCGGGCGGCACGTCTGCCCGGCCCAGCACCCGGCCCGGATCATCGTCGAGACCGCCGTCGAGACCCTGCTGCACCGCCTTCCCGACCTCCAACTCGCCGTCCCCCCGAGCGAACTGGCCTGGCGCCCGTCCCCGTGGTCGCGGGCCCTGACCGCCCTGCCGGTGTTGTACAGCGCCTTCACCCCGCCCCGCCCGCCTGCCCCCGAGAGGCCCGCATGGACACCGCCGTCGACACCCCCGGAGCCCGCCCCGAGCCCATCCGGCTCGACCCCTTCGGACAGGACCAGCACGGAGAGAACGCCCGGCTCCGAGCGGCCGGCCCCGCAGTCCTGGTGGAGCTCCCTGGCGGGGTGGTGGTCTGGGCGGTAACCCACCACGACGCCCTCCAGTCGCTGCTGACCGACCCCCGCGTCGGCAAGGACGCCCGGCTGTGGACGACCTTCCGCGAGGGACGGCTGCCGGAGGGCTGGCCACTGCTCAACTTCATCTCCGTACCCGGCATGGTCACCGCCGACGGCGAGGACCACCGGCGGCTGCGCGGGCTGGTCTCCCAGGCCTTCACCCCGCGCCGGATAGCCGACCTGGCCCCCGCGATCGAAGCCCGGACGATCGCCCTGCTGGACGAAGTCGCCAAGCTGGAGGGCGAGTTCGACCTGAAGCAGCACTTCGCCTACCCGCTGCCCATGCAGGTGATCGGCGAACTGCTCGGCCTTGCACTGGAACAGCAGGACGAGCTGCACGAGCTGTCCGACACCCTGGTCTCCAGCTCGGCCACCCCTCAGGCGGCCCTGGCCGCCCAACGGGACCTGAACGCCCTGCTCGCCTCGGTGGTGGCGGCCAAGCGGGCCGAGCCGGGCGACGACCTGACCACCGACCTGATCGCCGCCCGCGAGGCCGGCCACCGCCTCGACCAGCAGCGGCTCAGCGAGGCCGAACTGGTCGGCACCCTGCTGCTGATGCTGGTCGCCGGGCACGAGACCACGCTCAACCTGATCAGCAACGCGGTGCGCGCCCTGCTCGCCCACCCGGACCAGCTGCGGCTCGTCCTGGACGGCACCGTGCCGTGGTCGGCGGTGGTCGAGGAGACGCTGCGCTACGACGCTCCGGTCGGGCAGTTCCCGCTGCGCTACGCGATCGAGGACATCGAGGTCGGCGACGTGGTGATCCGGCGCGGCGAGGCGCTGCTGGCCTCGTACGCGGCGGCCGGGCGCGACTCCGGGCACTACCCCGACGCCGACCGCTTCGACCTCACCCGGCAGCCCGCCCGGCACCTCTCGCTCGGCCACGGCCCGCACTTCTGCCTCGGCTCCGGGCTGGCCCGGCTGGAGGCCGAGACGGCGCTGCGGCACCTGTTCGCCCGCTTCCCCGGGCTGGCCCTGGCCGAGGGGCGGACGAACGAGCCGATCGCGTCCTTCGTCAGCAACAGCGTGCGGACCCTGTGGGTGACGGTCGACGGCTCCCGGTGACCTGAGGACGGCCGGGTCGTTCGGCAGTGCATGACGAACCACGGCACGAACACCCACCGCGCACGGAGCCACGGCATGCGCGACCACGGCATGCGCAAGCTCGCCACCCTGGCCGCCCTCACCATGGCGGGCCTCGCCATGGCCGCCCCGGTGGCCTCGGCCACCAGCCAGACCGCCTCCTCGCCGGACGCCACCGGCGGCCTGACCGACGGCCTCAACCTGTCCCCCGCCGACCTCGCCCTGCAGACCGCGGGCAAGCTCCCGGTGGTCGGGCACACCGCCAACGAGGTGGAGGCCGTCGGCACCAACCAGATGAGCCACCCCGGGCTCAGCGGGCAGATCGGCTGACGCGGACCGGGCCGCCGGCGGGGACGGGCCCGGGCGGCCGGCCGACCCCCGTCCGGCCGGCCGCCCGGGCCCTGGGCTCAGGGCTCAGGGCCCGGGGCTCAGCCCGTGAAGAGCCCGTTGAGCTCCGGGTAGGTCAGCCCGCCGTCGAGGGCGGTGTACGTGCCGCTCCCGTACACCTCCTCGGCGGCCCGGCGGACGGCCGCGTAGGCCACCTTCGCCAGGCCCGGGCCGAGGCTGATCCGGCCGACGCCGAGCTTCGCCAGTTCGGCGACCGACGGGGAGCCGGTCCCGGCCAGCACGTTCAGCGGCACGGGGACGGCCGCGACCAGCGCGGCGATGGTCTCCGGGTCGGCGACACCGGGGACGAACACGCCGTCCGCGCCCGCCTCGACGAACGCCCGCAGCCGGCGGACCGTCTCGTCCAGCCGGTCCTCCGGGGCGCCGTGCCCGTACAGGAACACGTCGGTGCGCCCGTTGACGAACAGCGGGACACCGGCCGCGTCGGCCGCCGCCCGGGCCGCCGCGATCCGCTCGGCGGCCTCCGCCACCGGGCGCACCTCGTCCTCCAGGTTCACCCCGACGGCGCCGGTGGCGAGCAGCGCGGCGACCGTCTCACCGACCCCGGCGGCGGTGTCCGCGTAACCGTGCTCCAGGTCCGCGGTGACCGGCAGGTCGACCGCGCGGACCACCTGGGCGGTCCGGGCCAGCACCTGCTCGCGGTCGGCGCCGCCGCCGTCCGGGCTGCCGAGCGACCAGCAGACGCCCGCGCTGGCCGTGGCCACCGCCCGCGCCCCGGCGACGGCCACCAGCCGGGCGGAGGCCGCGTCCCACACGTTGGCCAGCACCAGCGGATCGCCCGGGCGGTGCAGCTCCCGGAACAGCCGGGCCTTCTCCTGCTGCGTCGTCATGTCCCCGTTCCTCACTTCGCGGCCGGGCTCATGCGGGTGCTCACGCCGATCCGGTTCCAGGCGTTGATGGTGGCGATCAGCGCGACCAGCTGGGCCAGCTCCGCCTCCTCGAACTGCTCGGCGGCCTGCGCCCACACGGCGTCCGGCACGTGGCCCTGGGTCAGCAGGGTGACCGACTCGGTGAGGGCCAGGGCGGCGCGCTCACGGGCGGTGAACCAGGGGGTCTCGCGCCAGGCCGGGAGGGAGAGCAGGCGGTGCTCCCGCTCGCCCAGCTCGCGGGCGTCGGTGGAGTGCTTGTCGATGCAGTAGGCGCAGCCGTTGATCACCGACGCGTGCAGCTTGACCAGCTCGACGATCACCGGGTCGAGGCCCGTCCGGGCGGCCTGGTCCACGGCCACCATCGCCTGGTAGTAGGCGGGGGCCAGCTTCCCCAGCGGGAGGCGCTGGGCCGGGGCGGGCACGTGGGCGTGGATCCCGTCCGTCGTCGTCGCGGTCTCGTTCGTCGTCGTCATGGCTGCCAGCCTAGGCAGCCGGTGGCCCAGCGGCCTGGTGCATTCGGCGCCCGGTTCCTTGGGCCACTTCCGGTGCGCGAACAGCCGTGCGAGGATCGCTGGCAGGACGAGGTCAGGGGGAACACGGTCGTGTGCACGGCATTCGTCAGCATCGAACCCGGAGCGGCGGTACCGGTACTGCTGCTCTCCGTCCGGGACGAGTACCTGGGGCGCGCCTGGCTGCCGCCGGACCACCACTGGCCGGACCGGCCCGGGCTGCTCGGCGGGCTGGACCTCGCGGCCGGCGGCACCTGGCTGGCCGTCGACCCCGCCCGGCGGACCGCCGCCTGCCTGCTGAACGGCTTCGGCCCGCTCGCCCCCGCCGACTCCCGGCTCACCCGGGGCCAACTGCCGCTCACCGCCGTCACCGAGGGCGGCATCGGCCACCTCGACCTCACCCCGTACGACCCCTTCCACCTCGTCCTGGCCCGGCCGGACGGCGCCGCCGTCGCCAGCTGGGACGGCCGGCGGCTGGAGCAGCACGAACTGCCCGCCGGGCTCAGCGTGGTGCTCAACGACGGGGTGGAGGGCCTGGCCGCCAACCGCTCCGCCTCCGAGCGGATCAGCGCGCTGATGGCCTCGCGCGCCGACCACTTCCGGGCCCGCTTCGCCGCCGCGCCCCGGCCCGAGCCGACCGGCGACGGGCCGGCCGCGCAGGCCTGGGGCGCGTGGCTGCCGATCGTCACCGGCGACGGACTGGCGCTGGACGAGGACGCCGCGCTGGTCCAGCGGCGGGACTTCGGCGACGGGCGGACCTGGGGCTCCTCGTCGATCTCACTGCTCGCGCTCGGGCCGGACGGGCTGCGCTACGACTTCGCGGCCGCGCCGGTGGGCGGGGCGGGCTGGCAGCGGGTCGCGGCGGACTGACCGGGGCGCGGGCCGGCCGACGGCGCCGGTGAGCGGCGGCACCGGTGGCGGTGGCGGCAGCGGCGGAAAAGGACTTGAACCTGACGCTGCGGGAGGCGGCATCCTGGCGTGCGCCAAGCCGAAACCGAGCCTCCGGGAGCCGCCGTGCACCGCCTGCCCGCCGTCCTGACCGTCGCCCTGCCGCTGGTGGGCGCCCCGCTCGCGGTGACCGCCGTCGTGCTGCTCGGCGACGCCGCGCACCGGGCCGTCCCGTCCACCACCGTGCTGGCCGCCGCGGCAGCCGCGTTGATCGCCCATCTCGGCCCCGGTGTCCCGCAGGCGTACGGTCGGTGAACTTCTGACAGCGGGGCTGCCGAACGTCTACATGCCCGTAGTAGCTTCGCGGAGGCCCCCGGAATCGGCCGGCCGCCCACCCCCGAGCGAAGGTGCGCGATGTCCACCCTGACCTACCCGGAAGCGATAGGCGTCGGCCTGCTGCAGGGTGTGACGGAACTCTTCCCGGTCTCCAGCCTCGGCCACAGCATCCTGCTGCCCGCCCTGATCGGCGGGAAGATCCAGCACGACCTCGACATGACCGCCGAGGGCTCCTCCTACCTCGCCGCGCTGGTCGCCCTGCACCTGGCCACCGCGCTCGCGCTGGTCGTGTACTTCTGGCAGGACTGGGTCCGCGTCGTCGGCGGCCTGTTCAGCTCGATCCGCCACCGCCGGGTGGAGAGCCGCAACGAGAAGCTCGCCTGGCTGCTCATCCTCTCCACCATCCCGGTCGGGGTGGCCGGCCTCGCCCTGGAGAAGGCGCTGCGCAACGCGCTCGGCAAGCCCGTCCCGGCCGCGGTCTTCCTCGCCCTCAACGGGCTCGTGCTGCTCGGCGCCGAACGGCTCAAGCGCGGCGGCACCGGCCGCCGCCGGGCCGGGCACGCCGCCCCCGTCGACGAGCCCGGTATGGACCCGGCGGTCGCCTCCGACCACCGGCTGACCAGGCTGGGCTACGGGCAGGGCGCCTGGATCGGCGCCGCGCAGATCCTCGCGCTGTTCCCGGGCATCAGCCGCTCCGGCGTCACCATGAGCGCCGGCATCCTGCGCGGGCTGCACCACGAGGACGCCGCCCGGTTCTCCTTCCTGCTCGCCACCCCGGTCATCCTGGCCGCCTCGGTGCTGAAGGTCCCCGAGCTGTTCAAGCCGGAGAACTCCGCCGTGCTCGGCCCCGTCCTCGCGGGCAGCGTCGCCGCGTTCGCCGCCGGGTACGTCTCGGTGCGGTTCCTCACCAAGTACTTCGAGACCCGCAGCCTGACGCCCTTCGCGGTCTACTGCTTCCTCGCCGGCGTCGGCAGCGCGGTCTACCTGTCGCTCTGAGCGCTCAAGCCTTCGAGAACTCGCCCAGGATCCGGGCGAGTTCGGCCGGCCGGGAGAACATCGGCCAGTGCCCGGTGTCCAGCTCCACCAGCCGCCAGTGGCCGTCCGCGACCAGCCCGGCGACCACCGGCGGCGGCTCCGGCCAGTCCAGCAGGCACTTCACGTACACCCCCGGGAGCGCGCTCAACGGGCCGTCCAGGACGGCCGGTTCGGTCAGCGAGGGGCCCGGGTGCGGGGTGGCGCCGCCGGTGATCCGGGCGATCTGCCCGGTCGTCAGCCCCTGCCCGGCGAACTCGGCCGACGGCAGCGGCGGCCACCAGCCCCCGTGGGCGGCGAGGTCCGCCCGCAGCGCGGCCGGCTCCGGCATCCGGTCGGCGAAGGACTCGCCCGCCACCGGCACGTTGGCGTCCACCAGGACCAGCCGGGCCAGCCGGTCGCCGATCCGCTCGGCGGCCTGGCCCACCGGGATGCCCGAGTAGCTGTGCCCGACCAGCACGACGTCCCGCAGACCGAGCCGCTCCACCTCGGCCACGATGTCCGCCACGTGCTCCTGCTGCCCGGCGGGCGCGCCCCGCTTCTCCGCGAGCCCGGAGAGCGTCAGCGGGTACGCCCCGTGCCCGGCCGCGCGCAGCTCCGGCACGACCTCGCTCCAGGCCCAGGAACCGAGCCAAGCGCCTGCCACCAGTACGAAGTTCGCCATGGACGGCACGGTAGCGCGCGGGTGTGACAGTGCGCCCGGGAGGAGGCGGGGAACAAGCCTGGCGGGGGCCGGCCCGGGCGCCACCCGAGCCGGCCGGTGGGGCGGCTCAGGCCTTGAGGCCCAGGGCGGCCAGGC
This sequence comes from Streptomyces novaecaesareae, assembly GCF_000716875.1. Taxonomy (GTDB): domain Bacteria; phylum Actinomycetota; class Actinomycetes; order Streptomycetales; family Streptomycetaceae; genus Kitasatospora; species Kitasatospora novaecaesareae. The sequence goes on along the minus strand of NZ_JNWQ01000038.1, from coordinate 113,684 downwards.
GGGTCGGGTCGGTCAGGATGTCCATGGCGGTGATGCGGCCGTCATGGATGGTGAACGACATGACCGACAGCGTACGGCCGTCGCCGAAGGACACCACGCCCGGCGAGCCGTTGACCAGGACCAGGCGGCCGTCGGCGGCGAAGCGGGCGAAGGTGATCGCCTGGGAGGCGACCTCGGCCGCACCGCGGCGCAGCGCGCTCGGCACCAGCGTGCCGCCGTCGGACCGGGCCACCACCTCCGGGTCCAGCACCGTCAGCAGCGCCTCGAAGTCCCCGCCCCGGGCGGCGGACAGGAAGGCCTCCACCACCTCGCGCTTGCGGGAGTTGTCGGCGTCCGCGGCCGGGGTCGCCCCCTGGACGCGGCGGCGGGCGCGGCTGGCCAACTGCCGGGTGGAGGCGGAGGTACGGCCCAGCACCTCGGCGATCCCGTCGAAGGGCACCTCGAACATGTCGTGCAGCACGAAGGCCACCCGCTCCGCCGGGGAGAGCGTCTCCAGGATCACCATCAGCGCGATCCCGACCGAGTCGGCGACCAGGATCTCGTGCACCGGGTCCAGCGTCGCCAGCCCGCTCACCACCGGGTCCGGCAGCCGTACCTGCCCGTCCTGCTCGGGCAGCGGCTCCTCCCGGCGGGAGGTGCGGGAGCGCAGCTGGTCCAGGCAGATCCGGCCGACGACCGTGGTGAGCCAGGCGCCGAGGTTGCGCACCTCGCTCACGTCGCTGCGGCTCAGCTTCAGCCAGGCCTCCTGGACGGCGTCCTCGGCCTCGGCGATCGACCCGAGCATCCGGTAGGCCACCGCGCGCAGTTGGGGGCGTTCCGCCTCGAAGCGCTCGGCCAGAAAACTCTCTCCGGTCACCTGTCACATCCTCGCGTCGCGATCCGTCGGTTCGATGAGGGACGCTAACCGACGAAAGAGGAGCCCCCGGTGACCACCACCCAGACTACTGCCCGCATGAAGAACCCCGCCATGGTCCTGCCGGACGCGACCAAGGGCATCCAGACCATCTACCAGGCCATGTACCGGGGCGGCGTCGCCCCGCAGCTCCTGGAGCTGGTCCACCTGCGGGTGAGTCAGATCAACGGCTGCAGCGCCTGCGTGTTCTCGGGCGTCCAGGGCGCCAAGCGGCACGGCGAGACCGACGAACGGCTGCACGCGGTGGCCGCCTGGCGGGAGGCACCGTTCTTCACCGACGAGGAGCGCGCCGCCCTCGAACTCGCCGAGGCCGCCACCCGGATCGCCGACCGCTCGGGCAAGGCCGTCCCGGACCCGGTCTGGGACGCCGCCACCGACCACTTCACCGAGGAACAGCTCTCCGCGATCATCCTGATGATCGGACTCACCAACCTCTTCAACCGCATCAACACCACCATCGAGGAGCCCGCCGGCACCACGTGGTGACAACAAGCCCGGGCGGCCGCTCCCCGCGCGAGAATGGGGCCCGTGACCAGCTCCTGGACCTCCTTCGGCGGCGACCTGCACCTGGACCTCACCGAACGGCGCGCCGCCGGTGCCGGACTGCGGGCCGCCCTGGAGGACGCCCTGCGCGAAGCCGTCCAGGACGGACGGCTCGCGCCCGGCACCCGGCTGCCCTCCTCCCGGGCCCTCGGCGAGGACCTCGGCATCGCCCGCAACACCGTGGTCGAGGCCTACGGCCAGCTCACCGCCGAAGGCTGGCTCGACTCCCGGCAGGGCTCCGGCACCACCGTCGCCCGGCGGGCCGTACCCGAGCCGCCCGCCCCGGCCCGGCGGGCCGGCACCCGGACGATGCCGCAGCGGCAGGCCGCCCGGCACGACCTGACGTCCGGACGGCCCGACATCTCGCTCTTCCCCCGCACCGCCTGGCTCGCCGCCGCCCGCCGCGCCCTCGCCACCGCACCGCACGAAGCCCTCGACTACGGCAGCCCGCTCGGCCGGATCGAACTCCGGCAAGCCCTCACCCACTACCTCGCCCGGGTCCGCGGCGTCCGCACCGACCCCGACCACCTGCTCATCTGCACCGGCGTCACCCAGGGCCTCGGCCTGCTCTGCGCCGCCCTCCGCAACCGCGGCGCCCGCACACTCGCCGTCGAGGAGTACGGGCTGCCGCCGCAGCACGCCGTCGTCCGCGCCGCCGGACTCACCACCACCCCGCTGCCGCTGGACGAGGACGGCGCCCTCGTCGACCGGCTCGACACCCGCCCCGGTGCCGTCCTGCTCACCCCCGCCCACCAGTACCCCACCGGCGCACCGCTGTCCGCCGACCGGCGAGCCGAAGCGGTGCGGTGGGCCCGCGAACAGGACCGGTACGTCATCGAGGACGACTACGACGGCGAGTTCCGCTACGACCGGCAGCCGCTCGGCGCCATGCAGGCCCTCGACCCGGAGCGGGTCGTGTACGCCGGGACCGCCGCCAAGAGCCTCGCCCCGGGCCTGCGGCTGGCCTGGCTGGCCCTGCCGGACGCCCTGGTCGAACCGGTGGCCCGGCTGAAGGTGCTGGCCGACACGATGTCCCCGGTCCTGGACCAGCTGACGCTCGCGGAACTGATCACCTCCGGGACGTACGACCGCCACGTACGGCGCTGCCGCCTGCACTACCGGCGCCGCCGCGACCAGCTGATCGCCGCCCTCGCCGAACACGCCCCGCACGTCCGGGTCACCGGCATCGCGGCCGGCCTGCACGCCGTCCTCCAACTACCGCCCGGCTCCACCCCCGAACCCGAACTCCTCGCCCGCGCCCAGGCCGCCGGGCTCTCCCTCAACGGCCTGGCCTGGCACCTCGCCGCCCCCACCGACGCCGACGCCCCACCCGCCCTCGTCATCGGCTACGCCACCCCACCCGACCACGCGTTCCCGGCGGCACTGCAGGCCCTCTGCGAGCTGCTGCGCAGGGCGTGAAGGGGGCGGGAGGAAAGACGGCCCGCGCTGCAGGCCCTCTGCAAGCTGCTCCGCAGGGCATGAAGGGGGGCGAGCAGGGAGGCGGCCCGAACGGGGGTGCAAAGGGGACCGCCCGCCTCCTACGGGGGTGGGGGCGGGCGGCCGCTGGGGGGCGAACTACTTGTTGCGGCTGCCGAGTTCGAAGAGCAGCATGATGAAGCCGGCGAAGACGTGGATGCCCGCGGTGTAGATCACCAGGCGGAGGTAGACCCGCTTGTTGGCCCACTTGCCGGCGTCCATGGTCTTCGGGCCGGCGGCGGTGTCGGCGGCCCCGGCCGCGGCCGGGGTGATGGTGGTGGTGGGATCGGCCATGATGATCTCCTCCGAGGGGTTCTGACGGTGGTGGGTCAGTGGGTCGCGGCGGGGCCGCCGCCGAGGCAGAGTTCGCCGCCGGGGCTCTGCAGCAGGGTGTGGATGAAGAGCAGTTCGACGCCGCTCTCCGACTCGGCGGCGATGCAGTGCGGGGTGAGCGAGTCGTAGTGGGCGGAGTCGCCCTCCGCGAGGTGGTGGACGCGGTCGCCGAGGGTGAGGCGGAGCGCGCCCTGCAGGACGTACAGCCATTCCTCGCCCGGGTGGACCCGGACCACCGCGTCCTGGAGGCCCGGCGGCACGTGGACCCGCAGGGACTGCATGGCGCGGCCCGGGGCGCCGGCCCGGCGGTAGCCCCAGCCGCCGGCCCGCCCGGGCTCGATGGCGCCGCCGCGGACGACCGGGTCGGGCTCCGCCATGGTCTCGCCGAGCAGCCCGGACACCGCGGTGCCGTAGGCGCGGGCGAGGCCGAGCAGGACGGGCAGCGAGGGCTGCCGGCGGCCGGTCTCCAGCCGGGAGAGATACGCTGGGGAGAGTCCGACCCGCGCGGCGGCGACCTCCAGGGTGAGGCGGCTGCTGAGCCGGTGCTCGCGGAGGCGGGCGGCGAGGCCGGCGACCTCCTGGTCGTCGAGCTGGTCGCCTGCGGCGGGGGCGCCGGTGGAGCTGGTGGTCATGTGTCCAGTGGACACCCGGCCTGCCAGGCAGGCAAGGTTTTTGCCTCAGAGGCAAAAGGGCGAGAGGACCCCGCCGCACACCTCACGGCCGCGGGATGTTCCGCAGGTTGCTCCGGGCCAGGTCGACCATGCGCCCGACGCCGCCCGAGAGCACCGTCTTCCCGGCGGCCAGCGCGAAGCCCTTCAGCTGGGCGGCGGTGATGCGCGGCGGGATGGACAGCGCGTTGGGGTCGGTGACCACGTCCACCAGGGCCGGGCCCGGCCGTTCCAGCGCCTCCGCGAGCACCTCCCGGACCCGGGCCGGTTCGGCCACCCGCTTGGCCGGGATCCCCATCGCCCGGGCGATCCCCGCGTAGTCCACGTCCCCGTTGTCGATCTCGGACTCCGGGTAGCCGGAGACCAGCATCTCCAGCTTGATCATGCCGAGCGCGCCGTTGTTGAAGACGACGGTCTTCACCGGCAGCCGGTACTTGGCGACGGTGAGCAGTTCGCCGAGCAGCATCCCGATCCCGCCGTCGCCCGCCATCGCGATCACCTGCCGCCCGGGGCAGGCGAGCTGGGCGCCGATCGCGTGCGGGAGGGCGTTGGCCATCGAGCCGTGCAGGAAGGAGCCGATCACCCGGCGGCGGCCGTTGGGCTGCAGGTAGCGGGCGGCCCACACGTTGTTCATGCCGGTGTCGACGGTGAACACCGCGTCCTGGGCGGCGACCTCGTCCAGCACCGAGGCGACGTACTCCGGGTGGATCGGCAGGTGCTGCTCGATGTCCCGGGTGTACGCGCCGATCACGTCCTCCAGCGCCCGGCAGTGCTTCCTCAGCATGCCGTCCAGGAAGGCGCGGTCCTCCTTCTCGTCCAGCAGCGGCAGCACGGCCCGCAGGGTGGCGGCCACGTCGCCGTGGACGGCCAGGTCGAGCGCGGTGCGGCGGCCGAGCCGGGTCGCGTCGTGGTCGACCTGCACGGTGTGCGCCTGCGGCAGGAAGGAGTCGTACGGGAAGTCGGTGCCCAGCAGCAGCACCAGGTCGGCGGAGTGCAGCGCCTCGTGGCAGGCGCCGTAGCCGAGCAGGCCGCTCATGCCGACGTCGTACGGGTTGTCGTACTGGATCCACTCCTTGCCGCGCAGCGAGTGCCCGATCGGCGCGTTCAGGGCGTGCGCGGTCTCCATCACCTCGGCGTGTGCCCCGCGCACCCCGGCGCCGCAGAACAGGGCGACCTTGCGGGCCGCGTTGAGCATCCGGGCCAGCTCCTGCACCTGTGACCACGGCGGTGCGGCAACGGCCTGCTCGGTGAGGAAGTGGCTGGTGCCGGTGGGCCCGGCGGCGGGCAGCGCGGCGACGTCCCCCGGGAAGGCGAGCACCGAGACGCCGTGCGAGCCGAGCGCGTGCTGGACGGCGATCCGCAGCAGGCGGGGGAGCTGGGCGGGGGTGGAGAGCATCTCGCACCAGGTGCTGCAGTCGGTGAACACCCGCTCGGGGTGGGTCTCCTGGAAGAAGCCGGTGCCGATCTGGCCGGACGGGATGTGCGAGGCGAGCGCGAGGACGGGCAGGCCGCTGCGCTGGGCGTCGTAGAGGCCCTGGATCAGGTGGGTGTTGCCGGGGCCGCAGGAGCCGGCGCAGACGGCCAGCCGGCCGCTGAGCTCGGCCTCGGCGGCGGCCGCGAAGGCGCCGGCCTCCTCGTTGCGCACGTGCACCCAGCTGATGCCCTCGGCCCGGCGGATCGCGTCCACGACGGGGTTGAGGCTGTCGCCGACGACGCCGTAGACCCGCTCCACGCCGGCTTGCCGGAGCACCTCCACCATCTGTTCGGCCACGCTCGCCACGAGTGAACTCCTTCGGTGGGGCGCCGATTGTGCTGGGCACCTGCACCCTCCGACGGGGACGGGGTCGACGCAGCCGGGGTGGGCCGAACGGGCGACGCGAGGACAGGCCCCCGGGGGCTACTCGGCAGCGAGGTGGTCCTGCTGGCCGAGCTTGCCCGCCGCCAGGCCCGCCTGGGGCTGGCGGCGGGCGGGTTCGCGGCCGGGGGGCTGGGCGAAGCGCTCCTGGGCGGGCGGGGCGGTGGTGGGCAGGGTGACCGGCGAGCCGGCCTTGACCTGCACCACCTCGCCGTCGTGCCGCAGGTGGATGACCTCGCCGCGGCGCAGCGTGTACGTCGTCTCCTCGTGGGTGATCCGGACGCCGAGCAGGTGTTCGCGCACCAGCAGGGAGAAGCTCAGCTTCATCAGCCCGGACGGCAGCCGGGGCCGGAAGGAGAGCGTCTCGTTGTGGTCGCGCAGTCCGCCGAAGCCCGCCACCAGGGCGATGCACGCCCCGGCGAGCGAGGCCATGTGCAGGCCGTCGCGGGTGTTGCCGCCGAGGTCGTGCAGGTCCATCAGGGCCGCTTCGGCCGTGTAGTCGTACGCGAGGTCGAGCTGGCCGACCTCGGCGGCGATGACGGCCTGGGTGCAGGCGGAGAGCGAGGAGTCGCGGACGGTGAGGCGCTCGTAGTAGGCGAAGTTGCGGGCCTTCTGCTCGTCGGTGAAGGCGTCGCCGCGGACCTGCATGGCGAGCACCAGGTCGGCCTGCTTGACCACCTGCTTGCGGTACAGGTCGAAGTACGGGAAGTGCAGCAGCAGCGGGTACTTCTCGGGCGGGGTGTTCTCGAAGTCCCAGACCTGGTGGTCGGTGAAGCCGTCGGCCTGCGGGTGGACGCCGAGGTCGTGGTCGTACGGGATGAACATCGCGGCGGCCGCGTCCCGCCAGGCGGCGGTCTCCTCGGTGTCGACGCCGAGGGCGGCGGCCTCGCTCGCGTGCCGGACGGCGGCCTCGGCGGCGGCGCGCAGGTTGGTCTGCGCCATCAGGTTGGTGAAGACGTTGTTGTCGGCGACGGCGCTGTACTCGTCGGGGCCGGTGACGCCCTCGATCCGGAACTTCCCGGCGGCGTCGTGGTGGCCGAGCGAGCGCCACATCCGGGCGGTCTCCACGAGGAGTTCGAGCCCGTACTCGCGCTCGAACTCCGCGTCCCCGGTGGCCCGGACGTAGCGGGCGACGGCGGCGGCGATGTCGGCGCCGATGTGGAAGGCGGCGGTGCCGGCCGGCCAGTACCCGGAGCACTCCTCGCCGCGGATCGTCCGCCACGGGAACACCGCGCCGGCCAGGCCGAGTTGGGCCGCCCGCTCGCGGGCCAGCGGGAGGGTGGTGTGCCGCCAGCGCAGGGCCTGGTTGACGGCGGCGGGCAGGCAGTAGGTGAGCACCGGCAGGACGAAGGTCTCGGTGTCCCAGAAGCTGTGCCCGTCGTAGCCGGGGCCGGTCAGGCCCTTGGCGGGGATGGCCCGTTCCTCGCTGCGCACCCCGGCCTGCAGGACGTGGAAGACGGCGAACCGGACGGCCTGCTGGAGTTCGACGTCGCCCTCGATCTCGATGTCGCTGGTCTCCCAGAACTCCCGCAGGAAGTCGGCCTGTTCGGCGACCAGGCCGTCCCAGCCGGTGTACCGGGCGGCGGTCAGCGCGGCCTCGACCTGGTCCCGGACGGCGGGCAGCGAGCGGGTGCCGGACCAGCCGTAGGCCATGAACTTGGTCAGCTGCAGCCGCTGTCCGGGTTGGAGGACGGTGGTGACGCTGATCCGGCACTGGTCGGCATCGGCCTCGGCGACGGTGTCGGTCCTCTCCGGGCCGTCGATGACGTGGTCCATCCCGGCCGCGACCCGGATGCCGCTGTAGCGGGTGCGGTGCACCAGGACGGCCTTGGTGGCGCCGGCGTGGTGCGCCTCGGGCTGCAGCGGCGCCTCCAGGACGGCCGCGGCGCGCGGGTCGCCCTCGGGGCCGCCGGGCAGCTGCTCGTTGGCGACCAGCTCGGACTGGAGGACGATCCGCACCGGGCCGTCCACCGCCTCGACGCTGTACTCGATGGCGGCGATGGCGCGCTGGGTGAGCGAGACCAGCCGGGAGGAACGCACCCGGATGGTCCGCCCGGCCGGGGAGGTCCACTCGGCCTCGCGGTGCAGCAGCCCCTCGCGGAAGTCCAACCAGCGCTTGTGGCTGAGGAGTTCGCCGTAGCGCAGGTCGAAGGGCTCGTCGTCCACCAGCAGCCGGATGATCTTGCCGTTGGTCACGTTGATGACGCTCTGGCTCGACTCCGGGTAGCCGTAGCCGCCCTCGCCGTACGGCAGCGGGCGGAGCTCGAAGACACCGTTGAGGTAGGTGCCGGGCAGGCCGTGCGGCTCGCCCTCGTCCAGGTTGGCGCGCAGGCCGATGTGGCCGTTGGAGAGCGCGAAGACGGACTCGGCGCGGGCCAGCGCGGCCAGGTCCAGGCCCTGTTCGGTGATCTGCCACGGGTCGACCGTGAAGTTGTCGGCAGGACTCATGCCGCCCCTCCCAGGAGCTCGGAAAGGTCGTCGACGACCACGGTGGCGCCGTCGCGGCGCAGTTCGGCGGCCTGGCCGGTGCGGTTCACCCCGACCACGGCGCCGAAGCCGCCGGCCCGGCCGGAGGCGACTCCGGCGAGCGCGTCCTCGAAGACGGCGGCGTGCGCGGGCTCGACGCCGAGGGATCGGGCCGCGTACAGGTAGGTGTCGGGGGCGGGCTTGCCGGGCAGGCCCTCGCTCTTGGCGACGTTGCCGTCCACGATCACGTCGAACAGCTCCTCGATGCCCGCCGCGCGCAGCACGTCGCGGCAGTTGGCGCTGGAGGAGACCACCGCGCTGGGCAGTCCGGCCGCGCGCAGCCGGTGCACGTAGTCGACCGAGCCCTGGTACGGCTGGACGCCCTGTTCGCGGATCATCCGCAGCACGGTGTCGTTCTTGGCCCGGCTGATCCCTTGCACGGTACGGGAGTTGGGCGGGTCGTCGGGGGTGCCCTCGGGCAGGTCGATGCCCCGGCTGTGCAGAAAGGCCCGGGTGCCGTCGAGGCGCGGGCGGCCGTCCACGTGGGTGTCGTAGTCGATGACGGCGTCGAAGGGGACGAACGGCCCGCCGGTGCGGGCGGATTCGGCGCGCAGGAAGGCGTCGAAGGTGTCCTTCCAGGCCGCGGCGTGCACCTTCGCGGTCTGGGTGAGCACCCCGTCGAGGTCGAAGAGGAAAGCGCGGATGTCGTCCGGTAGCCCCAGCATGGGTGCAGTCTTACCCGGGAACCGCGGGGAAGCCCCCCATTTCCCGGCGGCGCGTCGCGGGAAGGGCGGCTACGGGGAGTCGGGCAGTTGCGCCTCGGGGGCCTGGATGACCGCGAAGAGCGCGCCCTGCGGGTCCCGGACGACGGCCATCCGGCCGGACTGCAGGTCGAACGGCGGCTGGATCACCGAGCCGCCCGCCCTGACCAGGGCGTCCACCGTGGAGTCGGTGTCGTCCACCGAGAAGTACGTCATCCAGTGCGAGGGCGTGCCGGGCGCCAGGTAGCCGGGGATGGCCTGCATGCCGCCCACCGTGCGGTCGCCGACGTTGAGCGAGAAGTAGCCGTCCATGCCCTGGATGGTGGCCGGGCGCAGCCCGAGCGCGGGCTGGTAGAAGCGGCCGGCCGCGCCGGTGTCGGCGGTGTTGAGCTCGTTCCAGACCAGTGCGCCGGGCTCGTTGACCACGCCGGCGCCGATGAAGTCCATCGCCTGCCAGACGCCGAACACCGCGCCGGTCGGGTCGGCGGCGACCAGCATCCGGCCGATCGTGCCGACGTCCATCGGCTCGTAGAGGATCGTGCCGCCGGCCGCGACGATCGCCCGGTGGCTCTCGTCGGCGTCGTCCGAGGCGAGGTAGGTGGTCCAGGCGACGGGCGGCGCGGGCCGGTCCTCCGGCCCGGGCGCCGTCATGATCCCGGCGACCGGCCGGTCGTTGAGCATGCACACGGAGTAGCCGCCGAACTCGGCCGGGCCGACCTGGCCCTGCCAGCCGAAGAGGTCGCGGTAGAAGTCGAGGGCGGCCTGCTGGTCGCTCGCCAGCAGGTCGACCCAGCACGGGGTGCCGGGCAGGTACGGATCGGTGACAACGGGCATCGCGGGGCCTCCCGGAGGCGGTGGTGGCCGGCTGGGGCGGTCGGGCGGGTCGGGTGGGGCGGCGGCCCGCGCCGGAAGGGCGCCGCGGCGGCGCCACACCGCCACCTTCGGCCCGTCGCCGCGTTCCCGCCACCGGAGGGCGCCACAGGCCCTAAGCGGCACCCCGGCGGGCTCACGGGGCGTCGTGCCGCCGGGCGGTGACGAAGTACGGCTGCACCTTGCCGCTCTGCGCGTAGTCCTTGAGCCGGACCAGCAGTTCGGCCCAGGTGCCGGCCACCGCCGGGACGCCCTCCTCGCTGCCCGGCTGCCAGCCGCCGTGCCGGAAGAGCAGCCGGGTGCGCTCGGGCTCACCGGGCTGCTCGGCGAGGTCCCAGCTGATCCAGGTGCCGGCCCAGTGCGGCGGGAAGGCCCCGGCGTTGGCCCACACCACCCGGTCCTGGTCGGCGCGCTCGACCCGGAGCCGGAACGGCTCGGGGACGTCGGGGAAGTCGAAGAGCAGGACGTCGTCCTCCCGGTCCACGGCGGTGGTCCACCAGGCGGTGAGCCCGTCGTGGGTGGTGAGCGCGGCGAGGACGACGGCCCGGGGCGCGGCGATGTCGAGTTGCAGGGCGATCTCGGGCATGGCGTCCGCCTTTCGGTGCCCGCTGGACCCCTGTGGCCCACGATGGCACGACCCCCGGTCCGGCGCCCTCTGGGCCGGTCCGGGGGTCGGGTCCGCGCTGGGCGGTGCGGTCAGCCGCCGCTGCCGTACGTGGTGTTGGCGCAGATGTCGTCGTCCGCCGAGCGGGCGTCGTTGGTGACGGTGGTGGGCAGCGGCTGCGGGGGCGCGGGGACGCCCGGGGTGGCGTTCGGTGCCGCGCCGGTCGAGGCGGGCGCGAGGCCGACGGCCGCCGCGAAGTCCTGGCCGACGATCACCGAGATGCCCCGCCCGCTGCCGGCTTCGAGGCCGGCGCCGGGGAACAGTGCGGCGACCTTCTCCGCGTTCGCCTTCTGCCCGGAGCCGTACTCGATCGTGGTGGTCCTGTACTTGGTGCTGGCCGCCTGGCCCGCCGTGGTGGCGCTGAACTTGGCGGCCTTCAGCTGCTCGGTCCCCTTGCCGGCCAGGCCGTTGACGATCGTGCCGTTGTAGACCGCCACCTTGATCGAGGCGTTGCCGGCGTCCCCGGCCGGGGCCGGCGGGGTGGCGGCCGCGGGCGGCGGCGGGGCCTGGCTGGTGCCGCTGCCGGGCGCGTCCGGCTGCTGGCCGGTGGCGTTCTGGCCGTCGATGGTCTGGTCGGCCTTGAGGGTGTCCCAGAGCTTGTTGGCGTCCGGCTGGATCAGGTCGATGTTGGAGTCCTGGGTGCGGAAACGCCAGGGCGCCGTCACGAACTTGAGGTTGCTCATGTCGATGTTCTTGAGCGACAGGCCGAAGGAGAGCAGCTTGTCCGCGCTGTCCAGGCCCGGGTCGACGGTCAGCGACTTGGTGGCGGCGTCGGCCAGCGGCAGCAGCGTGGTCGGGTTCATCCCCTCCTTCTTGATCTTGGAGGCGAGCGAGCCCAGGAAGGCCTGCTGGCGCTTCATCCGGCCGATGTCCGAACCGTCGCCTATGCCGTGCCGCAGGCGGACGTAGTCGAGCGCCTTCTGGCCGTCCACGGTCTGCTTGCCCTGCGGGAGGACGAGGTCGCCCCGCTTGTGCAGGTTGGGGTTGATGTCCCCCTCGTAGATCGGCTTCGGCAGGCAGACGTCCACGCCGTTGACGGCCTTGGTCATCGAGGCGAAGCCGTTGAAGTCGACCACGAGGGTGTGGTCGACGCGGATGCCGGTGAGCTTCTCCACCGTGTTCTGGGCGCAGGCCGGGTTGCCGTCGTCGCTGCCGCCGGTCGAGAAGGCGGCGTTGAAGAGGTCGGTGTTGCCGCCCTTGGTCCACTTGCCGTTGGGGAGCTTGCAGGACGGCAGCTGGACCATCGCGTTGCGCGGGATCGAGATGCCCACGGCGTGCTTGTGGTCGGCGTAGACGTGCAGCAGGATCGTGGTGTCCGAGCGGGCGCCGCCGTCCTCGCCGCCGCCGAGGTCGGCGTTGTTCTTGCCGCGGCTGTCCGAGCCGATCAGCAGCACGTTGACCGGCTTGTTGCCGTCCGCGTCGGCCTTCGCCTCGGGCGGGCGGTCGGCGGCTATCGCGTCGCCGTCGAAGGACTTGATGTTGGCGTTCAGCTTGAAGTAGATCGCGCCGCCCACGCCGGCTATGACCACCAGCACGCCGGCCGTCGTCCAGGCGACGATCTTCTTCACGTTCTTCTTCGGCTTGGCGCTCTTGCGCGCCGCCGCCCGGCCGCCGGCCCCGCCGTCCGTACGGCCGTCGCCACCGCCGCGACCGCCCTTGCCCTGGGCGGCGGCCCGGCGGGCCTCCGCCCGGCCGCCGGAGCGGGGCGACGGCACGGCGCCGCCCTCCGCGCCCTCGGTCGTGAGCGCGCCGGGCGCGTCCTCGCCCCGGGCCGGGCCCTCGCCCCACTCACCTGACATGCGCGTACCTTTCACCGACGGAAGCGACGCCCCGGACGATCTGGCGCACCGCACACAGAGAGACGGTCGGGACCGCCCCCGGGTTGCACATACGTACAGCAGTGGCAACCGACGAACGTGGCTTCCGATCATATTTAGGCCCGACGCGATCACGGACCCCCGGTGCTCGGACGACTCGGCCGACAGCCGGGCAACCACCAGGCAGAACACCCGAAACCGCCCGATTCCGACGTGACCCATGCCACGTCGACGCGGCTGCCCGGGGCCGCCCGGTCACCCCGCCGACTGCCGTCCACGCCTCCCGGGCGCCGCGCCGCGGCGGCGGCCCGCCCGGACCACCGCGGCCGCGAGGGCGATCACCGCGACCAGCCCGGCACTCGCCCCGGCCACCGCCGAGGCCCGGGTCAGGGCCGTCCGGTCGGGCGGCGGCGGGACGGTCACCGGCTCGGCGGCGGCCCCGGGGGCGCCGCCGCCCGGGGGCTGGGCGGTCACGGCGGCCACCACGTCCAGCGTCCCCCAGCCCACGGCCGGGTCCGGAAGCGACGAACCCGGGCGGTACGCCGTCGACTTGAGCCGCTCGGCGACCTGGGCCGGGGTCCACCCGGGCTCCCGGGAGAACAGCAGGGCGGCCGCGCCGGCGACCAGGGCGGCGGCCCCGCTGGGCCCCGAGGCGGTGAAGTAGCCGCCGCCGGGCCCGGCGGCCTGGAGCCCCTCACCGGGGGCCGCCAGGTCCACCCGGGTGCCCGGACCGCCGCCGGGGCCCGCGCCGCCTGCCGGGCCGCCGGGGCCCGCTCCCGGGTCGCCCGGGGACGGGGCGCCGCCCGGGCCGATCGAGGCCACCGCGAGCACGCCCGGGTAGCCGGCCGGGAAGACCGCGCCGCCCTTGCCCGACTGCCCGTCCGGCCCGGCCGGGGCGACCAGCAGCAGCCCCTTCGCCGCGGCGTACTCCACGGCGTCGGCGAGCGCCTGGTTCGGCGCCGGCACCGGCGCCCCGACCACCGCCACCCGGGCACCGCCGTCGGCCGCCGCCCGGATGCCCTGGGCGAGCAGGTCGGGCGTGGTCGTCCCGGCGTCGTCGGTCACCGCGACGGCCAGGACGGTCGCCTCCGGGGCGATCCCGGCCGGTCCGCTGTCGGGCGTGCGGCGGCCGGCGACCAGGCCCGCGAGGAAGGTGCCGTGGCCCACGCAGTCCCGGCCCGCGTCGCCCTGCCCGTGCAGCCGGGGGCCCGTCCTGAGCCGGCCGGCCAGCACCCCGGAACCGGTGCCCGCCGAGGCGTCCACGCCGGAGCCGAGCACCGCGACCGTCACCCCGGCGCCCCGACCGAGCGGCCAGGCCGACTCGGGCCGCAGGTAGACCTGGGCCCACGGGGCCCGGTCGACGGTCGTCCGGGTGGACGGCTTGCGGCAGCCGTTCTCCCGGACGTCGGGGAGCGTCTGGCTCATCGCCGGGAGGTCCCCGGCCGCGGGCGACGCGGCCGCCGCACCGGGCGCGGCCGGGCCCACCGGGGTGTCGGCGCCCGCCGGTGCGACGGGGCCCAGCAGGGCGGCGGCGGCCCACACCGCCGCCGCCCCGGCGACCGCCCGCCGACCCCGGCGGACGGCCGCCCCCACCGGGCCGGCTGCTTCCCGGGCAGGCCCCGTCATACCGAGCTTCCCAGCCGCTCCACCGCGATGTCCTGGGGCAGCAGCAGGCTCAGCTCGGAGAGGTCGGCGAAGTCGAGCCGGCTGAGCCGGCCCGCCTGGCGGGTGATCATGCCCTCCAGGGTCTGCCGGGCGAAGCGCCCGTTGCCGAAGGTGCGGTCGCGCGGGACGGCCCCGAACAGCCGGGCCAGCGCCTCCAGGGTCTCGGGCGCGCAGGTGTAGCCGGCGTTCTCGGCGAGCCGGCCCACGATGGTGACCAGCTCGTCGTCGGTGTAGTGGCCGAACTCCACCTGCCGGGAGAAGCGGGAGGCCAGGCCCGGGTTGGAGGCCAGGAAGTGCCGCATCTCGTCCTCGTAGCCGGCGACGATCACCACCACCTCGTCCCGGTGGTCCTCCATCAGCTTCATCAGGGTGTCCACCGCCTCCTGGCCGAAGTCGCTGCCGCCGCCGTGGCGCGGGGTGAGGGTGTACGCCTCGTCGATGAAGAGCACCCCGCCCCGGGCCCGGTCGAAGGCCTCCTTGGTGAGCTGGGCGGTGTGGCCGACGTACCGGCCGACCAGGTCGGCGCGGGCGGTCTCGATCAGCTGGCCGCCCGGCAGCACGCCCAGCTCGGCGAGGAGCTGCCCGTAGAGCCGGGCGACGGTGGTCTTGCCGGTGCCGGGCGGGCCGGCGAAGACCAGGTGGTGGCTGATGGTGGCGGTGGGCAGCCCGGCCTCCTCCCGCCGGCGCACCTGGCGGATCAGGTTGACCAGGTCCTCGACCTGCTCCTTGGCGGCCGGCAGGCCGACCATCGCGCGCAGTTCGGCGAGCAGTTCGGTGCCGTCCTTGCGGGCGGCCTGCGGGGCCTCCTCGGGGGCGACGTCCTCGGGGACGAGCAGCGCCAGGTCCTCGTCGGAGATGTCGGCCTGGGTGGCGAGCCTGGTGGCCTGCCGGTCGACCATCTCCTCGAACACCTTGCGGGCCGCCCGGCCGTTGCCGAAGTCCTCTCCCTTGGGCAGCCGCTCGAAGAGCCCCGCGAGGGCCTCCCGGGTGCCGTCGGCCAGCTCGTAGCCGTGCCCGGCGGCGGCCCGCTCCACGATGGTGACCAGCTCCTCCACCGAGTAGTTGGCGAACTCCACGGTCCGGCTGAACCGCGAGGCCAGGCCCGGGTTGGAGGCCAGGAAGTCGGTCATCTCGGCGGAGTAGCCGGCCACGATCACCACGATGTCCTCGCGGTGATCCTCCATCAGCTTGACCAGGGTGTCGATCGCCTCCCGGCCGAAGTCCGGCCCGCTGCCGCCGGAGCCCGCCGACAGCGTGTACGCCTCGTCGAGGAAGAGCACCCCGCCGAGCGCCGACTGGAACACCTCGGTGGTCTTGAGCGCGGTGCCGCCGATCACCGAGGCGACCAGGTCGGCGCGGGCCACCTCGGTCAGGTGGCCGCTGCGCAGCACCCCCAGCTCGGCCAGGATGCTGCCGTACAGCCGGGCCACGGTGGTCTTGCCGGTGCCCGGCGGGCCCGCGAAGACCAGGTGGCGGCTCATCGGCAGCGCGGGCATGCCCGCCAGCTCCCGGCGCCGGGCCAGCTTGTTGAGGTTCACCAGGGTCGCGACCTGCTCCTTGACGCCGGCCAGGCCGACCAGCGACTCCAGCACCTCCAGCGGGCCGGGCTGGCCGGCGGGCGCGGACCCGCCCGCGGGGGCGGGCTCCCCCGCCGCGCCGCCCGGGCTGCCGGGGGCGGCTCCGGTCTGCGGCGCGGCCGCCGGGGCGGGCGCCGAGCCCGCGGTGGCGGTGCCGTGCGCGTCCGGCAGCTCGTTCTCCTCGCTGACCAGCTCCTCCACCGACAGCCGCTCGCTCGGCGCGCTCTGGCGCAGGCCGGAGCCCCGGTTGCGGGAGAGCGTGCAGCCGGTCAGCCGGACGGCCTCGACGGAGTCGGTGCGCACCCCGTCCCCGGTGTTCTCGCTCGCCGTGAGCTGGGCCAGGACGGCCCGCGCGCCGGCCCCGATCCGCACGCCGTGGCGGCGGTTGCCGGTCACCCGCACCCGGGTGCAGGTCAGTTCGGCGCCGTCCTCGGCGGTGACCCCGTCCTCGGCGGAGCCGGACACCTCGCAGTCGCGCAGCGTCGCCGTGCCGACCCGGCCGAGCAGCACCCCGGAGCCGCCCGCGCCGCGCACCACGGTGGAGCCCAGCCGGATGTCGGCGCCCTCGGCGATCCGGACGCCCGCCCGGCCCGCGTCCAGGACCTCGCAGTTCTCCAGCTGCCCGCGCCCGTCCCGGAGCGCGGCCACGCCGTCGCCCTTCGCCCGGTGGACGGCGACCCGGCGCAGCCTCGGGTTGGCGCCGTCGGTGATCAGCACGCCGGTGCCGGTGACGTCCCGCACCTCCATCCGGTCGACGTCGGCCGCGCTGCCGCCGGTCAGTTCGACCCCGTCGGCGCAGTCCCGGACGACGGTGCGGGCCAGCGAGGGGCCGGAGGAGTCGCCGACCCAGAGGCCGGTGCCCTCGCCCCCGTCGATCTCGCAGTCCTCGAAGGTGCCGCGGGAGCGGGCCGTGACGTGGACGCCGTGGCCCGTCGTCCGGGAGGCGCGGCAGCGGCGCAGCAGCGGGTCGGTGCCCCCGGCGAGCACGAAGCCGTGGCCGGAGGTGCCGGTGACGGTGCAGTCCTCCAGGGAGACCCGGGCGGTGGAGCTGATGTAGACGCCGATCGTGGTGTCGCGCACGGTGGTGCGCACCAGCCGGGTGGTGCTGTTCTCCTCCAGGGCGACGCCGGGCTTGTCGGTGACGGACACCTCGCAGCCCTCGAAGGTGCCCCGGGCCTCGCCGTTGGCGCAGATGCCGTTGCCGCGCGCGTCGCGCAGCACGCAGTTGCGCAGCAGCGGGTTGGCGCGCTCGCCGATCACGACGGCGGAGCTGCCGAGGTGCTCGATGACGCAGTCCTCGATGACGCTGCTGCCGGTGGAGGTCTCGACGATGCCCGCGCCGGCCGGGTTGGTGACCCGGCAGCCGCGCATCGCCAGGGTGCCGTCCCCGCGGGTGAGCAGGGCCGTCCAGGAGCTGCCGACCACCTCGCAGTCCTGGACGGCGGCCTGGCCGCGCGGCACGTCGATGGCGGGCAGTTCCTCGTCCTGCCCCTGGAGGATCAGGCCGGTCAGCTGCACCGCCTCGGCGGTGACCTGGACCACGCAGCCTCGCCGGGCGGTGATCCGGACCGTGCCCCGGGCCTCCGCGGCGGTGATGGTGACCAGTTTGTTGATCACCAGGTTCTCCTCGTAGCGCCCGGGGCGCACCGAGATCACCGCCCCGCTGCGGGCCGCCGCGAGCGCGTCGCCGATGGTGCGGTAGCGGCCGTCCCGCTGTTCCGGGCATACCGTCAGCACGTGGCGCGACATGGCGTGGCCTTCCCTCTCAATGACTCGCTCAATGACTCGCTCGGTGACTCGGTCGGTGACTCGTCGATGACCTGGCAGCCCGTCAGCCGGAGCAGTCGGCTCGTACGGCGGCGGCCGCGTGGTGGGCCTTGTCGGCGCCGCCGCCCCAGTCGATGCCCCGGGAGTGCAGCGTCACGGAGATCCGTCCGCCGCTGACCGGGAAGGGGCCGGCGTTGTACCAGGTGCCGCGGTTCGCGGGCTGGTCGATGGTGAAGGAGCCGGCGCCGCCCGAGGCGTTGTCCACGGTGTAGAAGGACGGCTTGCCGCCCACCGCCTTGATGTCGCCGTTGTTCGGGATGTAGACGGAGATCCGGCAGCTGCCGCTGGTGACCGGCGACGTGGAGAAGGTCCACACCGCCGAGTTGCCGTCCGGGTCGTCCTTGTTGGCCGCGCCGGACATCGGCAGCGAGACGTACGAGCCGTTGCAGCCCGAACCGGCGTACCCGCCGGCCGAGTTGGTCAGCCAGCCGGCGGTGCCCTGGGTCCACCAGCCGTTCTTGGCGAAGCTCACGGCGGAGCCGCCGCAGCCGTTGCCGCCGATGGCGCTGAAGCTGGGCGGGGCGGGCTTGCCGGCCGCGGGCGGCTGTTGGGGGGCGGGCTGCTGCGGGGCCGGCTGCTGCGGCGCGGGGCCCGGGACGGTGCCGGAGCCCGAGCCGCTACCGGAGCCGGTGCCCGTGCCGCCACCACCGCCGCCCGCACCGGTGCTGCCGCCGCCACCGCCGCCGTTGCCGCCGTTGCCGCCCGGCGCCGGGGCGCCCGGGTTGGGCCGGGTGAGCGGGCCGGAGCCGGCGGCGCCCGGGGCCGTACCGGCGCCGGGGACGGTTCCGGTGGTCGTCCCGGGCGCACCGCCGGGGACGCCCTGCGCCCCGGGTGCGGCCTGGTCCCCGCCAGGGGTGGCCGGCTGGCCCTGCGTCGGGTCGGCGGCCGGGGCACCGGGGACGGGGACGACCGGGTCGGCGGGGGGTGCCGGGGGCTGCGCCGGGTCGCCGAGCTCGGGGCCCTCGGCGGGCGGCTGGTCCGCCTTGCTCTGGCCGGCGTTGCCGGACCCGCCGTGGCCGGACGTGCTGCCGTCGGTGATCAGGAACGGCAGGCCCATCAGCACCACGCCGACGGTCGCGGCGGCGATGATCACCGGCCGCTTCAGCCGGGCCCGGCGCCCGGCCGGCGCGGGACCGGCGGCCTCGGCCTGCGCCGTCGCCGCCGGATCGGGGTCGGGCCCCGGGTCGGGCAGCGAGGCGGGAACGGCGGCGACCTGCCCGTACTGCGGCACGGCCGGTGGCGCGGCCGGCGGGGCGGGCGACGCGGCCCCGGCGACTTCCTCTTCCATCTCCCAGGCCACCGAGGGCAGCTGAATGCCCGCCGCCGTCCCGTTCTGAGACCGGTTCCCAGCCGTGCTCGTGCCCACCGCAGCTCCTCGGCTCCACTTGCAGTCCCTGTCGGCGGGAGCGTCCGAGCGACAGGTCTGCGGACGTCCCCACTCCGTACCCACGGCCGGGCCGGGCCTACAGGTTCAGCGCCTTGACGATCTCCTCCTCCAGCGACACCACGAAGTCGTCCTTCGGCTGGGCTTGCTGGGCTTGCTGGGCGGGCGACGGGATCGACGGGGCCGACGACCGCTCCTGCTGCTCCGGGGCGAACAGCGGCGGCGCCGGCCGGCGGAGCCCGAACCAGTCCCGGAGGTCGGCGAGCGTGCACGGCTCCTCCTGCTCCTGCCGGCGCGCGACGAAGTCGACCACCCGCCGCAGGCCGTCGGTCATCAGCTCGGTGCCCTCCGCCGTCCCGAGCAGCTCCCGCACCAGGGCCACCGTGCCGGTCGAGGTGCCCCCGGCCAGCTCGACCAGCCGGTCGACCGCCCGGACGTGGGCGAGGCCCTCGGGGGTCACGGTGGTGAACTCCCGGCCGTAGGCCGCCCTTCCCCACCGGACGGTGCTCTGCAGCCGCTCCTGCTCGGCGGCGGACGGCGGGGTCTCCCCTGGCGCCGTGAGCCTGCCGTCCCGCTCCAGCGTCCGGCGGACGTCGTCGAGGAGCAGCGCGTCCCCGCCGAACCTCGGCTTCCCGTCCCCGGCGCCCTCGCTGAACGTCAGGTAGTGGTCCGCGGGGACCTGCCGCTCCCGGGTCTCCGCCAGCGGCACGTCGACGGTGAACGGCAGCACCCCCTTCTCGGCCACGGACTCCCGGCTCCCGTCGAAGAACGTCACCTCGATCTCGGCGGCACCCGCGTACCGGGCCATGGGCACCGACCCCTTGCCGTTGCTGACCAACGGGCCGTTGTCGCCCAGGGCGCCGCCGTCCCGCCAGAGCCGCTGGGCGCCGCCGGTGATGCCCGGGGTGTTGGTGATGTCGCCGGGGAGCTTGACCCCGACCTGGGCCTGGAGGCCCGCCTGCCGGGCGTTCAGCTCGGTCAGGACGGAACCGGAGGCGACGGTGTTCGCCGGGCTCAGCTCGACCGCGGTGTCATTGGTCCGGTGCACCAGCTCCACGAGCTTCACCCGCACCTCCACTCCCTTGTCCTCGCCCAGCAGCCACCGCCCGGGCGAGGCCGTGGCGATCTCCGTGCCCCGGGTCGCGGTGCCGAACAGCGCCGAGAGGTGGCTGTGCGAGGTGATGTTCTCCACCGCCGCGCCGAGCTGTCGCCACGCCCGCGACCCGAAGTACTCCCGGCCGCGCAGCCGCACCAGGTCCTGCACGCCGCCGACGTCGCCGAGCCAGCGCAGCACGTCGGTGTCGCGCAGGCCCTGCCAGACCCGGGCCGGCGGGACGGGGACGGCGACCTGCTCCGGGACCACCACCGGGACGGTGTGCGGCGGCGGGGGCGGGGTGGCGGCGGGGGCGTCGGTCCGGGCCTCGGCCTTCGGCTTCGGCTCGGGGGCCGGCCGGGTCTCGCCGGTCTCGACGATGGCCTCGTAGCCGATCCGCGCGGTGCGCACCACCGTGGTGGAGACCCCGACCAACGGCCTGCGGGTGATCCGGATCCGCAGCTGCGCGTCACCGTCGTAGGCGCTGCCGGGCACCTTGGCCTTGGTGGCCATCCCGGCTCCGGTGCTCCGGCTCAGGATGTCCATGTGGTCCTTGCCCCAGCCGACGTTGCCGGTCAGCCCGACGGTCACCGGCACGGCTCCCGCCACCGGGATGGTGCCGTTCACCCCGACGGTCACGTTGTTGCCGTGGCCCGCACCGAAGTTGGTGACGCCGTCGGAGCTGGCGAAGCTGTGCTGCACCTGGGTGCCGGCGTTGAACTCGGTCGTCCCCGTCCCGCCCAGGTGGTCGCTCCGGTCGAGCAGGACGGCGTCGATCCGCACCGTGGTGCGTCCGTGCCGCACGACGATCGCGTCCCCGGCCGTCATGGCCTTGAGCCGCGCCTGCAGCCTTATCGGGGTCAGTTCCTCGGTCAGCTTGCGGACGATGCCCTCGCGGTCGTTCCCGAACGGGTTGTCCCGGCCCCGGTCCAGCTGGTGCAGGACGGACTCGCCGAGGGACTCGGCCCTGCGCGCCGGCCGGTCGGCCCCCGGGGTCTCCTCGTGGATCGCGTACACGTCGCTGACGATCGTCGAGGAGTCGAGCCGCCGGTGGTCCAGGAAGCCCGCCGGCTGCCTCGTCGTGGCCGTCGGCGCGGCCTCCCCGTCCACGGGCAGGGCATCGCGCCGCGGGACGGCCACCCGGGCGCTGCCGTCCACCTGGTCCCGGAAGGTGCCGTCGTGCAGGCCCAGCCGGGTGAACCTGACCTCGACCTCGTACCTCGTGGCGGTGTCGAAGAAGACGGCCGGCTCGGTGTGCTTCCCGCGGTTGGACACCGAGGCGATGGTGTCCGCGGCGCCGCCGTAGGTGCGGTCGATCCGGTGCGTGGCCCCGGCCGTGACGTCGACGAACGTGGTCTTGATCTTCCCCAGGACGCCGCCGGTGTAGCGGTGGAGGCGGTCCCGGGCGTAGCCCTGGCCGGTCGAGGTCTGGGTGCCGGACTCGAACTCGTACTTCTCCGTCGTGGAGTGGTACGTCGATTCGCCCAGCTTGGCCGTGACGGTGATGTCGGCCCGCCAGACCTTGCCGGAGACGGTCTCGGTGATCCGCCCGCCCCGGGTGAGCTGGGAGAGCTGGGTCTTGAACGCGACCCGGCCGAAGGTCTCCCCGATCCGGAACCTCACCTCGTCGGACAGGTCACCGTACTTGGCCCACACCGCCTCCGTGATGGTGTCGCGCACCCGGGCGGCGTCGGTCAGGCCGTGCACCACGTAGGAGGCGTTCAGCTGGTGCCGCTCGGCCATCCGCCGCGGCGCCCGGTACTTCGCCTCCTCCAGCGCCTTCACCGTCTCCGTTTCCGCCGCGGTCCTCGCCGTCTCGGCCGTGAACTCCGGCTCGCCGTCCTCGGTGCGGTGGACCGTGACGTCCGTCGTCTCCCGGCTGTCCAGGCCGACCTCGACCCGCACCCGCTCGCTGACGGACGTGCCGCCGGGCTTGGCGCCGGGCTCCCCGAAGGTGACCTCCAGCACCAGCTCGGCACCGTAGATCGCCTGCGTGACCCCGTGCTTGCCGCCGGCGTACGAGCGGTCGGCGTCCCGGCCGCGCCAGGCGAACCGGTCCCGCTGCTGGCCGCTGCCGGTGGCGGAGAGCTCGATGCCCGGCGCGTCCTTGCGGACGACCCCGCCGAGCTGGCCCTGGGCGGCGAAGGTACGGCTGAGCAGCCGGCGGTCGGCGGAGAACTCGCCGGTCTCGTTCACCTGGTTGAGCTCGGCCTTGGCGTCCTCCCGCCGGTAGGTCATCTTGGCGACCCCGGCGGTGGCGGTGACGACGATGCCGTCCTTGCCGTGCAGCTTCAGCTCCAGCGGCTCGCCCCGGGTCATCGCGGTCAGCCGGGACGCCAGTTTGGGCTGGCCGAGCACGTGCATGACCTCTTCCCGCACCGAGCTCCAGCCGTCGCCGAACAGCTCCCGGCCCTTGGCGTCCACCGCCCTGCGCAGGGCCGCGGTGCTCTCCAGGTCCCGCAGGACGACCGTCTCGTCCAGGCCCTCCGTCCAGACGCGCTTCGGCGGCGCCTTGGCCGCGACCGGCGCGGGCTGCTCCGGCTGCTCCGGCTCGGGCGACTCCTTGGAGACGTCCTCGGACACGTCCCTGGTGTCGGCGCGGTCGACGAGCAGCCGCGCCCCCGCCTCGCCCGCCGGGTGCTTCTCGTCCTTGCCGTTGAAGGTCAGCTCGAACCGGACGGTGCCGTCGTAGAGCACGCCGGGCACCTTGGACTTGCTGGTCAGCTGGGAGAGCTGCGCGTGTCCCGAGACCTCGACGTGCTCACGCCCCAGCCGGCCGGTGGCCCCGGCGTTCACCAGCACGCCGTCCGGCTTGGGCCCGAACGTGGGCACGATCGGGAACTGGGTGGCGTGGGCCCGGTCCGTGACGCTGCTGTGCACCTGCTGGTGGACGGTGCCGACGGTGAACTCGGTCTCCTTGGTGGTGCCCACCTGGTGCGGGTCCACGACCCTGGCGGTGATCCCGACCGAGGCGAGCGTCCGGCCCCGCCGGTCGGTCAGCTCCACGGTGACGGGCTCGTCCGCCGTCATGCTCTTCAGGTCCCGTTGGAGGCGGACGAAGTCGACCTCGGCGAGGAGCTTGCGGCGCAACGCGGGCCAGTGCTCGCCGAGTTCCTCCGCGGCCTTCGCCTCGACGCCGCGCAGCAGCGCCTCCACCGGCCGCAGTCCGTGCTGGTCGCCGCGCGGCGAGAGGTCCAGCACGATGTCCTGACCGCCCACCCGGCCGTCGAGCAGCCGCTTCGGCGGCACCCGGGGCGTCCCGTCCGCCGGGTCGTGCACCGGGATGCCGACCGTCGTCCCGACCTCCACGGTCGCGGTCCGCCCGCCGTCCGGGGTGTGCACCAGGGCGCTCTCGTGCCGGAGGTCGCCGAAGTCGAGCTCCAGCTTCAGCTCCGTGGCGTACACGTCGTTGAGCGTGGAGGTCTTCGAGCGCGCCACCATGCCGCCGGCGTCCAGGCGCACCTCGCTGCTGCCCCGGTCGTGGAAGTAGCCCACCAGCTCGGCGAGGTCACCGGTGCCGCTCGCGTGCTTGCCCTGCAGGCCGACGTTGTACTGCCACCGAAGGTCCCCCCGCGTCCCGGTGAGCACCATCCGGTCGGCGCCGTTCTCGATCTCGATCTTCTCCTGGCGCAGGAAGGTCCGCTTCAGGACCTCCCCGCGCAGCGAGATGCTGCCGCTCCAGCCGCTGCCGTCGAACGGGGCCGTCCACACCTCGCCCCGGGAGAGCGCGGCGAGCACCGGCCGCAGTGTGCCGGGGCCGAAGTAGGCGTCGGCGAAGGAGCGGATCGCCGCGCGGTCGCCGGGCGTGACCCTGGCGAGGACGTCGATGACCTTGTCGCGCACCGCCGCTTCGTTCTCGGTCAGCCCGATCATGAGGTCCGTGCCGGCGATCGCCGCGGGCTTGGCGGGGGGCTCGGGGTTCTCCTCCGCGGCGTGCCCCGCGGCGTGCTCCTCGGCCTGCTCCTTCGGCCCCTCCGGGCCGGTCTCCCGTTGCGCGTGGCTGCCGTCCTCGTGGTGCTCCCTGACGACCGGCTCCGGGGGCCTGCTGCCGTCGTAGTGGTTGACGCCGTCGTAGTACAGGGTGACCGGCTGCCCGCCCTCCGGGCCGAGGACGCCGCGGTCGTGGATCCCGTCGTGGTGCATCAGCCGCAGCCGGATGCCCAGGGCGTGGGCCAGGGCTGCCGGGAGCATCTCCCCCGCGTTCGTCCCCCACTGGCTGCGCCAGTTGCGGACGGTGCGGAGCAGCGCCTCGCGCTCGTGCGGCAGCGCGGGGCTGTGCCCGTCGGTGATGTACTGCGCGACGACGCCCTCCAGTTCGGCCCGGGACATCCCGGCGAAGGCCGAGCGGTCCCCCTCGGGGACGTACGACAGCAGCTGGCGTTCGCTCAACTCGCCGAGCCGTCCGAGCTGTTGGCCGCGCAGGCCGCGCAGGACCTCGGCCGGGAAGTCCTCCGGCGCCAGGTCGCGGTAGTGGTGCTCGACCGTACGCCGGAGCTCGTGGACCGCGACCGTGGGGCCGGCGACCAGATGGGGTGCGCTCACCGCGACCGCGTTCAGCAGGCAGAGGCCGTTGCCCGAGACCTTCACCCGGGTGCCGGGCGGGCCGAACTCCTGGACGTCGAGGTGCTCTTGCGACCCCTCGCGGCCCATGGTGTGCAGCAGGGTGGAGTGCGCTCCGGCCCCGGGGCCGTCGGCGGCGGGCCGCGGGGTGGCCCAGAAGTCGGTGATCAGACCGTTCTGTTGACGCACCGTCACCCGGTGGGCGGGGAAGTCGTGCACGATCTCGGCGGGGACGGTCGCGCCGGCTTCCGCGCCCCGGGCGAGCCGCAGCTGCGCGTCCTCCAGCAGGTGGTAGGCGAGGCTGCGGCGGTCCGCCGGCGGCCAGGTGTCGGGCATGCCCCGGCCGGCGTTCGCGGCGAGGTTGGGCATGGCCCGGTCCACCCGCGGCCCGAACTCCGCCGCCAGGTCGGTAGCGGCGGGCGGACGGGTGCCGGTCCAGGGCGCGTCCGGGGCCCGCAGCGGCTGCGCGTGCGGCACGGCGGCCACCGGGGTGAGGGGGGCGGGGTTGTGCGCCGCCAGGAAGCGGGCGAACGCGGGGAGGTCGCGGCCGGCCGTCTGGAGGACGTCGGGCAGCAGGACGTCGAGCGCGGTCTGGACGCCGTTGTCCCTGGTCGCGGCCGCCTGGCGGGGGTCCGTCCGCAGGCCGGCCTGGCGGTCCGCCTCCATGATCACGGCGACCGGGTCGAGCCCGGGCCGGCGGCGCAGGGCCTGCCCGGGGTCCGCGGTGAAGTCCAGCCGCACCCGGACCAGGGGCTCCCCGCCGGCGCGGCCGAGGTGGTCGTCGAGCCTGCGCTGCAGTTCGGCCCGGTTGTTCGGCGTGTCCGAGGGCCCGCCCAGGTGGACGTTGAGGGCGAGCTCGACGCCGTTCTGGCCGCTGTCGAAGCGCACGTGCCGGAAGGACCCGGGGATGTGCATCGTCGTGCCGAGGCTGCCCATCCACACGGGGGACTGCGCGACGACGTCGGCGGCGCTCCACCGCCGGTGCGGCTGCACGGTGGCCGGGCGGTGCGTCAGGTGCCGGCCGTCCTCGCTGACGCCCTCGATCAGCACGCCGTCGGCCAGGCCGGTCCAGTGTTCGGGCCGGGCACCGGGCGGGCTCTGCGTCCGGCGGTTCGCGTACGCCTGCGCCACGGCCTGCTCGACCTTGGCGGGGGTCCAACCGGTGGGGTACAGGGTGTGCGTGCGCCAGTCGTCCCGCCGGTGCCAGTTGCCGGGGAAGCGGGCTTCCGGCGAGTCCGGGTGGACCATCGGGTCGAGGTACCAGACACCGGCCCGGTAGGTGCCGTTGTCGTTCGTCTTCCACGGCCGGTCGACCCGGACGCCGCGGAACAGGTTGGCCGCGGGGTTCGGCACGTGGTGGGCGCCGTCGAGGGTGCGGCGGTTGCCGTAGCGGACGTGGTCCTCGGTCGACTGGCTGAAGGCGCCCTCGACCGGGCGCCACGGCGCGTGGGCGGGGGTGTCCAGCCCGTCCTGCCACGTGGAGGGGCGGAACGAGACGATCCGGCCGCCCCGGACCTCGCCCTCGATCCGCACACCGTCGTACTCGCCCAGCCAGTGGTACGTCGCGTCGCCCGTCCGCTCGATGCCCACGGCCTTGCGGGCGGTGAGCGGGTGCCCGTCGGGCCGCGGGCCGACGGGCAGGCCCGTTCCGGCCGGCGGACGGCCGGGCTGCGGGGCGTCGCCCGCCCGGCGGGCGGCGAGGTGGGCCTGCTCGGCCGCGTACACGGCCTGTTCGGTGGTCCAGTGCTTGGGGAACATCGTCCGCGTGGTCAGCGGGCTGCGGGTCTCGTCGAAGTCGCCGGCGCGTCGGCCGGCGTGCATGACCCGTTCGGCGGTGGTGGCCGCCACGTCGAAGGTGCCGTTGCGGTTGAGCGATCCGGTCACCTCGGCCGGCCGGGTCCGTCCCGAGCCCAGCGTCGGGTACAGGTGGCCGCCGTTGCCGCTGCGGCCGCCGTGCAGCGCGGTGTCGATGACGTCGCTGCCGAGCGAGACCCGCCTCGGCAGGCCGTCCGGCGTGAAGCCGCCGTGCTGGACGGGCTTGCCGGTGCTGTCCTTGGCGGGGACGCGTGAGGGCGTGCCGAGGGCCAGGTCGATGGCCGAGCCCAGCTGGCGCAGGTTGCGCGGCTGGAGGACGGTGTCGGGCAGCCTGTGCAGCTGGACGCCGGGGTGGTGGTCCCCGTCGTTGTGCAGGCGGCCGCCGGGGACCACGAGCCGGGAGCCCATCCGGCCGCCGTCCGGGTACATGGGGCGGCGCCCCCGGCCGTGCCTGGCCTCGCGGTACTCGTCGGGGAGGCCGAGGTGGTGGCCGATCTCGTGCGCGAGGGTTTCCGAGGTGGTGCCGAAGTGCCAGGCCTGGTGGTGCTCGCGCCCCGGCTCGGGGTGGACGGCCACGGTCTGGGCGGCCGGCCCGGCCGTGTCGGCGAGGACGACGCGGACCCTCAGCAGGTCGCCGTCGGGCAGCCGCTGGCCGAGGTTGTACGCCTGGTCGACGCCCTCCGTCACGCGCGACTTCAGGGCCTCCAGGGCCTCGCGGACGTCGGGGCGCTGCAGGTCCAGGCGGCGGGTGTCGAGGTGGAGGCGGACCGTCAGGACCTTCTCGTGGTCGACGACCCGGCCGGTGTCGTCGCGCAGTTCGACCCGGTGGACCTCGAAGCGCTGGGCGACCCGCGCCTCCATCTCCCGGACGAAGTCGTTGCTCGGCGGCACCGCGGTGGCCAGCGGCCGCCCGAGGTCCTCCGCGACGGACACCTTCCGGTGGTGGGACTCGCCCCAGAAGTCGGTCACCAGGCCGCCTTCGACCCGGACGGCGAGCCGTACCCCGCCGAAGTCGCCGCGGTGGATCCGGGGCGCCGGGGCGCCGCCGGGCGTGGTCTCGTGCGCGCTCCTCGGCTCGTTGTGCGTCGCGACCCAGTGCGCGGTGTACCGCTGCATGGCGTCCGGCCAGGTCGTGGGCAGGCGGCGGCCCGC
The DNA here is from genome assembly GCF_000716875.1 of Streptomyces novaecaesareae. Classification (GTDB taxonomy): domain Bacteria; phylum Actinomycetota; class Actinomycetes; order Streptomycetales; family Streptomycetaceae; genus Kitasatospora; species Kitasatospora novaecaesareae. The sequence continues at coordinate 86,245 of NZ_JNWQ01000038.1, read as the reverse complement.
TTCGGGGGCGAGCACCGGGGCGAACGCCTGCGCGATGGCCGGGGCCTGTCCGTGGACCCAGCCGGCGGCCGGCTCGCCGGTGCCCGGGGGCCGGCTCTCGGCGACCGCCAGCAGCCGCGTCCTGTGGTCCAACGGCGTTGCCCCGACCAGGAGTTCGGCGGTCAGGGTGGTCAGCCCGGTGGCGTCCACGGCGTCCGCGAGGTCCGGGAACAGCTCGGCGAAGGAGGTGACGGTGTCGTTGACGACGTCGAGCTGCGGCGCGTCCTCCGTGCCCTCGACGAAGTTCAGCCGCAGCCGGACCAGGCCGGCGCCCGGGGCGGTGCCCAGGTGGGCGTCGACGAGGTCCTGCAGGTGCTGCTCCATGGCCTCGACGGCCGGGTGGTTCGGGCCGCCGGGGTGGACCAGCTCGATGTCGGCGAGGATCTCCACGCCCTCCTGGCCGCTGTCGAACAGCACCCGGCGCACGTTCAGCGGCACGCCGTGCTCGTCGCCCGCGTCGTGCAGGGCGCCGTGGTGGACGACGTGGTCGTCGGCCCAGGCGGGGTGGGCGGGGTGGGGCTGGTCCAGCGTCGGGCTGTGCAGGATCAGCCGGCCGTCCAGGGCGAGGCCCGCGATCCGCACACCGCCCGCCTCGCCGATCCAGTACCGGACCTCACCGGGGGCCATCGTCAGCAGGCCTCCGGCGCTCGTCGGCGACTCGGCCCAGTGCAGGGTGCCGTCGGGCACCCGCTCGCTGTGGAACGCGTTGGCGAAGGCCTCCTCGACCCGCTGCCGGGTGGTCTGCCCCGTCCAGTCCAGCGGGTAGTACACCGCCTTGGCCGGGGCGTCGGCCGCCCGGCGCAGGTTCCACGGCAGCCGGGCCTCCGGCGAACCGGGCGTGACGCCGGGCACCGGCGTCCAGTCGTGGACCCGTACGACGCCGTTGTGGCCCACCGAGTGGTCGGTGGCCGGCCAGCCGCTCGGCCGCACGGGCTCGGGCGGCGGGGCGCCGACGGCGCCGGCCCGGTGCCAGACGCCGCCGGGCGGCGGGCCGACCGGGGTGCGCCCGGCCCCGGCCGCGAAGGAGGCCGAGGCCCCGAGGACCGGTGCGGTGTGCAGGAGTTGCGGTTGCCCGTCCGGCACCGCCTCCTGGTGCGCCTCCTGAGGCGTCTGCGGGCCGGCCGGCGACTCGTGCGGTTCCGGGGCGCGGTGCGGCGCCGGGGCGTTGGGGTGCGCCTGCGGTGCCAGGGGCTCGCCCCAGAAGTCGACGATCCGCCCGTTCTCGGTGTGGACGCCCAGCACGAACGAGACGAGCCCCCAGCGGAAGGTCTCCGTGGTGGTGCCGTCCGCGCGCGCGGCCTGCAGGACGTTGTAGGCGACGCTCCTGCGCTGCTCGGCCGTCCAGGCGTCGGGCATGCCCCGGCCCGCGTCGGGGCGGAGGTTGGGCATGGTGACCGCGATGACCCCGGCGTCGTCCGTCATCAGCCGGGTCAGTTCGGTGACCGGCGGCCGGGTGCCCGTGCCGGGCGGCCCGGGCACCTGGAGCGGGGGGACCTCATGGGCCGGGTGCTGCTGGGCCAAGGCGCGTACGTAGGTGGGCAGTTCGGCTGCCGCGGCCTCCATCAGGCCGGGGGCCAGGGCGAACATCGCGTCGAGGACCCCGTCGTGCGGGTCGGCGCTCCCCTCGTTCAGGGCATGGACGAGGGACGGCAGGTCCTCCCCGCCGCGGGGGTGGGCCTCCGCCGGGTCTGCGGTGAATCCCAGCCGCAGCCGCACCCGCGGTTCGCCCTCGGCCCCGCCCAGCAGCCGGTTCGCGTACCGCTGCAGGTCGGCCCGGAGGTCGCCCTGGTGGGCCGCGATCTCCGCGGGGTCCACGTGGACCCGGACGGTCAGTTCGATCTCGCGCCCGCCGTCGGCGGACACCAGCTCGCGCAGCACTCCGTGGAGGCGGTCGCCCGGCCCGATCGGCACCTGCCGGGCGGGCGACACCGTGACGACCTCGCCCGGGTCGTGCCGGGCGGGGGCGGGCTGCTCGGCGGCCGGGCGGTGGGCGAGATGCACCCCGTCCCGGGTGATCCCCTCGATCCGCACGCCGTCGGCCTCGCCCACCCAGCGCTCGGTCCGGCCGTCGGTGTCGACGGTCCGCCGGTGCTCGTAGGCCTCCGCGACCGCCCGCTCGATCCGGGCGAGCCGCCAGTCCCGGGGGTACATCGTGTGGGTCGGCGAGTCGCTCCGCCGGTGCCAGTTGGCGGAGATCCAGGCCTCGGGCGCGTCCGGGTTCACCTTCGGGTCCAGGAACCACACCTTGGCCTGGTAGGTGCCGTTCGCGTTCGCGCTGCCCGCCAGGTCCCGGGTCCGGACTCCGTGGAAGGTCTCGGCCGCGAACCCCGACGCGGTGTGGACCCCCGCCAGCAGGTGACGGTTGCCGTAGCGGACGTGGTCCTCGGCCGGCTGGGTGAAGGCGGGGTCCTTGGCGCGCCAGAGCAGGTGGGCGGGGATCTCCAGCCCGCTCTGGTCATGGGACGGACGGAACGAGAGGATCCGGTCGCCCCGCACCTCGCCCTCGATCCGCACGCCGGCGTACTCGCCGGTCCAGCGGTAGGTCACGTCCGCGGGGCCGGTGGCCGCGCCGCCGTCCGACGCCGTCGGCCGCCGGTCGATCGTCCCGGCCCGGCGCGCCGCCAGGTGCGCCTGCTCGACCGCGTACACGGTCTGCTCCAGCGTCCAGTGGCCCGGGAACACGACCCTGGTCCTGCGCCCCTCGACGTCGCCCGCCAGCCGGGAGGTGTGCGTCTCGCGCCGGAGCTCGTCGCGCACCAGGACGGTGCCGTTGCGGTTCACGCCTCCCGGCAGCCGCTCCGGGGCGGGGCGGTCCGAGCCCGCGTAGGGCAGCAGGTGGCCGCCCCGGCCGTCCGGCCCGCCGAACAGTTCCCGGCGGACGACGTCGCCCGCCAGCTTGACCTTGGTCGGCAGACCGTCGTTCGGGTGCGGGAGGTTGGTCCCCGTGGCGCCGCGCCCGAGGGCCATGAGCGCACCGTCGATCACCGCCCCCAGCTGACGCAGGTGACGGGGCTGCAGGACGGTGTCGGTGACGTGCGGCGCGTACTCCCCGGGCGAGTTGTCGGCCGAGCCGATGGAGAAGCGGCCCCGCCGGTCGGTCAGGTGGGTGGCCATCAGGCTGCCGTCCGGGTAGGCCACCCGGCGGTCGCCGGCCTCCCGGTACTCGTCCCGCAGGCCCAGGTGGTGGCCCAGCTCGTGCCCGAGGAAATAGGCCTCCGTGCGCAGGTGCCACTTCACGTGGCCCTCACGCATCTCCTTGGGCTCGACGAGGATGGTCGACACGCCTTCGCCGGGACGGTCCACCACCTGCGTGCGCACCCGCAGGAGGTCGCCGTTCGGCAGCCGCTGGCCCAGGTTGAAGGTCTGGTCGGCCCCTTCCGCCGCCCGCTCCTTCAGCGTCGCCAGCTCACGCCTGGTCCGGGCGTCGGTCAGGTCCAGCTTGTCGGTGTTCAGGTGCACCCGGACGGTCAGCACGGTCTCGCGGTCGACGACCGCGCCGGATTCGTCCCGCCGCTCGACCCGGTGGACCGTGAACCGCTGGATGAGCCGGTCGTCGAGTCGGTGGAGGAAGGGGTCCGTGGGCGGCTCGACCGTCACGAGCACGGGCCCCAGGTCTTCGCCGCCGGAGACCTTCCGTGCGGACGGCTCGGCCCAGTAGTCGACGATCCGGCCGCCCTCGGTCAGCACGTTCAGGCGGACACCGCCGAAGCTGCCGCGGTGGACGGTCGGGGCCGGCGTCCCGTCGGGGGCGTCCTCGTGGAGGGGACGGCCCTGCTCGTGGGTCACGGCCCAGTGCGCGGCGTAACGCTGCTGCTCGGGCGTCCACGCCGGCGGCAGGCCCCGGCCCGCGCCGGCCGGGAGGTCTGCGGCGAACCGGCCGGTCAGGTCCGGCGCCTCGCCGTGGACCCACGCACCGGCCGGGTGCGCGGGAGGAGCGTCCGGCGCCTCGGGGACCTGCGGCGGCTCGTCCAGGAGCAGGCCGTGTACCAGGGTGCTCACGCCGTTCCCGGCCACCTCGGCCGCGAGGTCCGGCAGCAGGTCGGCCAGGTGCTGCGGCTCCTGGCCGCCGATCCGGACGTCCTCGCCGTCGGCGACGTCGACGAACTCCAGCCGGAGCCGGAACGGCAGGTCCTGCGGCCTGCGGTGCTCCGCGGCGAAGTCGTCGGCCGACTCCCGCAGCCGGCGCTTCGCCTCGGCGACGGCCTGGTCCCCCACCCCGTCGGCCCGCGCCACCTTGATCTCGGCGGTGAGCTCCACTCCCTCCTCACCGTTCTCGAACCGCATCCGCCGGACCCGCATCGGCGCGCCGAACGGATCGTCGGGCACCCGCTGCCCCTCGCCGTACCGGACGTGCGGCTGGACCAGGGTCGGACTGTGCAGGACCATCTCGCCGTTCAGGCGGATGCCCTCGATCCGCACCCCGTCGACCTCACCGATCCAGTGCTCCGCCGTGCCGCCCTCCGAAGACACCAGCTCCGTCAGCGAGATGAGCTTCGGCTCACCGTCCGGCCCGGTGATCCACACGTCCCGCCCGGACGCTTCGAACTGCTCCGAGTGGTAGGCGTTGCGATAGGCCTCCCAGACGCGGACCAGGGTGCCTTCGGCGGTCCAGGACCGCGGGTAGTACACGCCGGTGCCCGGGGAGTCCGCCGGACGGCGCCGGTTCTGCGGGAACGCCGCCTCCGGCGCTCCCGGGTCGATCCCGGGGACCGTCTCCCAGGCGTGCACCCGCACGACGCCGTTGTCGTCCACCGTGTGTTCGCCGGCGGGCCAGGCGGCGCCCGGCCGCCGGGGTTCGTACGGCCCTGCGCCGGACGGGTCCTCCAGCCGCTGCCAGAGGCCGCCGGACTCGTGCACCAGCGGTCGCGGACCGCCACCGGGCACGACCCAGTAGTCGACGATCCGGCTGCCCTCGGTCAGCACGTTCAGCCGGACACCGCCGAAGGTGCCGCGGTGGACCATCGGGGCCGGCGTCCCGTCGGGGGCGTCCTCGCCGACCGGACGGCCGTACTCGTGGGCCGCAACCCAGTCGGCGGCGTAGCGCCGCTGCTCCGGCGTCCAGGTCCGCGGCAGTCCGCGGCCCGCGTCGGCCGGGAGGTCCGCGGCGAACCGGCCGGTCAGGTCCTCCGCCGCGCCGTGGACCCAGCCGCCGGCCGGGTGCTCCGGGGGGATGGGCGGTGCGTCGAGCAGCAGGCCGTGGACCAGACCGCCCAGGCCGCCCGGGTGCACGTCGTCCACGAGGTCCGGCAGCACCTGGGCCAGGTGCTGCGGCTCCGGGTCCCCGACCCGGACGTCGGCCGGATCGGGTGCGTCGACGAACTCCAGCCGCAGCCGGAACGGCAGGTCGCCGTGCACCAGGTTCTGCCCGACGAACTCGTCGGCCAGCGCCTGCAGCCGCAGCTTCGCCTCGGCGACGGCCTCCTCCCCGACGCCCTCGGCCCGAGCCAGCCGGATCTCGGCGGAGAGCTCCACCCCCTCCGCACCGTTGTCGAACGACATCCGTCGGACCCGCATCGGCACGCCGAACGGGTCGTCGGGCACCCGCGCCTCCTGGCCGTACCGGACGTGCGGCTGCACCAGGGTCGGGCTGTGCAGGACGATCGCGCCGTTGTGGATGACGCCCTCGATCCGCACCCCGCCGGCCTCGCCGGCCCAGTGCCACGCGTCGCCGCCGGTCAGCTGCACGAACTGCGGCCCGCCGTCCGCCCCGATGGTCCGCACGAGCCGCGCGTCCGCGTCGAGGTACGTCTCGGAGGCGCGGTTCTGGTAGGCCTCCTGGACGCGGTGCCAGGTCTCGTCGGCGGACCAGTGCCGCGGGTAGTACACCGTGCTGCCCGGGGAGTCCGCCGGACGGCGCCAGTTCCACGGGAAGTCCTTCTCCGGCGACTGCGGGTCGATCCCGTCGACCGTCTCCCAGCTGTGCGCCCGGACCACGCCGTTGTCGTCCACCGTGTGCTCGCCGGCGGGCCACGGGTCCGACGGCCGGACCGGCTCGTACGGCGTGCCGTACCCGTCGTCGAGCCACTGCCAGATCCCGCCGGCCTCCAGGACGGGCCGACCCTGCTCTGCTCCCGGCGCGAGCACCTGGAACTGGCCGCCGTCCTGCGGCAGTTGGTGGGGCGCCGCCGCGGGCCCCTGGGGCTGCTCGGGCTCGCCGTGCAGCGCCATCAGGTCGGGCTGGTGCCGCTCGGCGCGCGATCGGCGCTGGTCGGCGAAGGCCTGGCCCGGGGTGCCCTCGAAGTGGGTGATCTGCCCGCCCTCCAGCGTCACCCGGAGCTCGACACCGGCGAACCGGCCGACGACGGACGCCGTCGCGCCCTCCCCGAGATCGGCCAGGAACCGCTGCGCGACCCTGCGCGCCGCGTGCCGGCCCTCGACGGCCGTCCACTCGGGCGGCAGGCCCTGGCCCTCGTGCGCCGCGAGGGCGGGGTGGAGCGCCGGGGCGTCGATGCCCGCGGCCTCCAGGTCCGCCAGCCGGGTGCTGGTGAGCGGTCGGTGGCCGGTGCCCGGGGTCACCGGGGCGCGCAGCGGCGGCTCCGGCGCGGGGGCGCGGTGCAGCTCGGCGACCAGCTCGCGGGTGTCCTGGAGGCGCGAGTGGAGTTGCTGGGCGAATGCCGTCGGGTGCGACGCCACCGGCGGCATCGCGTCCGAATCGGTCCGTTCGGTGACGAAGCGGAGCCTGACCCGGAGCGGCCGGCCGCCCGGCTGCGCCTCGGGCGGGAACAGCTCGTGGGCCTGGGTGTCGGCGATCCGCTGGAGCTCCTGCCGGTCCTCCCGGGTCAGGTCCTGGTCGTAGTCCCGTACCTGGACGACCAGTTCGGTGTCCGGCCGGCCTTCACCGTCCGGCAGCACCCGGCGGTAGCCGATGGAGTAGTCGACGTCGCCCTCCACCACCGGGCGCTCCCACAGCGGGAGCGGCCCGCCCTCGCCGTCCCCGCGGTGGGACGGCTGCCACTCGGTGGGGCGGTGCACGAGGTGCTGCCCGTCCCGGGTGATGCCCTCGATCCGCACGCCGTGGGACGTTCCGATCCAGTGCAGGCCGCCGTCCGGCAGCACTTCGCCGAACACCCTCGCCCGGTACGCCCGGTCGACCCGCTCCAGGACGTCCTCGGACACCCAGGAGTCGGGGTAGAAGGTGCGGGTCTCCTGGCCTCGGGGGCGGTGCCAGCGGGACGGGAACTCGCTCAGCGGCGAGTTCGGCGCGACCTGCGGGTCCAGGAAGTAGGCGGGCGCCCGGTAGGTGCCGTTGGGGTTGCGCACGGCCGTCCCGATGTGGACGCCGTGCACGGCCGGGTCGACGGGCCGGCGGTCGCTGTGGTGGTGGAAGCCCGTGAGGGTGTGCCGGTCCCCGTAGCGGGTGAGGTCCTCGACCCGGTGGCCGTAGGGGTGCGAGGGCGGTTGGGGGACGAAGGCCGCCGCGGTGAGCCCGGACTGGTCGTCGGAGGGACGGAAGGAGGTGAACTCGCCCGCCCGGATCTCGCCCTCGATCCGCACCCCGGCGTACTCGCCGACCCAGTGCTGCGAGAGGCTTCCGTGCCCGGTGATCCCGTCGTTGCGGCGGGCGTCCAGGTAGGCCTGCTGCGCCGCGTACACGGCGTCCTCGGCCGTCCAGTGCGCGGGGAACATGGTCCGGATCCGGTTGAGCGCCGCTTCGCCGGCGTCGGCGCGGTAGGTGCCGTTGGGGTTCACCGGCCCTGCCTCGGGGCCCTCCGGGCCGGACGCCCGCGGCAGTCGGCGCCGGTCGGCGGCCGGCGGCGGGGTCAGGTGCCCGCCCAGGCGGTCCGGCCCGTCGAAGAGCGAGATCCGCCGCGCGTCCTCGCCGAAGGCCGCCCGCATCGGGAACTCGCCCGCGGGCACCGGCCGGGGGGCGGTGCCGAAGACCCGGTCGAGGACCGAGCCGAGCTCGTTCAGGTTGTGCGGCCTGAGCGACACCGGCGGGGTGTTGTCCGACTGCACGGGGTGCTGCGCGTCGTACCAGACCCGGCCGAACTCGTCCCGGCCCGGCGCGGTCATCAGACCGAACTCCGGGTAGACGGGCCGCGGGCCGGCGCTCTGCCGCCGGTACTCGTCGGCCAGGCCGAGCAGGTGGCCGACCTCGTGGCCGATCACCCGCGGCTCGGTGTTCACGCCCCAGTGCTGGGCGTGCTCCTGCGAGGTGTGGGACTGCACCTCGACGACGTGGTGGGCCTCCTGCGGACTGTCGACGAACCGGACGGCGACCTCCAGCAGGTCGCCGTTGGGCAGCCGCTGGCCCTGGTTGAGGACGTCCCGGACGCCCTCCTCCGCGTTGAGCCGGACGAGGTCGAGCTGCTGCTCGACCAGGGCGGGGGAGCCCTCCAGGCCTTCGGCCCGCAGCTGGACCCGGACGGTCAGGACGGTCCTGGTGTCCCCGCCGGGCTCCTGGACCCGCCGGGCCTCGTAGGACTGGAAGAACTGGGCCTGGAGGGAGCGCAGCAACGGGCGGACGGGCGGACGCACCTCCGCCGTCGCCAGCACCCGGCCTGTGGGTGCCGGGCCGTCGGGGTGCCGGCCGCCGGGCGCGGCCCACACGTCCATGATCTGCCCGTTGCGGACCCGCAGCCGCAGCCTGGCTCCGCCGAACTCACCGGTGAGGATCTCCTCCGGCCGGCCCCTCGTCGGGCCGTTCTGCTCCGTGAAGACCCGGTGGGCGGCGTAGCGGGCCTCGTCCTGCGTCCACTCCCCGGGCAGTCCGGCGCCGCGGCGCTGCCAGGCCTCGCGGTCGAACGACCGGTGCAGCCCGCTCGGGTCGTCCAGGCGGAACAGCGGGGCGTGGCCCGCGTCGACTCCGGCCCGCTCCTCCTCGGTGCTCTCGAACACGAGGTCGGCCACGTCCTCGGCGTTCTCGCGGCCGAACGCCTCCGGCAGGTGGTCGGCGAGCACCGGATCGGCGTCGGGACGGACGGCGATGTCCACCACGCCCGGGCCCGGCTGATCGGTGAACTCCAGCGTCAGCCGCAGGAGTCGGTTGCCGTCAAGCTCACCGAAGTGGGCCGCGGCCTGGGCGCGCAGCCGCGCCGCCGCTGCGGCGACCTCCTGGTGCGACATCCCGGCCTCCGGCCGCAGACGGACGCTGAAGGCGATGTCGTGCAGCTCGTGGCCGCTGTCGAGAAGGAGCCACCGGATCCGGAGGTCCGGGGTGCCATCGCCCCCCTCGCCCCCGAGCTCCGCCGGGGGCGACGCGTAGAGGACCCTGGTCCGCTCCGACAGCGGAGCGCCGTCGGGCCGGGTCTCGGCCGGGCCGTGCGCCACGACCCGGCCGTCCTGCGAGATCCCGGTGATCAGCACCCCGTCGTGGCTGCCGATCCAGCGGGTGCGGCCGCCGCCCAGGTCGACCTCGCGGTCCGGGTGACGGGCGACCAGGGCGACGGCCGCCCTGACGTCCGCGGGGGTCCAGTGGCCGGGGTAGTGCAGCTGCCCCCGGCCCGTCGGATCGAGTTCGTCCAGGCCCACCCGGCGGACGCCTCCGTCTTCGAGGAGGACACCCGGCTCCCGGACGGCCGGCGCCACGGATCCGTCCCCGGTGTGGTGTCCGAGGCGGCCCAGCGCCTCGTCCGCGACTCCGCCGAGGAAGCGCAGGGTGTGCGGCGAGTGCACCGGCACGACCTGCTCCACCCCGACGTCCGTGTGCTCGGCGGAGGGGATGGCGAACGCCCGGCCCAGCTGGTGGACCAGCGCGTCCCGGGAGATGGACAGGTGCCAGTTCCCGTCGTCCTGGCTGACGCTGCGCTCGTGCAGGCGCACCGTCCGGTGCGGGTCGCCGGTGCCGTCCACGAACTCCACCCGCACCCGCAGCAGGCTGCCGTCCGGGAGCCTGCTGCCGGTGTCGAACCGCGCGGCGGCGTCCCGGATCCGCGACTCCAGCGCGGCCACCTCGGCCTGGGCGTCCTGGCCGGTGAGGCCGGAGCGGTCCAGGTGGGTGCGCAGCACGAGGACGGTGACGTCCTCGCCGTCCGGCGTGGTGGTGCCGCGCCGAAGCTCGAACCGCTGCGGTTGCGTGCTGCCGCCCACCGTGACCTCGGCCGACTGGTGGCCGGGCAGCAGCGCGGTCGCCAGGTCCTGGGCCAGGTGCGGGAACACCGTGGGGTGCGCGCCGGGCGCAGGCTGCGAGGAGGACGAGGAGGACGACGAGGACGACGAGGACGAGGCTTCCAGGGTGGACGGCAGCTCGTCCGGGGTGGCCGGCGGCTCGGCCGTCGTCCGGCGAGCAGGCTCGGGGACGGGCCGGTTGAACTGCGCCGGGAAGTCCTCCTTGTCGCCGACGCCGTAGAAGTCGAGGATCCGGTACTCGCTCCAGTCCCGCCTGATCTCGATCGTGACGCCGTTGTGCTGCACCCGTGTGACCAGCACGAGGTTGTTCTCCGGGTCCCGCGTCTCCCGCCCGATCTGGGTGCCCTTCAGCGCCGCGTGCCGGGCCTCCGCCGCGGTCCAGCCGTCCGGGAGGTTCCGGCCGGCGTCGGTTCGCAGGTTCGCGGAGAAGGCGTCCGAGGTCATCGGGTCGGAGTCGAACCCGCTCTCCGTCGGCGGCCTCGTGCCGGTCCCCGGTGTGCCGGGCTCGACCAGCGTCGGCTCCACGGGCCGCCGCCCCCCGGCTGCCGTCCACGCCGAGGACGTGGCCGGGTCCGGGGCCGGTCCGGCCGCGCGGCGGGCCGCCTCCGTGAACCCGGGCGTCAGGGTGCGGGTGACGTCGGGCAGCAGGGTGCCCAGGTCGGCGTCGCCGGTGAGCGCGTCCGCCCGGATCACGGCGCCGGGGTGCGCGTCGGCCTCGTTGTCGGCGAACTCGACCGTCAGCCGGACCGGCGGATCGCCGGCCGGCCGCTGGTTCCGGACGAACTCGTCGGCGGCCTTGCGTACCGCCGCCCGGGCGGCCGCGGCGTCCTGCGGCGACGCCCCGTCGGCGAGGCGCAGGTGCACCGGCACCTTGACCTCGATGCCCAGCTGTCCGTCGGCGAAACGGACGTGTCGGCCGGTCAGGGCGGGCCCGCCGGTTCCGTCCCCGGCCGGGGCCTTGGTCCAGGCGGTGAGCGGCTGCTCGGCGGTCGGGCGGTGCGTCAGGTGACGGCCGTCCCGGACGATCCCCTCGATCCGTACGCCGTCCGCCTCGCCCACCCACCGCACGGCGCCGGACTCCAGGGTCTCGGACGTGTGCCGTGCCGTGTACGCCTTCTCCACCGCGGTCAGGACCTCGTGCGGCGTCCATGCCTTGGGGTAGAAGGTGTGGGTCTCCCAGTCCGCGCGCCGGTGCCAGCGGGACTCGAACTCGGACATCGGGGCGCCCACGGTCACGGCCGGGTCGAGGAACCGGATGCCCGCCCGGTAGGTGCCGTTGTCGTTGACCAGGAGCGGCGTGTCGTCCACCTTGATGCCGTGGGCGGTGGCGGCCGCCGTGGTCGGCTCGTGGTGGACCCCGGTGAGGGTGTGCCGGTCGCCGTACCGGACCAGGTCCTCGACCCTCAGGTCGAAGGCCCCGCCGGTCGAGCGCCACGGGACGTACGCCGGGGTGTCCAGGCCGCCCTGGTCGTCGGAGGGGCGGAAGGAGGTGAACTCCCCCGCCTTGATCTCGCCCTCGATCCGCACGCCGCCGTACTCGCCGACCCAGTGGTAGGCGTACGTGCCGGTCTCGGTGACCTTGCCGGTGCGTCGGGCGTGGTGGTACGCCTGCTCGGCGGCGTAGGACGCGTCGTCCGCCGTCCAGTGCTCGGGGAACACCGTCCGGGTCCGCGCCGACCGGGGCCGGTGGTCGGCCAGCTCCCCGACGTGCATCGCCGGCGCGGCGCCGGGCCCGCCGACCACCTTGAACGTGCCGTTGGGCTGCTCCGACCCGGGCACCCGCTGCGGGCGGGCGCGCTCCGAGCCCAGCGGCGGTACCAGGTGGCCGTCCAGGCCGTCCGGCCCGCCGTACAGGGCGCGGCGCAGCACGTCCTCGCGGAACCGGGCCCGGGCCGGCCGGTCGCCGTCCGGCGCCGGGCCGCGGTCCCGGCCGAAGGCCGCGTCGACCACTCCGCCGAGCTGCCGCAGGTTCCGGACGGCCGGCGGGGTGTGGGGCAGCGCCTGGGCCGGGCCGCGGTCGGAGTGGTCCATGTCCAGCCAGGGCCGGCCGAACGCGTCGATGTGGCGACCCGCCATGATCCCGGGCTCCTGGTGGACGGCCCGGCGCCTGGACTTCGCCTCCCGGTACTCGTCGGGCAGGCCGAGCGCATGGCCGATCTCGTGGGCGATCACCCGCGACTCGGTCGTCAGACCCCACTCGCCCAGGTTCTCCCGGGCCGACTTCTCCACGATGGCGACGGTGTGGTGGGCGGTGCCCGCGTCGGCGACGAACTCGATCTCGACCCGCAGCAGGTCGCCGCTGGGCAGCCGCTGCCCGAGGTTGTAGACCTTCTCGACGCCTTCCCTGCCCCGCTGCCGAAGGGCCTCCAGGGACGCGGCGGTCTGCGGATCCGCGGGATCCAGTGCCGGGTCGAGGTTCAGGTGGACCCGGACGGTCAGCACTGTCTCGGTGTCCCCGTCGGCCAGCCGGACCCGACGGGCGTCGAAGGACTCCCACCGCCGGTCGGCCGTGGCGCGGGTGAACGCGTCCTGGGGAGGCCTGATCTCCTTCGTGGGGACGAGCACCACCTCCGGCTCGTGCACCGGGGCGGTCGTCTGCGGGCGCAGCTTCTGGTGCGGCTCGCCCCAGACGTCGGCGATGACGCCTTCCTCCACCCGGACGCTGAGCCGCACCCCGGCGAACTCGCCGCGGTGGACCTTCGGGGCGGGGCGGTCCGCCACGGGCTCGCCCACGACCTCGGCCGTGCCCGTGCGCAGCACGTGCCGGGCGGCGATGCGGGCTTCGGCATCGTTCCACTCCGGGGGCAGGCCGCGGCGGGGGTTGCCCCAGGCCGCGTCCGTGAACGAGGACCGCGGGCCGCCCGAGCCGGTCTCGGCGACGTGGACCTCGGTCACCCGCGGCGCCTTGCGGGTCTGGGTCCCCATCACGAAGTCGAGATCGTGCTTGCCCGCCGCCTCCCGGAACTGCTGCGGCAGCACGTCCCGCAGCGTCGGTTCCATCCCCGGCGTGACCGGGACCGTGACCGCGTCGGCGCTCGCCGCCTCGGTGAACTCCACGCGCACGTTGAGCAGTTGCCCGTCGTCGGCACCCGTCTGCTGGCCGGCGGTGAACTCGGTTGCGAGCGTCCGCACCTTCTGCCGCACCGCCTCCTGCTCGGCGTGCGTCATGCCGGCGGACGGCTCCAGGTGCACCCGGACGGTGAACTCGAAGCCCTCCTGCCCGGTGTCGAACCGCACCCGCTGAAGGCTCACCTTGTCGTACCCGAAGAGCTCCGTCCGGGCCCCCCGGCCGGCCACGGCCGTCTCGTTCCAGGCCTCGTGGGGGGCGGGAGGAACGGGGACGTCGGGGAGCGGGCGGTGGTACAGCAGCCGGCCCTGCGGGTCGAGGACCGCCTCGATCCAGACGTCCCCGGCCCGGCCGACCACCCCGATCAGGCCGTCCGGCCGCCAGTGGGCCTGGTTGCCGTTCACCACCTCGACGACCCGCCGCGCGATCGTGTCGGCGCTCCAGCCCTCCGGGTAGTACACCCGCTCCGGCGCGCCCGCCGGGCGCTGCCAGGCGCGCGGGAACGCGGCGATCGGCGACGCCGGGTCCACCCCCGGCTTCAACTGCCAGCCGTCGTGGTCGCGCACGACCCCGTTGGCGTCGGTCAGCGGCCCCGGGCCGGGGCGGCCCGGCGTACGGTCGGGGCGCAGCGGCGCAGCGGCCGCACCGTTGGCGTCCACGTAGTACTGCCAGCCGGGGAAGTTGACCGGGTCCGCCGCCGGCAGGTGGTGCTGGACGGGCGGCTGCGGCTGCTGCTCGGTGTCGTCGTTCGACTGGGTGTGACCGCCGGTCGTGCCGTCCGTTCCGTCCTGCAGCGTCCGGGGGAACCGGTCGTCCGACGGTGTGCTGAGGACGGTGTCGTGGTTCGGCGGCGACATCGGCAGGTCGTCGTCGCGCTCCGCCGGCAGGTAGTGCAGCTCGCCGTTGGCATCCTCCACCAGGTACTGCAGCTTCGGATCCCGATCCTCCTGGACTCCGGTGCGGCGGTCCCGGGTCTGCTCCTGGCGGTGCTCCTGGCCCAGCAGGACCGACGCGATGTTCGGGTCGGGCTGCTGCTCGGTGCGCGGTTCCCGCGCCGGGGGGCGCGGGGTGGGCTGGTGCGGGGTGGGCTGGTGCGGGGCCGGGTTCGGGCCCGGCTGGTGGTCGGAGGAGGTCGGGACGCGGGCGGCGGTGGCGCTCGCGGTCGCCGTCGCGGTCTTCTCCTCCGGGGTCTCGCGCGGCTCGGGCTGCCGGGCCGCCTGCTCGTCGCCGGACTGGGTGCGGCGGGGGGTCGGCCTGCCGGGCTCGCCGTTCTTCGGCGCCTCCTGCTTCGGCGCCTCGGTCTTGGAGGCGTCCGGCTTGGGCCCGGTCGGCTGGTCCGGGTCGGACTGGAGCCGGACCGGCGGGGTCGCGGCGGACGAACTCGACTTCGCCGTCTGCTTGTTGGAGTTTCCGGCCGTCTCCGGCTCGGGCTCCCCCGGGCTGGAGGTCTTCCGGTGCGGCGGCGCGGGCTCGACGTGGGTGTCGGTGTTCTGGTTCTCGCCCAGGAAGTGCAGGCCCGCCAGGCCGATCGAGTCGGAGTCGCCGTGGTCCCCCGTCGTCAGCTCCAGGTGGTCCAGCAGCTTCTGCATCGCCTCGGCGACCTCCGGGTCGGCCTTCGGCGACTCGTGCTCCACGCCCGCGAACTTGTTGATGGCGTTGCCGATGTCGTCCAGCGAGGCGCCGTGCAGCTTGGCGATCTCGAAGGCCCCGGGGTGGCCGATCCGCGGCACCGGGAACGGGACGACCTTGCCGGAGGCCAGGCAGGCCAGGGCGGCGAAGTTGATCGGGTGGTAGAGCGGGAAGTACTTCGACGCCCCCTCCGAGACCAGCTTGGACTGCTGCTCCTGCACCCAGGTGTGGTACCTCGTCATCACGGGGTGCGCACCGAGGTGCATGAGGTGGCCCATCGCCCCGGTCATCACACCGCCGACGAAGCTCCCCGCCGAGACGGAGAACTCGTGCCGGTCGTCGAAGATGAGGTTGTAGAACCCCTCGGTGAGCACGTTCTGCACACCGCTGCGGATGTAGTTGCCGAGCGCCGAGCCGAGCTGGAACATCCTGTTCCCCTCGGTCAACTCCCCTGCCAGCTTCGGCAGGTGCTCGGTGAGCATGGTGACCTCGCGGGCGGAGAGCTTCTGCCCGACCTCCTTGGAGAAGACCCCGGAGAGCGCGTCCTTCACCCCGGCCCGCGCGGCTTCGTTGGACCCCCAGTGACCCGCGAAGGCCTCACCGAACTCCCGCCCCAGCTTCCCGGCGATCTCCTTGCTCCCGAGGCTCTGGCCGAGGTGCTTGCCGAAGATCCGCTCCATGTCCTTGACGAAGATCTCGGAGAGCGTGCCCTTGCCGGTCTTCCCGAAGCCGTGCCGCAGCTGCTCCGAGGCCGCCTCCATCAGCCCGCCGAGCTCCCGGGAGAAGGCCTTGGCCTCCTTCTTCCCGAAGGACAGCTTGGCGAGTTCCTGCTCGGACTTCTCCAGCGCCGCCTTGCTCATCTTGCCGAGCGAGCCCGCCTCTGCCTTCTCCGCTCCCTTGGCGGCGGCCTCCAGCAGGCCCTTGAGGCCCTCCAGGTCACCGTGGACCAGGAAGTTGCTGAGCTTGTCCGCCAGCAGCCGGCCGCCGCTCTTGCCGAGGAGCCGGCCGAGCAGCTTGCCGAGGCCCATGCCGAGGAGGTCCAGCGGGCCGCCGAGGACGCCGCCGATCAGGCCGAACAGCGCTGCCTGCCTGGTGAGTTCCTTGTCGAAGGTCTTGCGGTTGCCCTGGTCCAGCTGGATCTTCTGGAGGATCTGGTCCAGGATGACGCCGCCGACGACACCCGAGAAGGTGTGCATCAGGATGGTCTTGAGCAGGTACAGCATCAGGGCCTTGAGCGCGGCCTTGGTGAGCAGCTTCTTGAGCACCAGCCCGGACAGGCTGGCGCCGAAGCTGAACGGCGACCAGAAGATCGCCAGGGCGATCTCGATCATCAGCTGCACCAGCTGGGCGATCGCCATCCACTTCGTGTACTCGACCGAGTTGGCCACGTCGCCGGCGCAGGCGGCCAGCTCCTTGGCGGACTTGGTCGCCCCCGCGACGTAGTCCTCGCCGTGGCCCTCCCCTTCGCCGATGAACGAGTTCATCCGCTGGCCGAAGGTCTGCGCGGCCTGGCCGTGGAACTCCCGCAAGCACCTCGCCGCCACCGTCGCGATCAGGTCGCGCAGCTCGGGCAGGTCCTTGGCCAACTGCTCGTACGCGTCCCGGATGTCGCGCAGGTCGCCTTCCTTGATCTCCGGCCAGGGCATGCCGGTGATGATCGTGAAGAAGCGCGCTGTCGAGGCGCTGACCTCGATCGACGAGTGGGACACGTGCTGCCTGCCGTTTCCGGTCGGTCCAGGGGGTGGTTCAGAGGCGGTGGTTCAGAGGCGGTGGTTCAGGGGCGGCGGTTCGGAAGCCTTGGCTCGGAAGCGGCGGCTCAGAACTTGGCGATCTCTCCGGCATGGTCGTTCGCCTTGTCGAGGGTGTCGGCCAGCGCCTCGCCGTTCTCGCCGACCGCCGCCATCGTGGAGTGGATCTTGAGGAGCAGGTCGGTCAGGTTCCTGGTGCCCTCGTCCACCTGGCTGTGGTACTGCTTGCCGATCTCGTCGCTGCCGCCGACGGTGAGGTTCAGGTCGTTGATGTGCTCGGCCTCCTTGTTGACCTTGGCGACCATCTCCTTCAGGTCGAAGAACTTGCCGAAACTCGTCTTGAGCTGGTCCGTCTTCGCGGTGGTGCCGTGATCACCCACGGAACTCCTCCTGACGGTCGGCCTTCTTCGTCTGGTCCTCGGGCTGGTAGTCGGGCTTCATCTCCCAGAGCGGCGCCAGGATCTCGTCCAGCTCGGTGCCGCCCGTCATGTTGAGCCGCAGCGTCTCGCCGAGGCCGTCGAAGCGGCCGATCCGCTCGGCGATCTGCTCGCCCACCTTGGCGCGGGCCTCGTTGAGCGTGTCGGTGAGCACCTTGGCGAGCTCGGCGGGGGCCATCTCGCGGTAGGCGTCGGTCTGGAAGGTCATCGAGACGACCTGGCCCTGCGAGCCGACCTTGACCGTCACCATCCGGTCCTTGGAGGTGACCGAGGAGGTGAGCTCGAACATCTCCTTCTGCAGCTCCTCGGCCCTGGCCAGCTCGGTCTGCATCTCCGCCATCGCCTGGGCGATCTGTTCGGCGAAGGGGTTGCTCATGTGGGATTCCCGTCTCTTCGTCTTCCTGCGGCGCCGATCCGGGCGCCGGGCGCGGTCAGCGTCCGATGACGCCGTGCACGGCACCGGTCTCGGTGCCCCAGACCTCTTCGTCCTCCGCCAGCCAGGTGGTGCGGCGGCGGTCCTTGTCGTTGGCACCGCCCTGGCCGCCGCCCATGCCGGCGCCGCCCGGCGGCATCATCGGCGGCATGCCGCCGGAGCTGGTGGCCGTCTGGCGGCCGGTCAGCAGGGACTGCTCCTGGGCGGCGGCCCGGGCGGCCTTCTCGGCGGCGACGCGCTCGGCGTTGGCCTGGTCGACCGCGGCCTTCATGGCGTTCGGGTCGCCGCCGGAGGCCAGTGCCCGGTTGCTCATGCCGCCGCCCATGCCGGTGATCACCGGGCCGCCGCCGGGGGTGAGCAGGCCCCCCGAGCCCTCCCCGGAGGCACCGCCGAGACCCATCGTGCTGTAGGAGAAGCCGCCGGCGCCGAAGTGGCTGGGCGTCAGCAGGTCGTCCCCGCCGCCGCCACCGCCACCACCACTACCGCCGTCGGCGAACCGGTCGGCCAGCAGCTGCCGGTACTGCGAGACGGTGTTGCCCTTCTCGTCGCGCAGGGTGCCGTCCGGGCCGATGGTGTAGTTCGGGCCGGCCACCATGGGGTTGCCGTTGGCGTCCAGGACGGGCTTGCCGTTCTCGTCGACGATCCGGCCGTCCTTGCTGATCACGGACCCGGGCGGCACGGTGACCGGGCGGCTGGAGCCGCTGCCGCCCGGGAAGAGGTCGCTCAGGCCGCCGCTGCCGAGGTTGGGGTTGATGAGGTCGAGCCCGGTGTTCCCGCCGGTCCCGCCGTGGTTGCCGCCCGATCCGCCCCCGGCACCGGTCAGGTCCAGCTTGCCCTTGCCGCCCGTGCCTCCGCCGCCACTGCCCAGGCCCAGGTTCTTGAGGTCGGGGCCGCCGCCCAGGTTCTTGGTCTGGGGGCCGCCGCCACCGCCGCCGCCACCCATGCCCAGGTTGTCGAGCTTCGGGTCGGGGGTCTTCTCGTCCTTCTTGTTCGGGTCGTCCTTGGCGCCCGGGTCGCCCGTCTTGGGGTCCTTGGGCGTCGGCATGATCAGCGGGAACGGGTCCGGCTTGATCACCCCCGCAGCGGATCCGTAGGCCGTCGCGATGCTCCCGAGCGCCGTGTCGGCGGCCTTGTCCAGGACGTCGACGACGTGCTGGAGCCAGATGTCGCGTCCCCGCTTCTCCACGGCCTTCCAGAAGCCGTCCGGGTCCGCGGCCGGGTCCCCGAACGCCGCGCCCTTGAGGGTGAACTTCAGGCTGTCCAGGCCGCCGACGTCCTTCGAGATTCCCCCGATCTTGCTCTCGTCGACCGCCCTGCTGAACGAGACGTCGCCGACGGCGGTGGGGTTCACCTCCAGCGTCGCGCCCTTGAGGCCCTCCAGGAGCGCGTCGTTCACACAGTTCGTCGGCCAGGCCCGGTACGAGTTGTACCACTCCTCCCAGCCCGTGTTCAGCGTGGTGATCGCCCCTTCGAGCTGCGTCTTGCAGGTCGTCAGGTAGGAACCGAGATCGCCCTGGGCGATGTTGCGCTTGCCGCCGTCGAGTTCGTTGCGCAACGCCATCAGCACCGCGCGGAAGGCCCCCGCCGCGCTGCCCTGCCAGTCGCTGTCCTTCCCGGCGACCGTGCTCGCCCAGCCCTCGACCTCCTTCAGCCAGCCGTCGAGCTTGGTCACGATGTCGCCCAGGAGGGTCGCCACGTCCGCGAACTGGGTGGCGTCGATCCGGCCGTACTTCTTCGGCGTGGCACCGACGAGCACCTTGAGCGGCCCCACGCTCCCCGTGAACCCGCCGAGTTTGCCGCCCGCGCCGTCGATGTTCGGGTAGTCGATGTGGGCACCGACCACGTAGCTGCCGTTGTTGGTCACGTGCCCGTTCGCGGTCTGGAACCTGAAGTACCAGGCGACCCAGACGTCCAGCCCCTTGGGGTTGTAGTCCTTCGACTGGAACTCGTACATGCCGCCGGCCATCCGGCCGTCCGACTTGAGCCACAGCTTGTCGTCCTTGTGCACGTCCGTCGCGGTGGTCGGCGTCTTGCCGTCCACCGAGCCGATGAACGTGATCGCGTCTTCCCATGTGTAGCCCATGACGGACCCTTCTTCGGCCGGGCACGACCGGACGTGAGGCGGGGCCGGCCCGTGGCCGGACCGGCTCCGCGGTGGTGACGAGGATTCGCCGGCGGACCGTCAGGGCTTGGTGGGGCCCGGGTTCAGCGTCCGTTCGGCGAGCTTCATGAACTGCGCGTAGTCCAGGGCCTGGTCCTTCGCGTTGTTCAGGTACAGGTCCGCCATGTGGAGGTCGGTGGACAGCGTGGTCAGCTGCTTGCCGAAGGCGGTCAGGATCCCGTCGATCGCGCCGCAGTAGGCCTTGACCGCGTCGGCCAGGCCGCTGGCGCTCTTGAACCGCTCGGAGTCGGTCCCGTCGAGGAACGGGATCGCGCCCGTTCCGAGCTGCCGGAGACTCACCACCGTCGCGTCCTTGTTGATCCTGCCGATGAGGTCCGCGAACTTCTTGGTGGCGAAGTCGTCCAGGTAGCCGTCGGTGATCACGACGTTGCCGCCGCCACCGCCGTCCCCACCGTCGCCGTTCGTTCCCATGGCGATCAGCCCTGCACGTGGTCGAAGTGGCTGCTGGCCCGCATGTCCGCGTCCTTGATGACGTTGCGGATCTCGGTCAGGGCCTGGTGGGCCGCGACGATCTTCCCGGTCATCTGGCCGTCGGCGGTGTTGAGCGTGGTCGCGAGCTGGCCGGCCGCCACCGAGAAGTCACCCTGCAGCTCGACGTTGATCTTGCCGTTGAGGTAGTCCCGCAGCGAGGTCATCGCGTCGTGCATCGTCTTGGCGTGCGCTTCGAGGTCGGTGATGGCACTGTCGATGCCCGCGTAGTGGAGCGACATGCTGCCCATGGTGCGTTCCCTTCGGGATTCGGGATTCGGGATTCGGGGGGTGTCGGGGCGGAGGCGGGCGCCGGCTAGCGCGGGTTGAGGACGTCCTCGACGTGCTGCCCGGGGCCGCCGCCCAGGGCGCCCGTGGCGATGGTGTTGGTGTGGTCGTCGGCCGAGTTGAAGATGTTGCCGCCGTCGCCGAGCTTCGAGTGGAAGGCCTCGTAGTCCCGCTTGACCAGCGCGTACTGCTCCAGCCAGGCGCCGATCTGGTTCTGGAAGGTGGTGCTGGCCGCGCCCGAGAAGCTGTCCCGGACGGCCGTGTTGATGTCCTCGATGTACGCCGCGGTCTGCGTCATCTGGGCGTACCGCTCCTCGACCTGGGTCCGGATGCCGGCCAGGACGTTCTGGTCGATCGTCGTCTGCTGGGTCACCGCGAGTACCTCCTCCGGTAGCGCCGGCCGGTCCCGGCCGGCGAGGTGTGCCGCGGGCCGACGGAGTCGGCCCCTCAGGTGGAACGGGCGTGCCCGGCGGGGCGGTTCAACCCCGGCAGCCGCCGGGGATCACCGTGCGCAGCGGCCCTCGGCGGCGGCCTGCGGCTGGACGACGCCGCCCGCGAGCGGGGCCGGGTCGAGGCTGGGGCCGGTGGGCAGCAGCGAGAGCAGCCGCCCGGGCACCGCGGCCGGGGCGGCCTTGCCGTAGCCCAGCCGGTCGGCGACCGCGGCGGAGGCCAGCGGGTACTTCACCCCGGTGTCGGTGACCAGGTAGAGGGTGGTGCCGAAGCCGCCGCCGGACAGCGCCCGCACCAGGGCGCCGCCGCCGGGCCGGACGGCGATCCGGTCGGCCGGGGTGCAGCTGGGGATGACGCCGGGCTGGAGGGTCGGCGGCAGGCCGAGCACGGACGTGGTGTCCGGGACGACGACGTCGAGTTCGCCGCCCTCGGAGCCGGAGCGCAGCGCCGCGCAGAGCGCCTGTTCGCCCTTGGGCGCGAGCAGCGTCGGCACCCGGCCGGGCAGGCCGGCCTGGCTGAAGGCCGCCGCGGCGGCGGCGGGCGCGGAGTGCGCGGCGAGGTCGGCCGCGCCGACCGGGGCGGGCGCCACCCGGCCGCCCCCGTACGCCTCCTGCTGGGTGTGCGGATCCCCTTGCAGCAGGGCGAGTTGGGTGGCGCTGATGGGGACGAGACCCGCTTCGGCGAGCAGGTAGCGCTCCTCGCCGGTGCCGGTGAACAGCTGGCCGATCCGGGTGGGGTTGCCGCTCAGCGTGGGGCCCTGCTGCCCGCGCCCGGGCACCTCGGGGCTGCGCAGGTCCGGCCCGGCGGGGAAGGCCGCGAGGAAGGCGGCGGGGACCGGGACGGGCGTGGCGGCGGTGTAGCCGAGGGCGCGGACGGCGCCGCCCGCGGTGTCCACCGCGAACCGGCGGCCGTGCCAGAGCAGGCTCGTGGCGCCGTCGGGCGTGCTGACGAGGACGGCCTGGTCCCCGGCGGCGCGGCCGCCCGGGCGGGTGCCGACGGCGACCGACAGCTGCGGGGCCTTGCGGGCGGCGCCCGGGCCCGACGCGGTAGCCGGGCCCGTCGCGGTAGCCGGGCCCGTCGCGGTACTCGGGCCCGTCGCGGCGCTCGCGGTCTGGACGGTGCAGACCAGCCAGTCGGCGGCGCCGACGGCGGCCGGTCCCGGCAGCCCGTCCGGGGCGCCGACGATGCCGATCGGGGTGCCGCGCGCGGCGCCGTCCAGCGAGCGGGCGGAGACCTGGTCGACCTTCAGCTGGTCCCCGGCGAGCAGCTTGGCGCTGGCCTCGTTGAGCACGGGGTGGAGCAGGCCGTCGGCGAAGACGTACCGGGCGCCGCTCTCCTTGACCACGACCAGGGTGCCGGGCTTCTGCCAGCCCGTCGCGCCGCCGGGCTTGATCAGGCCGTAGACGCCGGCGCCGGCCCCGATCAGCAGGGCGACGGCCAGGCCGAGCACGGCGCCCCGGTTGGTACGGCCGACGGGGGTGTCGGGGGCGTCCGGCTCGGCGCGCAGGATGCCCGCGGCGACCCGGCTCATCACGAACAGGTGGGCCTGGACCTGGTCGCGTCGGGACTGCATGGCGGTGGTCCTCCTCGGGGCGGGGTGCGGAGCGGGCCGCCGGCGATGCGGCCGGGGCGGCGGGGGCGCAGTCGGGGGCGGCGGGGCAACCGGGGCGGCTCAGCCCGCCAGGCCGCGCATCATCTGGTAGAAGCCGAGCACCTGGAGCGCCAACGGCAGCAGGGCGAGCGCGGCGAGCGAGTGCAGCACGTCCCCGGCCCGGCCCCAGTACGGCAGCAGCCGGCGGCCCGGCACCGCCCAGGCGGCGACGGCCAGCGCGGCGGCGACGGCGATCAGGACGGCGAACAGCGCGAACCGGCCGGACGGTTCGGCGTCCTGCCCGGTGCGCCAGGCCAGCAGGGCGACGCCCAGCGCACCCGGCAGCAGCAGCGCGAGCCGCTGGCGGACGCCGCCGATGTCCCGGGCGTGCAGCAGGAGCAGCAGCGACAGGTCGGCGGACATCGCGGTGGTGCCCCAGCCGCCGTCCCGGGCCGTGGCCAGCAGGGCGAGGGCGCCCGCGCACACGGCGCCGACGGCGACGAAGAAGCCGGCCAGGTAGCTGTCGGCGACCAGGCTGCGGGCGAACACGTCCTCGGCCGGGAACGGCTCGATCTCCTCCTGGAGTTCGTCCGCGTTGCGGGGCAGCGCGGGCAGCCGCAGCCCGCCCAGCTTGAAGGCCAGGCCGGGCACGAACGCGCCGAACAGCACGGCCGCGGCGGCGATCACCGCGGCCGAGTGGGTCGTGGGCACCCCGTACGCGGCGAGCGCGCCCGAGCCGAGGGCGAGGACGGCCGCCACCGCCAGCCCGGCGAAGAACGGGCCGGCGCCGATCACGGCCAGCGCCAGCACGGTGGCCCCGACCGCCGCCGAACCGCCCGCCAGCAGGCGGGCCGGGCCGGTGACACCGGGCAGCAGGGCGGCCGCCGCGGCCGCGTAGCCCACCCCGGCGGCGCCCAGCGCGATCCCGGCCGGCGGATCGGCGACCAGCCTGGTCACCGCGCCCCCGGCCCCGAGCAGCAGGACCGCGACGACGGCCGCCGCGGCGCAGCGCGGGCCGGCCGGCCCGGGCAGGGCGAGCAGCAGCAGGCCGCCGGCCAGCGCCACCAGGGCGAGGGCCAGGGCGAGGTGGTGGGTGACGGCGGGCCGCCAGGAGTCGCCGCGGGCGGTGGTGCCGGCCCGGACGCCGTCCACCAGGTCGTCGAAGTGGACCTCGGGCAGCGCCTCCCGGCCCGGCCGCAGGAACAGCTCCTCGCCGTCGCGCAGACCGAGGCCCTCCAGGGTGCGTTCCTCGTCGAGGGGCGGGCCGCCGACGCGTTGGAGGACCCAGCCGGAGTGCTCGGTGCCGTTCTCCTCGACGGCGGCACCGGCGTAGTCGAGGACGGCGCCCAGCAGGTCGGCCAGCACGACGTCCCCGGGGAGGGCGAGTTCGAACGAGGCCTCGGGGGCGCGGAACCGCAGCCGGACCAGCCCTGACGCCACCGTGGTACCGCTCACCTGTCGCGCCCCTCCGCTGCGGCCGGACTGCCCGGTCTCCCCTTCCAGGAACGGACGCCGGCGGGCGGGCGGTTCACCGGGCGGCACGCGGGGCGGCGACACCGGGGCGGGCGGCGGCACCGGGGCCGTCCTTGGATGTCGTCCGCCTCAGACGCATGGCTTTGGACGTACGTCCGCCCCAGACGCCCGTCCTTGGACGTACGTACGCCTCAGAGGCCCGTCCTTGGATGTCGTCCGCCTCAGACGCATGGCTTTGGACGTACGTCCGCCCCAGACGCCCGTCCTTGGACGTACGTACGCCTCAGAGACCCGTCCTTGGACGTACGTCCGCCCCAGACACCCGTCCCGGGCCGCCGGACCCGCCCCGCTGAACCTGCGGACCCCCGCGGGCCGTACGTCCGGGTGCGACGCGGGCCCGGGCCGCCGGGCGCACCGCCACCGGCGACCGGCCCGGGCCGCCGGGGCCCGCACCGCCTCCGGCGACCCCGCCGGGCCGCGAGAGGAGAAGCCCGTTGAGCGTGGTCGTGGTCGACCGCCCGCCCCGGCGACCGGGACCGGCGATGCCGGACGGCGAGCTCCAACTCCAGGAGCCACCGGTCCTTCCGGAGCAGCAGAGCGGCATGTCCAACATGATCGCCATGGCGCCGATGGCGCTGAGTTCGCTCTCGATGGTGATGATCTTCCTCAACCCGCAGTCCTCCGGCGGGCCGCTCACCTACGTGGCGATGGGCATGATGGGCCTGTCCGCCGTCGGCATGCTGGTGACCCAGCTGATCCGCGGCGCCAGCGACCGCAAGCGCCAACTGCGCGGCGAACGCCGCGACTACCTGCGCTACCTCTCCCAGATGCGCCGTCAGGTCCGGCGCCACATCGTCGACCAGCGGCTCGCCCTGGCCTGGCGCCACCCCGAGCCGGGCGCGCTCGGTTCGCTGGTGCGCACCTCGCGGCTGTGGGAGCGGCGCACCGCCCACCCGGACTTCGGCGACGTGCGGATCGCCACCGGCACCCAGCGCCTGGCCGTCAAGCTGGCCCCGCTGTCCACCCAGCCGGTGGAGGACCTGGAACCGTTGTGCGCGCACGCGCTGCGCCGGTTCATCCACGCCTACGGCTCGATCGACGCCCAGCCGATCGCCTTCCACGTGCGCGGCTACGCCCACGTGCTGCTGCGCTGCGAGCACCCCGAGGACGAGGACACCGCCGCGGGCCCGGGCACGGGCACCGGCACGGGCACCGGCACCGGCACGGGCACCGGCACCGAGACCCGGCCCCCGGGCCAGGACGACCCGGACACCGCCGACCCCGAGCCGGCCCGCGCCCTGGCCCGCGCGATGCTCGCCCAGCTCGCGTTCTTCCACGCCCCCGACGAGCTGCGCATCGCCGCCGCCGTCGCCCCCGAGCGGCGCGCCGACTGGGCCTGGCTGAAGTGGCTGCCGCACGCCCTGCACCCCACCGAGACCGACGGCGCCGGGCCGGTGCGCCTGGTCGCCGAGTCGATCCTGGAGCTGGAGCAGCTGCTGGGACCGGAGTTCACCGACCGTCCGCCGTACGAGCCGGACGCGCAGCCGGGCCGCGACGAGCCGTACACGGTGATCGTCCTGGACGGGGTCAAGCTGCCGAGCAGCAGCCGGGCCCTGCTGGCCGGCTACCGCAACGCCGTGCTGCTGGACCTCTCCGGGGCCGTGGAGTGGCAGCACGCGCAGTTCCGGCTGCGGCTGCGGATCACCGGCGACCGGCTCGACCTCGTCGCCGCCGACCGCAACCGCCGCGACGAGGCGACCCCGCTCGGCCGCCCGGACGCGCTGAGCGTCCCGGCCGCCCGCCGCCTCGCCACCGTGATGGCCCCGTACCGGCTGGGCGACTCGCTGGACGCCGCCGAGCCGCTCAGCACCGACTTCGACCTCACCGCCCTGCTGGGCATCAACGACCTGCACCAGCACGACGTCGGCCGCAGCTGGACGGACCGCCCGCGCGGGCAGCGGCTGCGGGTGCCGATCGGCGTCGGCGCGGACGGCAATCCGGTGGAGCTGGACCTCAAGGAGTCCGCGCAGGGCGGCATGGGCCCGCACGGCATGCTGATCGGCGCGACCGGCTCCGGCAAGTCCGAGCTGCTGCGCACCCTGGTGCTGGCCCTCGCGCTCACCCATTCCTCCGAGACGCTGAACTTCGTCCTGGTCGACTTCAAGGGCGGCGCCACCTTCCTCGGCCTGGACGAACTCCCGCACACCTCGGCGGTGATCACCAACCTGGCCGACGAGGCCGCACTGGTCGACCGGATGCGCGACGCCCTGCACGGCGAGCTGAACCGCCGCCAGGAGCTGCTCCGCTCGGCGGGCAACTACAGCTCGCTGCTGGACTACGAGACCGCCCGGGCCGCCGGCGCCCAGCTCGACCCGATGCCGACGCTCTTCATCGTGGTCGACGAGTTCAGCGAACTGCTGTCCGCGCACCGCGACTTCATGGAGCTGTTCATCATGATCGGCCGACTCGGCCGGTCGCTCGGCGTGCACCTGCTGCTCGCCTCGCAGCGCCTCGACGAGGGCCGGATGCACGCCCTGGAGTCCCACCTGTCGTACCGGATCGGCCTGCGCACCTTCTCCGCCATGGAGAGCCGCGGCGTCCTGGGCGTCCCCGACGCCTACCAGCTGCCCTCCCAGCCCGGCAACGGCATCCTGCGCAGCGACATCGCCACGCTCACCCGCTTCAAGGCGGCGTACGTCTCCGGGCCGTACCGGCGCCGCCGCGGGGCGGCCCAACAGGCCGCGGTGGCCGGGCAGATCGTCCGCTACGACACCGAGTACACCGCTCCGCGCCGTCCCGATCCGGAGGCGCTGGCCGCCGAGGAAGCCCGGCGGGCCGAGGAGGAGGAGAACACCGACACCCTGCTGGAGCTGGCGGCCGCCCGCATGCTCGACGTGGGCCCGCCCGCCCACGCGGTCTGGCTGCCGCCCCTGGAGACCCCGCCCACCCTGGACGAGCTGCTGCCGCCGCTCGCCCCGACCCCGCAGCACGGCCTGGCCCCGGACGACCGCGGCGCGGTCGGCACCCTGACCGTCCCGGTCGCCGTGGTGGACCGCCCCTTCCAGCAGCTGCGCGAACTCCTCACCGCCGACCTCTCGGCCGCGGGCGGCCACGTCGGCATCGCGGGCGGCCCGCAGAGCGGCAAGAGCACCCTGGTGCGCACCCTGATCACCGGCCTGGCGCTCACCCACACCCCGCGCGAAGTGCAGTTCTACTGCCTGGACTTCGGCGGCGGCACGCTCGCCGCGCTGCGCGGGCTGCCACACATCGGCGGCGTCACCGGGCGTCACGAGCCCGAGCGGGTCGGCCGCACCCTCGCCGAGATCAACGGCATCATCGCCCGCCGCGAGCAGAGCTTCGCCCAACTCGGCATCGACTCCGTCGCGACCTTCCGCCGCCGCCGGGCCGCCGGGGACCCGGCGCTCGCCGACGAACGCCACGGCGACGTCTTCCTCGTGGTCGACGGCTGGGGCACCCTGCGCCAGGAGTTCATGGACTACCTGCCCGCCCTGACCCTGATCGCCGGCCGCGGCCTCAACTACGGCGTCCACCTGGTCGTCACCGCCGCCCGCTGGGGCGAGATCTCCAGCGGCCTGCGCGACCAGCTCGGCACCAAGTTCGAGCTGCGGCTCGGCGACCCCATCGACTCCATGATCAACATGCGGGCCGCCGACACCGTCCCCCGCGTCCCCGGCCGCGGCCTCACCCAGGACCGGCTGCACTTCCTCACCGCCCTCCCCCGGATCGACGGCCAGGGCGACAGCGACAGCCTGGCCGACGGCGTCGCCGACCTCGTCGACGCCGTCAACGAGCACTGGACCGGCCCGCGCGCCCCAGAGGTGCGGATGCTGCCGCTCCAGCTCGACGCCGCCTCCCTGCCCGCCCCCGAGGGCCGGCTGCGCGTCGCCATCGGCCTGGAGGACACCGCGATCTCCCCGCTCTGGCACGACTTCGAGGAGTCCCCCCACCTGCTCGTGGTCGGCGACAGCGAGAGCGGCAAGACCAACCTGCTGCGCCTGATGGTCGACGCCATCACCACCGCCTACACCCCGGCCGAGGCCCGGATCATGCTCATCGACTTCCGGCGCGGCCTGTACGACAGCGTCCCGGAGGAGTACCGGCTCGGCTACGCCGTCGCCGTCGACGTGCTCCGCCAGGTCGTCACCGGGGCCGCCCGCGCCATGGAGGCCCGGCTCCCCGGCGAGGAGATCACCCCGGCCCGGCTCCGGCTGCGCGACTGGTGGACCGGACCGGAGCTGTTCATCATCGTCGACGACTACGACCTCATCCCCGGCCAGTCCGGCACCAGCCCGTTCGGCCCGATCCTCGACCACCTCGCCCAGGGCACCGAACTCGGCCTGCACCTGATCGTCGCCCGTTCCGCCAACGGCATCGGCCGCGCCTACTCCGACCAGTTGCTGCGCCGGCTCCAGGACGTCAACACCCCGGTCACCCTGCTGTCCTGCCCGCCGAGCGAGGGCACCCTGTTCGGCAGCGTCAAACCCCGCCAGCTGCCGCCGGGCCGCGCCCTGCACATCACCAGGCGCCGGACCGTCCAGGTGCAGACGGGCCTGATGCCCGACCCGGAGGACCCGGACGGCGGCTCGGCGGGGTGACGGCATCACCCCGCCCACACCGTCACCCCGCCCACGCCACCGGGCGGCTGAACCCGCGGCCGAGCCCGGCCCGTTTACCCCGGCGATGAGTCCTTCCCGCAGCGGCCGCCCCGCCGGCGACCCGGTGTCGCCCGACGCACCCCGTCGCCGGTTCGGCCGGTGGCGCGGCGCGGCAGCCGAGCTGCCCTCCGGCCCGGACGGCGCCGACGCGCCCGCCCGGGTGCCCGCCGTCGCCGGGCCGCAGGTCGGCGCCCCGACCGTCATCCGGTCCGAACTGCGGCCGGTCGGCCCGCACTTCGTCATCGCGCCGTCCACCGCCGGGGAGGACGAACTGTCCGCCGCCGTCGGGGCGCTGCGCCCGGTGCCCGGCAGCATCATCGTGGTCGCCGCCGCCCCCGACTCGGCCCCCGTGCTGCGCGACCGGATGGCCGACCTCGGCGTGATCGCCCGCTCCCGAGGCGCCACCAGCCTGGTGCTCGCCGCCTCCGGCCTCGCCGCACTCGCCCCCAACGGCCGCCGGCCCGCCGAGGTCGTCGCCGACCGGGCGGGCCTGCCGGTGGTCGCGCCGGACGGCCTGGTGGAGATCACCCAGGACGGCAACCTCAAGGTCATCGCCCCCGACGGCGCCCCCGAGGGGGCCTCCTGGTGGCACTGCGCCCCGGGCGCCGCACCGCGCCCGGTGCGCGAGATCATCGGCGCCACCGCCCCGATCGAGCCGCACCACGCCGCCGTTCCGACCGCTGCCGTCGTCCCGGCCGTGCCTGCGGTCCCCCTGGTCCCTGCAGTCCCTGCAGTCCCTGCTGTCCCTGCAGTCCCTGCGATTCCCACCGTTCAGGCCGCGCCCGCAGGGCCCGCCCCCACCGGCGGCCGGGCCCCGGCCGTCCAGGTGCAGCGGCTGCCGACCGGCTACTGGCTCACCCACCCGGCCGCCCGACCCTCCGGCCCGCTGCCCGACCTCGCGCTGGCCGACGCACCGCCCGGCACCGTCGTCCTGGTCGTCGGAACACCCGCACTGCCGGTCCTGCTGCCCGAGGACTTCGCGGACACCGTGGCCGCCCTGCCCCTCGGATCGGCCCGGCTGCTGGTGAGCGCCCCCTGGGCCGCCCCCGCCGAACTCGCCACGCTCACCGGCGCGCTGTCCGCCCGGCTGGCCCGGCCGGTGAACGCCGCGATCGGCCTGCCCGTCATCGGGCCGGGCGGCCCCACCTCGTACGTCCTCGACTCCCACGGCCACGCCTGCTGGGAGCCCTACCTGCTGCGCCTCGCCGCCGCCCCCGGCCAGGGGACCGTCCCCTCCGGCTGGCGCAACGGCGGCGCGACCTGGCACACCGCCGGCCCCGCCGTCTTCGACGCCTTCCCCTACTGGGCCCTGGAGGCCGTCCCGGCCGGCCTCTGGCTGCGCCCGGAGCCCCCGCACATCCTCACCCCGCGCTTCCGCCGGCCCGAGTCGGCCCGCCCGCTGCTGATCGTCGGCGAGCGGGACCGCCCGGTCGACGCCGAGGTCTTCGAAGAGCTGGGCAAGCTGCTCGACCACCTCCCGGGGGCCGGATCCCAGGGGTTCGGGCTGCTCGTCCACGGACTGCTGGAACCTTCCACCGAGCGGATCGCCCGCTTCATCGCCCGGATGCACGACCTGGACTGGCTCGGCCCCGAACAGCCCGCCGGAGCCGTGCCGGGCGTGGCACCGGTGGCGTACGGGATCGGCCCGGCAGCCCGGCAGGAGGCGGTGGTGCAGGCGGCGGTAATGCACGCGGCACCCGTCGCCGCATCGCACCCGGCCGCCGTCACCGCCTCCGCTCCCGCGGCCATCGCCGGCCCGGCCACACCGGTGGCCCCGGCGGCCCTGGGCCCCGCTCCGGAGGAACCCGCCGTCGAGGCCGAGGCCGAGGTCGAGGCCGAAGGCAAGGTGGCGGCCTCTCCTGCCGCCGCCCCGATTCCGGACCCGATTCCGGACCCGGCACCCCGGCCGGTACCCGCAGCCGTGGGCCCACCCATCCGGACCTCGACCAGCGGCGGACCGGACGAACCCGCCGCCGGGCCCCGCAGGCCGGTGGCCCCGGCCACGTACGGATCGACGCCCGACGTCCCGTCCTCCGCTGCCGTGCCCGCGCCCGCACCGGCCCCCGCCCGCACCGCCGCCGAGGGCGGCCACCGGCCCGAGCCGCCCACCGAAGCGTTTACCGAACCGCCCACCGAACCGGTCGCCCAACTCCCCCTCCCCGCACCGGAGACCGACCCGGACGAAGACCCGACCCCCGCCCCGGACGAGGAACCGAACGAAGCTCCCCCCGTCGCACCCGTCGAGCCACCCGACCAAGCCCCGGACGGCGACGACCCGGACAACGACGACCCGGACAGCGACGACCCGGACAGCGACGACCCCGACGCCACCCCGGCACCGCCCGCCCACCCGCAGACCCGCCTGCTCACCCCGGAGGCCTCGCCCGCCCCAGCCCCCGGAACCACTGCTGTCGCCACCGTCAGCGGCCCGGACGACCGCGACGCCGTCCGCGCCCTGCTCGGCGAGCACTACCAGCGCTGCTCCGGCCGGGTCGACCAGGTCGCGACCCGGCTGCCCGGGCTGCGCTCCACCTCCAAGGACGACATCAAGCCCGACCTCGCCGCCGTCCTCCTCCACCACGGCGACACCGGAATCCCGGTGCCCCGCGCCGAGTTGGTCACGGCCGCACGCTCCGGCGACCCCGCGCTCGCCCCCTTCCTCCGCTGCCTCGCCTCCGGCCTGCGTCGCCTCCCCAGCCACCACGGCGCGGTCCTGCTCTGCGCCCCGCCCGGCCCCGACCCGGCGGCCCTGCTGGCCCACTACCGCGTCGGTCAGCGGCTGACCGAGCCCGCCCCGGTCACCGGCCTGACCGCCCCCGCCGTCGAACTCCACGGCGCCTCCGTCGAGTTCTTCATCTGGTCGGCCACCGGCCGGCGCACCGCCGCCTTCGGCTCCGGCACCGAGGACCCACGGGTGACCTTCGCCCCCGGCACCAGCTTCACCGTCCTCGCCACCACCCCCGCCGACCCGACCGACCCGGCGGGCCGCTCCGCCCGCGTCCTGCTGCGCGAGTCCGGCCCCGCCGACGCCGACCCCGCCGACCGCGACCGCAGCGCCCTGTCCCGCCTCACCAGCTGGCTGGACCGCCGCGACCAGCTCTCCCCCGCCGACCGCCGCCACGTCGAGGACCCCAGCCCCTTCCACCTCACCCCCGGCGTCGAAGTCCTCCCGACCCCCTCTTGACCCGCCTCGGCGGGCGTTGCCACCATCGATCGCCCCGTCGAACTCCCGGAGGACGCATGGCACTCACCGACCGCGTCGCCGCAAGGCTCGCCGACCGTTTCGGCCCGGAGGCCGACGCCACCGCCGCCCTGCTGGAGGAGGCCGAAGGCCGGGTCCAGCACGGGCAGGACCGCGAACGGATCACCGCCGCCCTGGTGGTCCTGGCGGACGGCAGCCCGGACCGGCTGCACGACGCGATCCTGCTTCTGGAGACCGACTGGCGGGATCTGCTGATGTCGGCCGAACTCGCGGACGGGGACTGGCCCTCGAAGCTGGACGACCTCTTCGGCCCGAAGTAGGTTCGGCGACTCAGATCACGGCGGACTGCCAGGAGTCACCGTCACCGATCGGCCCGGCACCGTCCGCCGAGGTGTCGCCGACGGGGTCCACCACCAGGTCGGCCGGGAGCACCACCGACGCGACGGTCCCTCCGGTGTCGGCAGGCGCCAGCCGGACCTGGATGCCGTGGCGGAGCGCGATGCGGCCGACCACGAGGAAGCCCATGCTGTCGGAGACAGAGGGGTCCACGGGCACCGCGTCGGCGAGGTGCCGGTTGAAGGCGACGAACGTCTCGGAGGACATGCCGAGACCGGAGTCGACGACCTCGATCACCAGCCGGCCGTCGGGCAGACCGTGGGCCGTCGCTTGAACCCTGCAGCTCGGAGGAGAGAAGAGGGTGGCGTTCTCCAATAGCTCGGCGAGCAGATGGATGACGTCCGTGACGCCACGGCTGGCGACCTCGGCCTCCGGTACGGCGGCGATGTCGATGCGCTGGTACTCCTCCACCTCGGACGTGGCGGCGCGGAGCACGTTGATCAGCGGGACGGGACGGGCCCAGCGGCGCGGTTCCGCGCCCGCGAGGATGAGCGCGGTCTCGCAGTGGCGACGCATGCGGGTCGCGAGGTGGTCCAGCTTGAACAGGCCCTCCAACTGCTCCTGTTCGGGCTCCTGGCGCTCCAACGCGTCGAGGAGCGTCAGCTGCCGGTGGACCAGGCCGGCGCTGCGGCGCGACAGATTGGTGAACACCGCATGGGTGTTGCCGAACCGGCGGGTCTGTTCGGCGGCGACGGTCGCGAGTTCATGGAGGAGCGTGTCGAAGCAACGGGCCAGTAGTCCCACGTCGTCCCGGCCGTGGAGGCCGACGGATGGGATCTTCAGGCTGCCCGGTCCCAAGAGTTGACCTGTGGCGATCGCCCGAAGCAACAAGGGGAGGTACGTCTCGATGATCTGCTCGGCCGTCCCACGGAGTTCACGCAGCGCCGTGGGCGTCCGCAGACGACTCACCCGCCGCCCCTCGTCCACGATCTCCTGCGCCTCGGCGCGCGCGCCCAGCCGCACGCCCTCGGCCTCCTCCCGCGCCGCGCGCAGGAGTCGGTCCGCCTCGGCCGTACGCGCCACCGCGACCCGGGTGGCCTCCGCCCGGACCCGCTCCGCCTCGGCCCGGACCCGCCGGGCCTCGGCATCCACCTTGGCCCGCGCGCCCTCGGCATACGCCTCGATTCCCTCCACCAGGCGGGCGGCCTCCTGCCGGGCCTCCTCCACGAGGCCCGCAGCCTGCTGCCGGGCCTCCTCCAGGACGAACGCTGCCTCGACCTCCGCTCGGGCGCGCGTCTCCCGGGCCCGCTCCTCGGCCGCACCGATCCTCTGCGCCGCCGTCCGCTCCGCCTCCTCGACCAGCTGCTTCCCGGCGTTCCGGATGCGGCCCAACGGCGCCTTGACCTGCCGGTTGAGCGACCGGAGGTCCACCCACCGGCGCCGCCAGCGGTCGATCAGTTCCGGGTGCGCCTTGTGGCCGCGCGGCGTCCGCCCGTCCACCGGCAGCGGGTTGCTGACCACGCGGACGAACTCCAGCAGGAAGTTCACCGCGGGCAGCCGCTTGCCGGTCAGGAGGTCGGCGATCCCCGCCTTGGTCAGCTTGAAGACCTGGGCCGCGCCGCAGATCTCGCCGTACGAGGGTGCGCCGTACTCGATGTGCAGGCGGTTCAGGTCGTCCACGAAGGCGGCGAACCGCTCGTCGTACGCGGCGACGGCCGCGAGATCTCCCGGGTCGGTCTCCGCCGGTCGCTCTGCCACGACTCTCCTTGTCGACGCTACCTCAGTTAGCTTCG
Source organism: Streptomyces novaecaesareae (assembly GCF_000716875.1). Taxonomy (GTDB): domain Bacteria; phylum Actinomycetota; class Actinomycetes; order Streptomycetales; family Streptomycetaceae; genus Kitasatospora; species Kitasatospora novaecaesareae. Next base: position 52,365 of record NZ_JNWQ01000038.1, on the reverse strand, counting down.
CGCACAGCGTACTTCGAACGACCGTGGACAGTCCTGAACGTTCTCGAACGCCCGTTGACGGGCCGCCGTTCAAGAACGGCACCCCGCCGTACGGCTGCCTAGGCCCAGCCCGGGACTTCTGGTCGGCTCTGACCATGACGGACGAAGACTCCCGCCCTCTCCCCACCCCCACCGGGGCAGATGCCCCACAGGCCCCGCAGCCCCCCGAACAGGCCGACGGCCCCGCCGGATCGACCCGACACCGGACGCTGGACCTGATCGCCCTCGTCACCCTCCTGGTGATCGCCACCGGGGTCTACCTGACGGCGGGCAGCGGCGGGTTCTCGGTGATCACCGGCGCCGGCGTCGGCCTCTACGGCCTGTGGCGCGCCCGCCGGTGACCGCCCCGCCGAGCACCCCGCTCGGGCCCGGAAACGCAGCAGCACCCCGGCCGAGGAACCCGGCCGGGGTGCTGCGATGCAGGTCGGAGCGGGCGTGACCGCCTCGTTCCAGGTGGGGCACCAGGGGCTCGAACCCTGAACCTACGGATTAAAAGTCCGCAGCTCTGCCAATTGAGCTAGTGCCCCGCGGCCCGTGGTCCCGGTGGTACCTGGTGGGAGGGCCACGGCGATCCTACCCGGTAGGGCCCAGGGCTCCGCCAGTGGATTGCGCGGGCGCGCCGGGTGTGTGGAGCGGCTCTCAGAGCGCGGCGTAGTGGGCGGCGCGGACGCGGCGGAGCCAGGCCTCGACGGGGCGCGGGTCGGGGGCGGTGGGCAGGACGCCGGGGCGGTCGAGGCGGTCGGCGGCGTCGGCGAGCAGGGACTCGGCGACGGCGGGCCGGTCGGCGATGCGTTCCCCGAACTCGCGGACGTGTTCGGGGTCGGGCAGGCGGATCAGGTTGCGGCCGGTCTCGTGCAGCCGGACGGCCTGCTCGACCAGTCGGACCAGGTGCCGGGCGTGCTTGGCGGCCCGGCGGCGCGCGGCTGGTTCGGCGCGGTCGCGGGTGAGCAGCTTGCGGAACTGCTGGTCGGCGTAGCCGAGATAGGCCTTCCGTACGGCGGGCGCGCTGAGGAAGGCCGCGCGGATGCCGATCAGTTCGTCACCGAGCGGGGTGCGGGTCTCGTACAGGTCGTCCGGCAGCCAGACGAGTTCGGACGCGGTCGGGTTGCAGCCCAGCGCCAGTCGGCACCACTTGGCGGCCTCGTGCAGGGTGAGGTCGGGCTCGATGGTGACGTGCGACTCGGCCGGGCGGTGCAGGCCGTGCAACTCCTCGGTGGGGGTGGCGAACAGGCCCAGCCGGTCGATGTCGGAGCCGGCGTGCGCGAAGCCGTACGCGGTGGATCCGACGATCCCGGCGAGCAGGACGGTGCCGACGGGCAGGGCGGCAGCGGGCACGGCAGGAGCGGCAACGGCGGGCATGGGCGGTCTCCTCCCGGGAGCCGGACGGACGGGCTGCGGACTGGTACCGCATCCTCTCCGGAGCGGGCCGCGCCGGGCGAGCGATTTCCGGTCCGGGGCCGGTCCGGCCGCCGATACTGGCCGCATGGAGCACGATCCCCACTCGGAACACCCCGGCGCCGTCGGCGTCGAGAAGCTGCGCGCCTGGTGGTCGCACCGGCAGTGGCTGGACCGCCCGCACACCGGGGCGTCCGCCGCCGAGGTGCTGGCCGCCACCGGCTGGGCCCGCTCGGTGGGCGGCGCGGCGCCGTACCTGGGCCTGTTCGCCCGGGCCGGGCTGGGGCGGGCCGCGGTGGACGAGGCGGTGGCCCGGCTGGAGGTGCACGAGCTACCGTCCGCGCGGGGCTGTACGTACGTGCTTCCGGCCGCCGACTTCGCGCTCGGTCTGGCCGTCGGCGCGGCCGCCCCGGAGGGTGAACTGGCCGCGGCGGAGCGGAATCTGGGGGTCGGCCGGGACGAGGTGGAGAAGCTCTGCCTGGCCGTCGAGCGCGTGCTGTCCGAGGGCGGTCCGCTGGATCCGACCACGATCCGGGAGGCGGTCGGCGACGCCGTCCGGCCGCTCGGCGAGGCGGGCAGGAAGCGCGGCCTGGCCACCACCCTGCCGCTCGCCCTCGGGCTGCTGCAGTCGCGCGGCCGGGTCCGCCGGGTGCCCGTCAACGGCCGTCTGGACCAGCAGCGTTACGGCTACGTCGGCTGGGACCAGCCGGTCGCGGGGGCCGCGGTCGACCTCGCCCGCCGCTACTTCTCCTGGGCCGGCCCGGCCACCCTGCGGCACTTCCGCTGGTTCTCCGGCTTCACCGCCGCCACCGCCCGCCGGGCCGTCGCCGAGGCGGGCCTGGTCCCGCTCGCGCCCGGCTCGGAACTCCTCCTGCCGCCCGAACTCGTCGAGGAGTTCGCCGAGTTCACGCCGCCCCGCGAGCCGCACCCGACCCTGCTGGCCGGCATCGACGGCATCCACCTGCTGCACCGCGACCTGCCCCGGCTGCTCGACCCCGCCGACGCCGCCCGCCCGGTGCCCGCCGGCCGGGCCGGCCGCACCTTCGGCGGCGAGGCCGACCCGCAGACCCACCTCGTGCTCGACCGCGGCCGGATCGTCGGGCTCTGGGAGTACGACACCGAGCGGGCCGAGATCGTCCTGCTGCCCTTCGTGCCACTCGACGACGCCCTGCGGGCTGCGGTGGCCCGCACCGAGGCCTTCGTCCGGGAGGAGCTCGGCGACGCCCGCGGCTTCAGCCTGGACTCGCCGAGGAGCCGGGCGCCCAGGATCGCGGCACTGCGGGCGGCCGGAGCGGGCGGGCTCGGCCCAACGGCCGGGTAGCGTACGGGCCATGTCGACCACCACCCCCGACCCGGCCACCCCCGACCCGACCGGCACCAGCCCGGCCGCCACCCCCGCCCCGACCACCGCCGCCCCGGCCGGCACCGCCCCGGCCGCCACCGACGAGGTCCTGATCGTCACCGGCGCCGGCCGCGGCATCGGTGCCGCCACCGCCGTGCTGGCCGCCCGCCGCGGCCACCGGGTCTGCGTCAACTACCGTACGGACGAGGCCTCGGCGGCCGCCGTCGTGGACGCGATCCGGGCCGAGGGCGGCACCGCCCTCGCCGTGCGCGCGGACGTCAGCCGCACCGCCGGGGTGGAGCGGCTGTTCACCACCGTGGACGCCGAACTCGGCCCGCTCACCGGCCTGGTGAACAACGCCGGCACGCTGGAGCGGCAGTGCCGGCTGGAGGAGATCGACGAGGACCGGCTGAACCGGATCTGGGCCGCCAACGTCACCGGCCCGTTCCTGTGCGCGGCCCAGGCCGTCCGCCGGATGTCCACCCGGTACGGCGGGCGCGGCGGCGCCATCGTCAACGTCTCCTCGGCCGCCTCCCGGATCGGCTCGCCGAACGAGTACGTCGACTACGCGGCGGCCAAGGGCGCGGTGGACTCGATGACCCGCGGCCTCGCGCTGGAGGTCGCGGCCGAGGGGATCCGGGTCAACGCGGTGCGGCCGGGGCTGATCCACACCGACATCCACGCGCTCGGCGGCGAGCCCGGGCGGGTCGACCGGGTCGCCCCCGGCCTGCCGATGCAGCGCGGCGGACGGCCGGAGGAGGTCGCCGAGGCGATCCTCTTCCTGCTCTCCCCGGCCGCCTCGTACACCACGGGGGCGTTCCTGGAGGTCTCCGGCGGACGCTGAGGGCCCGGTCCCGCTCCCGGGGCCGAAGGCGGACCCCGGGTGCCGGTTCCGGTCCCGGGTGCCGGTTCCGGTCCCGGGGGCCGCTTTCGGACAGCGTCGGCCCGCAACCGAACGGTCCCCTCCGGTTTCCTTCCGCGCGCCCGCCCCCGCCCGTACGGTGGTGGCCATGACCGACGCCTTCATCGACATCCCCGGTGTGCGCAACTTCCGTGACGCGGGCGGGATCGGCACCCTTCGCCGGGGCGTGCTGTACCGCTCCGGGTCCTTCCACACGCTCACCGAGGAGGGCGCCCGGCGGCTCAAGGAGCTCGGCCTGCGCACGGTGATCGACCTGCGCAGCCCGTTCGAACTGGAGGTCTGGCCGGACCAGCGGCACGGCCTCGACCACGAGGCCCTCAGCCTGCCGACGCTGCCCGCCGACCGCGGGGACGTCGACCGGCCGTGGCCCGAGGACCAGGCCTCGCTCTACCCCTTCATGGCCGAGACGGCCGGCCGCTCGCTGGCCGCCGTCGTCCGCCGCCTCGCCGCGCCGGAGTCGCTGGCCGCCGTCGTCCACTGCGCCGTCGGCAAGGACCGCACCGGCCTCACCATCGCCGTCCTGCAGTCCCTGCTGGGCGCCTCCGAGGCCGACATCACCGCCGACTTCCTGCTCTCCAACATCGGCCTGGGCCTGGACAAGGGCCCCGCCCCGTACATCGACGAGACCGGCGCCGAGCGCCTCTCCCGCCCGATCAGCGCCGAACTCATCGCCTCCTCCCTCGCCTGGATCCACACCCACCACGGCACGATCCCGGCCTACCTCCGCCACCACGGCGCCACCGACGCCGAACTCGACGCCGTCCGCGCCAACCTCTCGGCCTGAGGCCTGAGGCCTGAGACCTGAGACCTGAGGCCTGAGACCTGAGCCCGCCGGCCGGTGACGTACGGCCGCCCCCGGCTCGCTAGGCCCGGCGCTCGAAGCGCCACCACTGGGTCGGAGAGTCGGTGTCCTCCCACTGCCGGACGCCCTCCTCCGGGGGCTCCGGCGCCGTCAGGGGCTTGCCGCTGATGAAGCTGGTGACCGTGTAGGTGCCCGGGGCGTCCACGTGGCCCTCCAGCAGCCACTCCTGGGCGCCGAAGGCGTTGGCACCCCACTGCTGGATGGGGACGCCGTCGTCCGGGGAGGCGCCGGTGACGTCGAGGCGCTTGCCGCTGGCGGCGTTCTCGATGTGGAAGAGCGCGCCGCCCGGGTGGACGGCGGTGAGGTGCCAGAGCTGGTTGTCGGTGCCGTCGTCCGCGCCCAGCACGATCCGGGCGCCGCTGCGCCGGGAGGCGCCGGCGACCTGCAGCAGCAGGCCGCTGCCGACGTTGCGGACGAGGTAGCTGCCGTCGGTGATCGCGGAGTCAGTCACGGTCGAAGTCTGCCACCGGGTACCGACAGCCCCGTGGCCGACCGTGGCCGAGGTGCGGGGGCGTTTCGACCGGACCGGTCCGGCCGCCTATGCTGCGGCGAATGTCCACCGAGCAGACACCGTCGCACCGTCAGCAGCCCGCCCTCCTCGAAGCGGTGGCCGAACTGGAGGCGGTGGTCGCGGCCGGGGACGACGAGCGCTTCGGCCCCGCCCTCGGCGCGGTCGGCGGGCTGTTCGGCTCGGCCGCCCCGCAGGAGCGGGTGGCGGCCGGCCCCCGGCTGGCCGCGCTGCTGCCGGACGCCCCGCCGTTCCCCCGCGCCCACCTGGCCATGGTGGTGGGCGCCTGTGTCGAGCACGGCGCCGACCCGGTGGCCTGCGCCGGCCCGGTGCTGGCCGGCCTGCGCGGGGCGCTGACCGGGGTGGAGCTGCTGCTGCGGCGCTGGGCCGGGACGGGCGGCGGCCCGCTGCCGGACCCGGAGGAGGACGACCCGGCCGAGGCGCACGCGCGGATCGCGGACCCGGCGCTGCTGGACGAGTGGCACGCGCACCTGGCCGTGGTCGGCTGGTGGACGCTGCACCTGTGGCAGCAGGCGTCCTGGGCGGTGTACTCGCACGCGCCGGTGCGGGCCGAGGCCCGCGCCTCGGGTGTGACCGAGGTACTCGTGGAGCTGTTCGGCCGGTACGGCGGCGAGCAGCACGACTTCAAGGGCCTGGCCCACCTGGCGCTGATGCCGGACGACGAGCCGCTGCTGGTGCTGGACCGCCCCACCGGCACCGGCTACCTGCTGCGGATGAGCGGCCTGAGCGACACCTTCCAGCTGCACACCCTGCTCGCCGACGTGCTGATCGGCGGCGGCCACCTGCCCGGCACCCCGCAGGACCCGGAGGTGGTGGCGCTGGCCCGGACGGCCTTCCTGGACGGCCGCCGGGTGATCGCGACCGGCGCCTTCAACCTGGTCGCGCCGGACGGCTCCTGGATCTGGAACGAGGGCACCCCGAGCGACGTCCCGGTGCTGGACGGCGTGCGCACCCTGGTCCTGGAGCCGCTGCCGTACGAGCGCAGCTGGGCGGCCGGGCGGTTCATCCAGGAGGTCCCGGGCGACCTGCGGCTGGAACGGGTGCTCTCCCCGGCGGAGGCGGCGGAGCGGCTCGCCCGCACCGTCCCGGGGCACTCGGTCGAGCAGGCCTTCCGCTGAGGCGTGTCCGACGCTTCCCGCGACTCCCGCCCGACGCATCCCGCAGCTCCCGCCCGGCGGCCCCGGAAGGCCGCCCCGGAAGGCCGCCGGCGCGGTCGGGTTAGGGTCGGAAGTCGACGGGCCCTTACCGGCCCCACCAGCCTCACCCGTGACGAGTGGAGTCGACGATGGCGAAGGTTCCGAACGTACTCACGGCGGCCGCGCCCGCCACGCTGACCGCGGCCAGCGGCCTGGTCGGCGGCTACGGCGTCGCCCGTTGGACCGGCCGGCGCGAGCTGGGCGGCGCGGTGCTGGCGGTGGCCGGCGCCGGGGCGGCCGCGCAGTGGCGCCGCAGCTCGGGCACGGGCACCGCGGCGGCGCTGACCGGCCTGTACGTGGCGGCCTTCGGCGGCTCGCACCCGCTGGCGAAGCGGATCGGCGCCTGGCCGTCCGTGTTCGCCGTCACCGGCGTGGTCGCGGCGGCCTCCACGGCGGCGACGGCGCTCGCCACCCGCAAGCGGTAACCGCCAGCCGCGAACCCTCAGCGCGCCGCCTCCGCACCGAACCGGGCCTCGAAGGCGGCCCGGTTCGCCGAGACCGGCGAGCGGTCCCAGACCGCGAACACCACCCGCTCGAAGGCCGCCCCGTACCGGGCCAGCGCGCCCTCGAAGGCCTCGGCGACCTGCGCCGGGTCGTTGCGGAACACCCCGCAGCCCCAGGCGCCGAGCACCAGCGTGCGCACCTCGTGCCGGGCCGCCGCCGCGAGCACCCGCACGGCCCGCTCGGCGAGCACGCCCCGGACGTCGGTGCCGGCCGAACGCCGCTCCAGCTGACCGGCGTTGGGGGCGGGCGAGGTCAGGAAGGTGACCGGGTACGGCTGCGCCAGCAGCTCGCCGCGCCCGCCGCGGATCACCGGCACGTCGGGCGAGACGATCACCCGGTGGCTGTACCGGAGGTCGGTGGAGGCCCGGTGTGCCTCGTAGTAGTCCGGCGCCTCCAGCAGGCAGCTGTACAGCAGCGCGCTGCGGCAGATGTCCTCCTCCTGGGCGCGGGCGCCGCGCAGGTAGCCGCCGCCGGGGTTGCGGGCGGAGGCGAAGTTCAGCACCCCGACCGGGCCGGCCCCGGCCGCGACCAGCCGCCGGGCGGCCTCGATGCTCCCCTCGGCCGTCACCTCGACGCTCCCGCGCGACCCCGGCCCCGCCTCCGGCCCGGGCCCCGGCTCGCCCGCCGCCACCAGCGCGTCCAGCGCCTGCGGCGAGTACGACACCGTCCCGGCCCGTGCCGCCGTCAACTGCTCCCCCACCTGCACGAGTTCACCACCGGCCGTCCGGTAGCTCCCCCGCTCGGCGATCTCCTCGTTCACCCGTGCCACGTCATGCAGTCTGCTGCTCATGCCCCGGAGGCTACGGGACTACCGCTGCGCGGCGCCACAGGTTATTCTCACTCCCAGAACAACACCTCGGGGGGAGCACGACGAGGTGTCGGGGGGTATCGGGGGAACGCGAAGGGCCCGCTCCGGGGGACGGAGCGGGCCCTTCGTACGTTCAGCCGGGCCGGCGGTCGACTACCGCCGGTGCGGCGTCAGTTCTTCCAGCGCGGCTTGCGGTCGTCGCGGTTGAAGCCACCGCGGTCACGGTCGAAACCGCCGGAGCGGGCGCCGCGGTCGTCGCGGTTGAAGCCACCGCGGTCGGCCTGCGGACGGCCACCGGCGCGGTGGTCGTCACGGCGGGAGAACGGACGGCTGCTGCCGCCGCGCTCGTCGCGGTCACGGCCGAAGGCCGGGCGGTCGCCGAAGGAGCGGGCCGGACGGTCACCGAAGGAGCGGGCGCCGCGGTCGTCGCGGTCCCGGTTGAAGCCACCCGAACGGCCGCCACGGTCGTCACGGTCGCGGTTGAAGCCACCACCGGAGCGACGGTCGTCACGGTCACCGAAGGAACGGCCACCACGGTCGTCACGGTCCCGGTTGAAGCCACCCGAACGGCCGCCACGGTCGTCACGGTCGCGGTTGAAGCCACCACCAGAGCGACGGTCGTCACGGTCACCGAAGGAACGGCCACCACGGTCGTCACGGTCCCGGTTGAAGCCACCCGAGCGACCACCACGGTCGTCACGGTCGCCGCCACGGTCCCGGTCACGGCCGAAGGCCGGACGCTCGGTGCGCGCCTCGCGGTACGACGGGGTGCGCTCCTCGGCCTGCGGGGCGGCGGCCGGAGCCGTCTCCTCGGCGGCCGGAGCCTCCGCGGTGGCCTCGTCGCCCGCCTCGGCGGCCGGCTCCTCGTCCTCGATGCCCAGCTCGGCCCGCTCGCGCGCCGCACGGGCGGCCAGCCGGTCGGCCTCCTCGCGCAGCTCGGTGGCGCGGCGCTGCGCGCGCTCCAGCTGGCGGGTCATGTCGGCGAGCTCGCGCTCGGCGGCACCGGCGATGTTGGCGGCGCTCTCCGCCTGGACCTCGGTGAGCGAACGGGCGCCGGTGATCCGGGCGACCTCCGCGTCGAAGGCGTGGTCCAGGATGTGGCGGCTGGCGTCGACGCCCGCGTCCTCCATCAGGCGGAAGACGCCACGGCGCTGGTGCGGCAGCACCAGGGTGACGACGGCGCCGGAGCGACCGGCCCGCGCGGTGCGGCCGGAGCGGTGCAGGTAGTCCTTGTGGTCGCCGGCCGGGTCCACGTTGAGAACCAGGTCGATGCCGTCGACGTGGATGCCGCGGGCGGCGACGTCGGTGGCGACGACGACGTTGACGTAGCCGTCCTTGAAGTCGCCGAGGACGCGGGTACGGGCGCCCTGGGTCATGCCGCCGTGCAGCGCGTCGGCCTTCACGCCGGCCTCGATCAGCTGCTCGGCGACGCGGTCGGCGCCCATCTGGGTGCGGACGAAGATGATCGTGCGGCCCTTGCGGGCGGCGATCGCGTTGGTGATCGGCGCCTTGTCCTTGGGCTTCACCACGAGGATGTGGTGGGTCATGGTGGTGACCGCACCGGCCGACGGGTCGACCTCGTGGGTGACCGGGTTCTTCAGGTAGCGCTTGACCAGGGTGTCGATCTCGTTCTCCAGGGTGGCGGAGAACAGCAGGCGCTGGCCGCCGGCCGGCACCTGGTCGAGGATCTCGGTGACCTCGGGCAGGAAGCCCATGTCGGCCATCTGGTCGGCCTCGTCGAGGACCACGGTCCGGACGTCGGCGAGCTTGGCGGAACCGCGGTTCAGCAGGTCACGCAGACGGCCGGGGGTGGCGACGAGGATGTCGACGCCGCGCTCCAGCGCGTAGATCTGGTTCGACATCGAGGTGCCGCCGCAGACGACCTTGAGCTTGAGGCCGAGGACCGAGCCGAACGGCTCCAGGGCGTCGGCCACCTGCATGGCCAGCTCGCGGGTCGGGACGAGGATCAGGCCGCGCGGGTGCTTGGGCTTGGTGCGCTCGCCGTCGGCGAGGCGGGTCAGCAGCGGCAGGCCGAAGCTGAGGGTCTTGCCGGAGCCGGTACGGCCACGGCCCAGCACGTCCTTGCCGGCCAGGGCGTCCGGGATGGTCGCGGCCTGGATCGGGAACGGGGTGGTGACGCCGCGCTTGGCGAGGGCACGCACGACGTCGTCGTGCAGGCCCAGGTCGCCGAAGGTGATCGTCGGCTCGGCGGCCGCCTCCTCGGTGGCCTCCACGGCCTCGGCGATCACCTCGTCGGCGGCGGTGTCGATGGTGTCGATGGTGTCGGTGACATCGGCGGCGGCCTCGTTCGCGGGCATGGCGAAGCGGGCGTCGTCAACGAGAGACATGCAGAACCTTCCGGAAGTGGCACGCGCCAAAGTCCGGGGTTCTGTTTCACAACCGCCTCTATGCGGTCAGCCACGGATCGCCGGAACGCGCCAAGGGCGCCAGATGGGATTAGGGCGCCAGTCAAATGAATCAAACGAACGATCTACCACCATAGAGGACCCGAGGGATCGGAGGCAAATGCCCAGGACAAAGCGCTATTGGGCAGCCGCACGCGGGCTCGGGGCCGGGGAACCGGAGCTGCCGGCGGAGGGCGCCGGGCCGGGCGGGACGGTCGCGGGCGGCGAGCTGTGCTCGGGCTCCGGGGTGCTCGACGGGCGGCTGCTCGGGGTGGCCGAGGGGCTGCCCGCCGAACCGCCCGAGCGGCCCTCGCCGGTGCCGCCCGTACCGCCGGAGCCCGCCGTGCCGCCCGCCCCGGACGACGCCCCGCCGCCCGGGTGCGGCGCGGGGCTGGTGTTCGTCCCGCCCGCCGAAGCGCCGCCCGGCGCACCGGCGGGAGCCCCCGGCCCCGGCACCGGGACGACGCCGGCCACCGCGCCGTTCCCGCCGGGCACCACCTCGCCCGGCACGGTGGCCGCGGCCCCGCCCGGCGCGTTCTCGGCCTGCGGGCCGCCCGGCCGCTCCGGGCGCCCCGACGCGCTCCCCGGGTGCCCGGCGGCCGGCACGGCCGAGGGCCCGCCGGTCGCCCCCGGTCGGCCCGCCGGGCCGGCCTGCCCGACCGGCGCCACCTCGCCGTGCTTCTCCTCCGCCGCCGGACCGACCGACATGCACCCGGTCAGCCCCAGCCCGGCCACCGTCAGCACCGCCGCCGCCCGTACGGCGCGCGAGCGCAGGGCCGCCGCCTCCCGCACCCGAACCGCCCGCACTGCCTGCACCGCTCGAACCGAAGTCACCGAAGCCACCGAGGTCCCTCTCTGCCGCCCCGCCCGGGCCGCCCGGACGCGCGACCGCTTTCGGTGCCCAACGCGCGCCCGGCCCGACGGGACACGGGCAGCACTGCAGTTCTCTGCCCCCACCGCCCCGCCCCGGTGCCGCGCCTCAGCTCCAGAGCGCCGAGGCCAGCTCCGCCCCCACGTACACCGCGGCCAGCCCGGCCGCCACGCTGCCGGCCACGTTCGCCAGCGCGTACCGCCCGGCGCCGGTCTCGGCCAGCCGCAGCGTCTCGTACGAGAAGGTCGAGTACGTGGTCAGCGCCCCGCAGAGCCCCGTCCCCAGCAGCAGTTGGACCTGCGAGGAGGCCGCGCCCGCCGCCACCGCCCCGGTCACCAGTCCGAGGATCAGGCAGCCGACCACGTTCACCGCGAACGTCCCCCACGGGAACACCGAGTCGTGCCGGGACTGCACCGCCCGGTCGGTCAGGTACCGCAGCGGCGCGCCGACCACCGCGCCCGCCACCACCAGCAGCCAGTTCACCGCGTCTCCCCCGCCCCGCCCGGGCCGCGCCCCGCGTAGGTCACGACCTCGCACCGGTCCAGCAGCACCAGCCCCTCCGCCACCAGCCCGTCCAGCCGCGGCAGGAACGCCCGCACTCGCTTCTCCTCGTCCACGATCACCACCGCCACCGGCAGGTCCTCGCTCAGCGACAGCAGCCGCGTCGTGTGGACCAGCGACGACGCCCCGAACCCCTCGATCCCCCGGAACACGCTCGCCCCGGCCAGCCCGGCCGCCCGCGCCCGGTGCACGATCTCGCTGTACAGCGGGCGGTGGTGCCACTGGTCGCTCTCGCCGACCAGCACCGTCAGCCGCAGCGCCGGGCCGCTCAGCCGGCTCACCGCGCGCCCCCGCCGGTCGCGCCCCCGCCGGTCGCAGCCCCGCCCGCCACGTCCCCCCGGCGGGCCGCCCGGTGGACCAGACGGCGGGTCAGCCCGGCTGCCAGCCACACCGCGCCCAGCGCGCCCAGCAGCGTCAGCCCCAGGTACGCCAGCCCGGGCCCGAGCCGGCCCTCCTCCAGCAGCCGCCGGACGTCCACCGCGTACGTCGAGAAGGTGGTGAAGCCGCCCAGCACGCCGGTGCCGAAGAACGGCCGCAGCAGCGGATGCGCCTGCCGCCCCTCGGTGATCACCACCAGGAACACCCCGATCACCGCGCAGCCGACCACGTTGACCAGCAGCGTCGTCCACGGGAAGGCCGTCGGCCCGGTCTCCCAGCCGAGCCCGGCCGCGTACCGGGCGACCGCCCCGATCGCCCCGCCGGCCGCGACCACCGCCACCGCCGGCCCCTGCCCGCGCAGCACCGGCGGCCGGTTCCGCACCGGTGCCGCGACCGCCGGCCGCGTCCCGGCCGGGCCGTCCACGGCGTCGTCCAACGCGCCCTCCGAGGTCGTCATAGCCCCATCAAACACCGGCCTCCGCCACCTGGCACACCATCACCCCAGGCCCGACAATGATCCGGTGGAGATGACCCGGGAAGAGTTCGAGACGCTGGTCAGCGACGCACTCGACCAGATCCCGCCGCAGCTCGCGGCCATGATGGACAACGTCGCGATCTTCGTCGAGGACGAACCCGACCCGAGCGACCCGGAACTCCTCGGCCTCTACGAGGGCACCCCGCTCACCGAACGCGGCGAGTGGTACGCGGGCGTCCTGCCCGACCGCATCCTGATCTACCTCGGCCCCACCCTGCGTCACTGCGAGAGCCGCGAGCAGGTGGTCGAGGAGGTCCGCACCACCGTGATCCACGAGGTCGCCCACCACTTCGGCTTCGACGACCACGAGCTGGACGAACTCGGCTGGTCCTGACCCCGCCTCCCGGGCACCCTCCCGAACCCCCTCCGGGCCCCCGCCCCCCACCCGGCCGAAACCCGTTTTGGCGATCCGCCCGGCATCCCATATGCTTCTCGACGTCCCCGAACGCTGGAAACAGCGGGACAGGCCGCAAGCCCTCATCGTCTAGTGGCCCAGGACGCCGCCCTTTCAAGGCGGTAGCACGGGTTCGAATCCCGTTGGGGGCACGCAGTACCGTAGTACAGTGCAGTGCGCAAGACCGCGGGTGGTTCGCCACTTCGAGGTCCCGTGGAGCAGTTGGTTAGCTCGCCACCCTGTCAAGGTGGAGGTCGCGGGTTCAAGTCCCGTCGGGATCGCTCGTCTCGCAAGAGACGGTGCAGTACGGCCAGGTAGCTCAGTTGGTACGAGCGTCCGCCTGAAAAGCGGAAGGTCGCCGGTTCGACCCCGGCCCTGGCCACAACTGGGAAGCCCCCGTAGCGAATTCGCTACGGGGGCTTCGCCGTTCCGCGATGCTGTTTTCGCGACGCCGCAACAACCCCCTGCTATCCGAAGACCTCGATGGCGCACCTGGCGGCGCCGCTGCGCTGGATGCGGGCGTCGCTGGTGACGAGCGGCACTCCGAGGGTTTCGGCCAACGCCACGTACTGGGCGTCGTAGGCGCTGAGGTTGTGGTTCAGTTCCCGGACCCGCTGCCAGAGGATCAGCGTTTCGTGCCGGGTGACGGCGAGGGACTGGTAGTCGGCGATCGCCTTCGCCGCCTCCTTCTCGGCGAGCTTTCCACCCCGGACCATGCCGAAGAGGGCCGAGACGAGTTCGTAGTCGAGCAGGCTCGGGGCGGCCAGGGTGTCCAGGCCGCGGAGCCGGTCCCGGGCCGCGTGGCCGGCCGGGCCGTGGTCGGTGAGCACGCGGACCAGGGCCGAGCAGTCCACGACGACGGTCGAGGTCACCGGCGCTCCCTGCCGTCGTCGATCGCGGAGAGGATGTCGGCGGTGCTGACATCGGCGCGGGTCTCCCGGTCGAGCCGCGTCATCATGTCGGCGAGCGAGGGCGTGGCGGCCTCACGGGTGAACAGGTCGAGCAGGTACGACTGCAGGCTCTTGCCGGCCTGCGCGGCCTTGAGCTTGAGGTTGTCCAGGATCGGGTCGGGCACGTCACGAATGGTGATGGCGGTCATGCCTGCATTTTAGCTGCATCAGCTGCATTCTGCTGGTCCACGTGGGGCGCTCCCGGCACTGCCCGGCGCCCGGGTCGGCTCCCGGGCGCCGGCCGGGGCCGCGCTGCGCCCGTGGGCCCGGCCGGCGGGCTCAGTGGGTGCGCAGCCAGCTGGTGTCGGTGCGCAGCAGTGAGCCGTCCGCCGCGTAGGTGGTGACGGTCTTGGCGTCGGTGCCCGGCTTCGCCATGAGCGCGTACCAGCGCCACGGGGAGTCCCCGACCGGGACGGGCACCGCCTCGGTGGTGCCGCCGGTCTGCCAGTCGACCACGACCTTCGCGACCTCGGGCATGACCCCTTCGATCACCACCGGCGGGAGGCCCAGCTTCCCCGTGTCCTTGAGCCCGAGCGTCGCACCGCCGACGGCGATCGCCGGGCCTTCGCCACCCATCCCTCCCGGAGCGGTGACCAGGTTCACGACGTCCTCGGCCTGCCGTCGGCCGTCCACGGTGTAGTAGAGGTTCGCCACGTCGAGGAGGCGGTTCCAGTCGCGGTCGACGTCCGCCTGGGTGGCCGCTCGCAGGTTCGGGTTGGCGGTGCGCCGCTCCGCCCGGATCAGCCGGGCCTGCGTGAGGGCGTCCTCCTTGGTGGGGGCGGCCGGCCACAGTGCGGTCCAGGCCTGCCAGGTGTGGCCGTCCACCGTGCCCTCGCCGACCTTGACCCGCACGGGGGTGAACGGGTCCCGGCCGGGTGCGCCCACGACGGCCGGGGCGGGTGCGCTCGCGGTGGCCGCCGCGGCGGCCGGGGCCGAGGCGGTGACGGAGGCGGAGGCGGAGGCCGCGGCCACCACCACCGACGAGGCAGCCTGCCGGCCGCTCTCGCCGAGCACCGCCCCGGCGCCGAGGATGGCCGCGACCAGCACCGCCGCCGCCCCGGCGGTCAGCAGCCGCCGTCGCCGCAGGCGCCGCCTGCCCCCGGCGACCAGCCGGTCGTACGGGACGGCCCCGGTGTCGACGCTCCCGGCCAGCTCGCCCAGGGCCCACACGGCCGCGGTCTCGTCGCCGGCTTCCGCGCCCCCCGGCGTGAACTCCCTGCTCATCTCGTGCCTCCGATGCTCGTCAGTCCGATGAGTGAGGTGGCCCCCCGGAGCTTGGCCAGGCCCCTGGCCGCCTGGCTCTTCACCGTCCCGACCGAGCAGCCCATCGCCGCCGCGGTCTGGGTCTCGGTGAGGTCCTCCCAGTACCGCAGCACGACGGCCTGGCGCTGGCGCGGTGGCAGGCCGCCGAGCGCGTCGAGCAGCACGGCGCGGTCGTCCGGGTCGGCCCCGGCCGGCGCGGGACGGTCCGGGACGGCCTGCACCAGCTGTTCGACGGGTCTGCGCCGGAACCGCCGGGCGTGCTCGTTGACCAGGATCCGGCGCACGTAGGCGTACGGGTCGTCGGCCACGCGGACCCGCCCCCAGGCCACGTAGGCCCGCTCCATGGCCTGCTGGACCAGGTCCTCGGCGCCGTGCCGGTCCCCCGCGAGCAGGTACGCGGTCCTGAACAGTCGCGACCACGCACCTCCGGCGAACGCCCGGAACTCGTCGTCCCGGACGGCCTTCTGGGCTCCCATGAGCACCTCCTCACCCCCTCTGAGCCCACGGGGGCCCCGGACCGTTGCCCGTCGTTCGCGATTCGCCACCGGCGGCTGTGACACTGGAGGAGCTCGAAAACCGAGGTGCGCTCCGCCGTGCCTCCTTGCGAACCTAGAGGGATGCCCGCAGTGAGTTCTCCCGCAGTCCAGTCCGCCCCCGCGTCCGCGCCCGCCGAGGGGCCCGGCATCGGTGAGCTGGCCGCCCGTCTGCCCGAGCTGACCCTGCGCGACCAGGTGCGGATCGGGCGCCGGCTGGAGGGTGCCCGCCGGGTGCGCAAGCCCGAGGCCCGGCAGAAGATCGCCGACGAGATCGCCGCGGACATCGACCGCGCCGAGCTGCTGGTCGAGCAGCGCCGCAGCGCCGTCCCGCCGATCACGTATCCCGCCGAGCTGCCGGTCAGCCAGAAGAAGGACGAGATCCTGGCGGCGATCCGGGACCACCAGGTGGTGATCGTCGCGGGTGAGACCGGCTCCGGCAAAACCACCCAGATCCCGAAGATCTGTCTGGAGCTCGGCCGCGGCGTGCGCGGACTGGTCGGCCACACCCAGCCGCGCCGGATCGCCGCCCGCACGGTGGCCGAGCGGGTCGCGGAGGAGTTGGACAGTCCGCTCGGCGAGGCGGTCGGCTGGAAGGTCCGGTTCACCGACCAGGTCGGCCAGGACACCCTGGTCAAGCTGATGACGGACGGCATCCTGCTCGCGGAGATCCAGACCGACCGCGAGCTGCACCAGTACGACACTCTGATCATCGACGAGGCGCACGAGCGCAGCCTCAACATCGACTTCATCCTCGGCTACGTCAAGCAGCTGCTCCCCCGCCGCCCCGACCTCAAGGTCGTGATCACCTCCGCGACCATCGACCCGGAGCGCTTCGCCCGCCACTTCGGCGACGCCCCGATCGTCGAGGTCTCCGGGCGCACGTACCCGGTCGAGGTCAGGTACCGGCCCCTCGCCGAGGACACTGCCGACGACGCCGAGGAAGACGCCGTCGACCGCGACCGGGACCAGGTCCAGGCGATCTGCGACGCCGCCGAGGAGCTGCAGGCCGAGGGCCCGGGCGACATCCTGGTCTTCCTCTCCGGCGAGCGCGAGATCCGCGACACCGCCGACGCCCTCAACCGGCTGAAACTGCGCAACACCGAGGTCCTGCCGCTGTACGCCCGGCTGAGCTCGGCCGAGCAGCACCGGGTCTTCCAGCGCTCCAGCAGCCGCCGGATCGTCCTGGCCACCAACGTGGCCGAGACCTCGCTCACCGTCCCCGGCATCAAGTACGTGATCGACCCGGGCACCGCCCGGATCTCCCGCTACAGCCACCGCACCAAGGTGCAGCGGCTGCCGATCGAGGCGATCAGCCAGGCCAGCGCCAACCAGCGCAAGGGCCGCTGCGGCCGCACCTCGGACGGCATCTGCATCCGGCTGTACTCGGAGGAGGACTTCCTCTCCCGCCCCGAGTTCACCGACGCCGAGATCCTGCGCACCAACCTGGCCTCGGTGATCCTGCAGATGACCGCGGCCGGCCTCGGCGACATCGCCGCCTTCCCGTTCCTGGACCCGCCGGACTCGCGCAACATCAAGGACGGCATCCACCTGCTGCACGAGCTGGGCGCGCTCGACCCGGAGGAGAAGGACCCGCGCAAGCGCCTCACCCAGCTCGGCCGCAAGCTCGCCCAGCTCCCGGTGGACCCGCGGATGGCCCGCATGGTGCTGGAGGCGGACCGCAACGGCTGCGTCCGCGACGTCATGGTGATCGCCGCCGCGCTCTCCATCCAGGACCCGCGCGAGCGCCCCGCCGAGAAGCGCCAGGCCGCCGACGACCGGCACCGCCGGTTCACCTCGGAGACCTCGGACTTCCTCTCCTACCTGGCGATGTGGCGCTACGTCCGCGAGCAGCAGAAGGAGCTCTCCTCCTCGGCCTTCCGCCGGATGTGCAAGGCGGAGTTCCTCAACTACCTGCGGATACGGGAGTGGCAGGACATCTACACCCAGCTGCGCACCGTCGCCAAGCAGTTGGGCGTCACCATCGAGGAGCCCCACCCCGACGCCGAGCCGGACGCCGACCGGATCCACCAGTCCCTGCTGGCCGGCCTGCTCTCCCACATCGGCCTGTTCGACGTGGAGAAGCGCGAGTACGGCGGTGCGCGCGGCGCCCGCTTCGCGGTCTTCCCGGGCTCCGGCCTGTTCAAGAAGCCGCCGCGCTGGGTGATGTCGGCCGAGCTGGTGGAGACCTCCCGGCTCTGGGCCCGGATCAACGCCAAGATCGAGCCGGAGTGGGTCGAGCCGCTGGCCGGCCACCTGATCAAGCGCAGCTACAGCGAGCCGCACTGGGAGAAGAAGGCCGGCGCGGTGCTGGCGTACGAGAAGGTGACCCTCTACGGGATGCCGGTCGTCGCCCAGCGCAAGGTCAACTACGGCCGGATCGACCCGGAGCTCTGCCGCGAGCTGTTCATCCGCAACGCGCTGGTCGAGGGCGACTGGGAGACCCACCACAGGTTCTTCGCGGAGAACCGCAAGCTGCTCGGCGAGGTCGAGGAGCTGGAGAACCGGGCCCGCCGCCGGGACATCCTGGTGGACGACCAGACCCTGTTCGACTTCTACGACTCCCGGCTGCCCGGGGACGTCGTCTCCACCCGGCACTTCGACTCCTGGTGGAAGAAGGCCCGGCACGAGCAGCCGGACCTGCTGAACTTCGAGAAGTCGATGCTGATCAACGACGCCGCCGACGGCGTCACGGAGGCCGACTACCCGGACTACTGGCAGCAGGGCAAGCTGCGCTTCCAGCTGACCTACCAGTTCGAACCGGGCAGCGACGCGGACGGCGTGACGGTGCACATCCCGCTGCCGGTGCTCAACCAGGTCACCGCGGAGGGCTTCGACTGGCAGATTCCCGGCCTGCGGGAGGAGCTGGTCACCGCGTACATCAAGTCGCTGCCGAAGGCGGTCCGGCGCAACTTCGTGCCGGCGCCGGACTTCGCCAAGGCGGCGCTGCGCTCGCTGAAGGACCGCCAGGAGCCGTTGCTGCCCTCGCTGGAGCGCGCCCTGAAGCGCCTGACGGCCGTCACCGTGCCGCCGGAGGCCTGGGACGACGAGCGGGTGCCGGACCACCTCAGGGTGACCTTCCGGGTGGTGGACGGGCGCCGCAAGCTCGCCGAGTCCAAGGACCTGGAGGAGCTGCGGCTGAAGCTCAAGCCGAAGCTGAAGGAGACGCTGTCCTCGGCCGCCTCCGGCCAGGGCATCGAGCAGAGCGGGCTGACCGCCTGGCCGGCCTCCCTGCCCGTCCTGCAGCGCACCTTCGAGCAGCGTTCGCGCGGCCACTCGCTGCGCGCCTACCCGGCCCTGGTGGACGAGGGCGCCGCGGTCGGCGTGAAGCTGTTCGACACCCCGGAGGCCCAGGCGCAGGCGATGTGGGAGGGCACCCGGCGGCTGCTGATGCTGACCACCACCTCCCCCGCCAAGTCGATCCAGGGCCGGCTGGGCAACCAGGCGAAGCTGGCGCTCTCGCACAGCCCGCACGGCTCGATCAACGCCCTCTTCGAGGACGTCGTGGCCGCCGCGACGGACCGGCTGGTGGCCCTGGCCGGCGGACCGGCCTGGGAGGAGGCGGCCTTCGCCAAGCTGCACGACAAGGTCCGTACGGACCTGTACGACCTGTCCGCGGACACCACGCTGAAGACCGCCACCGCGCTGATCGCCTTCCACAAGGCCTCGACCCGGCTGAAGTCGGTGAGCAGCCCGGTGCTGCTGAACGCGGTGAACGACGTCCGGCTGCACCTGGCCTCGCTGGTGCACCCGGGCTTCGTGACGGCCACCGGCTGGCAGCGGCTGCCGGACCTCAAGCGCTACCTGCTGGCGGTGGACCGCCGCCTGGAGGCGCTGCCCAACCACCCGCAGCGGGACGCCCAGCAGCTGCTGAAGGTGCAGCAGGTGCAGCAGGCCTACGGGGAGCTGCTGGCGGCGGTGCCGGCCGGGCGGCAGCCCTCCGCGGAGGTGCGGGCGATCCGCTGGATGATCGAGGAGTTGCGGGTCAGCTTCTTCGCCCAGTCGCTGGGCACGCCCAGCCCGGTGTCGGAGAAGCGGATCTTGAAGGCGATGGAGGCGGCGCGGGCGACGCTCTGACCCGGGCGCCGCTCTGAGCTGCGGGTGGGCCTCCAGGAGCCGGTTCGACCTGGGGGCCCACCATGGGCTACAGTCTGTCTTGTTCGCAGCGCGGCAAGCGAGTGAACGAGATCAGAAAACCTCTGGTCCCGTGGAGCAGTTGGTTAGCTCGCCACCCTGTCAAGGTGGAGGTCGCGGGTTCAAGTCCCGTCGGGATCGCCGCAGTGCGAGAGGCCCGGAACCGTCAGGTTCCGGGCCTCTCGCTTTTTGCCGTCCGGCTCCTACCCCGGACCAGGTCTGGACCACAAGTGACAGACCGCGTGACAGTCGTCACTCACGCTTTCCCGAACCCGGCCGCGCCCCACCCTGCCCAAGAGGCCACTAATTTAATATGTAAAATTTCACAGCTATTCACTGTAAATCCCCCCCACCACATGAGCATCAAATCGTTATCCGGAGTTCAGCATTCCGACAGACCCGAGGGCGCCGGGAAGCACGACAAAGGGGCCGCTTACCGGACCCGGCGGAGTCCGGTAAGCGGCCCCTTTAAAGAGCCTTTGGCCTATCAGGCCTCAGTGCGCTGGGCGGGAATCCCGGCCAGCAGAGCGCGCACCTCCGCCTCACGGTAACGGCGGTGACCACCGAGCGTGCGGATCGACGTCAGCTTGCCCGCCTTGGCCCAGCGGGTGACCGTCTTCGGGTCCACGCGGAACATGGTGGCAACCTCTGCCGGCGTCAGCAGCGGCTCAGCATCAGGGGTACGAGCGGTCATGAGCGGCCTCCTCGGGAGAACCGAACCAGGGCGGTTCTATCCTTCAAATTCTGCACCTTGGCCCGCGATGCCCGAAATGGCATAGACGGGCCGAGTCGGTTATAGGACGAACGGCTTGTCCTGGTGTCTACAACTACACCATCCGTCCAGCCCTATCGACCAAACCGCCAAAATTGACCCCTCACGGGTTCAAGGCCGACGGATGGCGATGGACCACCCCATAACGGACAGTCACGCGACGATGACATCCGGTTACGAGGGGACCAGACCCTCCGTTTCCCCGCAAAGCACGCATCGACTCCAGAACCACCCAAAAGTGGGCACGCTCACGTGAAGTTGGGCTGGTTGTCCCATTTTTGCACATAGGGGTAAGTTCGCGTCAACGGTGAGTAGTGTCACGTTCGGCAGCTATTGACCCGAACCGGGACCTTGGTCATCGACCTCGCGGTCCCTAGGACTCTTACAGTCATACACGGGCGGTCCGACGTCAGTTCGCGTCCCGCAGCGCCAGCACCCGGCGCCACCGCACCGTCAGCTCCCCGTACACCCGCAGCGCCTCCGCGGTGTCCCCCGCCCGCAGCGCGCGCAGCCCCTCCTCCAGCTCCCCCGCCGAACGGTCCGCCAACAGCCGCTCCGGCCCCAGCAGATGCACCAGGCCCCCGTAGTCCAGTTCCACCAGCGAGCGCGGATGGAACTCCTCCAGCCACCGCCCGACCTGCTCCGCCCCCCGCACCAGCTCCCCCTCCGGCACCGCCTCGCGCAGCGCCCGGTAGGCCCGCGCCACCCGCCGGCGCGCCTGCGCCATCGGCACCAGGTAGAACAGCGCCGCCGGCCGGCCGCCCCGCTCCCCCTCCCCTGCGCCGGACGGTTCCCCGCCCGGCGCCGGCTCCCCGCCCGGCACGAAGCAGCGGTCCTCGTCCCCGAACGGCAGGAACCAGCGCACCGGCACCTCCCACCGGCTGGTGAGGATCCACGGCCGGGCGTCCGGGTGCTCGGCCCGCCAGCGCTCCCGGTCCGCCTCGGCGGCCGCCCTGGCCACCGGCGGCAGCGCGGCGTCCAGCAGCGCCACCGGCGCCCCGGCCCGCAGCTCCTCCAGCGCCTGCCAGCTGCGCAGCCTGGTCGCCCACGGGCAGACGTACAGTACGCCGTCCACCACCCGCAGGTACGCCCGCCCGCTCTCCCGCTCCGGCAGCGCCCTGGGCGTCCGCGAGACCAGCCCCGCGAGCGCCTCCCGCTGCTCCTCCAGCACCGCCGCGGCCACCGGCTGTGCCGCCTCCCCGGCGTCCGGCCCGCGCTCCGCCGCGTAGACCTGCCAGCGCGCCCGCTCGGGCTCCGGATAGGCCGCCAGCGGCTCGTAGACCCGCAGGTGGGCGGCGTAGGGCGGTTGTACGGAAGTACGTACGACGGTCACGTCCTGCATCGTCGCACGCGCCGTCCGGGCCCGGGAGAGCGCGCCCGCGAACCGTTCGCGTCCGCACCGCGCACCGTCTCCCGTCTCACCCCTCGGACAACCGGCACAAGCTCGGACAAGAGGGCGGATCCGCGGCCCGCGCGCGACTACCCTCTGCCTTAGGCGCCCGCACCACAGCAGCGGGCCTTCCCTACTGGAGTCACCACAGTGACCGACGTACAGACCCCCGCCACGCACCCCGCACCCGGCGTGCTCAGCAGGATCTTCCGTACCGAGCAGGACGGCGCCCCCGGCGACGGCCACGAGCAGGTCGTCCTCTGCCACGACCGCAGCTCCGGCCTGAAGGCCATCATCGCCATCCACTCCACCGCGCTCGGCCCGGCCCTCGGCGGCACCCGCTTCTTCCCGTACGCCTCCGAGGAGGCGGCGCTGGAGGACGCGCTGAACCTGTCCCGCGGGATGTCCTACAAGAACGCGCTGGCCGGGCTGGACCTCGGCGGTGGCAAGGCCGTCATCATCGGCGACCCGAACAAGGACAAGAACGAGGCGATGCTCCGGGCCTACGGCCGCTTCGTGGAGTCCCTGCGCGGGCGCTACATCACCGCCTGCGACGTGGGCACCTACGTCCAGGACATGGACGTCATCGCGCGCGAGACCTCGTTCGTGACCGGCCGCTCGCCCGAGCACGGCGGCGCCGGCGACTCGTCCATCCTGACCGCCTTCGGCGTCTTCCAGGGCATGCGCGCCACCGCCCAGGCCCGCTGGGGCCAGCCGACCCTGCGCGGCAAGCGGGTCGGCGTCGCGGGCGTCGGCAAGGTCGGCCACTACCTGGTCGGCCACCTGGTCGCGGACGGCGCCGACGTCGTCGTCACCGACCCCTTCGAGGCCGCCGTCAACCGCGTGCGCGCGGCCCACCCCGAGGTCGAGGTGGTCGCCGACACCGCCGCCCTGATCCAGGCCAAGCTGGACGTCTACGCCCCCTGCGCCCTCGGCGGCGCGCTGACCGACGACGTCGTCGCCGCACTGGGCGAGGCCGGCACCTCGATCGTCTGCGGCGCGGCCAACAACCAGCTGGCGCACGCGGGCGTCGAGAAGGACCTCGCCGACCGCGGCATCCTCTACGCGCCGGACTACCTGGTGAACTCCGGTGGCGTCATCCAGGTCGCCGACGAGATCGAGGGCTTCAACTTCGAGCGGGCCAAGAACAAGGCCACGAAGATCTTCGACACCACCCTGGAGATCTTCACCCGCGCCGCCGCCGACGGCGTCCCGCCGGCGGTCGCCGCCGACCGCCTGGCCGAGAAGCGGATGCGTGAGATCAGCGCGCTGCGCACGGTGCTGCTGCCGGGCGCCCGCCGCGCCTGATCCCGGCCCCCTCCGGACCCCGTACGCGCGGGGGGCCGCCCCAGTGGCCCCCCGCGCATCACGATGTGGAACCGGATTCTCACTTCTGCGCCCGATCGGGTGATCCAACGCCCCCCTAGGGGGGATAATCAGTCCTGGAACGACGGACCCAAGACACCTCTGGACAGCGTGCAAATCGCCGCAAAACCTCCCCTGACCTGGGAAGACCTGGTCTCGGGTGCGGTCGGTGCGCGCCACGTCACACCGACGACGTACCGTCCAGCGGCGGAAACAGGTACCGTTAATGCTCCAAGGGACGGTCCTCCCATTCGGGCAGGCCGATCCTGATCATGAACACGTGTCAGACTCGGGGCCGTGAGCCCCATCGTTGAGGGGGTCGACCCATGGGGCGCGGCCGGGCCAAGGCCAAGCAGACGAAGGTCGCCCGCGAGCTGAAGTACAACAGCGGCGGGTTCGACGCTAACCGTCTGTCCAACGAGCTGGGCGTATCGCCGTCCACCGCTTCGATCGACCCTGAGCCGATCGAGGAGGAGGAGGACGACGACCCGTACGCGGAGTACGCCGCCCGCTACGCCGACCTCGACGACGAGGACGACAACGAGCCGGGCGCCGGGGCCTCGCAGGCCTCCCGCCGCTCGTAACCAGCAGCTTCGCCGGACCGGTCCGGGCGCCCAGGCGCCGGGCCGGTCTTCGGCGTTCCCGCGAACGGGCGGCCCACCTCCGGTGCCCGCGGCCGGCGCCGCCCCGAGCCGAAGGGGCGCGCCGGTGCCGAAAGGGAGAAGCGACCAGCGAGGCACGAGCGCCGGAGCGCCGACCGTCGGCACCGGGTCCGAGCGCCCCGGAGGCGAGCGGGCGAGTCCCCGCCCCGAGCCGAAGGGGCGCGCCGGTGCCGAAAGGGAGAAGCGACAAGCGAGGCACGAGCGCCGGAGCGCCGACCGTCGGCACCGGGTCCGAGCGCCCCGGAGGCGAGCGGGCGAGTAACAGAGGCCCTCCGGTGCACCGGAGGGCCTCTTGTCGGTCGGGTCCGGTCAGACCGTCCGGAAGCCCTCGTAGGCGTTGTAGAGGGCCGCGCCGCCCTCGTGCTCGTCGGTGCGCTCGACGATGTCGCCGAGCAGCCAGGACTCGACGCCGCGGTCCTCCAGGATCGACAGCACGGCGTCCACCGAGTGCGGCGGGACGACCGCGACCATGCCGACGCCCATGTTGAGCGTCTTCTCGATCTCCAGGGTGGCCACCTTGCCGACCTCGGCGACGGTCCGGAAGACCGGCAGCGGGGTCCAGGTGCCGCGGTCCAGGCGGGCGTGCAGACCGTCCGGGATGACCCGGGCCAGGTTGGCCGCCAGGCCGCCGCCGGTGACGTGCGAGAAGGCGTGCACCTCGGTGGCGCGGGTGAGCGCCAGGCAGTCCAGCGAGTAGATCCGGGTCGGCTCCAGCAGCTCCTCGCCGAGGGTGCGGCCGAACTCCTCGACCTTGCGGTCCAGCTTCCAGCCGGCCTGGTTCAGCAGCACGTGGCGGACCAGCGAGTAGCCGTTGGAGTGCAGGCCGGAGGCGGCCATCGCGATCACCACGTCGCCGGCCCGGACCCGGTCCGCGCCGAGCAGCGCGTCGGCCTCCACGACACCGGTGCCGGCACCGGCCACGTCGTACTCGTCCGGGCCGAGCAGGCCCGGGTGCTCGGCGGTCTCGCCGCCGACGAGGGCGCAGCCGGCCAGCGCGCAGCCCTCGGCGATGCCCTTGACGATCGCGGCGACCCGCTCCGGGACGACCTTGCCGACGCAGATGTAGTCGGTCATGAACAGCGGCTCGGCGCCGCACACCACCAGGTCGTCCACGACCATGCCGACCAGGTCGTGGCCGATGGTGTCGTGCTTGTCCATGGCGGCGGCGATGGCCACCTTGGTCCCCACGCCGTCGGTGGCCGAAGCCAGCAGCGGCCGCTCGTAGTTCTTGAAGGCGGACGCGTCGAA
Organism: Streptomyces novaecaesareae; assembly: GCF_000716875.1. GTDB lineage: Bacteria > Actinomycetota > Actinomycetes > Streptomycetales > Streptomycetaceae > Kitasatospora > Kitasatospora novaecaesareae. Next base: position 27,307 of record NZ_JNWQ01000038.1, on the reverse strand, counting down.
GAGGCCGGCGAAGCCGCCGAGACCGCCGACCACCTCGGGGCGGTTGGCCTTCTTCACCCACTGCTTCATGAGCTCGACGGCGCGGTCGCCCGCCTCGATGTCGACGCCGGCTGCGGCGTAGGTGGCGCCGTTCTGGTTGCTGGTCACTGCGGTGCGGCCCTCTCGGGTCTGTGGTGGGGGTTGGAACAGCGGTGGGGCCCCGGTTCGCGGGACCCCACCGTTGGAACGCTTACGGCCGGCGCAGCGCGTCGGCCGCGCCCGCCCCGCCGAGCAGCGACTGGACGCCGTCCAGGTCGCTGCCGCTGGTCGGCTTGCCGCGCACGGCCGGCTGCTGCTGGCCGCCCTTGATCTCGGCCTCCAGCAGGAGCTTTCCGAGCAGTGCCGGGTCCGGCAGCTCCATCGGGTACTCGCCGTCGAAGCAGGCCCGGCAGAGCCGGTCCTTGGGCTGCTTGGTGGCCTCGATCATGCCGTCGATCGAGATGTAGGAGAGCGAGTCGGCACCGAGCGTGCGGCCGATCTCCTCGATGGTCATGCCGTTGGCGATCAGCTCCGCGCGGGTGGCGAAGTCGATGCCGAAGAAGCAGGGCCACTTCACCGGCGGCGAGGAGATCCGGATGTGCACCTCGGCGGCGCCCGCCTCGCGCAGCATCTTCACCAGCGCGCGCTGGGTGTTGCCGCGCACGATCGAGTCGTCCACGACCACCAGGCGCTTGCCGGCGATGACCTCGCGCAGCGGGTTGAGCTTGAGCCGGATGCCGAGCTGGCGGATGGTCTGGCTGGGCTGGATGAAGGTGCGGCCCACGTAGGCGTTCTTCACCAGGCCGGAGCCGTACGGGATGCCGCTGGCCTCGGCGTAGCCGATCGCGGCGGGGGTGCCGGACTCGGGCGTCGCTATCACCAGGTCGGCCTCGACGGGGGCCTCCTTCGCCAGGCGGCGGCCCATCTCCACGCGGGAGAGGTGCACGTTGCGGCCGGCGATGGAGGTGTCGGGGCGGGCCAGGTAGACGTACTCGAACACGCAGCCCTTGGGCTTCGCCTCGGCGAAGCGGGAGCTGCGCATGCCGTTCTCGTCGATGGCGATGAGCTCGCCGGGCTCGACCTCGCGGATGAAGGAGGCGCCGCAGATGTCCAGCGCCGCCGTCTCGGAGGCGACCACCCAGCCGCGCTCCAGCCGGCCGAGCACCAGCGGGCGGATGCCCTGCGGGTCGCGGGCGGCGTAGAGGGTGTGCTCGTCCATGAAGACGAGCGAGAACGCGCCCTTGACCTCGGGCAGCACGACCTTGGCCGTCTCCTCGATGGAGAGGTCCGGGTGGCCGGCCAGCAGGGCCGTCACCAGGTCGGTGTCGTTGGTCGCGGCGGTCCGGCCCGAGCGGGAGATGTGCTCCTCACCGGGCAGTTCGGCGACCATGGCCGCCAGTTCGGCGGTGTTCACCAGGTTTCCGTTGTGCCCGAGGGCCAGCGAACCGTGCACGGTCGCCCGGAAAGTCGGTTGGGCGTTCTCCCAGACCGAGGAACCGGTGGTCGAGTAGCGGGCGTGTCCGACGGCGATATGCCCGTGCAAGGACCCCAGCGAGGCCTCGTCGAAGACCTGGGAGACGAGTCCCATGTCCTTGAAGACGAGAATCTGGGAGCCATTGCTCACTGCGATGCCCGCGGATTCCTGACCGCGGTGCTGCAGGGCGTAAAGGCCGAAGAACGTGAGCTTGGCGACCTCCTCGCCGGGAGCCCAGACACCGAAGACGCCGCAAGCGTCCTGGGGGCCTTTCTCACCGGGAAGAAGATCGTGGTTGAGTCTTCCGTCACCACGTGGCACGCCTTCGAGTCTAGGGCAGTTGGCACAGGCTTCCGGAACCCGGGATGCCGGGATTGTCGGACGATCTGTGAGTAACGCGCGTAGACAAAACCCCTTACGGGGTGGGGATTTCGGGTCGCCGGAATTCCGGCGGGCAGCGGTTGGCCTTGCGGTTCGCGCCTGTTGGGGAGTTCCGTGTGCGGAGCGACGGCGGTCGGGGCGGAGCCGAACGTGAGCCTGCTCACCTGGTGTTCACCCCGGCTTCACGCCGGGCCGTACGCCGACCCGCCCGGCGCCCCGGGGCGCCGGGCGGCGGCCCCCGCGCCCTAGGCGGCCGGAAGGAGCAGGCCCCAGGCGCCCGGGTGCACCGTCCAGGTGCGGGCCCGGACCGGGCCGACCGGGTGGCCGTCCGCCTCGTAGCCGAAGCCACGGCCGACCACCGAGACGCTCGCCGCCCGGGCCCGCACCAGGGCGCCGGAGGCGCGCACGACGACGTCCATCTCGCCCGTCCCGTCCGACACCCCGGACGGCAGCGTGACCTGGACCAGCCGGACCGGCCGGTGGACGTCCGCGAGCAGCCGGCCGTCGGCCTCGACCCGGACCCGGGGGCTGTGGTCGACCCCCTCCGGGGTGAGTGCGTTCGCCTGCTCGGCCGCAGCCAGTTTCGCCCATAGCGAACGCCAGCCACTCGAACGGCCCACCAGTCGGCGCGAGCCCCCGCCGGTGATCCGCACCCCGCCCAGCGCCACCCCGCCGCCGTCGTCCACCAGCAGGTCCAGCCGGCGCGGCGCGCCCGACAGCACCGCCCGCGCGGCCCGGACCGGCTCCCCCGGCACGCCCAGCGCCCGGGCCGTCGCGAGCTCCTCCGCACGACCGACCGGAACCATCCCCACCGGTTCCGTGCCCAGCTCACGCTGCCGGTGGAGCGCCTGGAGCACCCGCTGCAGTGCGAGATCGGAACCGATCACCACCGGTCGCCTCCGACCCCGGTGCGAAAGCACCCGGTCGAGTTCGGAAGGGCTCTCCGGGTAGGCCACCTTGACGTCCGCGCCCCCGCACAGCACGTCCTTCGCGATCCGCACCGACTCGCCGTCGGTCTGCCGGGCCACCGGGTCGAGGAGCAGCAGGAGCGGCTCGGGGCCGCCGGTTCCAGGCGTGGACAGGGACGACACGACCGGTCCTTCCTCAGGTAATCTCTCGGTGCAAGAGCCCCTTGCGCCATTGCGCCAGGGGCTTCGTCTATCTCGGGGCAGACTGCGGCCTACGCAGGATGCCCCAACCGGAAGGGGTGTACGCCTGTGCCGGCACTCGTGCTCGTTGGCGCTCAGTGGGGGGACGAGGGCAAGGGGAAGGCCACCGACCTCCTCGGCGGCTCCGTCGACTACGTCGTCCGCTACCAGGGCGGCAACAACGCCGGTCACACGGTGGTCATCGGCGACCAGAAGTACGCCCTGCACCTGCTCCCTTCCGGAATCCTCAGCCCGAACGTCACGCCGGTCATCGGCAACGGCGTCGTGATCGACCCGGCCGTGCTGCTCTCCGAGCTGGCCGGCCTGAACGAGCGCGGCATCGACACCTCCAAGCTGCTGATCTCGGGCAACGCCCACCTGATCACGCCGTACCACCGCACCCTCGACAAGGTCACCGAGCGCTTCCTCGGCAAGCGCCGGATCGGCACCACCGGCCGCGGCATCGGCCCGACCTACGCGGACAAGATCAACCGCGTCGGCATCCGGGTCCAGGACCTGTTCGACGAGTCGATCCTGCGCCAGAAGATCGAGGCGGCGCTGCACGACAAGAACCAGATCCTGGTCAAGCTGTACAACCGCCGCACCATCCCGGCCGACCTGGTGGTCGAGGAGTACCTGGGCTACGCGGAGAAGATCAAGCCCTTCCTCGCCGACACCACCCTCGTCCTGGACGAGGCGCTGAAGGCGAACAAGGTCGTCCTGCTGGAGGGCGGCCAGGGCACCCTGCTCGACGTCGACCACGGCACGTACCCCTTCGTGACCTCGTCGAACCCGACCGCGGGCGGCGCCTGCACCGGCGCCGGCATCGGCCCCACCAAGATCGACCGGGTCATCGGCATCCTCAAGGCCTACACGACCCGCGTCGGCTCCGGCCCGTTCCCGACCGAGCTGCTCGACGCGGACGGCGAGGCGCTGCGCCGGATCGGCGGCGAGCGCGGTGTCACCACCGGCCGTGACCGCCGCTGCGGCTGGTTCGACGCCGTGATCGCGCGCTACGCGACCCGGGTCAACGGCCTCACCGACTTCTTCCTCACCAAGCTCGACGTGCTGACCGGCTGGGAGCAGATCCCGGTCTGCGTCGCGTACGAGATCGACGGCCGGCGGGTCGAGGAACTCCCCTACAACCAGTCGGACTTCCACCACGCCAAGCCGATCTACGAGACCCTGCCGGGCTGGACCGAGGACATCAGCAAGGCGAAGACCTTCGCCGAGCTGCCCAAGAACGCCCAGGCGTACGTCAAGGCGCTGGAGGAGATGTCGGGCGCGCCGATCTCGGCCATCGGCGTCGGCCCGGGCCGGGACGAGACGATCCAGCTCAACTCGTTCATCTGAGCCTGATCGCCGGTCGCTGATCGCCGATTGCCGATCGCCGGTCGCCGGTCGCTTCGAGGGCCCCGTGGGATTCGTCCCGCGGGGCCCTTCGCCTTGCCCTTCGTTCCCATTTTGCACTAGTGCAGATACCTCTTGTATCTAGTGCAGATCGCCGCTACGTTCGGATCATGACCGCGAAGCTGCCCACGCCCGTCACCCTCACCGGCCGCCACATCCGCCTGGAGCCGCTGGAGCGGCGCCACCTGCCCGAGCTCTGGGCCACCGTCGGCCCCGACCCCGAGGTCTGGCGCTGGATCCCCTTCCTCCCGCCCGCGTCGGAGGAGGACCTGGGCGCCATCCTCGACACCCGCATAGCGGAGGTCGCCCGGGGGACGGCGGTGAAGTTCGCCGTCGTCGACCTGGCGAGCGGGAAGGCCGTCGGCATCACCGGCTACTACGACTTCAGCGCCGAGAACGAGCTGGTGGAGATCGGCGGCACCTGGTACGCCCGCTCGGCCTGGCGCACCGCCGTCAACACCGAGGCCAAGCTGCTGCTGCTCACCCACGCCTTCGAGGACCTGGGCATGGGCCGGGTCTCCTGGAAGACGGACGCCCTCAACGACCGCTCCCGCAACGCGATCCTGCGCCTCGGCGCCCAGTTCGAGGGCATCCACCGCCGCGAAAGGCTCCGCGCCAACGGCACCTGGCGGGACAGCGCCTACTTCGCGATGCTCGCCGACGAGTGGCCGGCCGCCAAGTCCCGCCTGGTGGAACGGCTTTCGCGGGGCTGAGGAGGGCTCAGGCCGCGGGGAGGGCGGTCAGGGTGTTCTTGAGCCAGACGAAGACGAGCCTGCCGTCGGTGCTCAACTGGCAGGTTTCCAGGCTGGGGTCGCTGCCCTCCCGGTAGGCGGGATCGGTGAAGGTCCACTTCAGGCTGCCGGCGGCGGCGTCGACGGCGTGGACGCAGGGCTTGCCGTCCTTGCCCGAGGTCCGGCCGGCGATGAAGAGGGTGCCGCCGGCCAGGACCGGGGCGTTGGCGGCCTCGGGGGTGTTGGGGAGGACGCAGGTCCAGCGGATCTTTCCGGTCGCGGCGTCGTAGGCGGAGACGGCCTCGGCGCCGTCGCTCAGGTAGACGACGCCGTCGGCGGCCAGCAGGGCGCCGACCCGGCCGCCCGGCTCGGCGTTGACGCGCCACGCCTGCTTGCCGTCGGCCAGGTTGACCGCCTGGAGGTCGTTGGCGTCGATGGCGCAGTAGGCGCGCTGGTCGTCGCACCACACCGGCCAGGCCTCCTTGCCACCGGTCTGCGTCCGCCACAGGCGCTTGCCGTCGGCAATCCGACGGGCGACGACGGCGTTCTTGTCGTCGAGGTGGAGGAACGTGCCGCCGCTGACCACGCCGGGGGTCTTCAGGTCGGCGATGTCCGGGTCCTCCTCGAACCAGAGCTGCCCGGACAGGCCCCGGCGGAAGGCCATCAGGCCCTTGGTGCCGCCGGTGGAGTCCGGCGGTGTGACGGTGACCTTGGCGAAGACCGCCTGGTCGGTGGCGGCCACGACCGTCTCGACGTCGAGGGTCCGGCCACTGCCGTAGTCGGAGCGGGAGCCGTAGCTGACCGCGCCGTCGGCGGGTGCGACCCGCTGCACCTGGGCACCCGCGATGCTGTAGAGCTCGCCACCGGCCACCTGATAGTCGTCCGCGGCGTCGTTCTTCCGGTGCCACAGGAGGGTGCCGTCGGCGGCGTCCAGGGCGGTCAGTCCGTCGGCGTCGGCGTATATCTGCTCGCCGAGCACCATCGCCGGACGGTAGGCCGGGGACGTGCCCGCGACCGTACGGGCCCACACGGGCTTCGGGGCGGACCCCCCGGCGGAGTCGGATGCGGTGGTGTCCCGGTGGGTGAGCACCCAGGCGGTGCCGCCGACGGCGGCCGCGACCGCGAGTCCGCCGCCGGACAGGAGCAGCCGCCGCCGGGAGAGCAGGGGCGGGCGGGCGGTGGGCGGTTCCGGAGCCGGACGCTCGACCCGGGTCGGGGGCAGCGCGGGCGCGGCCGGGGCGGCCGCGGGGACCTCCAGGTCCATCACCGCCGCCGCGTGCCGGGCCAGGGCGGCCGCGACCCGGGCGGGCAGCCACTCGCCGGCCTGGGCCCCGGCCGAGAACCGGTCGCGCAGTCGGGCGGGGAGCGGCCGCTGGGCCGGGTCCTTGTGCAGGCAGTCTTCCAGGACGGCGCGCAGGGCGGGCGGGACGTCGGTGAGGTCGGGTTCCTCGTGGACCACCTTGTAGAGCTGGGCGGCCGCGCCGGAGGCGCTGTCGAACGGGCCGTGTCCGGTCGCGGCGAAGACCAGGACGGAGGCGAGCGAGAAGACGTCGCCGGGCGCCCCGGTCGGGCGGCCGGAGGCCTGCTCGGGGGACATGAAGCCGGGCGAGCCGATCACCGCGCCGGTCCGGGTCACGGTGTCGCCGTCCAGGGCACGGGCGATGCCGAAGTCGATCACGCGCGGACCGTCGGCGGCGAGCAGGACGTTGGAGGGCTTGAGGTCGCGGTGGACCACCCCGGCCCGGTGGATCGCCTCAAGGGCCTCCGCCAGCCGAGCGCCGAGCGCGCACACGGACGGCACCGGCAGCGGGCCGAACTCCTGCACGGCCTGGATCAGCGAGGGGCCGAGAACGAAGGCGGTGGCGAGCCAAGGGAATTCGGCGTCCGGATCCGCGTCGGTCACGGGTGCGGTGTAGGCGCCGTCCACGGCCCGCGCGGTGGCGACCTCGCGGCGGAATCGGGCACGGAACTCGCGGTCCTGCGCGAGTTCGCGCCGGACCGTCTTGACCGCCACCGTGCGCCCGCCGGCCGACCGGGCCAGGTAGACCTGGCCCATGCCGCCCGCGCCGAGGCGGGCGAGCAGACGGTACGGCCCGATGGCCTCCGGGTCGGTGCTGTGCAGCGGCTCCATCTGATCCCCCGTACCAAGGTGCCTTTCGGCATTGCCGGGTGATCGTACCGACGTCGGGTGACCGGACTCCCTGCGGGACGGCCGCGAACGCTATTTCCGCTCGCCGGTGACGGAATGGCCGGCCGCGATACCGCGCTTCGCCGGGCGGGGTTGCCGGGGTTGGAGGTTGACCAGCCAGACCAGCCAGCCGACGAAAAGGACGGCGAGGAGGAGTGCGGACAATGCGGCGACGAGAAGCGCATTCACCGGGATACGGAAATTCGGCGGGGAGAGCGGGGGTGGCGGGGAAGGCGGTGAGTCAGGGGAAGGGGCATGGCTGTCTCCGGTCGGTGATGTCGGGGCGCCGCGACCATGCATCTGGTGTGTAATTACGGCTGATTGATGATTGTTTAGGCGGCAACTAGTCAGCGAGTGACACGGACGACCATAGAGTCAGGGTGCCAGAGTTGCTACCGAGCGGGAGAACGTTCACTCCATCGTGGGGTATCCCCCATTTCGGTAGCTAGCACCCGGTATGCGCGGCACACTTCACCGGAAGCATCGACCGAGCCGCGATCCGGAGAAGAGAGTCATGCCACCCCGCTTGTCGCCGACCGTTCGCCAGCAGCGCCTCGGGATCGAGTTGCGCAGGATGCGCGAACACGTGGGCGTGACGCCCAAAAGCCTGGCCGCGACCATCGGCACCGACCTGCCCAAGATCTCCCAGATGGAGAACGGGAAATCGGGCATCAGCGCCGAACGGCTGCGGACCTGGGCCCGTACCTGCGGTTGCGAGGACGGCCCGTACCTGGACGCCCTGTTGGCGATGACGCAGGACCGGCGCAAGTACTGGTGGGACAGTTACCGCGGCCGGCTGCCGAACGCGATCATCGACATCGCGGAGATGGAGCACCACGCCGCCTCACTGTCCATCCTGAACAGCACGTTCATCCCCGGCCTGTTGCAGACCCCGGCGTACGCCGTCGCGGTGTTCGAGCGGCTGCCCCCGCAGTACCGGCAGGAGGCGGAAGTCCGGAAGGCATTCCGGATTCAGCGCCAGCAGATCTTCGTCGACCGCCCGAAGCCGTACAGCGCATTCCTGCACGAATCCGCGCTGCGCATGCAGTTCGGCGGTCCCGAAGTGCTGCGCGAGCAGTTGCGGAGCCTGCTGGAGAATTCCGAACGGCCCGAGGTGGAGATCCGGGTGATCCCGTTCAGCGTGCCCACCTACACCGGGTCCGGGGAGAGCCTCTACCTCGCCCGCGGGCCCGTCCCGGAGCTCGACACCGTCCAGATCGACCTCTCCCACGGGCCGAAGTTCGTACACACCCAGGCCGAATTGGCCTCCTACCGCCGGATCAAGGAGGAGACCGCGGCGATCGCGCTCGGGTCGGACGAGTCCCGGGACTTCATCCGGGCCTTACTGAAAGACTTCGCATGAGTACGTGGCGCAAGGCGTCCGCCAGCGGCGAGAGCACCGACTGCGTCGAGGTCAGAGCGGCGGGCGGCCTGGTGGAGATCCGCGAGTCGGACCTGCCCGAGGTCGTCGTGCGGACCACGCCGCGCAAGTGGGCCGCCTTCGTCCGCGGGGTCAAGGCCGGGGAGTTCGACCGGTACGGCGACTCCGCCCGACCGTGACCCCGGAGCGTGTCGCGGGACGGGCCGCCGGGCGTGCCGCGGGGCGTGACGGCGACCGCGCCGCCGGGCGTGACGCCCGCCGCCGGAGCCCCCCGCAGCGGTAGGCTTGGCAGCCCACAGTGGACCCCTGCGCCTGGCACAGCACCCCGGGTGGGGGTGCGCGTGCGGGAGAAATCGGAGCATCCGAGGATGGCTCGGCACCTGATCACCAGCGCCCTTCCCTACATCAACGGGATCAAGCACCTGGGCAACATGGTCGGGTCCATGCTCCCGGCGGACGTCTACTCCCGCTACCTGCGCCAGCGCGGCCACGAGGTGCTGTTCATCTGCGCCACCGACGAGCACGGCACCCCCGCCGAACTGGCCGCCCAGGAAGCCGGGCTGCCGGTCGCCGAGTTCTGCGCCCGGGCGCACGAGGCGCAGAAGGCGGTGTACGACGGCTTCGGGCTCTCCTTCGACCACTTCGGGCGCAGCTCCTCGCCGCAGAACCGGGAGATCACCCAGGAGATCGCCCGCGAGCTGCAGCGCAACGGCTTCATCGAGGAGCGCGCGATCCGCCAGGTGTACTCCAACGCCGACGGCCGCTTCCTGCCGGACCGCTACATCGTCGGCACCTGCCCGCACTGCGGCTACGACAAGGCGCGCGGCGACCAGTGCGAGAACTGCACCCGGGTGCTGGACCCGACCGACCTGCTGGAGCCGCGCTCGGCGATCAGCGGCAGCTCCGACCTGGAGGTCCGGGAGACCAGGCACCTGTTCCTGCTGCAGTCGAAGCTGACCGAGGAGGTCGAGGACTGGATCGCCGCCCACGCCGACTCCTGGCCGGTGCTGGCCTCCTCGATCGCCCGCAAGTGGCTCACCGAGGGCCTGCAGGACCGCTCGATCACCCGCGACCTGGAGTGGGGCGTCCCGGTGCCGGCCGACGTCTGGCCCGAACTGGCCGCCGAGGGCAAGGTGTTCTACGTCTGGTTCGACGCCCCGATCGAGTACATCGGCGCCACCAAGGAGTGGGCGGACGCGGCCCCGGCCGGGCAGCTGCGGGACTGGAAGTCCTGGTGGTACGAGGCCGACGAGACCGTCCGGTACACCGAGTTCATGGCCAAGGACAACGTCCCCTTCCACACCGTGATGTTCCCGGCGACGATCCTCGGCTCGCGCCGCCCGTGGAAGAAGGTCGACTACGTCAAGGCCTTCAACTGGCTGACGTACTACGGCGGGAAGTTCTCCACCAGCCAGAAGCGCGGCATCTTCACCGACGTCGCGCTGGAGCTGCTGCCGGCCGACTACTGGCGCTACTTCCTGATGGCGCACGCCCCCGAGTCCGACGACTCCAGCTTCACCTGGGACCTCTTCGCCTCGGTCGTCAACAAGGACCTCGCCGACACTCTCGGCAACTTCGTCAACCGGGTGCTGTCCTTCAGCCGCAAGCGCTTCGGCGACGACGTCCCGGGCGGCCACGCGCCGGGCGAGGCCGAGCAGCGCCTCGGCGAGCAGATCGCCGAACTGCTCGCCGAGTACGAGACCCAGCTGGAGGCGCTCAACTTCCGCAAGGCGGCGCAGGCTCTGCGCGCGCTGTGGAGCGCGGGCAACGCCTACCTGGACGAGAAGGCGCCCTGGCTGCAGGTGAAGACCGACCCGGAGGCGGCGGCGCTGACCCTGCGCACGGCGATGAACCTGATCCACCTGTACGCGGTGGTGTCCGAGCCGTTCATCCCGACCGCGGCCGCGGCGATGCGCGGGGCCTTCGCGCTGCCCGCGGACTCCCCGGCGGCCACCCGCCACTGGGTGGGCCCGGAGGAGGCGCGGGCACTGGACCTGGTGCCGGCCGGGACGGCGTTCACGGTGCCGCCGGTGCTGTTCGCCAAGATCACCGACGAGGACCTGGCGGCCTGGACGGCGCGTTTCGGCGGCTTGGAGGGCTGAGACCGGCAGGGCCGGGAACGGCACACGGATGCAGGGCCCGGAGGCGATCGATCCTCCGGGCCCTGCGCCGTCCGTACGGCCGGTCGACCGGCGTCCGCCCTGGGCTACGGCCCTTCCGGGGTCGCCGTCTCCGCCGCCACCCAGTCCAGGTAGCCGGGGCTGCCGGCCGCCACCGGCACGGCGATCACCTCGGGCGTCTCGTACGAGTGCCGCTCGGCGACGAACGCGCCCAGCCGGTCGGCGAGTTCGGCCCGGGTCTTGAGGTCGATCCGCCACTCCTCGGCGTCCTGCACCTCGCCCTCCCACCGGTACACCGACCGCACCGGGTACACCTGGGCGCAGGCCGCCAGCCGCTCGCGCACCACGGCGGACGCCAGGGCCCGGGCCTGCTCCTCGCTCTCGTGGGTGGTGGTCACCACGACGAAGCGCTGCTCGCTCGCTGTCATGCCCCGACGGTACCGCCGGGGGCGGGCGCGGCGGCTCAGGGCTTACGGGCGGTGTGGACGGTCATGGCGGAGAGGTAGAAGGCGTCGGGGCGGTGGAGGATGCCGGTGGGGGCGTCCTCGGCGAGGAGGGCTTCGAGGGTCGTACGGTCCTCGGGCTGGAGGGCGTCGGCGAGCCGGTCGTGCAGGCGGCCGAGCTGGGTGTGCAGGTACTCGCGGGTGGGGCGGTCGAGCGGGGCGGGGCGGTCGACCAGGAAGGTGCGGGTGCCGCTCGGGACCAGGCCGGCCCGGTCCAGCATGGCCGGCCAGTCCTCGATCTCCTCGGTGCTGCCGGGCAGTTCGGCCCGCATGGTGCTGAAGCCGTCCTCGTGGGCCGCGTCCAGCCGGGCCTGGAAGCCGGGCCTGCCGAGGCCGAAGTCGCGGGGGAGGTAGCGCGGCGGCAGGCCGCGCTCGGCGACGGCGAGCAGCCCGCCGGGGCGCAGCACCCCGGCGAGGGAGGCGAGCGCGGCCTGCTGGTCGCCGAGGTGGTGGATCGCGTTGCCGGACCAGATCAGGTCGGCCTCGCCGAGCTTGTCGAACTCGGCCGGCAGGTCGGCCTGTTGGGTGCCGAGCCGGCCTCCGGAGCGGGTCCGGGCGCGCTCCAGCAGGGCAGCCGACTGGTCGACGGCCACCACCTCGGCCGCCGGGAAGGCGTCCGCCAGCAGTGCGGCGATCACTCCCGGCCCGCTGCCGACGTCGAGGACCCGCCGGACGGTGCCGTCCCCGTACAGGCCGGTCAGCCACCGCGCGGCCTCGGTGACGGCGTCGGCCCGCAGGTCGGCCTCGTGCTCCAGGTGTGCGGCGAGCGCGTCCCAGTCGAAGTCGGCGGCGGGGCCGTGACCGTGGCCATGGCCGTGGTGGTGCTGGTGCTGGTGTGCGGTCATGTCGTTGCACTCCGTTCGTGGTTGACGAGAAGCTTCCCGGCTCAGGCGGGCACGGCGGCGCCGGACGCGCGGTACCGTCCTCGCCGTCGTCCTCGTCTCGCTCATGGCGCTCACCTCCACGGCCAGGCTGCGACCAGCCGTCAGTCATCGGCAAGCTTTGTTGCCACCTCAGCAAACCGGCCCGGTCCCGGTCACGCCGCCGTCCGCCGCCAGTACGAGCGGGCGGCCACCACCAGCGCGACCCCGTACCCGGCGAACGAGAACATCCCGACCCAGGAGATCTGCAGCGCCTGCCCGGCCGTGGCGAGCGCGCCCGTCCTGATCTGCGTCACCCCGGTCGTGCACAGCGCCAGGTAGCCGATGCCGACCAGCCCGTACGGCGCCAGCGTGGCCGCGCCGATCAGCGCCGGGGTGAGCGGCAGCCAGCGCGGGACGCGACGGCCGCGCAGCGGCAGGGTCCAGCGCGGGAAGACCAACCCCCAGGGCCGGACCAGCCCCCACAGCAGGAACACCCCGATCATCGCGAGCAGCACCGTGCCGTCCAGTCCCCAGCGTTCCAGGGCGAGCCAGAGCCCGGAGGAGCCGTTGCGCACGTAGTCGGCGTACATCTGGTCGCCGCTGATCCCGGCGAAGCTGCCGCCGAACGCCCAGATCAGCTTCATCACCACATACGGCACGAAGGCCAAGGTCCCTGCCCAGGCGGCGAGTTGGACGGCAGCCGGGGCCGCCGAAGGGGCCGCCGGGGGTACCGGCGCGGCCGCCGGGCCGGCCGTCTCCGCGCCGTCCACGACCGGCCGCCGGGCACCGGCGGCACCGGCCAGCAGCACCGCCCCGACCGCCGCGAGCACCCGGTGCACCGTATCGGGGACGCTGTCCACGCGCTGCCCGAACAGCAGCGTCACCACGTCCATCAGCAGGCCCCAGGCGGCCACCGCGGCCGGCCCGCACAACCCCCACAGCACCCACCGCAGCCCCGCCGACGGCCGCAGCCGCACCGCCGCCCACCCGGCCCCGGCGGCCGCCAGCCCGACCCCGGCCACCACCCACCCCAGCCAGGAGGCGCCCAGCAGCGCCGTCCCGCTCAGCGCGCACCCCACCCCGAACCCGGCGTATCCGACACCCCAGCCGGCCACCGCCCGACCGTCCCGCACCCACCCGTGCTTCACCATGCCCCCAGACTCGCCCGCACCCCCCGGCCGCGACCTCCGCCCACACGACGATCCGGCTCCCCCGCCCGAGGGATCCGGCGGCAACGCGCGGAGCCGGGTCGCCCACGAGGTCGAGGAGAAGCCCGCACCGGGCCCGGCCCCCACGGCCGGGTGGTGCGGGCGAGCCCGGCGCCAGGAAGACCATCACGCAGCGCGAACTCGCGGCGCGGTGCAAGGCCGTGCTCGACCATGTCGCGGTCGGCGCGGGCTGCCTGGCAGCTGCGCGGTACTCGATCACCGGCTCCTGCCGGATGTGGCGGCCGAGTTCGCCGTACCCCCGTTCGGCCGTGAGGCCGACCGACGGTTCGGAGTCGCTCCGGTGTGGCGCCCCCGCCCGACCACCGGGGTCGGGCGGGCCGGGTCGGGCGGGCCGGGTCAGGCCCTCGGGGCGGCGAAGCAGTGGACGGTGACGGTGCGGCCCGAGGCCCACTGCTGGTCGCCGCTGCCGAGGTGGGTCCAGCCGAGGCGGCGGTAGAGGGCCGCGGCCGCGGTGTCGGTGGCGAGGACGTCGAGGACGGGGTGCAGGCCGAGCGCCCGCGCGTGCGTGACGGCGCAGGCCAGCAGGCGGGCGCCGATGTGGTGGCCGCGCGCCCCGGGGGCGACGTAGAGGCGGCCGATCACGGCGGTGAGCGCCGGGGGGCCGCCGGTGCGGTGGCTCCACAGGGCGGGGGCGAGGTCGCCCGGGGCGCTGCGGGCGAGGCCGACGTGTCCGGCGAGCCGGCCCTGCGACTCGGCGATCCAGGCGGCGAGCAGGCCGTCCGGGGTGAGCCAGGCGGCGGGGCGGTCGGGCCAGTCGGCGGGGTAGCCGTCGGCGGTGTGCACGTCGCCCAACACCCGGACGCAGTCGGCGAGGTCGTCGCCGCGGCGAGGTCGGACCACCACCCCTGCCCCGGTCTGCCGTGAGCCGGACGCGACGACATCGGCGCGTTCTTCAAGGTCTGCCATGCCGGTACGTTACCGGCCGCCCCTCACCGTCGCAGCAGGTCGACGACCCCGGTCAGGTCCTCCTCGCCGCTGCCGACCTCCAGTCGGCGCTCCATCAGCCGGAAGTACGGCTCCAGCAGTTCGGCGCTCACCCCCTGCTCCTCGGCGGTGCGCAGCAGCGTGCCCTTTCCGGCCACCTGCATCGCCAGGTTGGACACCACGCCCTTGGTGTAGTCGCCGCTCTCCAGCTGCTCCGCGGTGCCGGCGATGGACCGGGTCATCGCAGTGACGTAGTCGCTGAGCATCGGCGCGAGGTCGCCCGGCGCGACGGCCTCGCCGCGGACCAGCGCGAAGGCGTGCGCGACCCCGGCGAACATCCCGTACATCGCGCTGAGCAGCGCCACGTCGTGCAGGGCCGCGTACCCGGCGTCCTCACCGACGTACCGGGTGCCGGCCGGCGCGGCGAGCACCGCGCGGTGCTCCTCGAACAGCTCGGACGGGCCGCTGTAGAAGACGTACGGCCCGGCCGCCGGGACACCGATCATCGGCGGGACGGCCATGATCCCGCCGTCCAGGTAGCGGGCGCCGCGCCGGGCGGCCCAGGCGGCGCGGGCGCGGGCCTGCCCGGGGGTGCTGGTGACCACGTTGACCAGGTCCTTGCCGGTCAGGTCGAGGCCGGCCAGCGCGTCGTCCACGGAGGCGTCGTCGAGCAGGCAGACGACGATCAGGCGGTTCGCCGCGACGGCCTCGGCGACGGTGGGGGCGACGGCGGCGCCGCGGACGGCGAGCGCGTCGGCCCGGGCGGCGGTGCGGTTCCAGACGGTCAGCGGGTGCCCGGCGGTGAGCCAGGCCTCGGCCAGCGCGGTGCCCATGGCGCCGAGGCCGAGCAGGGTGAGCGGGGTGAGCGGGCTCTCGGATGCGTTCTCGGATGCGTTCTCAACAGGCTTGTTCGTCACGGGAGTCAGCCTCCGCGCCGGCCCCGGAAACGATCAAGTACGCACTTCGAAGTGGGTGGTTACCCTGGGGTCAGTATCCAGGTCGGAAGGGGTGGGCATGGCGACCGTGCCGAGGCCGGGGGCGTACGTCTGCGGGATCGACGCCGCGATGGACGTGATCGGCGGCAAGTGGAAGGTGCTGATCCTCTGGGCACTGGACCAGCACGGGAGCTGCCGCTTCGGCGAACTGCGCCGCCAGGTGCCGGGGATCACCGAGAAGGTGCTGGCCGCGCACCTGCGCGAGCTGGAGACGGACGGCATCGTGCACCGGGAGGCGTACGACGAGGTGCCGCCCCGGGTCGAGTACACGCTGACCGAGGTGGGGCAGCGCCTCAACGCGGCGCTGGGACCGCTGGGCGCGTGGGGCCGGGAGCACGTCCTGGGCGGCGCGCCCCACCCGGCGTGACCAGCCGCGAGGCCGACCCGCCGCCGGGCCGACCGGGCGCTACGCGATCGCGGCCGACACCACCGCCGCCACCGCGAGGTTGCAGCCGGCCGACACCCACACCGCTGGATGCGGCTCCGGCTCGACCAGGATCGCGCCGAGCCGGATCCGCATCCGGGGTCCGGGGCCGGCTCAGTGCTCCTCGTGCACCAGGTGGTCCACGCAGGCCGCGATGGCCAGCAGCAGGCCGGTGTCCGCGCCGTCGGCGATCTCCACCCCGTAGGTGTCCCGGATCCGGAACCACTTGCGGCTGATCCGGGCCAGCTCGTCGCCGTGCTGGTTCTCGATCCGGTAGTCCTTGTCGATCAGGTTGCCGTGGATCTTCAGCTCGCCGCCGGAGGCCAGCTCCACCAGGTACTTGTCGCGGAACGGGGTGAGCAGCTTCTCCCGGACGGTCGCGATCACCTCGCCGTCGGCGTCCTCGATCTTCATCGCGTCGCGGACGGTGAGCATCTTCTCCTTCACCACCGCGACCACCCGGTCATGTGCGTCCCTCAGTTCGAAGGTGTGCCGCAGCCTCAGCACCTTGCCGTCCACCAGGTACGCCTTGTGGCCCCGGTCGTCCTCGATCCAGTAGTCGTCGCCGACCGCGAACAGCTTCTCCCTGACCAGGTACCGCACCGTGGGGCCTCCTCCGTGTAGACGTCGGCCCCATTCGACCCCGCGCCCCCGCCCGCCGAAAAGCACCGCCACGAAGCACCCGTGGGAAACCCCGTCGCACGGCGGGGGCCCGATCGCCTTCAATGGCCGTCATGCGTCCCGACCCCACCGCCGTCCCGCTGCGCAGCGAGCGCCTCGACCTGCTGCCGATCGCCGCCGAGCACGCCGAGGAGCTGGCGGCCGCCCTCGCCGATCCGGCCCTGCACGCCTTCACCGGCGGCCGCCCCGCCACCGTCGAGGAGATGCGCGCCCGCTGCGCCCGGCTCGCCGCCGGCTCCCCCGATCCGGCCGAGGCCTGGGGCAACTGGGTGCTGCGGCTGCGCGCCGACGGCGCCCTCACCGGCTACGTGCAGGCCACCGTCCGCCCCGCCGAGGCCGAACTCGCCTGGGTGGTCGGCACCCCCTGGCAGGGCCGCGGCCTGGCCACCGAGGCCGCCCGCGCCCTGCTCGCCCACCTCACCGCCGCCGGCGTCCCCACCGCCGTCGCCCACATCCACCCCGACCACCACGCCTCCGCCAAGGTCGCCATCGCCCTCGGCCTGCACCCCACCACCGAACAGCAGGACGGCGAAACGCGCTGGCAGGCCGACCTCACCCGCTGAACCCGGGACGCCCGGAATGCGGGCAGCGGACGTGCGGTTTCATTGGGGCATGGCATCTCGTGCACGTGTACGCGCCCCCCAGCTGGTCGGGGCAGGCGGTTGGCTGAACACCGGCGGCAAGGAGCTCACGCTCGCCGACTTCCGGGGCAAGATCACCATCCTGGACTTCTGGACCTTCTGCTGCATCAACTGTCTGCACGTCCTGGACGAGCTGCGGGAGCTGGAGGAGAAGCACCGCGACACCGTGGTGATCGTCGGGGTGCACTCGCCGAAGTTCGTGCACGAGGCCGACCACCAGGCCGTGGTGGACGCCGTCGCCCGGTACGAGGTGCACCACCCGGTGCTGGACGACCCGGCGCTGGCCACCTGGAAGCAGTACGCCGTCCGGGCCTGGCCGACGCTGGTGGTGATCGACCCGGAGGGTTACGTCGTCGCCCAGCACGCCGGTGAGGGCCACGCCCACGCGATCGCCCGGCTGGTCGAGGAGCTGGAGGCCGAGCACGCCGCGAAGGGCACGCTGCGCCGCGGCGACGGCCCGTACGTGGCGCCGGAGCCGACTGCGGGGGACCTCAAGTTCCCCGGCAAGGCCGTCCGGCTGCCGAACGGTCACTTCCTGGTCGCCGACTCCGGCCACCACTCGCTGGTCGAGCTGGCCGAGGACGGCGAGACGGTGGTGCGCCGGATCGGCGACGGGCAGCGCGGCCTGGTGGACGGCACCAGCCCCCGGTTCAGCGAGCCGCAGGGCCTGGCGCTGCTGCCGGAAGGCCACCCGTACGACTACGACGTGGTCGTCGCCGACACCGTCAACCACGCCCTGCGCGGACTGCGGCTGGCCGACGGCAGCGTGACCACGCTGGCCGGCACCGGCCGTCAGTGGTGGCAGGGCTCGGCCACCGAGGGCCCGGCCCGCGAGGTGGACCTGTCCTCACCGTGGGACGTCGCCTGGTTCGACGGCCGGGTGTGGATCGCGATGGCGGGTGTGCACCAGCTGTGGGCGTACGACCCGGCGGCCGGCACGGTCGGCGTCGCGGCGGGCACCACCAACGAGGGCCTGGTGGACGGGCCCGCCGCCGAGGCCTGGTTCGCCCAGCCGTCCGGCCTCGCGGTCTCGGCGGACGGCGGGAAGCTCTGGGTCGCCGACTCCGAGACCTCCGCGCTGCGCGTGGTTTCACGTGAAACAGGGACGGTCGAAACCGCCGTCGGCACCGGCCTGTTCGACTTCGGCCACCGCGACGGCGCCGCCGACCAGGCCCTGCTCCAGCACCCGCTGGGCGTCACCGTGCTGCCGGACGGCTCGGTGGCCGTCAGCGACACCTACAACCACGCGCTGCGCCGCTACGACCCGGCGACCGGCGAGGTCAGCACGCTGGCCACCGACCTGCGCGAGCCCTCCGGGGCGGTGCTGGTGGACGGCGACATCGTGGTGGTCGAGTCGGCCCGGCACCGGCTGACCAGGCTGCGGCTGCCGGAGGAGGCGGTACGGGTCGAGTCGGTGGCGCACCGCACCCAGCGCGCGGCCACCGAGGTCGCGCCGGGCGCCTTCCGGCTGGACGTGGTCTTCTCGGCGCCGAGCGGCCAGAAGCTGGACGAGCGCTACGGCCCGTCCACCCGACTGCTGGTCAGCTCGACCCCGCCCGAGCTGCTGGTCTCCGGCGCGGGCGCGGAGAGCGACCTCTCCCGCGAACTGGTGCTCTCCGACGAGGTCACCGAGGGCGTGCTGCACGTCTCGGCGATGGCGGCCTCCTGCGACGACGACCCGGAGATCGAGTACCCGGCCTGCCACGTCCACCAGCAGGACTGGGGCGTGCCGGTGAAGCTGGTCGCCGACGGCGCCCGCCGCCTCCCGCTGGTGCTTGCCGGGATGGAGTAGCCCCCGGAGCCCCCGGCCCGGACGACGGCGGGGGTACGACGACGGGGCCCGGCGGAGACGTTCTCCGCCGGGCCCCGTCGTGTCGGAAGGGGGATGAAGGGGGATCAGCCCTCCAGGAAGGCCTTGATCGCGCTCGCCAGCAGGTACGGGTCCTCCGCGCCGCACAGCTCGCGCGCCGAGTGCATGGACAGCGCCGCGATGCCGCAGTCCACCGTCTTGATGCCCAGCCGCGCCGCCGTGATCGGGCCGATCGTCGTACCGCAGGGCATCGCGTTGTTGGAGACGAAGGTCTGCCACGGCACCCCCGCCTTCTCGCAGGCGGCCGCGAACACCGCCCGGCCGACACCGTCGGTCGCGTAGCGGTTGTTGACGTTGACCTTGAGGATCGGCCCGCCGTTCGGCATCGGGTGGTGCCCCGGCTCGTGCCGCTCGCTGTAGTTCGGGTGGACGGCGTGGCCCATGTCCGAGGAGAGGCAGACGGTGCCGGCGAGCGCCCGGGCGCGGTCCTCCGGGGTGCCGCCGCGCGAGTGGATCGAACGGTCCAGGACGTTGCCGAGCAGCGGGCTCTGCGCACCGGTGTCGGACTCGCTGCCGGTCTCCTCGTGGTCGAAGGCGGCCAGCACCGGGATGTACGGCAGCCCGGCGGCGCCGTCCGCGGTGGCGACGGCGGCGAGCGCGGCGGTGGCCGCGTGCACCGAGAGCAGGTTGTCCAGGCGCGGGCCGGCCAGCAGCTCGCGGTCCCGGCCGAGGTAGGAGGCGGGCTGGACGTCGTGCGTCATGAGGTCCCAGCCGACCACGTCGTCGGCGGCCACCCCGGCCCGCTCGGCGACGTAGGAGATCAGCGCGCCCTCGTCGACCGGGCCGAGGCCCCAGATCGGGGTGAGGTGGCGCTGCTTGTCGAGCTTCATGCCCTCGTTGACCTGGCGGTCCAGGTGGATGGCGAGCTGCGGCACGCGCAGCAGCGGCTCGTCCAGCTGGACGAGGCGGACGGTGCCGTCCTTGAGCGCGAGCCTGCCGGAGATGCCGAGGTCGCGGTCCAGCCAGGTGTTCAGCGGGACACCGCCGTAGATCTCCACCGCGACCTGCCGCCAGCCCGCCGAGCCGGTGTCCGGCAGCGGCTTGACGCGCAGGTTGGGCGAGTCGGTGTGGGTACCGACGATCCGGAACGGGGTCTCGGGGCCCGCGCCCTCCGGCAGGTACCAGGCGATCAGCGCGCCGCCGCGGATCAGGTAGCGCCCGCCGACGGAGCCGTCCCAGGCGTCCGTCTCGGCGACCTGCCGGAAGCCCGCCTTCTCCAGCCGCTGCGCGGCGCTCGCGACCGCGTGGTACGGGGACGGCGAGGTGCCGAGGAAGGCGATCAGATCGTCGCTGTGCGTCCGGTCGAAGAATGCCTGGCGGGCGGCGGTCGACATACTGCTCCTGAGTCGAGGGAGGACCGAAACCGGTTGGGGAGTCGGCTTCGCACCTTGAGCATATGCCCGTACACGGACAGGGCATTCGGAACCTCTCGCCCCGGACGCAACCACGGGAAACACCGAAGGGCCCGGTGGCAGCCGGGCCCTTCGGTGTGAGGGTTTCGTCAGGCGGTCAGAAGGGCTCGGGGCCTAGAAGGCCTCCTCCGCCAGCTCCATGATCTCGTTGTCGATGCCCTCGGCGATCACCCGCTGGGGGGCGACGGTCGGCAGGACGTTCTTGGCGAAGAAGCGGGCCGCCGCGACCTTGCCCTGGTAGAACGGGACGTCCTTCTCGGAGGCGCCGGCCTCCAGCTTGGCCAGGGCCACCGCGGCCTGGCGCAGCAGCAGCCAGCCGACGACGACGTCGCCGGAGACCATCAGCAGGCGGGTGGTGTTGAGGCCCACCTTGTACATGTTCTTGACGTCCTGCTCGACCGAGGTCAGGTCGGCGAGCAGCTTGCCGATGATGGCCTCCAGGTCGCCGGCGGCCTTGGCGAGCAGCTCGCGCTCGGCGGCCAGGGCGTCGCCGCCGGCGGCGGAGCCGATGAACTTCTGGATCTGCTCGGACAGCGCGGTGAGCGCCTGGCCGCCGTCCTTGACGATCTTGCGGAAGAAGAAGTCCTGGCCCTGGATGGCGGTGGTGCCCTCGTACAGGGTGTCGATCTTGGCGTCCCGGATGTACTGCTCGATCGGGTACTCCTGCAGGTAGCCGGAGCCACCGAAGGTCTGCAGGGACTGGGCGAGCTGCTCGTAGGACTTCTCCGAGCCGTAGCCCTTGACGATCGGCAGGAGCAGGTCGTTCAGGCGCTCGGCGGCCTCGTCGCGCTCGCCGCGCAGCTTGGCGGCCATCATGTCGTCCTGCGTGGACGCGGTGAACAGGACCAGCGCGCGCATGCCCTCGGCGTAGGCCTTCTGGGTCAGCAGCGAGCGGCGCACGTCCGGGTGGTGGGTGATGGTGACGCGCGGGGCGGTCTTGTCCAGGAACTGCGAGATGTCGGCACCCTGCACGCGCTCCTTGGCGTACTCCAGGGCGTTCAGGTAGCCGGTGGAGAGGGTGGCGATGGCCTTCGTGCCGACCATCATGCGGGCGAACTCGATGATCTTGAACATCTGGCGGATGCCGTCGACCTTCTCGCCCAGCAGCCAGCCCTTGGCCGGGTGCTTGGCACCGAAGGTCATCTCGCAGGTGTTCGAGGCCTTGAGGCCCATCTTGTGCTCGACGTTGGTGGCGTAGACGCCGTTGCGCTCGCCCAGCTCGCCGGTCTCCCAGTCGAAGTCGAACTTGGGGACGATGAACAGGCCCAGGCCCTTGGTGCCCGGCTTACCGCCCTCGGGGCGGGCCAGCACCATGTGGATGATGTTCTCGGACATGTCGTGCTCGCCCGAGGTGATGAAGCGCTTCACACCCTCGATGTGCCAGGAGCCGTCCTCCTGCTGGATCGCCTTGGTGCGGCCGGCGCCCACGTCGGAGCCCGCGTCGGGCTCGGTGAGGACCATGGTGGAGCCCCACAGGCGGTCGGTCATCCGCTTGGCGACCTCCAGCTGCTCCTCGGTGCCCTCCTCGGCGATGACGCCGGCGAAGGCCGGGCCGGAGGAGTACATCCAGACGGCCGGGTTGGAGCCCAGGATCTGCTCGGCGAAGGCCCAGATCAGCGAGTTCGGGGTGACCTGGCCGCCGATCGACTCCGGGATGCCCAGGCGCCACCACTCGGCGTCCATGAAGGTCTGGTAGCTCTTCTTGAAGGAGGCCGGGATCGGCGCGGTGTTGGTCTCCGGGTCGAAGACCGGCGGGTTGCGGTCGGCGTCGACGAAGGACGCGGCGAGGTCGTTCTCGGCGAGGCGCGCGATCTCGCTGAGGATGTTCTTCGCGGTCTCGACGTCCATGTCCGCGAACGGTCCGGTGCCGTAGACCTGCTCGCGGCCGAACACCTCGAAGAGGTTGAACTCCACGTCACGCAGGTTGGACTTGTAGTGACCCATGGCCGTTTTCTCCGGTTCGTCGCTTCCGGGAGACCGCCGCGTTCCGGCGTCCCGTACCCACCAGTAGGCATCATGATGCTACCCAGCGGTAACTTGGGCAAGCCCCCGACGGTGAATCCGCTATGAACGTGGTCACGTCCCACAAGCCGGGACGGCCACTCCTTGTCAGGATCGGCGCCAGCGCGGGCGGGTGCGCTCCCGCTAGCCTGTCCGTGTGTACGGATATGACCAGAACGCATACCCGGGCGACCCCTACCAGCAGCAGGCGGGACCGCAGCCGGGCATGAACGGCATGCCCGGACCCGACGCCTACGGCGCGCAGCCGCAGGCCGACCAGCAGTCGCTCTACCCGGAGCCGTCCCCGCCCTCGCTGGCGGACGCCGTCCGCGCCTTCACCACCGGCTCGATGGCGGTCGAGGACTTCCAGGCGATCTTCATCACCTCGAAGGTGCACTGCCCGCGCGGCGACCGCCCCGGCTTCCTCGCGCTGCACAACACCCCGACGCCGGTGATCCCGATGTTCAGCTCCCTGAAGGAGCTGCGCCGCTACGCCGGCAAGGACTCCAAGCACTTCACCGTCACCGGCGCCGAGATCC
Organism: Streptomyces novaecaesareae; assembly: GCF_000716875.1. Classification (GTDB taxonomy): domain Bacteria; phylum Actinomycetota; class Actinomycetes; order Streptomycetales; family Streptomycetaceae; genus Kitasatospora; species Kitasatospora novaecaesareae. The sequence goes on along the minus strand of NZ_JNWQ01000038.1, from coordinate 4,374 downwards.
TGGACCTGCTGCCCACCGGCTACGGCTTCGCGCTGGACATGGAGGGCGAGCACCGGATGGTGTTCGACGCCAAGGCCGTCGAGCAGATGGTCGACTTCACCATGCGCCGCATGTACGGCTGACGACCGCGTCGCGGCCGTCGGCTGGCGCTTCGCGGACGGCCGACCCACCCTGGAAGAGGAGCCCTGGCTCCTCCGTCGCCACATAGTTCAATTTTCAACTTGCTTGTTGTTGAGAATTGAACTAATCTCGTGGACGTAGGCCGCACGAACCCCCCTCGAAGGAGGCCGACATGCCCGCCGTGACCGTCGACAACCCGCTGACCCTCCCCCGCGTCACCACGCCGGACGCCACCGTCACGAGCGCCCGGCCGGTTCGGACCGTGGTCACCGCCCCCGAGGGCTACGAGGGCGAGGGCTTCCCCGTCCGCCGCGCCTTCGCCAAGATCGACACCAAGTACCTCGACCCGTTCATCATGATGGACCAGATGGGCGAGGTGGACTACGCGGCCGGAGAGCCCAAGGGCACCCCCTGGCACCCGCACCGCGGCTTCGAGACCGTCACCTACATCATCGACGGAACGTTCATCCACCAGGACTCGCACGGCGGCGGCGGCGTCATCACCGACGGCGACACCCAGTGGATGACGGCCGGCTCCGGCCTGCTGCACATCGAGACCCCGCCGGAGTCGCTGGTGATGTCCGGCGGCCTCTTCCACGGCCTCCAGCTGTGGGTGAACCTGCCCGCCTCGGACAAGATGATCGCCCCGAAGTACCAGGACATCCGCGGCGGCAGCGTCAAGCTCCTCAGCACCGAGGACGGCGGCGCCCTGCTGCGGGTCATCGCCGGTGAGATCGACGGCCACCAGGGCCCCGGTGCCACCCACACCCCGATCACCATGATCCACGCCTCGATCAGCCCCGGCGCCCAGATCACCCTGCCCTGGCGCTCCGACTTCAACGCCCTGGCGTACGGCCTGGCGGGCAAGGGCTCGGCGGGCCAGGAGCGCCGCCCGTTCCACATGGGCCAGGCGGTCCTGTTCGGCGACGGCGACTCCCTCACCATCCGCGCCGACGAGAGCCAGGACTCCCGCAACGCCAACTTCGAGGTCGTCCTGCTCGGCGGCCTGCCGATCCGCGAGCCGGTCGCCTGGTACGGGCCGTTCGTGATGAACAGTCACCGCGAACTCCAGCAGGCCATGGAGGACTTCCAGGCCGGCCGCCTCGGCACCATCCCGACCGACGCCAGCTGACCGCTGCCACCGCGAGGGCCCGGACCACACGGTCCGGGCCCTCGCGCATGTTCGTACCGGAAGCCTCCGGAGTCCCATCCTCCCGGTCAGCGCCTCCGCCGCCTACAGCAACGCGTAGACGGCGGAGGCGTCGTCGTGCGTCTTGCCGCGCGGCCAGCGCTCGCAGGTGGCGTCCGCCCGCTCCACCGCGCGGACCTGGGCGATCAGCTCGCCCGGGCCCGACTCGGCCAGCAGCCGCAGCACGTCGCCCCAACTGCCCAGCCCGAAGCGCTCGGTGTAGCGCGAGGCGCCGTCGGTGAGGGCGGCCAGCGCGTGCAGCTGCTCCAGCCGGACGAAGCCGGTCTCGGCGTGCTCGGCCGCCCGCGGACTGGCAGCGGCGATCCACGGCCCGGTACCCCGGTTACGGGCGGCGCGGACGGCCAGCGCGTACTCCAGGTGCAGTGCCACCCGCTCGGCCGAACCGGGCACGGTCGACCACACCTGGCGGCGCAGCTCCTCCCCGCCGGGGAAGCGCTGGTTGTCCCCGATCACCTTCGGCGGGCCGTCCTTGAACTCCAGCACCAGCAGCGAGTCGCCGAGCACCAGGTACTCCAGCGCCTCGCCGTGCCGCCGGGCCGCGACCACCATCGCGGCGGGCGTGTTGGGATGGGCCAGGTCGCAGCGGCCGCCGTGCAGCGCAGCCGTCTCCACGATGGCGTCGGCCAGGCACTCGGCGATCGAGCGGTCGGCCCGGTCGGTGAGCCGGGCGAGCAGGTGCACGCCCAGCCGCCGCACGTACCAGGCCGTTCCGTGCCGGCACCCGGAGTCCAGGCCGGCCGGCGAACTCGCGCCGTCCAGCAGGACCAGCGCCTCCGGCGAGGCCGCCGCGAAGTCCTCGCTCTCGCGGTCGGGCCGCCGTGCTTCCCCTGCGAGCTGTAGCTGCATCCCGACAGTGTGGCCGCCGCCCCCGGCCCGCGCCCAGCCCCGTGCGCCGGTGTGGCGCGGGCCGCGCCCCGCCGCCCGGTGGCAGCCGGGGCGATTCGGCCATACCGTCGGACAGGGACCGGACAATTCGGCCAATCGGGGCGGGTCAGGTTTGGCAGCACCTTCGGGTGTCCCAGCGGCCCGCGACTGACGAGGAGCGGAAGATGTTCTGGCAGTTCATCGTGGTGCTGGCCGCCTCACTCGGCTTTCCGACCGCCGCACTGCTCTTCCTGATCGGCGGACCGCGCTTCCCCGACGAACAGCGCGGCGAGGAATCCTGACCCCACACCCGGCCCCGGCGGACGGATCACCGCCGCAGCCGACCTCGTCGGCGCCCCGACGTCACGCCAACTCCCGCTCCAGCACTGCCGCCTGGGCCAGCAGCCGCTCGTCCCCGCCCTCCGTCCCGACGACCTGCAGGCCCAGCGGCAGCCCGTCCGCGGTCCGCCCGGCCGGCAGACTCAGCGCCGGCCGCCCGAGGAAGCTCCACGGCAGCGACATCACCCCGTCCCCGGTGCCGTGCAGGCCCTCCGGCGCCCCGCCGGTCGCCGAGGGCGTCAGCCACAGGTCCACCCCGGCCGCCGCACCCGCCGCCGCGACCCGCTCGCGCAGCCGCTCCCGGTACCGCAGCGCCGTCACCCGGTCCTCGGCCGCGACGGCCTGGCCGACCCTGATGCTCGCCGCCGTCTCCGGCCGGTAGAGGCCGCCGAAGCGGGCGAACCAGTCGGCGTGGCTGCGGGCCAGCTCGAACCGGTTGACGAACTGCAACTGCCGCCCGACCTCGGCGAAGTCCGGGAACAGCTCGACCCGGCGCACCGTCAGCCCGGCTGCCGCCAGCCGCTCCAGCTGCTCCTCGAAGGCGCGCAGCGCGGCCGGCTCGGCCCGCTCCAGGTACGTCCCGCCCGGCACCCCCAGCACGGGCGCCGGGCCCTGCTCCACCTGGCGCCAGTCGTCGCAGAGCAGCGAGGCCGCCAGGGCCGCGCCCGCGAGGTCGGCGGTGAGCACCCCCAGGGTGTCGAAGCTCGGCGCGTTCGGGATCACCCCGTCCATCGGGATCCGCCCGTACGTCGGGCGGAAGCCCACCACCCCGCAGTACGCGGCCGGGCGGATCACCGAGCCGACCGTCTGGGTGCCGACCGCCAGCGGCACCAGCCCCGCCGCGACCGCCGCCGCCGAACCGCTGCTGGATCCGCCCGGGGAGTGCCCCGGATGGTGCGGATTGCGGGTCGGCCCCGGGGCGGTCGCCGCGAACTCGGCGGTCACCGTCTTGCCCGCGACCAGCGCCCCCGCCGCCAGCAGCCGGTCCACCACCGCGGCCTGCGGCCCGGCCAGCACCCCGGGCGGCAGCGCCGACCCGCCGTGCGTGGGCAGGCCGTCCACGTGCACGATGTCCTTGACCCCCACCGCCACCCCGTACAGCGGCGGCCGCCCGTCCGCCTCCGGGTACCGCGCTTCCAACTCCCGCGCCTGCGCCTGCAGTCGGCCGTGCCGCCCGGGCTCCGGAACGAACGCGTGGATCAGCGGGTCCACCCGCTCGACCAGTGCGCAGAAGCGGTCGACGTACTCGGACAGCCCCGGCACGCCGGCCCGCAGCGCGGCGGCCTCACGGGTCAACGGCCTCGGCCGGACGAGGGGTTCCTCCATGCCGACCACGGTAGACCGGATCTACTGGTGTTCGGCCGCCAGGTACGGCGCCTCGCGCAGGAAGTACGCCCCGCAGGTGTGGCAGCACAGCTCCGGGGTCTTCCCCCAGTCCACCGCCACCCGCACCTCCGCCTGCGGGTCGAGCTCCCGCCCGCACATCGCCACGCTCTCCTCGCCCCGGACCACGTGCCACAGCCGCACCCCCTCGGCCGCGCCGCCGGCGCCGTACTCGGCTCGCATCTGGTGCATCATTCCCCCATCGTCCGGCCCCCTCCACCCCCCGGCAACCGGACCCGCGCCCGCAGCCCGCGCAACCCACCCGGCCCCTCAGGACGCCCGCAGCAGCGCCCCGTCCTGCCACTTGAGGATCTTGTCGAAGCTCACGATCGCCCCCCGCAGGGGGTGGTTGCGGAGCTGGACGTGGTCGGTGAGGGCGTGGATCAGGAAGAGGCCGCGGCCGGATTCGGCGGTGAGGTCGGGGAGGGTGTCGAGGTCGACCGGGCGGAGGGTGGGGG
>NZ_JNWQ01000037.1 GCF_000716875.1 Streptomyces novaecaesareae | reverse complement strand
CGAGATCTACACTAGATCGCTCGTCGGCAGCGTCAGATGTGTATAAGAGACAGGGCATGGAGTGCGGGGTCGGGCCGAGGTAGCCGGCTGCGACCCAGCCCTGTCCGTTGGTGAACTGGGGTGTGGTACTTGCGTGTTGGGGGTGGGCGGGGGGCGGGACGGGAGCCGGGGTGGTGTGGCCGAGGCCGTCGCTGGTGGGGGCGGTGGAGCCGTGGTGGTGACCGGGGTGGGCGACGTGGCCGTTGTGGCCGGAGTGACCGGAGTGGGTTCCGGGGTGGTGGCTGCCGTGGTGGCCGGAGAGCGCGCCTGAACCGTGCAGGTGGGGCGACACGAACTGGGGGAGGCCCGGCACCTGGCCCGCGAGGGTGTGGAAGACCTGGTGTTGGTGTTGGTGTTGGTGTTGGTGTTGGTGCTGGGGCGGGTGCGGGCGCTGCTCGCCGAGCAGCGGGTAGCTGTCGCGGACCGCGAAGCCGGTGAACATCAGGTCCTCTTCGCCCGAGCGGTCGCCGGGGAGGGCGCGGAACAGGCGTCGGTACTCGGAGTACAGCTCGTCGTAGATCGGCGTGGCGGAGTGCGGGTGCTCGGCGTCGTACGACGGACGCATGCCGGGGATCGAGCGGGGGGCGGCGGTGGACCGGCCGGGGGACGCGGAGACGTCGTAGCTGTACACGTAGGGGCCAACGAGCGAGAGGGGCGGGGGATGCGGGGCGTGGGGACGCTCGCGCGGGGCGTCATGAGAGGTTCATGTGCGGACCCCATGAGAGGTGCTCATGTGCGGACCCCATGAGAGTTGTTCATGTGCGGCGTCCATGAGAGGTGCTCATGGGCGGGGCCCATGAGAGTTGTTCACGTGCGCTGCTCATGAGCTGTGCTCATGGAGGGAGCAGGCAGCGTGGGCAGGAGCACGGGAACGTGCCGGGATGGGGGGATTGGGGCGTGTGCCCGCGCCAGAGGGCGGCCCAGGGGGTGGAGGGGCGGCCGCCGTCCGGCGCGTCGGGGTGGGGCGGTCGGTCAGGTCCCGGCGAGCGGGAGGGAGGCGGCGACCACCTGGCCCAGCGCCACCGCCCGCTCCAGGGCCTGGCGCAGCAGGTCCTCGCGGGGCTGGCGGCCGACCATGCCGGCCGGGACGGCGTACATGGTCACCTCGGAGAGCTGGCTCGCCGCCATCCGCCAGGCATCGGTGACCTGGAGCGGCTGGTGCGCCTGCCACCAGCCGGTGCTGCCCCCGGCCGCGGCCGGCTGGAGGATCGCGTGCAGCTTGCCCATCGCGACCAGGACCGACCAGCCGGACAACTGCTCCGGGGTCTCGTCCAGGTCGATGACGGGCTGGAAGCCGGCGTCCTGGAGGAGGTCGAGGAACTCGTCCTCGCCCGAGGTGCTAGCGGGGCGGCCGACCGGGCCGGTGGGTTCGACCACCAGCGAGGCGTGCCCGACCTTGCCGTGCAGGACGAGACCGCAGGTGATGCCGAGGATGGCGGCCTGGCCGGGGGCGGGGGGCTGGTTGGTGCCGCCGACGGGGGTGGACGGCGTCGGGGTGATCGGCGCGGGGGCGGCGACGGGCACGGCGAGGTCCGGGGCACCGGACTGGGACTGGCTGATGCTGCGGACGGCGCCGACCAGTTGCTCCTCGGAGACCGGCACCACCTGGGAGGGGATGCAGCGGGCGTGCGCGAAGGCGAGCACGGCGGTCTCGTCACCGACGAACAGCACGGTGCTGGTCGGTTCCACGTGCGTGTCGCCGGGGGTCCGGCAGGAGGTGCACTCGTAGCTGTCAGGGGCTCGGTCGCCGCCCAGTAGGCGGTCGGCCTCGTCGTCGCCGATCTCGGACCGGACCTCGTCGCTGACGTCGAGCATGCGCGGCACAGGGTCTCCTCGGATGGGTGCGGTTGGGGCTTCGGGGGCGGACACGGGAGGTCTCCATGACCAACGGGCCCTTGTGTCAGGCGTCACGGGTGCCCGTCGAGGCTGACGGGAATTGCCCCGGATCCGACCGCACCGCGTGTTCTCGGGGTCGCAATCTGTCGATGTCGGTGACGGGACTGCCGGAATGGAACGGTGAGGTGGGTCACGCGACCGTGATGTTTGATCTAGGAATCAACGGCTAAATCCGACATTTCGGACAGGAATGTGTGGCCCTTACCGCCGGTAACCCTTGGCTGAGCTGGGCAGACCGTCGGAGTTTTGGTTTCCCTGCCGACCGGCTCGTAGCTTCTTGGTCGGCGCAACGAGCGCCACCCGGGTTCACCCCCGACGCACAGCCGCCCGGTCCGCCGGGCGCGGCAGGTGCCCGCCGACGCGATTGCTCGAACACGTCGTCGGCGAGCGGCTGGGTGGCCAGGACGGCAGCAGCACGTCCGACACGTGCACGGCCGTCCGACGGACGCGGCAAGCGAACGCGGCCCTCTCCAGGGTCTGGTTCCGCATGCCCGCCCGGGGCTGTCGAGAGGAACCTCATGACCTTCCGTAACGAGAACGCCGCTGCCACCACCTCCACCGCCACCAAGCGCAACCGCGTCCGGATGGCTGTCGTGGCGGGCGCCGCTGTCGCGGCCCTGCCGGTGGCCGGCCTCGTCACGGCCACCTCGGCCTCCGCCGCCCCGGTCGCCACCTGGGACGCCGTCGCCCAGTGCGAGAGCGGTGGCAACTGGGCCATCAACACCGGCAACGGTTTCTACGGCGGTCTGCAGTTCACCTCCAGCACCTGGGCCGCCTTCGGTGGCACCGCCTACGCCTCGCAGGCCAACCTGGCCACCAAGGCGCAGCAGATCGCCGTCGCCGAGAAGGTGCTCGCCTCGCAGGGCCCGGGTGCCTGGCCCGTCTGCTCCGTGAAGGCCGGCCTGACCAAGGGCGGCGCCCCGGCTGCCGTCGACACCTCGGCCGCTGCCAAGCCGGCCGCTCCGGCTGCCAAGCCCGCCGCCCCGGTCGCCAAGCCGGCCCAGGCCCCGAAGGCTGACGCTGCGCCCAAGGCTGCCGCTACGCCGAAGAACGACGCCGCGCCGAAGGCCGACAAGGGCGTCAACTCCTGGACCGGCTCGAACGACGCCAAGCCGGCCAAGGGCGGCAACTACACCGTCAAGTCCGGTGACACCCTGAGCTCCATCGCTGCCGCGCAGGGCCTGGACTGGCACGACCTGTACAAGAACAACGCCAAGGTCGTCGGTGGCAACCCGGACCTGATCTTCCCGGGTCAGACCCTGAGCATCTGAGGTCCGAGCCTTCTGAGGCTCCGACCTTCCTGAGCCGCTGTCAGCCGGTTTCTCCGGCCGACAGCGGATCCGGCTCCCACGGCCGCTTCCCCACCCGCGCGGGTTCTCCGCCGAGTGGGGGAGCGGCCGTCGGCGTGTCACGGTCTTCCGCGGCGTGTCGGAACCGGTGGGGGCGAGCGGGGGCGCGACGCGCCTAGGGTCGGCTGCCATGTCGCATCCGTGTGATGAACGCATTGGTCGGGCCGTGGCGCAGGTGGGTGCCGTCGTGGCGCTGGCGCTGGTGCTGGCCGTCGCCGCGGGAGACGTACGGGCCGGCGCCGCCGCCCAGGTCGCAGACCTGGTGTGGGACGCGCTCGCCGACTGCGAGAGCGGCGGCGACTGGCAGGCGGACACCGGCAACGGCTACTACGGCGGGCTGCAGATCCGGACGTCCACCTGGGAGGACGCCGACGGCCTGCGCTTCGCCGATCGGCCGGACCACGCAGGCCGGCGGGAGCAGACCACCGTCGGCGAGGAGATCGTGCGGCGCCAGGGGTGGGAGGCGTGGCCGTCCTGCGCTCGGGAGTTGGGCCTGATCGGCGGCGACTCCGGCGGCGGCGCCGGCGCCGGAGTCGGCGGGCGCCCGGTTGGGCAGGTACGGGGCTCGTGAGGCTCGGGGTGGGGACCGGGGCGGGGGTGGTGCGGGAGGATGGTGGGGTGATCCAGGGCGAGTTGTTCGGCGATCTCCCCGGGGACTCCGGCTCCTCCGGCTCCTCCGGCTCCTCGGGGGCCTCCGGGGCCCCCGGGGTGTGCGGGCGGTCGGAGCCCGCCCCCGGCGCCGTCCTGCTCCCCGGGTGGCTGGACCTCGACGCGCAGCTGCGCCTGATCGCCGCCTGCCGCGAGTGGGCCCGCCCGCCGGCCGGCCTGCACGCAGTGCGGATGCCCACCGGCGGGATGATGTCCGTCCGCATGGTGAGCCTCGGGTGGCACTGGTACCCGTACGGCTACCGGCGGGTCGCCGAGGACGGCGCGTCCGTCAAGCCGTTCCCGCCCGAGCTGGGCCGCCTCGCCCGGCGGGCCGTCACCGAGGCGTACGGGGCCGCGCTCCCGGAGATCGAGGGCGCCGCGCCGTACGAGCCGGACGTCGCGATCGTCAACCACTACCCGCACGGCGCGAAGATGGGCCTCCACCAGGACCGCGACGAGCGGACGGACGCGCCCGTGGTCTCGCTGTCGCTCGGCGACCGCTGCGTCTTCCGGCTCGGGAACACCGAGACCAGGACCCGGCCGTGGACGGACCTGGAACTGTCCAGCGGGGACCTGCTGGTGTTCGGCGGCCCGGCCCGGTTCGCCTACCACGGGGTGGTGCGCACGCTGCCGGGGACGGCGGATCCGGAGCTGGGGCTGGTCGGGCGGCTCAACATCACGGTGCGGCAGTCGGGGCTGGGGGCGTAGCTGCGCCCGCTCGACGGCTCGGCTCCTCGCCCGCTCGGCTCCTCACCCGCCCGCTCGTTCGACCGCACGCCCGCTCGTTCACGCGACCACTCGACCACTCGTTCGAGTGAACTGAAGGGGTGGGCCCGGTGAGCGGGAATGACCCGGGTCGCCGGAGAATTCGAGTGAGCTGGAGAATTCGATCGGAGTCCGAGCCCGGAGGGGCCGGAGTCCGGAGAGGAAGCGTGCTCATGGGTACCCCCGTCGACGACCTCGTCGATCTGCTCGACCTCGAGCAGATCGAACTGAACATCTTCCGCGGGCGCAGCCCCGAGGAGGCGCTACAGCGGACGTTCGGCGGCCAGGTCGCCGGGCAGGCGCTGGTCGCGGCGGGCCGCACGGTGGACGACGCGCGCCCCGTCCACTCGCTGCACGCCTACTTCCTGCGCCCGGGAGTGCCGGGCGTGCCGATCGTCTACCAGGTCGACCGGCTCCGCGACGGCCGTTCGTTCACCACCCGCCGGGTGCTCGCCATCCAGGGCGGTCGGTCGATCTTCGCGCTGACCGCCGATTTCCACAGACCCGAGGAGGGCGGCATCGAGCACCAGTACCCGATGCCGACGGTCGCCGCCCCCGAGGACCTGCCCAGCGCGCTGGAGGAAGTCGGCTCCCGGCTCGGCGAACTGCCCCCGTTCATCACCCGCCGCCAGCCCTTCGACGTCCGCTACGTCGACCGGCTGCGCTGGACGAAGGAGGAGCTGACCGACGTCGAGGCGCGCAGCGGCGTCTGGCTGCGCACCAACGGCCCGCTGCCGGACGACCCGCTGATCCACGTCTGCGCCCTCACCTACGCCAGCGACATGACGCTGCTGGACGCCGTCCGCGCCCCCGTCGAGCCGCTGTGGGGCGAGCGGCACTTCGACATGGCCTCGCTCGACCACGCGATGTGGTTCCACCAGCCGTTCCGGACGGACGACTGGCTGCTCTACCAGCAGGAATCGCCGATCGCGCACGGTGCGCGCGGCCTGGCGCGCGGGCAGATCTTCGACCGGAGCGGGCAGCTGGTGGTGTCCGTGGTGCAGGAGGGGCTGTTCCGGCCGCTGAAGCGCCGGGAGGTGTAGGTGCGGATGACGTGCGGCCTTGTGCGCGGCCCTGTGCGGGGTGTCGTGTGTGGTCCTGTGCGCAGACCTGCGTGAGGCCGCGTGTGTGGCCGCGTGTTGTGCGCCGTGTCGGTGCGTTGCCGCCGTGTTGCAGTTTCGGCGGCTTCGGGCCGGTGGGAATGATCCGTCCGAACGGGCGGTGTTGTGGATGACCGAGACGGGCGGCCCGAACGGCGGGCCGTCCGCGGACCGACCGGGAGGGTGGACCGATGACGGCGACGGCCGCGGAGGACTGGAAGCACTGGAGCGACGGGCGGGCGGCGGCCGTGAGCGCGCCGCACGGCCAGCTCGCGCTCACCGGCACGCACTGGCTGGAGCCCGAGCCCGCCGAGATCCCCGGCCTGCCCGGGCGCTGGTGGGCCGACGCCGAGGGCATCCGGGTACGGGCGGCGGCGGGCGACGGCATCACCGTCGCCGGAGCGGACGGGCCGGTGGACGGTGAGGTGCTGCTCCGCCCGGACAGCGACCCGGCCGCCGACACCGCCACCCTGGGCGACCTGCTGCTCGTCCCGATCGAGCGCGAGGGCGAACTCGCCCTGCGGGTCTTCGACCCGGCCGCCCCCCGGCGCTTCGCCTTCGCGGGGATCTCCGCCCACCCCTACGCGCCGGAGTGGGCCGTGCCCGCCGTCTTCACCCCGTTCGAGGACGAGACGCAGTCGGTCGTCGTCCCGAACGCCGACGGCAAGGATCGCCCGCTGGCCGTCACCGGCCAGATCGCCTTCACGGTGGCCGGCGAGCACCGCACGCTGACCGTCAGCCGGTCGGGCAAGCGGCTCAGCGGCGTGATCGCGGACGCGAGCAGCGGCATCGACACCTACCGCTTCCGCTTCATCACCCTGCCGGAGCCGGACGCCGAGGGCCGTACCGTCCTCGACCTCAACCGGGCCTACCTGCCGCCGTGCGCCTTCTCGGACCACTTCATCTGCCCGTTCCCGCCGCCGGGCAACCGGCTGGACTTCGTCGTGGAGGCGGGGGAGAAGCAGGTGCTGAGCCGGTAGCGCGGTCGCGCCCGGGGCGCGGCGGGCGGTCGGGCGGCCGGGTCGGCGGATGACCGGCGGGTCGGCCCCGGTGCGGGGGCGGCCGGAGGCGGGGCGGAGCATGGGGACTATGTCGAACAATCAACATTCCGCCTCCGCCGCGTCGCCCACTTCCTCTAGCGCCGGCGTCGGGTCCAGCGCCGATCCCGGACCTGGACCCGGACCCGGACCCGGACCCGGAGCTGAGCCTGAACCCGGGCCCGTGGGCGGACCCGCCCCGGACCCGGTGGCCGCCCCCGGCCCGTGGTACCGGCGCGCCTTCGCCGACCTCAGCCCGCTACGCGACCACGCCGACTACCGCCGGGTCTGGCTCGGCCAGGCCATCTCCTCCATAGGCCAGCAGATGACGGCCGTCGCCGTCTCCGTCCAGGTCTACAGCCTGACCGGTTCCGCGTTCGCGACCGGCCTGGTCGGGATCTTCTCGCTCGTTCCACTGGTCGCCTTCGGCCTGTACGGCGGCGCGATCGCCGACACCGTCGACCGGCGCCGACTGGGCCTGATCGGCTCGGGCGGCCTGGCGGCCGTCTCCGCCGTCCTGGCGGCGCAGGCGCTGGCCGGCCTCGGTCTGGTCGCCATCCTCTACGCCGCCGTCGCCGTCCAGGCCGGCTTCTTCGCGCTCAGCTCGCCTGCCCGCTCCGCGATGATCCCCCGACTGGTGCCCAGCCACCAGCTCCCGGCCGCCAACGCCCTGAACACCGTCAGCATGAACCTCGGCCTCACCATCGGCCCCATGCTCGGCGGCGTCCTCATCGGCGCATACGGCTCCCAGGCCGCCTACCTCGTCGACACCGTCGCCTTCACCGGCACCCTCTACGCGATGTGGCGCCTGCCGGCCATGCGCCCGCTCGGCGAACGCAAGGGCCGCGCCTCCGTCCTCGACGGCCTCCGTTTCCTGCGCGAGCAGCCCAACCTGCGCACCAGCTTCCTCGCCGACCTGGCCGCGATGGTCTTCGGCATGCCCCGCGCCCTCTTCCCCGCGATCGCGGTCACCTTCTACGGCGGCGACGCCGGCACCGTCGGCCTGCTGGTCTCCGCCCCGGCCGTCGGCGCCCTGGTCGGCGCGCTCTTCTCCGGCTGGGTCAGCCGCGTACACCGCCAGGGCGTCGCCATCCTCACCGCCGTCGCGGCCTGGGGCCTGGCCATCGCCGCCTTCGGCGCCCTCCACAACCTCTGGCTCGGCCTCCTCCTGCTCGCGGTCGCGGGCTGCGCCGACACCATCAGCATGATCTTCCGCAACACGATGATGCAGGTCGCAGCCCCGGACGAGATGCGCGGCCGCCTCCAGGGCATCTTCATCGTCGTGGTGGCCGGCGGCCCCCGCCTCGGCGACTTCGAGTCCGGCACCGTCGCCGCCCTCACCAACCCCGCCACCTCCGTGATCACCGGCGGCCTAGCCTGCGTCGCCGCCGTCCTCCTCCTCGCCGCCCGTCGCCCCGCCTTCCTCACCTACGACGCCCGCCACCCGACCCCCTGACCCCCCCCCCCCAAACCTGGCAGCGAGCACCCCCCGACGTGCTGTATTGTTTTCCACGTCGCCGGGACAACCGGGGACAAGGTCGAGAAGCCCACAGCAGAGCCCCCCAGGCCCTCGCTGCAGGCACCGAGACCACGGGACGTGGCGCAGCTTGGTAGCGCACTTGACTGGGGGTCAAGGGGTCGCAGGTTCAAATCCTGTCGTCCCGACAGCGATGTCGGAAGGCCGTTGGCCGGGAGGAATCCCAGGTCAGCGGCCTTTTTGTTGATGGCCCAACAGGTGAGGCACGGCGCTGGGGTAGATGGTCCGTGATCTTGCCGGGGACCAGCCGGGGACCAGCGAGCCAGCGAAGCCAGGGCCGGCCGCGGCTCACCATGGTCCTGGGATCGTGTGCACATTGAGGCTTCCGGATCTTGCCGCATCAGCGTGCACCGTTGGGCGCCCGACGGGTGCGCCGCCGACGCAGGCCCCAGGCCGCCAGCGCGGTGACCAGCTCTCCTTGGGTTCAGGAGCTTTGCGTGGTTGATCGCGGTTGCCCCGGGTGAACGGCAAGTGCGGCGCCGGTGTGGTGGCCATTTGCAGTGGCAGTTGGCCAGCTTGGCGACTTGCTCGGTCGGCCTTGGAATCAGCGCTGTCGCCGGCCAGCCCCGGGCTGGCGGGCGACACCGGGTAGGTGCGTGCCAATTCCCGAGGCGTGCGGCGTCAGTTGCCCTCTCGGAGTCAGCGCGCCGAAGGCGTACGCTGACTGTCTATCAGGAGCGGCGACACAAGGTCGGCTGGGGGCGGATTGATGCTGACGTGGATCGAGGCCGTGGTTGCTGGGGCGGGCGGTGGACTGATCGCCGAAGCGGTCGTCACCTACGGACGTCTGCGCAGCTGGCAAGAGGCACGACATGCGGCACGGGCGACCGAGGACCCGCTCCCGCCGCTCGGTAGGTTCGTCGATCCACTGGCAGACTCGCTTGCCGCACTCGTGCGCGTGGCGCTGGGAGGCGCGGCCGGGTGGCTGCTCCATACCGAGGTCACCGGCATCTACGCGGCGGTGACTGTAGGAGCCTCCGCCCCTGCACTATTGGCCCAGATCGGTCGGGCGACCACGCCGACCCAAGCTGTCCGCAGGCCCGACGAAGCGGTGCCGGACGCGCCTACGGCCCCAGCAGACCACGGAGGAGCGCCTCCCGTTCCGAGGGAGGCGTCGTGATGACCGCGGACTCGGTTGCCCGTCGCTCCTGGCGCTCGTTCACCGGCGGCACGGTCGCCCACCGTCCCCTGGACGGGGCCCGCGCCCGCGAGGGGTACACGCTGCGGCAGCGGCTCTGGGCCTCGTTCACCGGAGCGGACCTGCCCGCCGGACCGCTCGTCGCAGGGTCTGTCTCCCCAGGGGAACCGGCTGGAAACCGGAATCCGGATTCTAAGGCTGCGCGCGATCGGTCACGCTCCCGGCCGATTGCTCCGGGTTGGTTTTCTCTCCCGCAGCTTCCGCAGGCCGGCGGCCTGGCCGCTGCGGGAGGAGACACCCTGCTGTTGGAGGCAGCCTCCCCGGATGGCACCGCCCGGTTTCTCGTGCGCAGCCATGGGAACTCCCCCCCTGGGTACAGCCTGGAACTCGTCGTGCACGGAGTTGAGGGCACCGTGCCACTGATGACGGTGGTCGAGTACTCGAGCCTGGACGGTCCTGAGCAGGTGTTGCTCGTACCCGTGGTTCGAGGGCGTTTCGGACCTGCCGCCTCGTACGTCCGGCTCCCGGGCTTCGCCGGGGAGGGATGGAGGGCCTCCGTGACGGCTCCGGTGGGTCCGGACAGTACGTGGGACGGCGCGACGGTCGCACTGTCGGTCGGCGCAGCGCTCAATGATGCGACCCGTGATACCTGGCGCCAGGTACGGGCGCTGATCACGGATGTCGGTCTTCGTCGCGTCATCGACCAGGAGCTGCGGTGACCGGGGCAGCGGGACCGGGGCAGCGCGCGAGTACCCGGGATCCAGCCCCCTCGGACGCTATGGCGACGCGCCGAACCAGCGGGCGCTGGCGGGGGGCCCGTGTCGGCTCCACGGCTCGGAGCACGGTCGAGGGTGTGCTGGAGCGGGCATCCGGCCCGCAGGCCGCAGTCCGGGAGCTGCTCGGCGAGTCGGCGTTGTGGTGGAACTGCTGCAGCGAGGGGGTTCGGGACGATCCGGTATGGCTCGCCGGTCGTGGCTGCGAAGAACTGCACGCCTGGCTCGGGGCGACCGCATCGGACCAAGAACACGCTGCTGTGACGCGAGCCGATCACCCCTTCCTCCTGGCCAGGGCGCTCGTCGCGGCCAAAGGCGGCGCCGAGGAGCACGACGTCGCACTCCTGCAACTGCTCAGGGCATGGGAGGGCGGCGGGCTGCTGTGCTCCGAGGCCGCTCCCGGACCCGCACGGCCGTCCGGCAAGGAACTCGCCGTACTCTCACCCCGTCTCGCCGGCGGAATCGACGGCCTCCTGCAACGGAGCCAGCAGCTGCGCAATGCTGCGGCTCAGGGCGGGCCGTCGTCCGCTGCCGAGGGACTTCTGGTGGTCGCCGCGCTCATGATGGCGGGCATCGCACCGCGCAAGCGCGCTGTGGTCCGGGTCCCGGTGGTCTTCAGTCGCTCATCCGGACGGAGTGGAGAGGCCCCGTCCGCCGAGGGCGCCACCGGCGTTCTGGAACTGCGCGAGTTCCCTCCGGGACCGGCGGGACTGTATCCCGACCCTCGAACGATGGACGGGGTGCGCAGCCCGAACGGCCAGTTCGCCGCAGCGCTGGGCGACGCTTGGCGTCTGGCGGGTCCACAACGCGAAGGCCGCTGCGTGGTGTGGCGGATCGTTCTGTCCGACGAACCCACGGCTCCGGACCGGATCGAGGGACCCTCGCTCGGTGTGGCCTTCGCACTCGGACTCCGGGCCCTGCTCCGGCACCGGCCGGGTGTGGGCTGGCTCCGCGACGTCTTCTACGGACTGCGCCCGCGCACCGCGCTGACCGGTGCCCTTGATGCGGACGGTCATTTGCTAAGGGTCGCCGGTTTGGACGCCAAGCTGCTCGCCGCGCGCCGCAAGGGCCTTCGCCTGGTGGCGCCCGAGGCGAACCGGCTCGAGGTCTTAGCCGCCGCTCCCCGTCCCGGTGATGTGAGGTTCGCTGCCACCCTGCGCGAAGCCGACCGGTACGCCCGGCAGTTCCGTACTGGTCGCATCGCCGTCTCGGCGCTCGTCCTCGCTGCCGTGACGGCTGGGGTGTTCGCCCTCCACCAGCGCGACCTGGCACAAGTAGGTCGGCAAAGCGCCCTGGTCAGCCAGGTCTCGGCCCGAGCGGATCAGCTCCGCGCCACTGACCCCTCGCTCGCGGCCAGGATAGACATCGAGGCGTACCGCCTCAGCCCCACCGGGGATCACTACGCGCGCTTGCTCGAAGACGCGAACAAGCCACTGTCCACCGTTCTGAGCGACTTTCCCGGCAGCGTCCTTGCGGTGACGTTCAGCCCTGACGGCCGTACTCTCGCCGCCGTGGGCTCCGACGGAGCCAAGGGCGTCCTGGGCTTGTGGGACATGGCGAACCCCGCGCACCCCACGCTGTTCGGCGAGGCTGTCCGGGTCCGCAACGGGGCCAGTCAAGTCAGGTTCAGCCCTGACGGACGGACTCTCGCGACCGCCGGCGTCAACACCGTCGACACGGTGCAGTTGTGGGACGTGACGAACCGGGCGCGTCCCCAGGGACTCGGCGGGCCCCTCGCCAGCACCCCGATGGGCCCGCTGCAGTTCAGCCCTGACGGACGCATCCTCGCCACCGGCAGCAGGAAGGTCGAGGACGAGCAGTTGTGGGACGTGACCGACCCCACGCACCCGGCGCCGCTGGGCCCGCCGCTCCGGCACACCTCGGCGGTGAACACGGTGGCGTTCAGCCCGGACAGCCGCACCCTTGCCACCTCTTCCGTGGAGGACGGGGTACGCCTGTGGAACGTCGCGGACCCCGCCCGTACTGTGCCGCTCGACAAGATCTGGACCAGTGCCAGCTCGCTGACGTTCGGGCCGGACGGCCGCACGCTTGCCGCCTCCGATCGTGGAAGCGTGCGCCTGCTGAACGTGGCCGATCCAGCCCACGTGGTCGCGGTGGGCAGAGCACTGACAGGCTCCGCCAGCGTTGGCTCCATAGCGTTCAGCCCGGACGGACACATCCTCGCCACCACCTTCGCGGACCACATCGTGGGGCTGTGGAACACCGCCGACCCCGCACGTTCCACGTCCCTCGCCCCGCCCCTGGCCGGCCACACCGCCGCCATCTACTCCGTGGCGTTCGGCCCCGACGGGCACACCGTTGCTACCGCATCCGAGGACCGCACCGTACGGCTGTGGCACCTGCCCACCGCTCTGCTGACCGGCCACACCGACATCGTCACGGAAACGCTGTTCGGCGCAGGAGGGCGCCTTCTCGCCACCGCCTCCACCGACCTCACCGTACGGTTGTGGAACACCGAGGACCCGGCCAGCCCCACTCCTCTCGGCCGGATCCAGGACTCCGAGAGCACCATCACATCCATGGCCCTCAGCACCGACGGACGCGCTCTCGCCACCAGCGTCTACGGCGACAAGCGCGTGACCCTCTGGAATCTGGCAGAACCCGCCCGTCCCACCGTGGCCGCCCGGATCACGAACTTCTCCGCTGGCGTCAGCACAGTGGCGTTCAGTCCCGACGGACGCATTCTCGCCACTGCGACCTCCACCGGCATCAGCGGCGGCGACAACAGTGTGAGGCTGTGGGACGTGTCGGACCTGACCGGTGTCCGCCTGCGCGGCCAGCTGCCGACCGGCGCCGTGACTGTGGGCGGTACGATCGCGTTCAGCCCCGATGGACGTACCCTCGCCGTCTCCGGCGGCTACGTCAACGACACGACGCAGTTGTGGGACGTGACCGATCCGGACCGTCCGGCCCGATCCGGACCGCCCCTCAACGGGGGCTCTATCTCGCTGGCATTCAGCCCGGACAGCCGGACCCTTGTCACCACCACCTCCACGGGCGTCACCGACGGTACGGTCCGGTTGTGGAACGTCTCCGACCATTCCCGCCCCGCCCTGCTCGGCCAACCGCTCAGCGGCTACACCAGCCCCGTCAGAGCAATGGCCTTCAGCCCCGACGGGCATATCCTCGCCACCGCCGGAACCAGCGTGCGCCTGTGGCGCGTCACAGACCCGGCCCACCCGACCGCGATCGGCCAACCCATGGCCATCGCCGCTGCGGAGCTCACCTCCCTGGCGTTCACCCCGGACGGCAGCACCCTGGCCACCGCTGGCTACGACCACACGGTGCGGCTGTCGGCACTGGGAGCGGACCAGTCCGTCCGACAGATCTGCACGAGCACCAACACCCCGACTCGCCCGCAGTGGCAGCAGCATCTCCCCATGCTCCCCTACCACGACGCCTGCGGCTGACGGCGAATCCCGCAGGACAACGATCAGCTACCCATCCCCTGGCACATCGCCCCGGGCGCCGAGAACCACCATCGCCCCCATCCAGGGAGCAATCAGGGAAATCTTTTGGGTGCAGATCTTGTAGGGGTGCCTCGTTGGGGTGATTTGCCGGGGTTCGGTGGGCGGCGGGGTGGTTGGGGTGCCTAGCGTCGGCGGTGATGAGCCCGCCGTGGTGCGCGGGTGCCGAGCGAGGGGTGGGGTCATGCCGTCGTTGTTGGCCGCGTTGGAGGCCAGGGAGGACCGGGCCCGGACTCGGGCCGCGGGGCTGCGCGAGCGGATTGCCGAGCTGTCCGAGGAGTTGTCGCAGGTGGAGGGCGAGCTGTCGCGGCTGCGGATCACGCGGGAGACCGTGGACGAGGTGCTGGCCGACGGCCCGGGTGCGGTGGCTTCGCAGCCGGTCGGGGACGTCGAGTCCGCGGTGGTGCCGTTGACGGAACTCGTGCCGGTGCTGCTCGCTGCGGAGGCGGCCGGGGACGCGACGGTGACCTCGCCGGCCTACCGGCGGGTCCTGGTCGCGTTCGCCGAGGCACCGGGACCGTTGCGGTGCAGGGAGGTGTGCACCGCGGTGGGGCTGGGGACGGAGGCCAACCACGTTGAGGGCATGCGGTCGAAGCTGAAGCGGCTGGTCGAGCGCGGCATTCTCGTCGAGGCCGAGTCGGGGCTGTTCGCGCTGGCGTCCCGGTCGGGTGCCCGGTGAGCGGCGAGGCGGCTCTGGCCGCCACCGAGACCGCGTTCACCGCCTCCCGCCACCTGTTCGACCAGGTCACCAACGAGCTCGGGTCCGCCGGGGCGGCCGCCTTGACGCACTCGCAGCTGGAAGACCTGCTGAGTTCGCGGATGCGGGAGGTGACCCGGCAGCTGTTCCAGGACCATGTCCGGCTGCGGGAGCTGACCGAGCAACGGCTGCCCGAGGTGGTGGACGCCAGCGGGGTGGAACGCACCAGGATCGAGCGGGGCCGCTCCCGGATCCTGGCCACGGTGTTCGGGAAGGTGACGGTGACCCGGATCGCCTACCGCGGCAACTCGGTGGCCGATCTGCACCCGGCCGACGCGGTGCTGAACCTGCCCGTGGGGATGCACAGCCACGGGCTGGCCAAGCTCGCGGCGATCGAGGCATCCCGCGGCTCGTTCGCCGAGGCCACCGAGCGGATCAACGCCATCACCGGCGCCGGGATCGGGCACCGGCAGGTCCAGGAACTCGCGGTCGGCGCCGCCGCCGACATCGACGACTTCTACGACGCCCTGGTGCCGGCCCCGTGCACCGACACGACCACACTGGTGGTCTCGGTCGACGGCAAGGGCGTGGTGATAAGGCCGGAAGCACTGCGCGAGGCCACCGCGAAGGCCGCGCAGGTCAAGGGCGGCAACAAGATGAAGTCCCGACTCGCCGCCGGGGAGAAACACGGCCGCAAGCGCATGGCCACCCTCGCCGCGGTCTACGACGCCGAGCCCGCCGAACGCGGCGTCGACGACATCATCACCGACCCCGACCCCGGCCCCCACGACGGCGACGGCGACGGCAAGAGCGGGGGACGAACGCCGCCCCGGGCCCAGGGCCAGGTCCAAGTGGCTGACCGGCTCGGTCGACGACACCGCCGCCCAGGTCGTGGCCGCCGCGTTCGACCAGGCCGAGCACCGCAACCCCACCCACCGCCGGCCCTGGGTCGTGCTCGTGGACGGCGCCCGCCACCAACTCGACCTCATCACCACGGAGGCCGAGCGCCGAGGCGTGACGGTGCACATCGTCATCGACCTCATCCACGTGCTCGAATACCTCTGGGACGCGGCCTGGTGCCTGCACCAGGCCGGCGACCCGGCCGCCGAAGCCTTCGTCGCCCGCCACGCCCGCACCATCCTCGGCGGCGGCGCCGAACAGGTCGCGGCCACCCTCGACAAGGCCGCCCACGCCGCCCGGCTGACGAAGAACCGCCGCAAGGGCATCGACGACACCATCGGCTACCTGCGCCACAAGGCCGAATACCTCCGCTACGACACCGCGCTGGAACGCGGCTGGCCCATCGCGACAGGAATCATCGAGGGCGCCTGCCGCCACCT
Source organism: Streptomyces novaecaesareae (assembly GCF_000716875.1). Lineage (GTDB taxonomy): Bacteria > Actinomycetota > Actinomycetes > Streptomycetales > Streptomycetaceae > Kitasatospora > Kitasatospora novaecaesareae. The sequence goes on along the minus strand of NZ_JNWQ01000037.1, from coordinate 46,826 downwards.
GGTCAAAGACCGACTCGACATCACCGGCGCCCGCTGGGGACTCGCCGGCGCCGAAGCCGTGCTCAAGCTCCGCGCGCTACGCGCCAACGGCGACTTCGACACCTACTGGACCTGGCACGAGAAGCAGGAGTTCGCCCGCAACCACCAAGCCCGTTACCGCGACCACCTCACACTCGCGGCCTGATCAACAGCACCCTCATCAGATCTGCACCCATCGTGATTGCCCCACCGCCCATGCCCGCGCCCTTCCAGCGCGCGGACCTCCAGGGCCCGTACGACGCCGCTCTGGACGGCGCCGAGTCCCCAGAGGCGACTTCAGCGGCGACGAGGCCGACGACCTCGGCGCTAACGCATCCCGGAGCGCCTCGGCGACCTCGCCGCTCGGCCAGCTGGATCACCTGGCCAGCGGCCGCCCGGGCGCGGTTCCATCGGCCCCCGATGCCAAGGACAACCCGATGCCCGCCTCCTGCCAGCGAGGCGCACCGCTACCAGTCCACCGTCGACGTCAGTGACAACGCTCACACGCAGTACCGCAGAATTGCCAGGGGCCACGCCCCGCCCCGGTCGGACCTTCCGGGGCACAAGCACCCCGGCCAGCGCCACCGGGCCGGCGTGCGTGTCCTCACTCACATCGGCGCGTTGTCCAGGGTCGGGGCAGGATTCGGGCCACGCCGGCCGGAAAGTCAGTGCTCGCAACTACACTGGCCGCTTCATGCAGGCCGGCCATTCCCGGCATGCCCCGCTGGTCAGGCTTGGACCGGGCGGGGATGCAGCGGCAGGTCGCATCCCGAAGGGAGGTAGCTAATTTGTTCGATATTATGGCAGTGCCCAGATCGGCAGCTGGCGCCTCCCGCCCCGCAGGCTTGGCGCGTGTTGTACGGAGGAAGAATGTCTGCCCTTGAGGTTGTCGAGATCTGCGCAGGAGCAGGGGGGCAGGCCCTCGGCCTCGAGCAGGCGGGATTCGAACACCGGCTTGCAGTCGAGCTCGACCCGAACGCGTGCGACACCCTCAGGCTGAACCGGCCGACGTGGAAGGTCGCAGAGGGCGACGTCGCGGACGAGTCGGTCTGGAACCCCGAGGAGTACGAAGGCGTCTCGCTCCTGGCAGGAGGCGTTCCCTGCCCCCCGTTCACCATTGCGGGCAAGCAACTGGGCGCCACTGACGAGCGTGACCTGTTCGCCTGGGCAGTCCAGCTGGCAGGCCGCATCAAGCCCAAGGCGCTCATGCTGGAGAACGTGCGAGGACTCAGTGCCAACCGCTTCTCGGCCTACCGGCAGCACGTGCTGGACACGCTCCGCGACTTCGGATACGTGGGCGAGTGGCGGCTCCTCCAGGCATCCCAGTTCGGGGTACCGCAGCTCCGGCCGAGGTTCGTCCTGGTGGCGCTCCAGGACGAGTACGCCGAGTACTTTCATTGGCCCGAGCCCTTGCCCGGGCCTGCGCCTACCGTGGGTGAGACGCTGAAGGACCTCATGGCAGCCAAGGGCTGGGGCGGCGCCGAGGCGTGGGCCGCCAAGGCCAGCGATATCGCACCCACGATCGTTGGCGGCTCCAAGAAGCACGGAGGGGCAGACCTCGGCCCCTCCCGGGCCAAGGCGGCCTGGGAGGCCATGGGGGTCGACGCCTGGGGCCTTGCCAACGATGCGCCGGATGCGGACTTCAAACCGGCAGTGAGCAGGAAGGGCGAAGTCAGGGGCGGCCCGAAGCTGACCAGCCGCATGGCCGCGCGGATCCAGGGCTTCAGCGACGAGTGGCAGTTCTCCGGAGGGAAGACCACCGGATACCGCCAGATCGGCAATGCCTTCCCGCCGCCGGTCGCCAAGGCGGTCGGGCTCTCTATCGCCAAGGCGCTCCGGAAGGAGGGCGCCCCCCGCGAGCGTGTCGAGACTACCCACGACCCGGTGTACCGGCTCCTCCGCGGCAAGAGCGAACCGATGACCGCCGAGCAGATCGTCGCCGCACTGGGCAGGACCGGTGTCGTCATGGGCATGCACGACATCGAGCGACGCCTCTCCCACCTCGGCCGAGACTTCCACATCGAAGAGACTGAGGCCGGCCAGGACGGCGCCATGGCCTACCTGCTTCGCGACTTCAAAGCCTTCGTTGGCCAGGAAGACCACGACCGGCACGAGCTCTTCAAGGCCAATAAGGCCAAGATCAGCTGAGCATGATTGGCTTACCCCACCCGCGGGCGGTTCTGTGCGCAGAGGGCCCCGGTTTCCCTGCCCGCCGCCAAGCTGGAAAACCGCAGGGGACAGGGGCGCCGAGAGCCCGAGTGGCAGACTGAGCCGTGTGATCAGAGAACCCGCCGAAGTTACGGTCGACAGTGACGGCCGAGTGGTACTGCCCCTCGGTCTGCTTGCGGAAGCCGGCCTTGATCCGGGCGCGCGGCTGCTCGCCTACTGCGACGGCGACGGCCGGATTGTTCTGCGCCGCGAATCCGACGCGATCCAGCACCTACTGGACCACGGGGGATTCTGAACTGGCTGCCGAGTCGGCAAATGCCACATGAGCAGCCTGCGGCGCGAGCTGTAGTTATCAGGCGCTCACGTCTTCCGAGTGGTCTCCGTGCGGCGTCGGCGGACAGCGTCGACGACCAGAGCCGCGCACTCGGCTGGCGGCTGGTGCTCCCAGAACCGGAGCACCAGCCAGCCGGCCTCGGCCAGCTTCGTGTCGGTGTCCCGGTCCCGGTGAACGTTCCGGTCAATCTTCTCGTTCCAGTAGTCCGGGTTGGTCTTCGGTGGCACGAAGTGGTCGGGGCACCCGTGCCAGAAGCAGCCGTCGACGAAGACGGCCACCCGTGTGGGACGGAACAGAAGATCAGCCGTCCTCCGCATGCCGGGGAGCGGCTTTGCCGCCACCCGGTACCGAAGCCCCTCGGCATGGACAAGGGAGCGCAGCGCGAGCTCGGGGGACGTGTCCCGGCTCCGGATCGCCTGCATGTTGCGGCGTCTGGCAGCTGAAGAGGCCCATGATCCTGCCGGGGCAACCCATGCGGCAGCATCCGCGCCTACCGCTCCGGCAGCAGCGGCGCCTCGACGACCGGGTCGCTTTCCCGCGCTACCACCCACCTGATGCCCTCCAGTTCCACCCACCGTGCGTCCACATGCTCCAGAGTCCAGGGTGCCAGGCGGACGCTCACGGACTCACCAGCACCTGGCAGCGGCAGGCCGAGGCCCTGGGCTACCACCTGGTGATTCCCGTACTGCCCGAGAATCACGATTCCCTCCGGCCGGAGCGCCGAGCGGGAGCCACCGTTGTACCGGACGCGCTTCATGAAGTCGTCCTGTTGTGCGACCGTGGCGACCACGCCGCGGGAGACGACACGGCCCTGCGTGCGCCGGAACAGCTCATGTACCCGCTGGGTGCCGTACCGTGACGCGAAGATCGCGGCGATGTCCTTCTCAGGCAAGCGCAGCAGGATGTTCTCGGGGAGCGGCGCATCCTCGAAGAGCCAGTGAACGGCGGTCTTCCGGGCAGCGGCGGTGAGAGACCGCTTTCCGTCCCGGTTTCCTTCCTTCCTGGTAAGCAGTTCCTCGGTGACCCGGAACAGCCCCGCGGACCAGAGCCCAGCGTCATCACTGGCCCACACCCCGAGACACAGATGGCCCATCGCCTCTGGCGGGATCATCCAGCGGCCCAGGTCCTGGGAGTACTTGCAGTCCACGTCGATGCCGTGAATCGAGTAGTCCATCTTGTCGCCGTCAGCGAAGCCGAAGGCGCGCTGGAGGTTGATCTCCACGAGGGTGCCGGCATGCGTCTTCTCGGTCTTGTGGAGGTCATCCCAGCGGAACCGGCCCGTGTGCTGTCCGTCGAGCAGCATGTCGAAGGTGCGGCGCAGGGCCGCGCCGAAGATCTCGCCGTGCGGGTCCGCCGCCAGGATTCCGGCGCGGACGCGGGCCAGTTCCGGATCAGGGGCCACGGCGGAGGAAATGGGGAATAAGGTATTGGCTGACGTCATACCAACTCAATTCTTTGAACGGAAGATGTAGGAATTCCGGGATCTTGTCTCCGGTGCGTGGGCCGGGTCAGTCGGCCCCGGGCGCGGCGCGCTCAGCAGCCTTGCGCTCCTTGCGCGTTCGCTCGTAGCCGGCAACCGCCGCGGCTGCACCCTCCGCAGGCCACGGCTGGGAGCTGATCAGTTCGTAGGTCACCTCGGTAAGGCCGTCCGTCTTCCTGCGGTGCGCGACGATGTCCCAGCCGAGGACAAAACGGAGTTCTCGCAGCCGCTTCTTCGGGTCGCCCTTGTGGGTGTCCTGTGCGACCAGCTCGACGAGCTCAACCGGCGTCGGCTTCCCCATCTTCTGGAAGGCGATCAGAAGTTCGCCGATGCGCTCCCACGGATTCGGGCACGAGAGCGCGCGCCCGATAGCCGGGCCGAACCCGTCGAGCGAGGCGAAGAACGCCTGCTTCCCGTGGTTGTGCTCCTCGCACAGCGGCTCCAGGTTCGAGTACTCCGTCTTGCCGCCCCAGGACTCAGGCACGATGTGGTCGATCTGCAGCCGGACACCGTCCTGGGGGCCGCGCCCACACATCTGACAGAAGCGGCCCTTCTGGCTGAAGACCTCCGCCTGCAGCCGGGGCGAGACCTTCACGGCGGCGGAAGCCGCCTTCTTCCAGCCCAGCAGCTCGTAGATCCACCCCCCGTCACCAGTACGGCGCCGGCTCTGCACCACGAAGTGGCTCCGGACCTCGCGCAGGCGCCGCTGGCTTTGCACGTTGGACTTGCCGAACACCTGCTGTGACCGAGCCAGCCACTCCGCCATGGTCGGAGGGCTATCCCGCCGCGTGAGGAGGAACCGACAGGCTTCTGCGGTCTCCTGGCTGCTGAAGAGATCGTCGATGGACGGATCAGTGGGGCCGGGCAGCGGGCGCTTGCTGTCCACTTCTGCGTGTGTCATCTCTTCCTCCCGCTGAACACGGCGGATTCGAGGAGTCCGTTCTGATCCGTACGGCACCTTGGGCCCGTCACGGCTGAGGGTCCCGGGCCGCACTCAATGCTTGCTCGTCGAGCAAGGCCGGGGGCTCAAGGTGGCGCAGGAGTTCCCGGATGTCCGCCATGTCCAGGCCGGCGCTCCCGACGGGCTCTTCAACGAGGTCAGCGAGTTGGCGCACCTCCGGGTCGTCCAGGATGCTGCCCATGAATTCCAGCTTTGCCTCAAGACGCAGCTGGACCACCTCGTCGATGGTGCCTTCCGCGACAAGGACCGTGACCCTCGTCTCCGTTCCGGGGGCCAGGCCCAGGCGATGGATGCGGTCGAGGCTCTGCAGGAACCGGCCGGCCATGAAGTCGCGGTCGACGTAGACCGCGTCGTGGCAGGCCTGGTGCAGGCTGATGCCCTCGCCCAGGGTAGCCGGGTTGGAGAGCAGCACCATGCAGTCGGGATCCTCGCGGAACCGTCGAATCTCCTCGTCCCGGTCGGCCGTGCCGCCGTGGACGACGGCTGGGGAGTAGGGGGAGAGGAGCTCGGCCAGGGTGGTGATGTTGCGTACGAAGGTGGTCCACACGATCGTCTTGCGGCCCGCTGCCGCGTTGGCGGCGACGATCTGGACGGCCTCCTGGAACTTGGGAGAGAGCTCGTAGCGGGGCAGGTCGCGCAGGAGCGTGTGGAGGGACTCGCCGGGGGCGGCCTCCAGCGCCGGCACCCGGTAGGCGAGCGGCTCGTACGGGCTGCTGCCCTCGATCAGGAGCGCCGGGCTTGTTGCGGCCATGAGCAGGCGCAGTGCTGCCCGCCCGAGGGCTTCGATGTCGTTGCGGGACGCCTCGGCCCGTGGGGAGAAGTTGCCCTTGAGCGCCTCGTACACCTCCCGGTGGATCGGCGGAAGGCTGACGTACCGGACCTTCGGTTCGAACGGGGGCAGGCCAAGCTCGCGCTTGGTGGTGCGGGTGAACAGCGGCCTTAGCACCGTGCTGGCGTAGGCGAGGTCGCCGCCGCGTACAGCGTCGGAGACGACGCGTTTGCCGCGGCCGGGCCAGACGAACGACAGCAGGTTCTCCAGGTCCCGGGCCCCGTTGGGGGCCGGAGTACCGGTGAGGATGAGCCGCCGGGTGGCGGTGGGCCCCAGCGCGAGGCAGGCAGAGCCGTATGTCCCGTTGGCGCCGAGCTTCATACGATGGGCCTCGTCGAGCACCAGCATCGACGGCGCCGTGCCCAGCCAGGACGCGAGCCCGGGTACGGCCCGGGACAGGCGCTCGTAGTTGACCAGCAGTACCTCTGCGCCGTAGTCGGGGGTGCGGCCCATGACGGCGATGCGCGGCGGTGTGCGGAAGCAGATCTGGCTCTCCGTCTGCCATGCCTCGTAGGCGGACTTGGGTCCGACGACCAGGAGCCGCTTGGCCAGGCCCTGTTCACGCATGGCAGCGTAGACGGCGAGTGAGACGCGGGTCTTGCCGGCCCCGGGGACGCTGAAGTTCGCGCCGTGCCCGAGTGACAGCAGCTGGGCTGCATCGCGGAGCTGGAAGGGGGTGAGGTCTCCGGTCCAGCCGTCGCCCAGGAGACCCGGCACGTCGTCCGGCGCGACTGCGCTCAGGCCGGCGTCCGCGCCACTGCGGAGAGTCTGCTCGGCCCGCTCGGCGTCGTCGAGGACGCCGGTGACGAGCTGGACCAGCGCCTCCTCCCACTCGACGCCGTCGTGGCGCCAGGAGCCGAGTTCGATGATGCGGTCGAGGAAGTCGTCGAGGTCGAACTCGCCTACCAGTGGCCCGCGCTGGCCGCCGGGGGCGATGCGCGCGGCGAGGTCCGCGAAGTCCTGCTCGTGCCCGGGCGTGGTGCGCAGGACCACGCGGGTCCGCGACACGTCGAATGCGATCCGCAGCGACGGCTCCGTCTGGGTATCCGTCACTGCTGCTTCCCTACAGCAGCGTTGAGCCAGGTCAGGCCCTCGCCGGGGAGCGGCATGCTCTTGCCGGCCTCGACGGCAACGCGCCCCATGATGGTGCGCAGCTGCAGCAGGGCGTCGTCGAACGCCCCTTCGTCCAGGCTCCCGTTGCCGCGGGCGAGGACGAGGTCGGTGACGCACTGCTCCAGGTCCTTGCAGGCGTCGGCGACGCGGTCGGGGGCGGCGAGGCGCTTCTTCCGGAGCCGGAAGTCCTTGCCAGCAAACTCCAGCGCCTCGTTGAAGACGTCCCGGGTGCGCTCGAGGACCTCAGCGGCCGCCGTCTGCTCCTCGGTGGTTGCGGCCGCGCCGGCCGCCTTGACGGCCTTGGCCTGCAGGAGGGAGTCGGTGAGCGCCTTGGCCGCGGCGACGCTCGCGCCGGCGGCCTGGATAGTGCGGCCAAGGCCCGGGATGGCCACCGCCGGGGCCGCGTGGGTAGGGGCGGGCCTGAGGTCTGCGGGCAGCCGCTGGTCCAGGAAGCGCTCCTGGAAGTCGGGCTGGATGAACCGGACGTCCGTCTTGGCGAACTCCAGCACGATGGCCGCGAGCCGGCCCTCCTTCAGCAGGTCGCCACGCTCCCGGTTGCGCGCGGACTCGGTGTTGTAGGCGCGGTAGAGCTCGAAGAACCGCTCCTTGGCCTCTTCGAAGTCCATCAGCCGCAGAGAGGCGCTTCCGGTGGCGCTACGGCTGATGAGGTCCCGGAGCTGGGCCAGGATCCACAGGTCGCGGTCGCAGGCCGGCGTCGTAGTGTGGAAATTCCGGGCGATCTCCGGCAGCGGCTTGCCAAGCGCCACCTGCTCCTCCAAGGCGAGCAGGTGGTTGATGTAGGAGTAGTCCCGCCGGGTGTCCGGGCGCAGCTGGAGAGAGAGCTCGACGGCGTGGATATCGCTCCACTCGCAGCTCTCCGGCAGAATGCCGACCCGCATGCTGGTCCGCCCGAGCTCCTTGAGAGCAGCGCGGCGGGTATTGCCATTGACGAGGATGCCCTCGTGCGTGATCAGCCCGGGTTCGTTCTGCTGGTACTCGCGCAGGCTCTCCGTCAGGTCCTCGAAGGCCTTGTCGGTCCTGGAGGGGTCGGCCGGCAGAGCCTTCAGCAGGTGGTGGAGGTAGTCCTGGCTCACCGGGCTCCAGGGGTCCTCGGTCAGAGACCGGTCCCGGGCCGGGTCGTAGGCGCGCTGGGCACGGATGCGGTGCGTGCCAGGGTTGTAGCGCAGGACCTCGACCGGCATGTCGATAACCTCGATATGGGCGGGCTTCCCGCGCCACTCGACGGTCAGCGTTTCCGGGACCCCGTTCCCGTTACGCAGCTCCTTCAGCCGGTGGGCCACGAGCTCGCGGTTGCCAGCGGCTTCGTGGGGCTGGCCGAAGTCGATCAACACGTGTGTGCTCCTTCGTGTGTGTGAAAGCGATGCAGATACTGCCAGGGCCGGGAAAGGGGCGGCACGGGGGCTTCCGTGCCGCCCCGGGGAGTGGATTACAGGAGCATGTCGCGGACGTCGGCGCGCGCCGCCGCCGGCAGGGTGCGGTAGACGCCCCAGAGCTTCTCGACCTCGTTGAAGCCGCGGGCGTCCTGCTCCATCCAGGCAGACAGCATCTTGCGCTCGTAGGCCGACAGCTGCGCCAGCGCCGACGCGAAGGCGCTCAGGTCGGCGCCGGCGTCGCGCCCGCCGACGCGGCACCGGTTGCACTCGGTGACCAACTGCACTTCGGTGCCGCCGCCGGGCAGGGTGACCGGGCGCCGCGCGATGTCCAGGTGGGAGGTCGCGCCGTGCCCGTCGGCGTACGCCTCGCCGTTGCCGATGCCACAGGTCCGGCACAGGTAGTTGTCCTTCAGGAGCACGGAGCGGCGCTGTACTGCTCCCACGGACTCGCTTGCCTTGCGGCTTCCCATGCCGGGCTCCCATACCGGCACCCCCTGCTTCACGAACCGGTGCTCACTGGGGTCGAGGGCCGGGTCCTCCCGGTTGGTGTCGATCTGCCACTCGTGGTCGCGAAGCTCCCTCATACGGCGGTCGACCTGGCTGACCCCCTCGAACGCGGTCCGCAGCTGTTCCTTGGTGAACACGCTGCCGAGTCCGACCTCCTGCACCAGCCACAGCGCGACGCGCTTCTTGGTGCCGAGTTCCTCGTCGGTCCAGGACGGGATTGCCACCACCATGCTCTTCGGATCCTCTCGTGTACAGCGCAGTGACGGCCCTGGTGGACTGTCAGCGGGACCGTTCCGCCTGCTCCTCAAGCGAAGCGCACGCCCCAAGGGCAGGGGAAGGCTTCCCTGTCCCTCGGTGTCCCTCCTCGCCCGGTGTCCCGGCGTGTCCCTGCCGCGCCACAGGACCGCTCAACTGTCGGAGGCGTTTGCCAAGATGGGATGACACTTCGTCGACCCCCTACCCTTGGGGAGTACTCCTTGCCGCCACGCGGACAGATGAAGGCCCTTCCGGCCTCCATTCCCCCGGCACGCCGCGAACTCGCCCAGGCGGTGCGCACCCTGCTGGGCGCCACGGGCGGCTCGCTGCGCAGCGTTGCAGGTCAGATCCACAGCTCCCGCTCGGTCCTCAACCGGCTCGCGTCTGGGAAGTTCCTGTTCCCCGACGCGGACACGGTCCTTAAGCTCCATCGACTTGCGGAGTACAAGGACCGTACTGGGGTGCTGGCTTTGGCAGATCTGAAGCGCCTCATACAGTGCGCTTTGGACGAGTGCGCGACCGCTGCCGACAGTGACGGCAGTGCCGCAGCTGCCAGGCCGGCCGAGGCTACCGTTGCCATGCTGCGCGGCGGGGCAACGGCGGCGCTGGCGGGCGGGACCGGCGTGCCGTTCACTGCGCCGGTCCCGCCCGCTGAGGGGGACCGGCGCAGCGGCTCCGCCGCCGACCAGCAGTGGCCGGTCGACGAGCTGGCGCTGCACCTGGACAGCGGCCGGTACGAGCACGCCGTCGGTATGCTGGACTACGCCGGCGACGAAGCGCCTGCGATGGAGTCCGCCGCCGCGATCCAGGCGTGCCGCAGCCGGGGTCTCACCGAGGCAGCGGACACCCTCCTGAGGAAGGTCGGGAGTCGGCCCGAGAAGGTCGTTCTCGCAGTGGTTGGACACCTCATGGACGCCGACAACCTCGCGGACGCTCGGGCCTTGATCAGCTTCGGCGTACTGACCGCATAACCGCCCCGGTCGGGACCTGTTGGCCTTGAGCTCCCGCTGCCCCCGCGGGGTGCGGCGCGTCGAGATGGAACAGGCGCCTACGCTCAACCCCGGCGTGCGGGTGGGTGAGCCTCCACCGAACATGCCGGCACTACAAACGACTTGCTGATGGACAGCCGCGCCCGGCCGCCTTACTGATCATTTCAGAATGACGTGATGGCCATCTGACGCGGGCCGCAGGGATGCAGGACCTATGGGAAGCAGTGCGGGTGGCGCTCCCTGGCTCTGACCTGGCCCGGAACGCTCGCCTCGGTGTAGGTCGCCCCGGGCGTGGACTCGTACAGGGCCACGGCATCGGCCTTGAACTCATCCGAGTAGTCCTTCATCGCCATCGGCACTGTTCTCGCTTCCTCCGGATCAAGCAGATCCAGTATCAGCGTGTCCACCCATCAGGGCGAAGGCCCCATGACCCCCGTGGCAGCGGACTTCCCTGCAGGTCCTGGGATCCGATTGCCATGAGTGTCCACGATCAAGGTTCAACCTCGGTTGTGCTGACGGGGGTTGGACTTGCCAGGGCCATCTTCACCATGGAAGAAAAAGGTATAGAGTCACCGCTGTTCCTGGCCGTGGACCTCACGTGCACAGCGAACGTTGCTCAAGGCATGACTTCGGCTGTGGAGCGGCTCGGGCAGCCCTGAGCTGAGCCTTCGTGGCAGCTGGGCGCGCCGGACTTCCCGATTTCCGAGCTTTGTGTCGGCCCCCGGCTCTAACATCCAGTCTGTCCTCAAACTACAAGTCAGGTTCGCGGCCGGAGGGAGACAGGCGGGGTGACGGAGGGACGCTCGCCAGTCAGGCTTGGCCTGGCGGACGGTCCTGGCCAAACGGTCGAGTGCGCTCCGTGGATCGGATCGTTCATCGTGCTTGGTTCGAGGCTCCGGTACTTCGTGCCGAAGCTCGCTGGACGGCAGTTGGTGCTCGCAGTCTCGGTCCCGAGGCGTGATTACGTGGCCGCGCTCATCGCGGCTGGCTGGACGCTGTCGAGCCCGGCGCCCGAACTCCCGGATCCGGCCGAGGCCTTCCGGGTGGCAGCCGGGGGAGTGTACTTCCGGGCGGTGACCAGCAACCGGATCAACACCGGGGTTTTCGCCAGACTCGAACTCGGACATCCGGAGCCCAGGGTCCTCGTCGCCGGGAAATGGCTGCCGGTCACGCGCTATGAGGCGGTATTCGAGCTCGACGCTCCGGCGGAGCCGTCGCAGTCAGTGCTGCCGGCGCCGGGCTCACTGGCGGAGCTGGTCGGCGCATCGGCCTCGTGGGCCCAGCGGATGGCCTGCCCGCCGTCGGACCTCGTCCTTGTCGGCACTGCCAAGTGGCTGCTGGAGGACCTGGAGGCGTGCATCGGGAATGCCGCGGATCCGGCGGATACGCCCTGCCCCCTCAAGAACTACGTGCTGCCTGCTGTGGACGGGGCGGCGACGTGGTCGACACAGGTGGTATCTGCTTCGAAACTGGGGGACCAGCTGGAGACCGTGGAGCAGCACCAAACCGCGGTTCTTGACGGCTACGGCGCGATCAAGTACCTCAACGACGTTCTTGCACCGGTCGTCGTCTGCGTGATTGACCGGTCGGTCGCGGATGAGTCTGCCGCGGAGACGGTCATGCAGGCCCGGAGCGCCAACAGCCGTCCGGTCAGTCTGAAGGGCGAGTTGGTGTGGCAGCCGCCCGCCGGCGTCGAGGCGCTCGCATTCACGGTGGCGCTATGAGCAGGGTGTACGACGTCATCCACCGGTACAAGGCGTGCGTCGCGATCATGGAGCACGGTGTCGACATCTTCGTCGTCGGCGATCCGGCGGGCGCCCGGCTCAACAGCGCAGTCCGCCGCCTCGACCGTGTCGTTGCCGAGAATGGCGGCGACGTATGGGGGGGACTGCTGGGCGCGGCGAACGCTCTGCGCTGGCGCCGTATGACGCAGCCGCAGCCGGGTGAGTTCCATCCCGGCGCTGCCGAGGCTGCCAGCTCGGTCGTCGGCAAGGTGCACATGCTCCGCGGTGCCGTGGCAGACCAGGCGCTCCTTGACGAGATCACCGCAGCCGCCCGGGGGGTCTGCCAGACCGATTCGCCAGTCGGTACCGAGCTCCGGCGCTCGATCGAGGAGGCGGACCCGTCCATCTGCGCCGTTGTGGCCAGCAGCAGTTCGGCCCGGGCGGGGATGCGGGAGTGGCTCTCCCCGCTCCGCGTTCCCGTACTGCTGCCGGGCGAGCTGGGGGAGGTGGACGGGCGGGTCGAGCAGCTGTACGTTGTCGGGCCGCCCTTCTTCTTCCCGCCGTCGCTGGTGACCGCGCCGGCAGCGGACGAGCTGACCTTCTTGATGCCGGCGTGGTTCAGGCACCGGGCTGTTCCGGTGTCGCGGCTCGCCGGCCATGCCGACAGGGCGGTGGAGGTCAAGGCCAGGGAGCGGAGCATCGGTGATTTCAGCGAACCCGAGCCCGCCGCCCCCGGCGAAGAGCCCACCGCAGACGGCTACCTCCCGCAGCCGGTGTGGGGCGGGCGAACCTCCGGCGACCGTGAGCCCCGACCGGATGAAGCAGAGGCGTGGAAGGTGCTGCTCGCGGGCCATCGCGCCATCTGGCTCGACGACGGCGACCGGATCCGGGCGCTCGACCCGCGCCAGCCGGAGGGCGAGCGGGTGACCTACGCCGCTGTGGAGAACGTAGTACCGGGGACGTACCTGGTGCTTCGGGACGGAGAGACGGAACGCGGCGCCATGTACGAGGCGGCGCTGCATTGCATAGGCCCGCAGGCCGAGGCCGTCGAGGAAACCCAGCACGGCTGGAAGGCGGCTCTGGCGGAACGGCTCGCAAGGAAGGGCACGAGCGCGAGCATCGCGGAGCTGAGTGCACTGGGCGTCAGATCTGCGGCGCGCGTCCGGGCGTGGACTGATCCGGTGCTCATCAGCCCGAAGCACGAGGAGGACCTGGTCCTCCTGCTTGAGTGGCTGGGGCTCGGGGTGGAGCCCTCGCACCAGAACGCGATGGGGCTGCGCCGAGCGGTGTACCAGGCGAGCGCGGACCTGCGCGAAGAGCTGGAGGACGCGGTGAGCCGCGCCGATCTCGCGGCTCTTGAGCGCGTCGGCCACATGAGCCTCGAGATCGGGCGCGAGGGCTTCCGGAGCATGGTGGTCGCACGGGTGCAGGCCCGTTCCCCGTATACAGAGATCGTGGCCCGCCCGCACCTGCGGGTCCCCTTCCCGGATCGGAGCGGCGAATGGCTCGAATGATTCCCTCCTACTTCCTGCCGGGGACTCCGCCGGGGGAGCAGGAGTTGCACCGGGCGCTTGCCGATGCCGACGGCACGGACGACTGGACCGTGCTCCATTCGCTCGCGATCGCCGAGCACGTGAAGAAGCCCGAGGGAGAGGCTGATTTCGTAGTCATCGTGCCGGGGCGCGGGATCCTGGTCATCGAAGTGAAGTCGCACCTGTCACTCGATTACCGGCACGGGGTCTGGAAGCTCGGCAACGACGCCCCGACGGCGCGGGGCCCTTTCAAGCAGGCGGGTGAGGCGATGCACAGCCTGCGCCAGTACCTGCTGAAGAAGCACGTCGACCTCCGCTCGGTCCCGGTGCTGAGCGCTGCCTGGTTCACCGCCATACGGGCACGGACGATGCTCCCCGGGTCGCCGGAGTGGCACGACTGGCAGGTGCTCGATTCAGAGGACCTCAGGAACGGCGCTGCCGCCGCGATCCTGCGTACGTTCAAGGCAGGCTTAGCGCACCTCGACCAGACCACCCATGTCGCCTACGGCGGCGTCTCCTTCGACGAGGCGGCGGCCCAGCGCGTCGCGCTCCTGTTGCGGCCCCACTTCGAGGCAGGTGTGGTCGCCGGGGACCTCAGGCGTGCCCGCGAGGACCAGCTCGTCCACTTCGTCGAAGAGCAGTACGAGGCACTCGACTCGATGGCTGACAACCGCTCGGTGCTCTTCACCGGGCCGGCCGGGTCCGGAAAGACGTTCCTGGCCATGGAGGCGGTGCGGCGCGAGCTCGCCCAGGGGCACCGGGGCCGCTTGCTCTGCTTCAACCGCCTGCTCGCCCTGAGCTTGACCGCCGACATGCCCGAAGACCGGGCTCTGACGGTCGGAACCCTGCACCGCCAGCTGCTGGACATCGCGGGGGTGGAGCCCCCGGCTGACCCGCTGCCCGGCTTCTGGAACGAGGAGCTGCCGGAACTAGCGATGGAAGGCGTTGTCGAGGCGGGCGAGGACGCGGCGGCGGACTTCCTCGTGATCGACGAGGTACAGGACATCCTGACCGAGCCGTACCTCGACGTGCTCGACCTGATGGTCAAGGGCGGGCTCGGGTCAGGGCGGGTGCTGTACTTCGGCGACTTCGAGCGGCAGGCGATCTACGATGACGGCGCGGGCCGGGAACTGCTCCGCACGAGGATGCCGCACCTGCCCACCCGGCGGCTGACCATGAACTGCCGCAACCTGCCGCGCATCGGACACATCGTCAACAAGTTCAGCGGCCTCAACCCGGGGTACCAGAAGTTCCGCCGCGGAGACGACGGGATGAACCCTGACTGGCAGGCGTACCGCACCGGAAGCGATCAGACGCCGCTGCTGCTGGACGCGATCCGGAAACTCCGGGAAGACCACTACCAGCTGCACGAGATCACCGTGCTGAGCCCGCTAGCCGAAGGCTCGGCCGCCGCCTCGGCAACCGACCCGTGGCTCCGCCAGATCCTGCAGCCCGTGACCGGCAAGGCCCGGCGGAAGGGCGTGCTGCAGTACGGGACGATCCAGGCGTTCAAGGGCCTTGAGTCGCCGGCGGTGGTAGTCACGGATCTCAACCGGAAGCTCGTCCCCGGCTTCGAATCCGTCATGTACGTCGGGCTCACCAGGGCGACTGACCGGCTGTACGGGATCATTGAGAACGACACGCTGCGTGCGGTTATGGAGGGCAAGCTGTGAGCGGTGTGAAGGCACGCGGCATCGTCGAGGCTGCGGTCCGCCGGGAGCTGTTCGGTCCGGCACCCGGCGACATGCCGCTCGGCTCCCCGATCGACTGCTCGGGCCCGAGGTACAGCTTCGCGACCGATGAGGAGAGCCGAGGGCAGTTCCACGACCGCGACACGCTCGAGGAAGTGCTGACCCGGTCCGATCCGCTACGGCGGTACGGCGTAGGCGTCCTCCACAACGGCGGGAGCGCGGGCGGTACGGCCGTCACCGGCGATCCGGTTGTGATCGACGGTGCTCCCCAGAGCGATGAGGGCCTCGACCAGCCGCCAGTCGAGGTGAAGGGGCATGCCGCCCGGGACGGGGCCGACTCGGACGACTTCGACCTCTCCGACGCCAACCGGCGGAAGCCCTCCGCGATGGCGGTCTCGTTCAAGGCCAGGGTTCCGGCAGGCGGTTCGCTCGCGGTACGGGTGACCGGTGCGTACTACGACCGGGTCGTGGTGACGACTCCTGGCGCCCGGGACCTCGACTGGTGGGTGCGCCGTCCGTTCGAGCTCTGCGGGAAGTTGGACGGCGCCACGCTCCTGAACGACGTGCACAAGATCAGGGTCGTGCCGACGGAACCGGTTTCGAACGAGCCGAAGATCCCGCCCGCGAGGGTGCCGACACTGAGCGTCTTCAGCCGGATGGTGCCGGGTGAGCAGGACCCGGAACTGAGGCTCGTCACTCTTGCCGTGGTCAACGAGGTGCCCGGAAAGGGGCCTGGCAGCGCCTTCTTCCAGGTGGGTTTCAGGGCGACCGCGCAGGACGGCCTCCTGATCGAGCCCTACCCGGATGTGGCGCAGCCTGACAGCGATGACGAGGAGGAGTCGATCGCGCTGCTCTACCGCGAGCGCCTCACCTACGCGATCGGCCACGGCTGTGCGGCTTCCTGGAGCGGATCCGAGCCGGCGGCCTGGGTCGAGGCGGATGCCATGCCCGCGTATGAAGTGCCGAGCCTGACGCCTGACGTCTTCGAGGTGCACCCCGACGGCAGTCGTACCGCGGTCAGCGTCAGCATGGCCGAGCTTGCGGAACAGACCCCGGAAGGCCGTGCCCAGGTCGAGACGGTGCTCAGGCTGTACCGCGAGTGGATCGAAGACCGGGAAGCCGCGATCCACGATCTCGACAAGCGGTTCCAGTCGGCGGCCCTACGGCACATGCGGCTCTGCCATGAGGCGCTCGAACGGATGGAGGAGGGCTGGGAGCGCGTTCTGCACGACCCCCTGGCGGCTCGCGCATTCCAGTTGTCCAACCGCGCGATGCTGTACCAGCAGATCCGGTCCCGTCTCGACACCCGCGAAGTCAACAGGGACAAGCAGGGCATCTACCGCCCGGTCGGCAAGCATCCGGAAGCGGTTCCCGGGCCCCGAGACGGCCGGTGGCGCGCCTTCCAGATCGCGTTCGTCCTGGCGAGCCTGCCGGAACTCACCGACCCGGGACACCGGAACCGGTCCGTTGTCGACCTGATCTTCTTCCCCACCGGAGGCGGCAAGACCGAGGCCTACCTGGGCGCTTCGGCCGTTTCGCTCATTGCCCGCCGCCTGCGCAACCGGGACGACGCGGGCACCGACACGCTGATGCGCTACACCCTCCGCCTCCTGACGGCCCAGCAGTTCCTCCGGGCGTCGTCCCTGATCTGCGTGCTCGAGGACATGCGCTTGGAGAACGAGGAAGAGCTCGGCTCGAAGCCCTTCGGCATTGGCGTCTGGCTGGGCGGCGACTCGACTCCGAACTCCTGGAAGAGCGCGGAGTCGAGCCTGAAGAAGCTGTACAAGGACTACAACGCGCCGAACCAGTTCCTGCTTCTGAAGTGCCCCTGGTGCGGCACGAAGATGGGTCCGGTCCGCCGGGCCAAGGGCCAGGACACGCCTGGATACGTCTGGTCGGGCAACCGCTTCCTGTTCAGGTGCATCGACGAGCACTGCCGCTTCAGCGGGCGCAAGGGCCTGCCCGTGCACGTTGTGGACCAGGACATCTACGAGTCGCCGCCGTCGATCGTGATCGGTACTGTCGACAAGTTCGCGATGATGGCGTGGCAGCCCGACGCCCGGTCCCTGTTCGGATTCGGACCGGACGGCAAACGCGTGTACTCACCCCCGGGCCTGATCATCCAGGACGAGCTGCACCTGATCTCCGGTCCGCTCGGATCGATGGTCGGCCTCTACGAGCCGGTGATCGACGACCTGACCACTGGTAGCAGCAGTGAAGGGGCGCCGGTTCCTGCGAAGATCATTGCGTCGACCGCGACCGTGCGGCGCTACGAGGACCAGATCAAAGGACTGTTCGGCCGGACCGAGGTGGCACTGTTCCCCCCGCACGGCCTGACCGAGGGGCATTCGTTCTTCGCTGAGCCGGAGGTGCTGGAGGACGGGACACCCGCCCCGGGCCGGAGGTACCTGGGGGTCATGAGCTCCTCGCTCGGTTCGACGCAGACTGTGCAGGTACGCGTCGCGGCGGCAACGCTGCAAGCAGGACCGCAGATTCCGGACGAGGCTGACCGGGACGGCTACTGGACCAACCTCAACTTCCTCAACAGCCTGCGGGAGCTGGGCAATACGGTCTCGCTGCTGGAGTCCGACGTGCCTGACTACCTCGTCGGCCTGCAGCGGCGCGACGGCATCACACCGCGCTGGCCCCGGAACGCGATGGAGCTGACGTCACGTCGGCGCAGTGACGAGATCCCCAGGGCGATCGAGGAGCTCCAGGAGAAGCTGCCCTCGCCGGACTGCGTAGACATCTGCCTCGCGTCCAACATCATCGAAGTCGGTGTCGATGTGCCCCGCCTCGGGCTCATGACGATCGTGGGCCAGCCGAAGACGACCGCCCAGTACATCCAGGTCAGCGGCCGCGTTGGCCGGGACCTGCGGGCTCCCGGCCTCGTCATCATGATCTACGGAGCCGCAAAGCCCAGGGACCGGAGCCACTACGAACGGTTCCGGACGTACCATCAGCAGCTGTACGCCCAGGTCGAACCGACGTCAGTCACCCCGTTCGCCGAACCCGTCCTGAAACGCGCCCTGCACGCCGCGGCGATCTCCCGGATGCGGCAGCTGGAATCCGGGCTCGAACCGCACCCCTTTCCGGAGGACGAGTACGACGCTGCGATCGCGCTCCTGCGCCGGAGAGCGGAACTTGCCGACCCGGAGGAGCTCGCGATCTTCGACCACTGGGCTCAGGAGCGGGCCCGCCAGTGGCGGTTGGGCGAGCGGACGGCATGGGCTGCGAGCACGTTCTTCAACGGGGACCCGAAACAGGGCCTGATGCGCCCGGCCGGCGAGCTCGCCGACCCCGACAACAAGACGATCACCTGGGACACACCCATGAGCATGCGCAGCGTTGACGCGGAGTGCCGACTGGAGATCACCCAGGCGTACGTCGTGGATTCCCTGGAGCAGGAGGGCAGCGCATGAACAGCGGCAGCATCCGGAGGGCGCAGCTCGTTACGCCGTTCGGTGTCGGTGCGATGAGCGTGCTCGTCGACGGCACATCGGTGATCACCGCTGGGCTCGACCACTGGTACCCGAAGGGGGACCACAACCTTGCGCTGGAGGAATTCACCGTCCGCGACTGGCGTCTCGAAGCCCGCCTTGGCGTCGCCGGATTCCGGCTGCCGCCGGATTTCCGGCCCACGGGGAACGGCGCGGACCAGCGCAACGTCAGGCTGACAGTCCCCGCCCTGCGCTTCCCGCTCTGGTGCTTCTGCATGTACTGCAAGCGGCTCCAGACGACGACGCTGAGCTTCCAGGACGTCGTCCGCTGCAAAGACGGCGCTCACGCGGAGCGCAAGGGCGACGGTCCGCGCATGTCCCAGGTGCCGTTCGTGGCCATCTGCGAGGACGGGCACCTCGACGACTTCCCCTTTGATAAGTGGGTTCACCGATCCAAGAACCCGACGTGCAAAGGTGTGCTGCGGCTGGTCTCGACCGGCGCCGGCGGGCTTGAGGGACAGGTCGTCCGCTGCGGCTATGACAGCAAGGGCAACCACGACAAGCGGCTTGGGTGCGGGGCCTCCCGCAGCCTGCAGGGCATCACGACCGGAGGCCGCCGGGGTGACGACGGCCAGGAAAGCACCGTCCTCACCGAGGAGCTGGCGGGGCGTGCGGATCCCTACTACTGCTCGGGGGCCCGGCCGTGGCTCCATGAGGACGGCGGGCCGTGCGACAAGCCCGTCCGTGGCGCCCTCAGGGCAGCGGGCAACGTCTACTTTCCGCGGGTCGAGTCCTCGATCTACCTGCCGCAACAGGAGGGTGCGGTAACTGATGCGATGCGGGAGCTGATGAAGCGGCCTGATGTGGGCCCAGTCATGGCAGTCGTCTTCGCATTGACGGGAGCGGAGGCACCCCCCGCGATGCTCCGGAACCAGCTGCCGTTCGAGCTGTTCGAGTCCTACAGCGATGAGCAGCTCACGGCCATGTATCGGGACATGCACGGCATCGGTGCCGACAACAGTGCAGAGGGGAGCGACTCGGATGATCTGACAAGCGACGACATCTGGCGGTACCCCGAGTTCAAGAAGATCCGGGAGACTCCCGACGACGACGCTCTCCGAGCGGCCGACCCGGGCGTGCAGGCGGACTTGCGTTCTCACATCAGCAGGGTGAGGAGTGTGTCCGTCCTGCAGGAGACGAGGGCGCTGCGGGGCTTCACGCGGGGCCGTGACAGCGAGCTCAAACTCCCGGTGGGCAAGGCCATGCTGCGTCGCCGCGCTCTTCCGCCGGTAAATGACTGGCTTCCGGCCTACGTAGTCAAGGGCGAGGGCATCTATCTGGAGCTGGATCCCGACCGCCTCGCAGAATGGGAAGCCCGCGACGAAGTCCAGGCCCGTGCCGACAAGATCGCGAACCGCTACTCGCATGTGGTCGCGGATCGGGGCGGACGAGTCCGGTACCTCAGCCCGAGGTTCGTCATGCTCCACACGCTCGGACACCTGCTGGTCAACGAGCTCGTATTCACCTGCGGCTACAGTTCAGCGTCGCTGCGAGAGCGCCTCTACGTGTCGCAACAGGGCGGGCGCGACATGGCCGGCCTGCTGATCTACACCGCGGCAGGCGATTCCGAGGGCACGATGGGCGGACTCGTCCGCATGGCCCGCCAGGAGCGCCTGCGGGCGGTCTTCGCGTCCGCTCTGACCAGTGCGCACTGGTGTTCGACGGATCCGGTGTGCATGGATGCAGGGGAGAAGGGCCAGGGGCCCGACTCGTGCAACCTGGCTGCCTGCCACGGCTGTGCGCTACTGCCCGAGACGAGTTGTGAGGAGTTCAACCGGTTCCTTGACCGTGGATTGGTGATCGGTACGTTCGATGAACCGACCCTGGGATTCTTTTCGGACCTCACACTGTAGCTGGGGATCAACGGGGAGCAGGTTCAATCCTGCCGTCCCGACTTGCTTAACAGCAGGTCATAGGCCTTTCTCGCTTCTGGTGGGAGGGGCCTTTTTTGATGTTCCATCAGTAGATGGTCGGAGTATGGTCGCGCGGCTCTGCGATGTTGGGCCATTGGCCGGGTAACTCGTCTCTACCTCCGGGCTCGGGAGTGTCCGGGACACGGTGGGCCCTCAAGGACGCCTGCGGCGCTGCTACCGTGGTGAGCTGCGCTCATCCTTGACCGCCCACCGCGTTCCTGAGGTGCGGCTGACTGCCGGGCGGCCCGGAGAAGAGCGGCGTCCCCTGGTCCAGGCAGACACGGCGCCGGGATCCCCATGGGGACGGATTTGGCGTTTGAGGTGGGGAATTCCGTGACGTTCCACAGAAGGCGCGCTCTCACCAGCGCCTACCGCGGGTCCTTCCGTTGCTGGGCCGGTACGCGTCCTTGATGATCTGGGCCAGATCGTCCTCGCTGAACATGCGATGGCTGCCGATCTCCCGGTGTGGCACGCGGCCGACGGCCGACTCCGAGCGTAGCCAGGCCAAGCCCACACCGAGGCGCTTCGCAGCCTCGGTGATGGAGTACAGCAGGGGGCCGTCGCTCTTGGCCTTGCCGTTGCTCGGCGGAGTCTTGGGCTTGCTCTTCGGCTCGGGCAGTGCGGTGGGTAGGTCGAGGGCGGCAGCCTCCGCCGCGGCGAGGAGTACACCGAGTCCTCGTAGGCGGGCAGCGTCGCCGATTCCGTCGTTGGGTCCGGGCAGGCCCAGAGCGCGCCGGGCCTGTGTGGCCGGATCCTCGGAGGGCAGGAGCAGAGAGGCGAGCCGGTAGTCCTCCTCGGTCATCGGGGCCTTGGCCTCGAAAGCGCGGAAGAGCCGCAGGCGCTCGGTCTGCAGCGCGCGTTTGTCCAGGCTCCGGATGCTCTCGCGCAGTTCCTCCCAACTCGCATGGGCCTGCACGGCCGCCAGAGCATAGGAGGTCACGTCCCCGCCTGGGTTGGCCTTCACGCGCCGGTGCTGGTAACAGACGTCCATCCCGGGTTCGACCGGGACCTTGCAGGGGAAACCGTAGAACGAAGCGACCGGTTCGGGACAGCGTGGCCTGTCACGGGCCAGCGAACGGTCCGTTCCCGCCCGGATCTGGCGGATCTGCTCCGCAGCGTTCTTCAGCGCCGGCCTGGGGATGCCCCATGCCTTCGCGGCCTCCAGGGGACTGAGGTGATCCAGCGAACGCATGCGCTCCATAGGGGTTCCTGTGCCGTCCACGGGCCATCCTCCTCAGTCCTCAACGGTCGTATCGTCCCTCTCGGTTGGCGCCCGCACGCTGAGTTGACCGATCACGGTCGAGATATGTGCGAGCAGGTCCCACACGTGCCCCGTTGTCGTTCATTCCCCGGCGAAGCCTGGCTGAGGACAGGTGCGGATTGGGGACTGGATTCGGGGACTCGCCGGGGACCACGCGTTGCGCGCCGCTGTCTCCGAGGCACCTGCTCATGAACGAACAGCGTGGGCTGTCTACCACCTGACGTGCAGCGATATACATCCCCGGGCGACTGGGGGTCAAGGGGTCGCAGGTTCAAATCCTGTCGTCCCGACTGGAGTTCAACTCCATTGTCGCAGGTCAGGGGCCGTTTCCTCCTTCGTGAGGAAGCGGCCTTCGGCGTTCTCCGGGGCCTGCTTCTCACATTCGTCTCACGGTTTCACGGTCCTGCGCCGGGACCTGATGCTGCTCGGCGTTGTGCACTGGTGACCGTATGCACGCATCCTTCCTGTATGTCCGATCTGTCTATCGCCAAAATGGGATTGATGGTTGCCCATTGTGATCGCCGATTCTGGCTAAGACGTTTGCACTTGACACTTCATTCCGTCGATCAAGTGCGCGCCGACAGACCCGTTTCTGAAGTCAGGCGGCCAGCTGCCCACCTCGCCTGGCACCGGGCTCGATAGCTGGTCGCCGCCCACGACGACTGCCCGGTGGGTGGCGGCGGCTTCGGTGGCGCTAGTGCAGGCTGCGGGGGCGCTGGGGCGTCGGGACAGGGTGTCGGTGGTGGCTTCGGCGGCGGGCATGCCCCTGGTGGCCTCGGCGGTGCCGGCGGGAATGTCGGCACGGGCGGCAAGTCCACCGGGCTGGTCCGCCGCTCCGGCGGGACGGTAGGGGGTGCTCACTCGGGCGGTGCCAGCGGTCGAGCGTTCACCGAGGGCGGCACCGGTCTTGGTCGCAACCGTCTTGGCTTCAACGGCATGGACGGTATGCCCGGGGCCCACGGAGCCAGAAGAAAGACAAGAAGGGCGGCAAACGCCAGGTCCCCTCGTCGAGGACGAGGAGACCTGGCAGACCAACGACACCGTCAACCCGCCCGTGATCGAATGACAGCCCCGCATCGGGACCTCGGCCTGGTTGCTTCAGCTCGCCTGTAGCGACCAGGCCTTGTCTTGCAAGCAGGACGAAGTCACTTTCGACAGGAGCGGTACTCCCGGTTGCCACTCTTTCCTTATGAAAATCGGCCCCTTCGGTAGGTCGTACCGAAGGGGCTGATCTGCGTATCCGTCTGAAGTTTCAGAGGCTCACTTCGGACGGGCGGTGAGTAGCCACTGAGGCGGTAGCAGGCTCTTGGCGTCGTCGAGCACGAAGCCGTACGTGTCGAGGAGCTTCTCCCACTCGGGCAGCGTGTGGACGCGTCCTCCACAGTTCACCATGACCTCGATGTCGACGAAGCGTCCAAAGTCGTACTCGTTGCCCGGGGTGATCACGGACTCGATGAGGAAGAGCCGGGCGTCCTTCCGGTCGCCGATGGCTGCGTGGATGCTCAGCAGGGTCTCGGCGGCCACCGTTTCGTCGAAGCAGTGCAGGGTGTTCTTGACCAGGTAGGCGTCCGCCTGAGTCGGGATGTCCTGAGGCAGTGCTCCGGCGAAGAGTTCGACCCTCTGCGCCAGTTTGCCCTGCGTCAGGTCGGGATGGGCTCCTTCCAGCACCTTGGGGCGATCCATGAGGATGCCCTTCAGCGACGGGTGGGCGTCGAGGATCGCTCGGAGAAGGGTGCCGTTGCCGCCGCCGAGGTCTGCCACTGTGCCGAACTGGGCGAAGTCGACGGTCTTGAGCAGAGCTTGCCCCACCCCCGCAGTGAGCGGCGCCCAGGCCCCCTGGTAGATGGTGCCCAGCTCGGGTGATTGGTCGAGGTAGTCGAAGAACGCCGTACCGTTGGCGTTCTGGAAGCTGGGCTGGCCCGTCTTGAGCACGTCCAGTATGCCGGCGAACGATCGGGTGGTGGGCTCCGATCCGAGCAGCAGGGTGAGGTCGCGCAGGCTGAGGTCCACGCCGCTGCTCAGGTGGTGTGCCATGGGGGTGATGGTGAAGCGGCCATCTTCCATTTCCGAAAAGACGCCAACGCCGGCTGCGGCGCGCAGGCAACGGCGGAGCGGATCCGTGAGTACGCCGCAGTCCTGCGCGAGGTCCTCGACCATGCGGGGGCCGCCCTGGAGTAGGTCGGCCACTCCGAGGTGGGTCAGGGCGAGCAGTGGTTGGGTGATCCACTTGGCTGCGATGAGTTGCATCAGGCGCAGATGCGGTGGCATCCAGGCGGGGAAGAGCAGGTCGGCCGGGGTAGCCGGGTTGGTGTCCTGGTGTGCGGGCACGGTGACTCCCTGAGTGCGTCGAGCTTCCGCTACGCGTTGCATAGGTGGGCTCGCGTTGATGGCTGGTTGGGGCGGCTTGGGTGCTCGGCCGCGCGGGGCGTACGGGCGTGTCCGCCCTCGGGTTGCGGTCAGCGGGATAGCACGACCGGGAGTCGGCTCATGCCTCGCATCACCATGTTGTGCCGCCAGGGGAGTTCCTCGTACGGGCCGTTCAACTGCACGTCCGGGAAGCGGGAGAAGAGCGAGAGTACGGCGATCTTCGCTTCCATCCGCCCGAGGGCGTGGCCCAGGCAGTGGTGCGCGCCGTGGCCGAAGGACAGGTGTCCGGTGGAGGCGCGGCCGAGGTCGAGCCGGTCTGGGTGGTCGAACTGCCGCGGGTCGCGGTTCGCCGCGCCGAAGAGCACGAGCACGGGATCTCCGGCCGGTATGAGAGCGCCTGCGACCTCGATCGGCTCGGTGGGGAAGCGCCAGGTGGCGGACTTGACCGAGCCTTCGAACCGCAGGAGTTCCTCGAGTGCGCCGTCGATCAGGTCGGGGTTCTGCCGCAGCCGGGCCAGCTCGGTGGGGTGCTGCAGGAGGGTGGCGATCGCGTTGGCGATGAAGTAGCCGGTGCTCTCGTGGCCGGCGAAGAAGAGCTGGAAGAGCAGGGAGTTGAGCTCGTCGGTCGAGATCTCCATGCGCCTCTCCGCGGCGAGCAGCAGCGCCATGAGCCCATCGGGGGAGACGGCCTGCGGATCGGCTATGAGGTCGCCGAGGTACGCTGCTAGCGACTGGATGACCTGGAGGAAGACGTCGTCGTGCTCCGCGTCGCCGCGCAGAACCTGCAGCCCGAGATCGCCGAACAGGAGGGCCCCGTCGGCGGGAAGGCCGATGAGCTCGACCAGGACCAGGATCGTTAGCGGGAGAGCGAAGTCGGTGAGGAGGTCGGCGCGCTCACGGTCGGCGAGATCGTTGAGTAGCGTGTCGGTGATCTCCTGGACGCGGGTCTCCAGCGATCGCAGCCGACGGGCCGTCAGAGCGGCCGACATGACCTTGCGCATGCGGGTGTGGTCCGGCGGGTCGGTCGCCAGCAGATGACGGCCGTACAGCGACTGCTTCTCCTCCGTGGCCAGGGACAGCAGCACCCCGCGGACTTCCGAGGTGGTGGAGGCTGGTTCGATGCTCAGCCTGCGGTCGATCAGGAGTGCGCGAGACTCCTCGTAGCCACAGACTACCCAGGCCAAAAGGCCAGGAGCGACCTCCAGTTGGTGGATCGGCCCGGCCTCGATAAGGCGGCGGTACGCGACGTACGGCGCTGCGGCGAACTCCTTCCGGAACGGTTGCGGTAGCACGGGGACAGGCGAGGCCATCTGAGTCTCCTTCGTCTGAGAGCGCGGGGGAACCGGACGGTTCGAGTGCGGTGAGCTGCAGGCGCATGCCGATCAAGGGCTGGAAGTCCCGAGCTGGGCGATCCGGGCCGGCACGCAGGCCTGACCGCGCGATGCCACAGCTATTCGTCTATCACGACCAGTCGAGTGCAGGTCAGCGTATGCATTCGAATGATCTTCGATTCGCACATGTTGTTCATAGCCCGTTGACCACAACCTGCGTTCGTTAGAGAGTCATTCCGGGCGGTCCGCGAAGGACTGATCGCCCAGGAACGCGGCTCGCCGAATCAGGGATTCCGTTTACGGGCGCATCCCATGGTAGCCGTTTCCTCTGGACAGGCCGTCAGGCCGATGTTTCCGCCACAAGGAGGTGAAACAAATGGAGCTTCGTTCTCAGGCCATGGTCGAGCACCGCAACGCCACGGCGCAGGTCACCCTCACTGGTGGGCGTGACGAGGAGATCGTGATTCCGGGCACCTGCTGCTGCTCGGCCGCGATCGTCCGCGAGAGCTGATCCGGCCCAGCCGGGTGAGGTAAGCCGAGCAGGCCAGGGCCCGGCCTGCTCGGCCATCCCCGAATCCTTTAATCAGCCCGGCCTGACGTCAGTCGCACCCGGCCGGCAACCGAAAGGTGATCCCGATTGTCTGATACTTCTCCGGGCGCCGCCTCCGGGGTACGCGATTCCCTGATAACGACAGAAACCCGCGAGGTCAGCTCCGGTATCCGCTCTGTCGGACTGCGAACGCACCCGTTGCGGTTCGACAACCTGTCGAGTGCGAATGTGTTCCCGCGTACCGCCGAGGAATTCCTCATAGCCAGCAGGAATGTCCGGCACGACAGGGAAACGCAGCTCTCCGTCGCCCACTACTTCTCCGATCCCGTCGCCATCGCACTGGCCCAGTCCTCTAAGAACCCTGGGGATGGCTCGAAACGCATCGCCCTGCCCGAAGCACAGCCACCGGCGGCGGACCTGGCAGACGCGATCGCAACCAGGCGCAGCGCCCGGCAGTTCGCGAGGGGACCGCTCTCATTGGAACAGGTCGCGACCCTGCTGCGCTACGGCAACTCCGAGACCGCGGAGGTCCTCGCACCGCTCGACGGCGGCGGCGAGGCGGTGCTGCGTCTGCGGACCGCTCCGAGCGCCGGCGGCCTGTACCCGGTGGAACTGTGGGTCGCGGCCCTGGATGTCACCGGTCTTGCGCGCGGTGTATACCGTTACCTTCCCCACGAGGACGCACTGGAGTTGTGGGCCGGCGCGGACACCCTGCAGCCGCTGCTCGACTCGTGCGCCGATCAGGGCCCCGGCGGGCTGACTGCCTCCGCCTCGGCGGTTCTTCTCTTCGTGGGGAGCCCCTGGCGCTCGATGCGGAAGTACGGCCCGCGCGGCATGCGCTTCCTGCTGCACGAGACCGGGGCGATCTCCCAGAACGTCCACCTCACGGCCACCGCGCTCGAAGCCGGCAGCCTGGACTACTCCGGCTACTTCGACGACGAGACCCACCGGGCACTGGGCATCGACGGCGTGTTCCGAGCCGTCGTCCACCTCGTGCTCCTCGGCGCCGTCGCCCAGTAGCCCCTGACCGAAGACCAATTCACCCACCATGGAGTCCCGATGCCAGAAGCGGAGGCGCGTCTCAAGCGCGCGATGACAGTGATCGGCCACAGCCCCGATGTCGTGGAGCTGCGGGTCGGAGTATGGAACCCGAAGTCGTTCACGATCACGGACGAGTCCGGCAAGGGAAAGCTGTTCGGCCTCATCGCCGGCCTCGACGGCACCACCAGCCACCGCGATCTCGCCCGCGCCCACGGGGTCTCACGGTCGAC
This sequence comes from Streptomyces novaecaesareae, assembly GCF_000716875.1. GTDB lineage: Bacteria > Actinomycetota > Actinomycetes > Streptomycetales > Streptomycetaceae > Kitasatospora > Kitasatospora novaecaesareae. Next base: position 19,637 of record NZ_JNWQ01000037.1, on the reverse strand, counting down.
CGTCGAGGCCGTCGTCGATCACCTGCGCACGCTCGACGCCCTCGAGTGGGGCTCCACGAACGCGCTTGACGCGTACCTCGATCACGTCAGCGCCCTCCGGGTCGACGACGGGGCCCGCCAGCAGACCGACCGCGCGGTGCTGATCGGCGACCCCGCGCTCACCGACGGGATCGCCGGGCTGCTCGAGGACGCCCAGGTCGCCAAGATCGAACGGATCGGACCCGAGGACGCCCTGGCCCGCGACCTCGCCGCCACGGACCCGGCGATGCTGCACGACGGCCTGCGCTTGGCCGAACTGGCCGAGCGGTTCGCGCAGTTGCGTGGCGCCTACGTCGTGTGGGCGCAGCAGACGGTCAACCCCGTCCAGTCCCAGGTGTTCAACCGGATCGCTCTGGAACTCGGCGTGCCGTGGACGCATGCGGCCATCGACGGACCGTTCCTCTTCGTCGGCCCGACGATCGTGCCGGAGAGCTCCCCCTGCTACGAGTGCTTCGAGACCCGGGTCACCATGAACCTGCGGGAGAGCGCGAGCTACCTGAAATACAAGACCGCGCTGGCCGAGGGGCAGGTGGTCCCGGGCACGCCGCCGATGCTCGCCGCTTTGCGGACGACGCTGGCCGGGCACACCGCGCTGGAGGCGGTCAACTTCCTCAAGACCGGCAGCACCTTCACGATCGGCAAGACCCTGGGGATCTACCTGCCCACCATGGAGATCGCCCACCACGAGTTCCTCCGGCTGCCAGGCTGCCGGGCGTGCGGCTCCCTGCGCGGGCGCGACGACTCCAGCCTGTACTTCGACGCCAGGGCGTGGATCAATGAGTGAGGCAACCACCCTGGCACCGCGCGTCTTCCGCGACGAGGACGAGCGGGCGTGGTCCCTACAGGCCCGGATGCACAACCGGCTGTGTGGCCTGATCACCTCCATGGGCGGCTTCAACCGTCACCTGCGCGCCCCGCGACTGTTCGTGGAGGGCGCCGAGTTGACCGGCGTGCACCTGTGGCAGGACCGGCCCGCCCCCAAGCCCGGCTCGTACCACATCGGCGGGTACGGATTCGTCCCCTTCGAAAGCCGCATCCGGGTGCTCGGCGAGACCCTCGAACGCTACGCCGGCCACGCGGTGATCGCCGAGGGCCGTCTGCCCGTCACTATCGCCAGCCACACCGAGATGGTCCGGCGAGGCGAGCCGGTGCTGGAGGCCGAGGCGTTCACGTTCTTCGAGCGCACGCAGCTGTCCAGGAAGGACTTCCTCTACCAGGCCTTCGACCCGGCGGCCCCGATGGGCTGGATCCGCGTGCCGTCGCTGACCGAGGACAGCGAGGCCCTGGTGCCGGCCCAGCAGTTCCTGCTCGGCTACCTCCCCGCCGCCGAGGAGCCCTGGCTGGTGTCCGCGGTCACCACCGGCACGGCCGCGCACACCTCTCCCACGGCGGCGCTCAGCGGGGCGCTGCACGAACTCGTTCAGATCGACACGGCCATCGGGCACTGGCACGGGACGATGACGAGCGTGCTCATCGAACCGGACCACCGGCTCGGAGCTCTTCAGGCCTTCATCAACCGGCACTACCAGGGCACGGTCGCCCCCGAGTTCCACTACCTGCCGAACCCTGATCTTCCCGGCTTCACGGTGGCCTGCCTGCTGCGCTCGCCGGCAGGTGTGGTCCCGGCGGTGAGCGTCGGCCTGGGCAGCGGCAGCAGCCTCCAGAGGGCCGTCTACCGCTCGCTCCTGGAGACCGTGGGCGTCCAGGCGCTGGCGAACTGGTCGTTCTTCCAAGCGCAGTTGGATGCTGCCGACGGCAAGTTGGCGGCGAGCGACGAGCGACTGGACACCATGTTCGACCTGGAGTCCAACGTCGGCTACTACGCGAGCCCCGAAGGGGCGCAGAAGGTGGAGGAGCGGTTCGCCCGCAGCGTTCGCCTGCCCGCGAGCGACCTTCCGGCGGACGACGCACGGTCCTCTCGCGAGATCGTGCGGGAGGTCGTGGACGGCTTCCGCCGCACTGGCAAGCGGCTGTACTGGAGCGACCTGACCTCACCGGACATCCGCGACCTGGGCTTCACCGTGATGCGGGTCTGGTCCCCGGACACCCTGAGCCTGCCGCTGCCCAGCGCCCCGCCCGCCGCCCATCGCCGGTTCGCGGACTACGGCGGCTTCGCCAACCTCCTTCCGCACCCGTACCCCTGACATGCGCGCCTACCTCCTCGCCGTCCTGGTGCTGTGGGGGCTTGCACCGATGGCCCTGGCCTCCCACCTCCACGGTCGGTGGATCGAGACCAGGGCCCGCAACCTGCCGACGCTCCCCGTCTACCTCGTCCTGATGACCGGGCTTACCGTGCTTGCCCTCGCGGTGCTCGGGCCGGGCATGCTCTGGGAAGGCCGATGGCCCGGCCTGGCCGCTGCCGCGCCGGGCGGAATCGTACTCGCCGAGACCACCTGGCGAGCTGATCGGTACCTCGTCAGGAAGATCGGCAGGCGGCCGGGGCGGCCGGCTCCGAACACCGTCCGGGTCGTGCGGCACACGCGCCCGGTGGGGATCGCGGCGCGTGGGGTGCGTCCGGCGGCGGTCGCGCAGCGGGCTATGCCATCGAACCGGTGGGGCAAGGCGGAACGGAAGCGTGAGATCCACGTCGGCCTGCCCTGGCTGGTGGCTGGTGCCGTACTGGAAGAGACCTGGTACCGCGGGGCGCTTGGACACCTCGCACTGTTCGAGATCCCGCTCCCGGTCGGCGTGCTGCTGCTCGCGGGCGCGACGGCCGCGTTCGCTCTCTCGCACCTGCCGTTCGGCTGGCGGCAGGCCGCCGCCAAGCTTCCTCTGTCTGTCCTGGCCCTCGCGGCAACGCTGACCACCGGAACCGTGCTCACCGCCGTCATCGGCCACACGCTGTTCAACATCCGCGTCTGGCGCCTGTACCAGCGCACCGCGGCCGCCCGCGCGAAGGCGGCCACCGGATGAGCGCGCTCCTGGAACCGCTGCTGCGCGGTGCCGTCGCACTCGCCGTCCTCAGCGTGGGAGCCGGCTACGGCGTCCGGGCGCTGAACGTACGGCTGGTTGCAGTGGTCGGCGGTGAGGTCATTTCGCAGGTGGCGACCTGGTGCCTGGCATTCGGGCTCCTGCTGCCGCTGTGGTGGCCGGCCGGGGCAGGGCTCGACTCCGCCGCGAGCACCCTCGCACTCGTGCCCTTGAGCGCGGCCGTGGGCGCAGGGGAACTGGCAGTCGCGGGGCTGCTGTCGACCATGGTGGCGAGCGCCGTGCGCCGCGAACCGGTGGGAAGCCACAACTGGATGGCGGTGCTGCAGAGCACAGCTGTCCGGCCCTACCGCCGACTGGCACAGAGACTGCCCTGGTCGGCAGCGGCCGGAGTGTTCCTGCTGGTCGGGCTCGCCCAGGAACTACTCCTGCGGGGAGCCGTCTTCGGTTTGGCCAGGGGCGGCGGCGCCGGTCTGGCAGTCGCGCTGTCGGCGTGCTTCTCGCTGCTTGCCGCCGTACTGCCCGTGCGGGACAGGGACGGGCGGTACCTCGCCGGCGTCGTGGGCGTGGTAATCGGCGTGGTCCATGGCGTCCTCTTCGCACACACGCACAGTCTCATCCCCCTCGCCGTGGCACAGGGCACTTTCCTCGCCCTGGCTGTCCTGTAACTACCCAACCTCGTCTACCTGTTGAGGAGGAACGTCATGAAGTACGGGATATCTCTCCTGCCCGACTGCCGGCCGCATCTTCGCTCCGCGGCCCAGTACTACGCCGACGTGCTGCGAGCGTCGCGGCTGGCTGACCAGCTCGGCTTCGAGTACGTGAAGATGACCGAGCACTACCTCAAGGACTACGGCGGCTACTGCCCGAGCCCGCTCGCGTTCCTGACCGCGGTCGCGGCTCAGACCAGCAGGATCCGGCTGATGACCGGCGGCATCCAGGCTTCGTTCCACCACCCCGTCCAGCTCGCGGCGGACACCTCCCAGCTGGATGCGATCAGCGGCGGCCGCCTGGACGTGGGCTTCGCGCGGGCCTGGCTGCCGTACGAGTTCGAGGCATTCGGCATCGAGCTGGACGAAAGCCGCGCGAGGTTCACCGCGACGATCGAGGCCGTGGTGAAGCTGTGGACCGAGGACAAGACCTCCGAGGACACGCCGTTCTTCCGCTACACGGATGCCACTTCGCTTCCTCCGGTGACCCAGGCACCGCACCCGCCCGTGTGGGTGGCAGCTGTCCGTTCCAGGGAGAGCTTCGCCTGGATCGGCGAGAAGGGCTTCTCACTGCTGATCGCCTCCCCGCCCCGCGAGGAGGAACTCCCGCGCATGCGGGAGATGGTGGAGGTCTACCGCGAGACCTTCGAGGAGGAGCACGGCGCGTCGGGGCGCAAACCGCGGGTCGCCCTCAGCGTCCCGCTCTACGTGGCGGAGACAGACGACGAGGCATACACGGCCGGGGCACCGTTCCTGCGGGAGTACCTGCAGGTCTGGGGAGAGGCGGCCGACTCCTGGGCCGGCGTCACCTCCTCCGCCTACCCGGGCTACTCCGCCGCCGGGAAGACCTTTCTGAACACCTCGGAGGCCGACCTGCGCTCCACGGCGACCGGCGTGCTCGGATCCCCGGACACCGTCGTCGAGAAGATCCAGGCCCTGCGGGATGCGCTGTCACTGGACACGATGCTCTGGCAGATCGACTTCGGCGGGCAGAACGCGGAGTCCATGGAGCGCAACCTTCGGCTCTTCGCGCAGGAGGTCTGGCCCAAGGTCCGCTGACCAGCGGCAACCTGAGATGCGCCGATGACCGCCGTGGCCGGGAGTGAGCCCAACAGCCTCCCGGCTGCGGCTCCGTTGTGCTTGCCCTGCCTATTGGCTGGCTAACAAGATCAGTTAGGTGGCCTGGTGATAGGCTCCAAAGGCGCGAATGGAGGACGGGGTGGCGACAGGGTCAGATGCCCGGAAGCGGGTATCGCCGCGACGGCGGAAGGAACCGTCGCGCATCGACCGGGCTCCGGTGACCCTGGAGCGGGTCGCCGAGGCAGCCTTCCGGCTCATCGAGCGGGACGGACTTGAAGCCCTCACCATGCGGAAGGTCGCCGACGAGCTCGGTATCCAGGCCGCCTCCCTCTATTGGCACGTCCAGGACAAGCACGACCTCGTCGACCTGCTCGCCGACGCCCTCTTCGCGGACTTCGACCTGGAGGCACTGCCCGGCGCGGAGTCCGGCGACTGGAAGGCCAACCTGAAAGAGTTCGGCCACGCCTTCCGCCGATACCTGCTGAGCAGGCGGGACGCCGCGCAGATCCTCGTCAACCGCTTCGTGCTCGGGCCTCACATGCTCAGCAACCTGGAGCGGCTGCTCGGCTGGCTGCGAGGCTCCGGCCTCGGCGACCGGGAAAGCTCGTACGCGCTGATCACGTGCCTGGTCTACATCCATGGCTTCGTCCTGTGGGAGACCACCCCCATGTCCGGCGCGGTCGCCCGCGGTGAGGCCCCTGGGGAGTATCTCGACGAAGTGCGCGAGGAACTGGAGGAGTTGTCGCCGGAGGAGTTCCCCCACACCGTCGCGCTCGCGGAACAGCTCACGGGGCCGAGCAACGACGCCCGCTTCGAGTTCGGCCTGTCGTGCCTGCTCGATGGTCTCGCCGCGCAGGCGGCAGGCGGGGCCGGTGCATGAGGACCAGCTGAGTCCTCTGCGCCGACCCCGCCGGGCTCAACGACGACGATCAGCCGGTACGAAGGACAGGATCTTGTAGCCGGCCAGGTACCGGGGGACGGTCTCAACCACCGTGACGCGCGGACCCCACACCGGATGCCGGAACGGGCGAGCGGGCACTGGGCGAATCAGGGGACGAGTCGACAGCTGCGTCCACAGCCTGTGCACGCGCGGGTCGAGAGCGACGTTCCGCACCAGTGCCTTCGGCCATTCGGCCTCCGGGTACACCTCGCAGGCCGTCCTCAGATCGTTCAGCAGTGGCGTGGCCCACGCCTCGTCCCAGTCGCCGAGCAGGGTGTCACGAAGCTGGGGCGCCAGGAGCACCTGCCGCAGGAGATTCGCCCGGCTGTGCCGGTCCGGCGCGGCCGCGTGGAAGATGTCCTGGTAGGCGTCGTTGGCAGACACGACCCGCCAGGTCTGGTCGATGATCACCGCAGGGCAGGTTTGCATCGACAGCAGGTCCGCCCAGGTGGACTGCTCGTCGAGGGTCGCGCCGTCCAGCGGCGGCGGATCGTGGCGGACGGTGAGCATGTACAGCCGCCAACGCTCGTTAGGGCTCAGCTCCAGCAGACGTGCGAGCTCGTCGAGCACCGCGGTGCTGGGGTTGCGGATACGGCCTTGCTCGAGGTTCCAGTAGCCACGCGGGGACAGATGCAGTTGCTTGGCGACGTCCTCCTGGGAGACGCCGACGCGCTCGCGACATCGGTGAAGAAAAACTTGCAGCTCGCCGCGCGCCTTGATCGCCGACTGCACCGCCATGATCGTTACCCTCTCTGCTCGGTGAGTGGATTCGACCGGGGAAGTCGAAGAGCTGGGTAAGTTGCTTATGGCCAGTCACGGTTGCCGTCAGGACCGGGCGAGGCTGGGTTGGTATCGCCGGTGGGAGTGCGCCTGAAGGGCGGTGCCAGGGTGTTGCGGGATTTGGGTCCTTGCCTGTTCCGGCCGTACATCAGCTTGCTTGCCCCCCGGCGCATGCCGAACGCTTCCCGCCTCTAGCTTCGACGGCCAGCTTCTCCACCCTTATCGAAGATCATTTCTGGCATATCTGAACCACAGTGGAGTTGCTTGCGGGGAGTCTAGTCTTGGAGTGGACATGATTCAACTGTCGTGCAGAGCTTCGGCTTGAGGTAGATTGACGCGAGTCGAGACTAGGCCGTTGCCGCGAGGGGGCCGCTGTGACCGAGCAGGTGGGCCGTAGTCTGGCGGACAAGCTGAACCACTTGTTCGCGACCATCAAGCCCCGTGGGGGCCGGGAGTACAGCAACGAGTACGTCGCCGGCGCCATCGGCAAGGCCGGCGTCGCGATCTCGCAGAGCTACATCTGGCAGCTGCGCAAGAGCAAGAAGACGAATCCGACGCTCCGACACCTTCAGGCGCTCGCGGACTTCTTCGGGGTGCCTGCGGCGTACTTCTTCGACGACGAGGTGACGGACCGGGTCGAAGGCCAGCTGAGCCTCTTGCGAGCGGAGCAGGAGCGTCTGGACAAGGCTGCCGGCAGCGGCGACGTGAAGGTCATGGCTATGCGGGCGGGCGAGCTGTCGCCGGAGCGACGCAAGCAGGTAATGGATCTACTCGACGTCGTCTACCAGCTGGAGCAGGCGGAGCGACGGGGCTCGTGACTGGTGGGCATCGTCACGGCCGCTGACATCCGGAGGGGGACCGGTCACAGCGGCAGAAATTGATATCGAATCTGATCGGGGTGGGCAGATTGAAAGAACGGGAGCTGCGGCGTCGCTGTAAGCGCGAGCTGCGAGCACTGGGCATCCAACCTCCGTTACAGGTGGACGTCCTGTGCCGGCTCCTCGGGGAACGCCGCGGGCGTCCCATCCGGCTTGTGCCCTACTCGCTGCCAGTGCCCGGGCCGTTCGGTGTGTGGCTGGGCACCGCCTCGGCTGACTACATCCTGTACCAACAGGAGACCAGCAAGATCCACCAGGATCACATCATCCTGCACGAGGTTGGACACATCCTGGCGGATCACCAGAGCGACGACACCGATGACGAGTTCTGGCGGCAGATGGCCCCCGACCTGTCGCTGGACGCTGTCAGGCGCGCACTTCGGCGAACCTCCTACGACCAGGAACACGAACGCGAGGCCGAACTCGTCGCCACGATCATCCTCGAATGGGCCGCGGTGCTCGATCGCGTGACGCCCCGCAGGTCAAGCAACCCCTCGGTGCGGCGCATGCAGACAGCCCTGGGCGACCGGCAGGGATGGCTGTGACCGCCGTGATCGTATTCCTCGGCGTGGTTCTCCTCATCGCTCTGAGCTGGAAGCTGTACCAGGTGGTCAAGGCGCCTGAGGATGGCCCCCTTCGCGCGGTCACCCTGTGCCTTGCGTGTGTCGGCACATCGTTTCCGCTCGGTCTCCGGGCTGGCGCACGAGCCTTCGACAGCCTCACGGGGCCCGGCGGCGCCAAGCTGTTACAGAACGTCCTGCTCCTCGCGGCCGCCTACTGGCTGATGTGCTTCTATCTCTTCTCGGCGTCGGATCGCCAGGGCGGGCGAGTCCGCGCCCGGTGGGAGGCCCTCCCGCTCGCCGCCACCATCGCAACTATCTCGCTGGCCGTTCTCACGACTCCTGCGAGCGTCCGAGCTCACGTCTACGAGACGGCGGACATGCGCGTGAACCAAGTAGCCATCTTTTACCTTGTTGCAGGGCTCTACTTGGTCTACTCCATGGCCTCGGCGCTGTGTTGGACCTGGCGCTACGCTCGCATGTCCACCCGTCCCCTGGCCATCGGGCTGTGGTTGGCAGCCGCCGGAATGGCCGGGATGGTGGCAGCTTGCTCGGTTCGCGCGGTCCTCGTGGTGACCCGCTGGCGAGGCAGCCCGGTCCCGCACGGCCTCTTCCAGCTCGTGAACCTCCTTCTCCTCCTTGCGGTGCCGCTGTTCGTGATCGGCGTGAGCTACCCCGGCGTCGTCACCCGGATAGCCGCACTGCGGATCAGGAGGCGTCACCGCCGCCTGTACCGGCGGCTCTACCCGCTCTGGACGGTGCTTCACAAGGCGTACCCCGAGGACACCCTGCATCGCGTACCTGTCAACCGGTGGCGCCGCCTCCCGTCCCTCGGTGGCGTTCACCGCCGGTACTACCGGCGCGTCATCGAGTGTCGCGACGGTCTGGTGCGTATCAGCCCGTACCTCGCAGACCTTGGCGCCCACGACGGCAGCGAAAGCTCGCCGGCGGCACTGGCCGAGCACCTTCGGACCGCACTGCAGACCCACGCGGCGGGCGGCTCGGCGAGTTCGATTGCGGTCCCGATAGCGATGCCACACAGCGACGACCTTGAGGCCGACGTTCGACAACTCGTGGCTCTGGCAGATGCATTGAGATCGGCTTAACCCGAAAGCCGCTGAGCTGCGGAGGTGATGCACCCTCGCAGACGAGTGCTTCCCTGGGTGCGAGTGCCCCGGTTTGGCCTTCCTTACCCGAGTTTCGGGCACCTCGCGCTCGGCTGAGCCGGGCCACTGGCACCAGGCGCCCGGTTCCTCGCAGGTGAATTCGGATTGGACAAGGAGACGGATCATGGAACTGCTGATCTCGGCTGGACGGGTGCTCACGGGCCCCGGCGGCGAATGCGTGGACGATGGGGCCGTCCTCGTCAGTGGAAGCGCCATCGCCGCAGTCGGGACCCGGGAAGAGGTCGAACACATCGCCCCCGATAGCGCACGGAGGGCGTTCTACCCCGAGGGCACGATCCTCCCGGGGCTGATCGACTGCCATGTACATCTCGCCTTCGATGCTTCATTCGATCCGGTGGGCGCGTTGCGCGAGGCGGACGATCCGAGCCTGCTTCTCGGCATGGCCGGTCGGGCCCAGCAGCTCCTCGCGGCCGGGGTGACTACGGCGCGGGACCTGGGCGACCGGGGTGGACTCTCCGTGCGCTTGCGGGACGCGATCGCGGCGGGAGTTCTCCACGGCCCGCGGATCCTCGCGGCGACGGCCCCCCTCACCCCGCCCGGAGGGCACTGCTGGTTCCTTGGAGGCGAGGTATCCGGCGAGGAGGCCATCCGGGAACAGGTGCGATGCAATGCCGAGACCGGCGCCGACGTGATCAAGATCATGGCCACCGGAGGCGGGCTCACCAAGGGTGGACCGGCGACCTGGCAGTCCCAGTTCACCACCGACGAGCTGCACCTGGTCGTCGAGGCGGCCCGCCGAACCGGGCTGCCCGTCGCAGCCCACGCCCACGGCACGGACGGCATCGCGAGTGCCGTCGCCGCCGGAGTGAACACGATCGAGCACTGCACCTGGATGGTCGACGGCGGCTTCGAGGTGCGCGCCGATGTCGTCGCCGACCTGGTCGCCAAGGAGATCCACGTCTGCCCGGCGGCCAGCCCCAATTGGCGGCTATTCGCGGAGCGGTTCGGAAAGGACCGCGCCGAGGAGCTGTTCGGCCAGGTGCGGTGGATGGCTGAGCAGGGAGTTCGCCTGGTGGCCGGCACGGACGCCGGGGTGCCAGGCGCCGGGTTCGACGGCTTCGTGAACGGTCTCGAGCTCTACGAGCACCTGGGCTTCTCCCGGGACCGGATCCTCGACATGGCCACCATCGAGGCGGCCCGCGCTCTCGGAATCGATGCGGATACCGGACAGCTCGCCGCCGGCTACCGCGCCGACCTGCTCGTTGTAGACGGTGACCCACTTCGCGACCTGAACGCCCTGCGCGCGCTCCGCCTCGTCCTGGCAGGAGGACGGCCATACGGCAACGGCATGAGTGAAGGTTGGTGATCGGGGCGCCTCTGCTCCTCCCGTAACGGCCTGACCCCGAAGCCACGTGCGCCCTGGGCCAGTCGGCAAGCACCGCCGACCGGCCCCGGGCGCACACGTATGTCCGGGTTCCTTCCGCATCCGGCCTGCGGACTGATAGGCGAACATCGAGGCATGCACCTACCTAACGTTGATAGGTGACTCTAATGTTGTTAGGGTAAGTGATGTCTAAACCGCTACAACCCGTGGGAGAGGCCATGGTTGACCTCGGCAAGGGGGAAGTGCCGGCACGCGCCGTGCACGCGAAACCCGCCGGGCGGCACAGTTGGATCGCACTCGCCATCGTGCTGGCGGCCGCGTTCATGCAGCTGATCGATGTAAGCATCGTGAATGTTGCCGTTGCCGCGATCCAGAACGGGCTGGGGGCGAGCTACTCCCAGATCCAGTGGGTTCTGGCCGGATACACACTGGCGTTCGCGGTCCTGCTGATGGCCGGAGGGAGACTGGGAGACCGGGCCGGGCGAAAGCGGATCTTCCTGGTCGGAATGATCGCCTTCACCGCGGCCTCGTTGCTGTGCGGAGCCGCCGGCAGCGCGGAACTGCTGGTGGTCGCCAGGCTCCTTCAAGGGCTCGCCGCCGCCTTGATGTACCCGCAGGTCTATTCCGTTATCCAAGCCACCGTCCCGCCGGAGCGACGAGGCGTCGTGCTCGGCATCCTCGGGGGCATCATCGGCCTCGCTGCGATCACTGGCCCGCTGGTCGGCGGCCTGCTCATCCGGGTCGACCTGTTCGGCTGGGGCTGGCGGCCCATCTTCCTGGTCAACGTACCGGTTGGCATCCTGGCAGTGCTGCTCGCTCTCCGCTACCTCCCGGAGTCCCGTGCGGAGAACCCGGGTGCCGTCGATCTGCCGGGAGTCTTCCTGGTCACCGCAAGCCTCGCGCTGATCGTCTATCCGCTCGTTCAGGGGCGTGAACTCGACTGGCCGAAATGGCTGTTCACCCTGATGGGCGCCGGTGCCGCTCTGTTACTGCTCTTCGCGGTCTACGAGCAGTACCGCGCACGGTCAGGCAGCAGTCCGCTCGTCCGGATGAGCCTGTTCCGCAACCGCAGCTTCACCGGCGGACTGGTCCTGGTCATCCTCTTCTACGGCGCCTTCCTGCCCTTCTTCCTGGTGTTCAGCCTCTACGTCCAAACGGGCCTCGGCTACACGGCTCTTCAGGCGGGCCTGGCTCTCGTTCCCTACGCGCTGGGCTCGGCGGTCGGGTCCGGCACCTCCATCGCGCTGGCCCCTCGGCTCGGTCGTCCAATCCTGCACCTGGGGCTGGCTCTCCTCATCCTCGGCACCGGCGCGACCATCTGGGTCGTGCACCGCTGGGGCACCGACCTCCACACTCTCCAACTGCTGCCGTCCCTCGTCCTCTCGGGCATCGGCTTCGGGCTGACCGTCACCCCGCTGGTCACCCTGGTCCTGGCCAAGGTGCCACTTGATCAGGCCGGCGCGGCCTCCGGCGCACTTACCACCGCGCAGCAGATCGGCAGTGCTGTCGGTATCGCGGTCCTGGGCACATTCTTCTTCGGACTGCTCGGCAGTCACGCGGACTCCGTCACCGCGGCTCAAGTCCCGCAACTCAAACGGGAGCTGGTCGTACTTAAGCTGGACGAGCCGGCGGCTGACCGGATGATCCAGCAATACCGCGCCTGCTTCCACGACCGGGCCAACGAGAAGGACCCCGCCGCCGTCCCGGCCAGCTGCCAGGCCGAGAGCAATCCGCCGGGCGGAAGCAGTCAGATCCAGCTCGCCGCGAAGGTGGCAGACGTCCTCCAGGCCGAGGCGAGCCGCGACCTGCGCACCGACTTTGCCGAGGCGGCAGAGCGAACCCTCTTCCTGCAAGTCGGCCTGTTCGTCGCCTGCTTCCTGCTGGTGTTCGTCCTTCCCCGGGTCCGAGGCCACGAGCTGAGCGAATTCGAGGAGCGAAGCCACGACACGGTGATCATCGGGTGATCTCCTGGCCCTGTCCGCGGGCGCCAGCACAGCCGCTGCCATCCCGCCTTCGCCCAACTGGCTGCCAGGGTCGGCGGCTTAGGGAGAAGTCACCAGGCGCTTGCGGACCGAGGCGCCGCGATCAGACCGCAACATACCGCGAGACCAGCCCTGACGAAGAAAGGGGGAGAGATCGTGGGCACGTTCAAGAGCGCAGCCTCACTGGCCTTGCTGGTCGCCTTGTCCGCGACCGCCGTCGGATGCGGTGAGCCCGACCACGCCGTTCTCGGCTCCAAGAAGCAGACCTGCCAACTCGATCTCAAGTCCGGGCAGTCAGCGACCATCGGTGGGCAGACCTCCGCGGTGGAGAACGTCGATGACAACTCGGTTACGCTCGACTCGCACGCCATCGCGATTACCCTGCGCAAGGGGATCGACGTCACCTTCGGGCGTTCTCGGCTCCACCTCGGCAAGACCGAGGGCGGAACGGTCGGGCTCGAGGTCAAAGATCAGTAGTTCTATGCCCGAGAACGAGGCATTGTGAGACCAGCGTGGTCATGGCCCCGCCCCGTGGCCGTGGCCCGCTTCCCCGACGAGGCCCTGGTACCCCCCGGCCAGGGCCTCGTCATTTCTGTATCGGTTTCACCGAGCCCGAGTGTCGGTGCGGCTCGTTAACCTCGCCTCACGGCCTGACCAGTGCCCTGCGTGACGCCGACCCGGAGTACGTCCTGGACGACGGCATCCGACCGCGTCGGGGATTTGCCGATAATTCCGGGTGAGGGAATTATTGGTTGGCCAGCACTGCATTGCCGCGGTGATGGCAGGAATAGTTGGGATGGTTTCCGAAGCCAGCTGCTGGCCGCGCCAGGGCGGGGGCGGAATGAGACACTCGGGGACGCCGATCAGCGCCGCCATGGGGTGTGAGGCAAATCACTTTCGAACTTTCCCTCGCCCGTTGCCTCTCACGCGCCTCTCACGGACTGGGCATCATGAGATGTCATCAGGCGTCGTGGGTGGTGGACGGGGTGGGCCCTGACCTGCGGGATTCGGACTGCTGAACACCAGTTGGGCATTCTTCTGGGGGTCAAGGGGTCGCAGGTTCAAATCCTGTCGTCCCGACTTGCAAAATGCAGGTCGTAGGCCGTTTCCGCCTGATGGCGGGAACGGCCTTGAAGCGTTTTCGGGGCTTTGTGAGTGCATTGTGATATCGGTGATCTGAGATGGATCTTCTCGACCTCCGGGCGTGAGCGTCAACTTGCCTTCTGATTTGGATTTTTGGCCGTGGTGAGATGTCTGGGGATTCGGGGTGCGTGAGTGTCCGGTGTTCTCGGGTGGGGCAGCTGGATAGGGGCGGAAACCGGTTGGTCGGCGGTGGTGAGGGCGTGGTCGATGGTGTCGACGGCGTCACGGGCGGCCTGGGTGGTCAGATGGCCGTAGATGTTCGCGGTGATGGACAGGGTGGCGTGCCGCAGGGTCTTGGAGACGACGGTGAGGGGCACCCCGGCGGTGATCGAGATGGTCGCCGCGAGGTGGCGTAGGTCGTGGATGGTGGTGCGGGGGACGCCGAACTCACGGCAGAGGTAGTGAAAGTGGTTGAGGACGTATTCGGGGTGGAGAGGGCGTCCGTCGGGGCGGTGGAAGACGAAGCCGCCGCGGATCGATCGGGCGGGTGAGGGGCTCTTTGCCTCGGCCCGGTGACGCAGGGCGACGGCGACGCGCGGGGAGATCGCGACCCAGCCCTTGCTGCTGCGGGTCTTCGGCGCGGTGATGATCAGGTGGTTGTTGTCGACGGCGGAGAGCGTGTAGCGGACGTAGAGGACACGCTCGGGCAGGTGCACGTCGTTCCAGTGCAGTCCGAGAGCTTCGCCCTTGCGAATGCCGGTGCCGATGAGGACCTCGATGAGGTCGGCGAAGGCTGGATCGGCGGCGCGGCAACAGTGCAGGAAGTGGATGGCGTCCTGGACGGTCCAGATCTGACGTTCGGCTGCGGCGGGCCGCGGGATGACGGTCGGGCGTGCCGGGTTGTAGGGGAGCCGGTGGTGTCGGACGGCGTCGCCGAGGGTGCTGGAGAGCGTGGCGAGGCAGCGGTGGACGGTCACTTTGCCGCGTCCGGCGTCGAGTTGGGTGTGGACGAAGGCGGCGATGTGCGAGTAGCCGAGATCGTCGAGCCTGACCTGGCCGAAGGCGGGGATCAGGTCGTTGGTGACGTAATCGCGGTAGCGGACGTAGGTGGTGGGCTTGAGGGTGAGCTTCTTGTCCTTGAGCCAGGAGGTGAGGTAGTCGGTGATGGTCTGGTTGGGGTCGGCGTTTAAGCCGCCGGCCTGCCCTTCGATCATCCGGCGCAGGGCGGTTCGGGCGGCTTCGGCGGTGGGGTAGCCGCCGCGGCGGACGATGTTGCGGTGCCGGCCGGGGGAGGGGAGGTCGAGAGAGAAGGTCCAGGTGCGGTGATCGGGCTCGGTGGCGAGCTTGGGGCAACTGGCCCCGAGCTGCCTGCCGTTGTGGTCGCGGCAGCCGCACCGGCGGAAGACGTGCCCGGTGTGGGCTGCGGAGCGCATGGTGATCGCCCCCAAAGGAGGTTCGTGTGAAATTGCCACGCTCATGCTCCCGCGCTGCGGATCGAAGGTCGAGCAACGCCGCACTCACCCCGCTCTCACCGGGGCACCAAAACCTGCTCTGACCTGGGACGATCCCTTGTCGTGGCGACAAGTGCTTGGGAGGCGCAGGTGAGGTGATCCCGCGGGTGGGTGTTGCGCTTGCCGTGACCTTGACCCGACCTGGAGGGCGTTGACCCGGAGCGAAGTCGGATCGTTGCGCTTCGGGAACCCGCGACCAGCGATCACGCCCCGAGAGCGTTCACCGGCAAAGCCGCTGCTCAGTAGCTGTGCATTTTAAAGACATCCTTCAGGCAGCCGGAGCAGGTCGACGCCGCCCGGCTCGGACAGCCCCTGTCAGCCGGACGACGGTGCCTTTCCGATGGTCAGCTGCCCGTTCATCAGATAGAGGCTTAACGGCAGTCCGCTGTCAAGCACGGCGAGAACGTCGACCTGGTGCTGGACCTGGATGTATCCCGCCCAGAGCTGCCCGACGAAAACGCTGAGCGTCGGCGAGTTGGGGCTCGGCCGCACCAGGGTGGCTTCGCCCGCTACTGGTTCCTGCCACGGGTCGAGGGCGACCTCCACAAGGGGTGTGCGGTCGGCCATGAGTTCGCCGATCAGGTCCCGTGGCTGGCGGACGTACTCCAGCAGTTCGTCGATCTCCCGCGCCGTGGGACCAAAGAGCGAGATCCAGCCTTCCATCTGCCAGGCGGTCACCCACTCCTTCATGTCTGCGGATGGGATCCGTTGCTCAGCCGCCACGGATCCCATGGCATGGGCGAGACGGCGCGAGGTTATGCCGGAGGTGAGCAGTTTCAGGGCTTGCGTCGTGTCGACGCCGTGCCGCAGGTACCAGCTGGTCTCGGGGTGGAGGCGAGTGCTGGAGCCGGCGTCGTCGAGCCGCGTGTTGACCAGGTGGATCAGCGCCCCGAGGGTCCAGGACAGGGCGTGCTCGAAGGTGCCGCTGATGTTGTCGACGGTCTGCTCCAGTGCCCACACTCGGTCCACGGCCGGCAGCCAGCGCTGTGCGAGGTGGGGGATGGGCATGCCGGAGATCCAGTCGGTGATCGCTTGGCTGACTGGCACCTGCAGGGGTTTACCCCGGTGCTCCTGGTCGGTGAACTTCCAGTTTCCCTCGACCTCGGGCAGACGGAGCAGCATGTCGAGCACGTTGTGCTGGGTGAGGAAGTCGAGTGTGCGGCGAAGCGACCACTCCTCCACGGCCAGCGGCCACCCTTCGAAGTCGCCTTCCCACTGTGCCTCGTCGCGGTGTGCCGTCAGGGCGCGGACCTCGCCAGTGAGCCAGCGGGCGACCTCGTCGAGATTGCGGGCGCTGAACAGGCTGGTGCCGGTAGTGGCCCAGCGCCTGCGGGTCGTCGGGCTGGTCACCGCGTGCACCGCAGCGACCTTCTCGGCCAGTGACAGCCACCTCGCGCGTTCCTGCGGGTCCTCCACCAGCTGGAGCGCGGGCAGGTTCTCGACGGCTTTGAGCGGGGTGCTGTTCAAGGCGGGCATCGAGCCGAGCGCGTCCACGGTGAACCACACATAGGCGACGAAGTCCGCGACCAGCGTACCCGCGAGCATGAGCACCTCGTCGGCATCGTCCCGAACCCTGTTCTCGGCCTCGGAAAGTTGCTCCAGGACCTCGGCGTCCAGCAGAGCCGAGGTGACGCGCAGCTGGTCGTCGCCCGGGGCGAGCCGATCGAAGTCGGCATTGGCGGGTGTGACCGGCCGGGTAAGCAGGATCCATCCCTCGCTCTCACGCCCGGCGCGCCCGGCCCGGCCAACCGCGTTGAGCAACTCCGCATCGCTCATCTGCCGTTGCCGTTCGTAGCTGAGAAAGTCCCCGCTGATCGAGTGATGGACAATGACCGTGCGCACAGGCAGGTTGACGCCGTCGGTCAACGTGCTAGTGCTGGCGATCGCCAGGAGCTGCCCGGCCCGCAACGCGTCCTCGACCGCCTCCAGGACATCGTCCGGCAGCGCACCGTGATGGTAGGCGACACCCTTGCGGGCGCACCACACCAGCGGGTGTTCCGACCCCAGAGTTTCGGATAGGTACGTGACCAGGGACTCGGCCTCGGCCCGCTCCTCCAGGTGCTCGGCTATCGCGCGCGCGGTGTTGCGGGCTTCCTTCTTCGTGGCGACGACCACGAGGACGCTGCCCTTGGTCGTCAGGTAGGCAGCGCCCGCCGCGAACAGCCGATAGCTCGCGGTACCGCCTGCGAGCAGGGTCTCACGGCTCCAGTCCCCGGGATACGTCTCGGCATACGACCGCCGCCCGAGCTCCCGGGTGAGCAACACCGTCGGCTTGGACGCCGTAGTGGGGCGCAGTGCCATCCGCAAGGCCATCGGCACCACAGCCTTGACGCGCCCTCGCGCCTTCTTGGTGGGCTTGCGCGCAGTCCGCTCCACCCGATCTCGCATGTAGTGCGGGGACAGCAGCCCGTGCAGACGCCGCGGCCCACGCCAGGTGTCGCTGAAGTACACCTCCTCGGGCGGACGGGACGGGTCCAACCAGGATGCCAACGAAGCCCGGTTCCCCACCGCCGCGGACAGCAGCACCAGCCGAGGTGCACCTGGGTGAACCTGGCAGAACGCCAGCAGCCCCTCCAACACGAAGCCCCGCTGAGCCCGCGCCATGTGATGGGCCTCGTCCACCACGATCAGCCCGACGCCGTCGAGCGCCTCCACCGGATCGTGGCGCAGCATGTGCATCAGCCGCTCCGGGGTGAGGATCTCCACGTCGTCGTTGAGATTGCCCAGCCCCCGTTCGCCGATGGGGAAGTCCGGCAGCTCGGCGGCCAGCCGCCGACCCAGCAGCCGCAACCGCCCACGCAGCGCCTGCCGCATCTCCCGCCCGAGACTGCGCATCGGTGACACGTACAGCACCCCCCCAGAGGCCTGCGCCAGATGTGCGCAAATCACCAGTTGCGCCATGAGCGTCTTGCCCGCGCTCGTGGGCACGCTGATCAGGCTGCGAGTGGTCGCGGGGTCGACCGGGTTCCCTCGTTCGAGTTCGAGCAGCTTGCGCTGCGGCGGCCACAGCGTGAGCACCGGCGGGCTGGAGAGCGCGAACGTCCGTGCCACGGCTGGCGGGGTCCCCGGTGGCAGCAGGTTGTAGAGGCTGCTGGCGGACAGGTCTTCACTCAACTCCAGCAGATGCGAGGCCACCCAACGCGCCAGCAAATCGCCCGAACCCACCTGCTGACCCACGACGCGACCGAGGAGTTGCACGGCGATGTCCAAGTCCTCTGGGCCGCCGAAGGCGAGGTGCTGGTGGAGGTGGTGGACCGCGTTGACGACGGCCTCGGCCGGCCCGTACATGGTGCCAGCCAGGGTGTCCGGCCGATCGAAGCGGCGGCCGAGAAGCGTGCGGAGCTGAGCTAGCTGGCGGCGCCAGGCTCGCAGCGCCGTGGTGAATGCCGGACGGTCCATGCCGAGGAAGGCCACGCCCGCTTCGAGAGCGAGGGTTTCGACGTGGTCGGGGAGCTCCACATCGGTTCTTACGAGCCGTTCGACGGCGCGGTACACGGCGGTGGCGTTGGGGTCCTGCTCGCATCGCCGGTAGCCGGCCTGCGCGGCGAAGGCCATCTTCAGACGCTCGGTGTCATCGTGCGCGCCAGCGAGGGCGAGGTCCAGGACGTGCGCACTGACGGCGAACGCGTGACGGACTTGGGCTGGGTTGTAGTCCGCCGCGCCGGGGCTGACCGCGGCCAGGCCGTGGAGGAGCCACGCAGTGTTCAGGACGTCCTCCGGAACACCGGAGTCGGCCCGCAACGCGTCTATTTCCAGCTGCGTCAGGAGGTTGAGAAGCTCTGCCGGGGTGGGGAGGATCGCACCGCTGTGATCACCAAGGGCATGGGTGAGGACCTGCAGGTCTAGAGTGCGCTCCACACATAGCTCCTCACGTCCTTGGCGAACTCACCGAGTTCATCAATGCCGATGATCAACCCTGCCAACGCGCCGTCATGCGTGTGTGAAGTGAAGTGCGTGTGAGACAGGTGGAACGCCTGCTGCGGAACTGCGGTCTCGTCGAGCGCCACGCTCACCCCCGCGTTGCTGGAAGGAGCCGCCTGCACCCACTGTCGCACGAGGGTGCTGACGAACGCGTGAGAGTCCTTGGAAAGGTGCTTGTCGGCGAACGACATCATCGCCAGGTACTCGGCTCCGCTCGTGCCGAGCTGACGCCACGCGTTCCGGATCGTTGCCCCCACATCGCTCGATTTCGCAGGGTCGGCCGTGAACTTCTTCATCTCCCACAGCCTGAAAGAGAATTCGCCCTCCGTACCTGTCAGACGGTGGACGACTATCCCATCACCACCGCTGTCCGTAACCGTGCCACTCGGCGAGTTGATGATCTCGATCGTCCGGTCGGCCTCTGGAGGTAGTTCGCGCGTTGTCAGGTACCACAGCCACTCGCCGACGTACCCGATGAGAGCGTTGGTCGCCTCCTCGCCCGCTGCCTTGAACACCGGTATGGCGAAGGCGAGCACCTCCGCGCGGTCATCGCCGGCCAGCTTCGTCCCCGAGAGCACAGCATCGCGCCACAGGCCGTAGGCCGCCGGCTGATTCCCAGTGAGCAATTGCCAACCTGAACGTGCAGGTCACGGGGCTGGTGTGGGCCGGAGGCGGGGTGCTCGGGCTGGTCGGGGACGTGATTGCTAGCAGGAG